>JAEZFK010000005.1 GCA_023437715.1 Bacillota bacterium | reverse complement strand
TGGTTCGTATACAATTTCTTGTATTCGTTCTGAAATTTTCTCATTCAAAGCCATCAAACATGGCTTGTTTCTTAGAATTTTCAGGGTTTTACATACTGTTCAATCTTCTGTTTTCAAAGTGCTTTTTGTTTCAGTCTGTTTGACTGGCAACTCATGTAGTATATCATGCAGCTGCTTTTTTGTCAACAACTTTTTTATTTTATCAGTTGGTTTCAACTGATTGCCAACGCGGCTTGTCCCGCATCGGAATTTTAATATAACATGTACCTTTGATATTGTCAAGGGAATTTGTGCCTTTTATTTAAACAATTTTTCCAGAAGTTTTTTACCTACTATATATGCTTATTTTTCCTCAAGTTCCCTATATTTTGTGGTGGTTGAAAAAATCTGCAAGCAAGGGCGGCTTTGCCCGGGCTTACAGATTTGTTTTAATTGCATGTATGATAGGCACAACTTCCTATTTAAGTCAATCCCCGCAGGACGCCTAAGACCATCAGATTCAGGAAGTTGTGAGTGTATAAATAGGACAGCCATTTGCTGGCCTCTATCTGCCGGGACATTTCAAGGCCCCACCCAGTGCCGGAGAAAGCAGTGATGACCATACAGGCCAGCCACAAGAAAACAAGTCCTTCGATTCCGCCTAAGAGAGCGCCGGCAATTTTATTGATTCCAGACAGGATCGGCAGCCTGGCGATGATGTCAAGCCATCGGACAATCAGCCGGAGAGCCAGATAGACAGCGGCAAACAGTATGGCAAAGCCTGCGTAATTGAGAACCATGTCTGCCATATAGTTTCCGACGTAATCGGTAAATGCGGAAACTCCCAGAGACTGGTACATCTCACTATTATTATTTTCAATCAGTGCTGTTTTGAATTTCTGGGGAAGCTCCAGGTTCTCAATAATTGTCCTCTGGACGGAAGGAACCTCTGCGGATTCAGGGGCGAGAGCTTCTTCCTGATTCAGGCCTATGGACTTTTTCATATTTTCTGAGATCGTCTGCTGCAGGCCCGTATTCTCTTTTAAAAATCCTGTCACAGCCGGCAGGGAGGCGCGAACGATAGTCAGAGACAAAACCAGCGCCAGCATTGATACTACCAGCCGGATAAATCCCCGGTAATGGCCATATAGGACCATTCCTAAAAGATAGATTCCGGCTATTATAGATAACCAGTTTTCCATATAAAGCCTCGTCATGATTCTGTTTTAAATACTAACCGGTGAATTGCGGCTGCTACTCCGTCTTCATCGTTTGTATCTGTTATATAGTCTGCGGCTGCAAGGAGCTCTTCTTTTCCATTTTTCATGGCTACGCCGATTCCGGCCTCCTGGATCATGGAGAAATCATTTTCTCCGTCTCCGAAAGCCATGGTCTCTTCTCTCTTTAAGCCTAAATAGGAGGCGAGACGGGCCAATGCAGCTCCCTTTGTTGCGTCTGGGGAGTTTATTTCCAGATTATTGTACAGGGAAGAGGTTACTAAAATATCGGTTCTCTTTTCCAGCTCTGTTCTCACCCTGGCCCGCTCTTCCATATCGTCGAAAAACAGGTTAATTTTTTCTACGGGTTTATTGTTTCTTTCTACAAATTCTATGATATTGGGGTAGACATCCCGTGTCTGGCGGACCATTTCCTGCAGTTCCGGCGTCAGGCCGTATTCCGGCAGATGTTCAAAAAAACGGGGCTCCGTAATTCCTCGCCTGTCTATGTATGGATCGTACATGACGCGGTACTGATCTACGAACCGTAAAAGCTCCAGGGCAAGCTCTTTGGAAAGCATGCGGGTGTCTATGACCTTTTTTTCTTCCATATCTTCAATCACCGCTCCATTGGTGGTGATGGCGTAACGGATTCCGGGAATTGTTTTTATTTCCCCGGGAATTCCTGATACAGTACGTCCGGTACAGGGTACAACCCAGACACCATTTTGGGCGCACTGCGCCAGCGCCTGGCGGTTCGTCCCGGAAAGGCGCTTTTTGCTGTCTAATAAAGTTCCGTCTAAATCAACTGCAATAAGTTTTATATTCACATCTAATACCCCAGCTTAATAGATAAAATGTTCTTCTTTTAAAATAAGAAGTCCGTCTTTATCGTATTTCGTAGAAAATAAACCTTTGATCCGTTTTCCAAAGGAGGGCTTCTCTGCCCGGTCTGCCGCTTCTTCGATCAGACTTTCCGCATTGGCTCTGTTTAAAGGGATGCCATCCTCTTCCATGATCTCGATTCTTTCATAGAGAGCCAGCATGCTCTTTCCGGTAATGTTGCAGTCGATTTCATTGGCGTATCGGCAGGCATACTGGGCAAATTCATCGATGTCCATTTCCTCACCGTGAAAGCCTGGGCCTTCTTCATCACGGATGGAGGGACGATCCTCGGTATCTTCTTCATAGAAGTCGTCTTCTCCATAGCTGTCGTCTGCCTGATAATAGGCGGCCTGATAATCCTCTGCGCCATATTCTTCATCCTGCCAGATATTTCTTTCCGTATGGTGCTCCTGAGCCTGGTAGCTTTCCCCATCTTCCATCAGGATTTCTTCTCTGCAGGCCGGGAATGGAGTCTTATTTACCGGGGACGGTGCTTCATATGCAGGGGCGGAGGCTTCATACATCGCAGCGGAGGCCTCATATGGGGAAGCGGAAGCTTCATAGGAGGAGTGCGGAGGGGTATATGCGGAAGCCGGAGTTTTATATGCCGGGGCAGGTGATTTTTCACCGCTGCCGATGCACTCAAACTTGCTTGCCAGTGACCGGTTCTCCCTGTGGAGCTTTTCCATCTGTCTGGAATTATCAATGAGAACTACAATCATACCGCTTGTGTCCTGCTCCATCAACTCGTTTAATTCTTTCAGAGCTTCCCGGGTAAGGTCTCCCGCTTCTTCAATCACAAGGTCTTTTCCGGCCAGCTTCTCTGCTGATGCCAGAATTCCCCGTTTAGACAGCTTGGAACCGGTAATTTTCGCTACGGGATTCTTCACTCCGCTTTCTTTGTGAATCTGTTTTAAGGCTTCCACAGCCATCTGCAATCCCTGTTCCGGAGTTCTCGCTTCGATCATTAAATGATTGCGGACAGGCATATCTTCTGTTTCATCTTCTGCTTCTTCGTAAAGGTCTTCAAATTCTGAAGCTTCTTTGCTGAATTTCTCTCCGTACGTGTCTGCATTTGCAGGAGCGTATAACAGCTCTTCATCTTCTTTCAATTCTTGGTAAAGCATATCCGGCCGATCATACTGGGCCTCCGGCTGCTGACGGAATGCTTCTGAGTATTCGGGGGATGCAGCTGACTGGCGGTAGACATAATCAGGTATCGGGTATTCGCTTTCATAGTCCTCATATTCTGTTTCCTCATTTTCATAGCAGCTAAGGCTTGATTCTTCCAGCTCTGATTCATCTTCTTCTATCATTGGGCCGGATAAATCAGTCAGAACATTTCCCTGTCCCGGCACATAGCTTCCCGGAGCTCCCGGTATGACGGTTACAGAACGGCCTACGCGGCGGATGTCCTCCAGCACTCTCGTATGCTCAATCTTTGGTTCTTCCCGCAGCACCGGCTTCTCATATGAAATTTTTGATATTTCCCTGGCCAGACTTTCCTGGGCGGCAGCGTCCTGAATAGTTGCTGTCAGGCTGTCCTCTACGGACATCATGTCCTGGCCCGGCTCAGGGTCACGGAGGTACATTGGCTGATCCGTTTCCGGATCATGATCGTAGATCGATTCGTCTGCCTCCGAATTATAGGCACATGCGGACTTGGATATTTCCAGGCTTTCATTATATGTGGGCTGGCTCATTTTCACGGAACCGCCATATAGTGGATTGGGTATTTCCTGGGCATCACCATATAATGGACGGGGCATTTCCTGGGCATCGTCATAGGATGAACCGCTTACTTCCTGGGCATTATCATATAATGGATGGGACGCTTCCTGGTCATCACCGTATAATGAATGAGACGCTTTCTGGTCATCATTGTATAATGGACGGGACGCTTCCTGGTCATCACCGTATAATGAATGAGACGCTTCCTGGTCATCGCCATATAATGGATAGGGCATTTCCCGGTCATCATCATAGGCCGGACCGTTCATTTCTGTGGTATGGTCATATACCGGCTGAGATTCTTCCGGGCTTTGGTCATACATGGATTCGTCCGTTTCCCGGGTGGAGTCATATGCCGGATGGGACATCTCCGGGCTCTCATCATATATGGGGCTGTCCATTTCCGGATTATGAGCGTACAGCGGCCGTCTGACTGCCGGGCCCCGGCCATACATCGACCGAATCACTGCCGGATCAGAGGCATAGGACGGTTCTTCTGTCATGGGTTCCTGACCATAGGCCTGTTCCTCTCCATAAGCCCGTTCCTCCCCATAATCATCTTCCTGCTCCGGCTCCTCGATCTGCCTTGCTCCGGCTCCGAATTCCTGTTCTACGGCGCGAAGCTTTGCTTCGTATTTATCCCGGTTTTCCACAAGGTCCATCTGGTAATTAGTAAGGGGGGCGTATTTTATTTTCAGCTCCATGGCTTTATCTACGTATTTCCCAAGGCCGAACATCAGCATGATGCGGTCACAGGTTTCCACGCAGCGGTCGGACATGCCCGCAAGGCTGTATAGCTCAGCTAATTCATACAGCCATTTTTCATCCAGCTCTACACTTGTGTAGGACTCAAGGGAGTGGATAAGCTGCTGGGCCGGGGCGCCTTTGGCCTTTAATATCATATAGCGGAGGAGCTGCTGTCTGGGGTCGTCGGAAGCCAGATCGCCGAATTCCCTGTAATAGGCTTCGGCCTCTTCAATATTTCCCTCCTTGACCGCCAGCTCGGCCAGTTTATAGAGCAGCCTTTTGCTGATGGGAGCGCGCTCAAAAGCCTGAAGCAGGATGGCCTTGGCTTCCTGGTAATCTTCATTTTTCTCATAGACCATGGCTACCATGGACAGCAGGTTTGTGTTGCGGACTCTTCTCCAATCGATGGTGTCGGCGATTTTCACGGCCGTATCATAGTCGCTTTTACCGACCAGTTTTTTAATCTGTTCTACCTTTATATTAAACTCGTACTTATCCATTTTTGCTTCTCCTAACAAGGCTAATGAATTACAGTTCGACCCGTCCTTCCAGGGCCCGTAACAATGTCACCTCATCTATGTACTCTAGGTCTCCTCCAACGGGAACTCCGCTGGCTATACGGGTAACCCTAATTCCTGTCGGTTTTATCAGCTTGCTGATATACATGGCTGTTGTCTCGCCTTCAAGGCTGGAATTGGTGGCAATGATCACCTCTTCCACATCTCCCTGCAGTCTCTGCATCAGTTCTTTCAGTTTTATGTCATTGGGACCGATTCCCAGCATGGGGGAAATGGCTCCGTGCAGCACGTGATAAACGCCGTCGAACTTTCCGGTTTTTTCATAAGCGGCTAAGTCTCTGGTATCTTCCACTACCATAATCACCTTATGGTTGCGTTTTTCGCTCTGGCAGATGGGGCATAATTCCTGATCCGTCAGGGTGAAGCATTCTTTGCAGTAATGAACATTACGCTTTGCTTCCGTTATGGATAAAGCAAGGCCGGTCACCTGCTCTTCCGGCATGTTGATGATGTGAAATGCCAGACGCTGTGCGGACTTGCTGCCAATGCCCGGAAGCCTGGACAGCTCTTCAATTAATCTGGTTATCTGACTGCTGTAGTAATTCATAATTAAAACGGAAAGCCTCCGCCCAGGCCTCCAAGGCCGCCTGTCAGCTTAGCCATAGCGGAATTGTTCTCTTCCTCCATCTGTCGGAAAGCCTCGTTGACGGCTGCTATGATTAAGTCCTCCAGCATCTCGATGTCATCCGGGTCCACCACTTCCTGGGATAATTTGACGGCTGTCACTTCCTTTTTCCCGGAAACGGTGACAGATACGGCTCCGCCGCCTGCTGTGGCCGTGTATTCTTTCTCTTCCAGCTCCTTTGTCGTCTCTTCCATCTGGCGCTGCATCTTCTGTGCCTGCTTCATTAAATTGCTCATATTGCCAGGCATTCCGCCTGAAAAACCGCCACGTTTTGCCATGGTTTGTTTCCTCCTGGATTTTCCTATTTTTGATTTTTTGTTTTAATTTTCTGATTTTTCTATTTTTCTCTTTTTAATCTTCTATTGTTATATCCATGAATATATTAGCTTTTAATTCTTCTTCGCTGACATATATGGTGTTCAGCCGTTCTTCTCCGCCCCGCAGCCTTGCTTTGAAAGCGATTGATTTCTGGTAGTGGTCTTCCACGTACCGCTCGATCTCTGTAAGGGTTGAGGCTCTGCTTCCGATCATGTAATTGCTCTGGTCAGAAAACACAACGCAAAGGGTGCTTTCTCCTGCCGGCTCTACCACCGTATCCCGGAAGCTGGCACGGATGGGGCCTCCCAGTTCCCGTGTGATCTTTCCCCATTCGCCCCGGATCAGGTTTAAATCCTCGAGCTGGCCCTTTGGGAGGGCGATCCGTTCCGCGGGGGACATTTCATGGGAAGCGGCGGTTTCGCCTGAGGCTCCTTTTTCTGCTTCCTGGCGGTCGGGGGATGCGGCCGGCACCACGCCGTTTTCCAGCTGCTTTTCAATAAGGGCTATGCGCTGAAGGATGGAATCGAAATTCTGTTCCATCTGAGGGCGGGTCAGCTTTATTAATGCCACTTCTATGAGAACCCGTTTCTGGGAAGCGTAGCGAAGCTGGTTTGATAGGTCTGAAAATACCCGGATGTAGCGGAGCAGGGTATCATTATCCACGAGCCCGCTGTCTTCCTTTAAAATGTTCTGGTTCTCTGTGGACATGTCCAGCAGATTTTCCCCATCGTCTACGGATTTTAATATTAAAAGGTTTCTTAAGTACCAGATAAAATCTATGACAAACTGGCCCAGCTCCCGGCCCTGGATCACCATCTCTTCCAGGCAGGTGATGCAGTCCTTGGTGCGGTTTTCTGCAACGGCCCGAAACATCTTGCCGAATACCGTAATGTCTACGGCACCCAGCACATCCAGCACATTGTCGTAGGTCAGAAGCTCACCGTAATGAAAGGCCACGCACTGGTCTAAAAGGCTTAAGGCGTCACGCAATGCGCCGTCTGCAGCCTTGGCGATATAGGTCAGGGCCCGTTCTTCCACCTGGATGTTCTCTGCGGCTGTTAAATCCTTTAAGTGGTCGGCAATGGTTTCCACCGTAATGCGCTTAAAGTCATAGCGCTGGCACCTGGACATGACGGTCACGGGAATTTTCTGAACCTCTGTGGTCGCCAGAATGAATATCACATAGGATGGGGGCTCTTCCAGGGTTTTTAACAGAGCGTTAAATGCTCCTGTAGAAAGCATATGAACCTCATCGATGATATAAACACGGTATTTTCCTTCCGTGGGCGGATACTGGACTTCATCCCGTATCTCACGGATGTTTTCAACGCCGTTGTTTGATGCGGCATCAATTTCCACCACATTAAGGGAAGCGCCGGCTGCAATGTTTTTACAGGTCCGGCACTCCCCGCAGGGGCTTCCATCTTCCGGATGCTCACAGTTGACCGCCTTGGCAAATATTTTTGCTATGCTGGTTTTACCGGTTCCTCTTGTTCCGCAAAACAGATATGCATGTCCGACACGTCCGGATACTATCTGGTTTTTCAATGTCTGTACGATATGATCCTGGCCTTTTACATCGGAAAAGGAGGATGGACGCCATTTTCGATACAATGCCGTATATGACATGCCTGATGACTCCTTATTCGTCGCCGAAGCTGATGCCTATCATCTTGGCTTCCCTGATGATGGAGCTTTCCGGATCGACGGTTTTTAATTTTCCGGCTACTTCGGCTAACGGCGTCTTAACAATATCATCGTTCTTCACCGCAACCATGTATCCGTATTCTTTGTTCTGTATGAGCCTTGCTGCCTCGGCTCCGAGACGGGTGGAAAGAACCCTGTCATAGGGACATGGATCGCCGCCTCTCTGCATATGGCCCGGCACCGTGACCCGGACCTCCTGGCCGGTGCGCTCTGTGATCTGGGCTCCGATTTCATATGCAATGGAGGGATAAACCACACCGCTCTTCTTTTTTTCTTTTAATTCTTTCTTTGTCAGGGCCGCATCTTCCTTGGAAATTGCTCCTTCTGCTACGGCCAGAATGGAAAACCGTTTGCCGCTTCTGGTTCTTTTCTTTAATGCTTCCACCACAACGTCCAGATCATAGGGGATTTCGGGAAGCAATATGATGTCGGCTCCGCCCGCAATCCCTGCGTACAGGGTGAGCCAGCCGACCTTGTGTCCCATAACTTCCACGATGAATACCCGGCCGTGGGATGCGGCTGTGGTATGGATGCAGTCTATGGCATTGGCCGCCACATTGACGGCGCTCTGGAAACCAAAGGTCATATCGGTTCCCCACAAATCGTTATCAATGGTTTTAGGTAAGGATACCACATTCAAGCCTTCTTCCCGAAGAAGATTGGCTGTCTTCTGGCTTCCGTTTCCGCCTAATACCACCAGGCATTCCAGCTTCATCTTTCTATAGGTGTGCTTCATGGCCTCCACCTTGTCAAGACCGCTGGGGTCCGGTGTCCGCATGAGCTTGAAAGGCTGTCTGGAGGTGCCGAGGATGGTGCCGCCCTTTGTTAAGATTCCTGAAAATTCTTCCGGCTTCATCACACGGTAGTCCGCGTAAATCAGCCCTTTATAACCGTCTTCAAAGCCTATGATTTCGATGTCGTCAAACATTCGGTACAGAGCCTTTGCAACGCCGCGCATGGTCGCATTTAAGCTTTGGCAGTCGCCTCCGCTTGTAAGCAGCCCAATTCTTATCATGAACGTACACCTCTTCCCTGATTCGATTTGTCATTTTGAAATAGGTATATGATACCCATTTTATTCTTAATTATAATACAAAGGGAAATGTGGGGCAAGGGAAAACTTTATTTCATAAGAAATGTAAGAAAATATTAAAAATGATTATTCCATATCGTAAAAGACACCGAAAAAACAGTTACCTGCTCTCCGGCGTCCGAAAATTCACTATATTTTAATCCGTGCGTCTCACTTTGAACCGCTACCACAAGCGTTACCCTGACAGTTAGCTCGGTCCAGGCGCCCTCACGGCACACAGAAGATTTCACTTAGTGCTGCTGCATTCCTGCCCTGACACGGTTCATGAAGTTCTGTTGCGTAAGACCCAAACGTCATCGCCACTTATCAGGGGCAGCCCTGCAGTAGCCGGCCCTGGGTGAGACATCACCCCTGCTAGAGCGGATTGCAGGTACAGGGCACCGCTATCTCCCCGGCTGCACGGAAACTTTATGACAAAATAGGTTAATCGCTGTATAGTATACATGGAAATAAGAACATTGTCAAGAAGTTAAGAAGTTTTTCCCTCTTCCAGTTTCTGCTTTTTCATTTCCCGGAGTTCCTTAAAAAATGTTTTCATCATCTGGGAACATTCCTCTTCCAAAATTCCGGTTCTCGTTTCCACCTGATGGTTAAAGCCCTGCTCGTGGAGCAAGTCCAGCACAGAGCCGGCGCAGCCGGCCTTGGCGTTCATACAGCCGATGACGACATTGGGAATTCTGGCCTGGACAATGGCCCCGGCACACATGGGGCAGGGCTCTAAGGTCACATACATGGTGCAGTTTTCCAGCCTCCAGTCTCCTATCTTTTTGCAGGCCTTGCGGATGGCGGTGATTTCCGCATGGGACAGGACATTTTTATCAATGGTGCGGCGGTTATAGCCCCGGGCAATGATCTTATCCTCGTAAACGATCACGCAGCCGATGGGGACCTCGCCCATGGCACTGGCTTTCCTGGCTTCTCTTATTGCTGCTCGCATATATTTTTCGTCTGTAGTCATGTTCGTTCCTCTTCGTTTTTGATATTGCGGATTGCTTCCGGCATTTTGGGACAAAGTTTACCCCTCAGGGTAATAAAATGTGGTATACTTAGTATATCACGAAATAAAGGAATGATGAAAGTATGAAAGTGTGCGGACTTCAAAAAACAACACTTCTGGATTTTCCGGGCCACGTGGCTGCCACCGTATTTCTTGGGGGCTGCAATTTCCGCTGCCCGTTTTGCCATAACAGCGGGCTCCTTGGCCCTGATGCAGAATCTCTTTTTACGGAAAATGATATTCTGGATTTTTTAAAGAAGAGAAAGGGAATTTTAGAGGGGGTGTGCATTACCGGCGGGGAGCCTACCCTGGAGGCGGATCTGGAATCATTTATAAGGAAAGTCCGGGAGCTGGGGTATCTTGTCAAGCTGGATACCAACGGATACCGGCCCGAGGTTTTAAAGGACCTGGTTTTCCAGGGACTTTTGGATTATGTGGCCATGGATATTAAGGCCGGCAGGGAGAATTATCCGGCTGCGGCGGGAGTGAGGGGACTGGATATTAAGCGCATTGAGGAAAGTGTGGATTTCCTGCTTTCCGGGAAAGTTCCTTATGAATTCCGCACCACCGTGGTGAAAGGGATTCACGGGGCGGAGGATTTTCAGGACATCGGCAGATGGCTGAAAGGGCCCTCTCCTTACTATCTGCAGAACTTTGTGGATTCGGATCAGGTTTTATGCCCTGGGTATGGGGCATTTTCTCTGGAGGAGCTCAGTGTATTTTTAGAGATTTTAAAACCTTTTCTTCCCAATGCAAAATTAAGGGGCGTTGATTATTGACAGGCATAAAAACAGGGGGCTTTTAAAAGCCCCCTAATTTTATGTCCGTATACCAGAAGCCAAAACGGCCGTCTTCCACAGGCTGTTCCTTGGAAAGAACGAAGTTCGGAAATCCGAACATAGATGCCATATAGCGTTCATTGCTGTAAAAGTGGCCTGGAATTCCCAGGATATAGCGCGGGTCCCCCTGGGGATTTAAAAGCTTTGCAAGGATTAAGTAGCGGTAATTATAGTATCCGTGCAGAAGAAAGCTGTTATTGCCGAATACCCAGGTCTCTCTTGGCAGAATTCCGATGTCCTGAGGCTTGATTGTAAGGATCTCACAGCCGTCTTCATAATCAAATGCCAGTATCCTGGTGTGCTCGTGTTTCAGCTTCTCCCAGATTAAGTCGTGAGGGACTTCATCGGAATCCTCGGTCTGGAGAAGGCGCTCCAATTCCTCGGGATTTCCCAGTGAGGGTTGGGTTCCGCCGGAGCCTGGAGCTTCTTTTATGACGGCGTCCGCCTGGTAACAAACCGTACTGCCGGCAATATCCTGGTCGTTCTGGGGGATGCAGGGCTCGCTGAACGTCATTTCAGCTGGCTGAGAACTTCCGGTTCCTTTTACCTGTGTTTCAAAAGCTTCATTTCTTTCATTCCCTCTGCTTTCCTGTGCGGCATTCTGCTGATTTAAAGACGGCTGACCGAACAGCGCCGGAGCAGGGGCCGATGGATGAGGCAATGGCCGGCTGGCGGCAAATGGTTCAGCGGCCGCCGGATGCGGCAGAGGCTGGATGGTTGGCGGGGTTCCCTGAGCCGCCGGGCGAGGCAGGGGCTGACCCATTGGCGTCACTGCCGGACGGGGAAGCGGCTGGCCGACTGGCGGTACTCCCTGGGCTGCTGGACGAGGCAGGGGCTGGCCCGCTGGCATTGTTCTGGCTGCTGACGGCTGGTTCCTTTGTCTCCATCCTGACATGAACTGGCGGGGTAATGGTCTTCTTTCCGGTACCGGGCCTGTGGTTGGAGAAAACGGAGCCTGAGGCGGAGTTTCCGCAGATGCGAATGCTCTCGAGGAGCTTACCGGCTGTTCCGGCTCATCCTGCTTGTTCCATTCCAGATTTTCAGGACCTGCCCCATCACTGGTCCGAGCTTCGATGACAGGTTCTCCACCGGCTGATTCCTCGCTGGCTAACTTCTCATTGACTGATTCCTCACTAACTGATTCTTCACTAATTGATTTCTCACCATATACCAGATTATTACCGCCTGTATTCTCATTTACGGGCTGCTCACTGTGTGAGTTTCCGCCAGTCAATTCTTCATTTACTGATTCCTCGCTGTGCAGCAGGTGCTCGCCAGCCGGGTGTTCATTTACCGGTTCCCTGCTATTCAGGATTTCACCGGCCAGGTCCTCATTTACAGTGTTCCCGCTGTACAGAGTTCCAGTCGATGCTTCTACCGATTCCTCATCAGGCAAGGCCTCTTCGTTCAGCGCTTCAGCAATCTTTTCTCCGCTTGCCGGATTTTCGTCAGGCAGGCTTTCGCCAGCCAGATCTCCCCGGGCCGGATTGCTGTTCAGCAGTCTTTCCCCTGTGGTTGCCTCGCTTATTGCGTCTTTATTTATTTCTTCACTTATTACGCTTCTGCTTGCCGTTTCCTCACTTACTGCGTCCTTAACGGTCGATTCCTCACTTGTCATCTCCCTAAGGACCGGTTCTTCACTTGCCATCTCTTTGAGAGCCGGTTCCTCATCTGTCATCTCCCCGGGGACTGGTTCTTCGCTTGCCATTTCCCTGAGTACCGGTTCCTCGCTTGCCGTTTCCCTGAGAACCGGTTCTTCGCTTGCCGTCCCCTCATGTACAAGGCTTTTGCCGGATGTTTCCCCGCTTTCCGCCTGTACCTGGAGATTTTCCCTTTCCACCGGCTCCTGTTCCGTCCGGATGGATTCGGTATGAGCCTCTGATTTTTCAATAAAGGTTTTTGGTACATCGGTCTCCAGGGGGAATTCCTCTTCGATTTCCTTCACAGCTCTTTTTATCTGCTCTTCTGAAATCTCAGTCTGGGCTTTGTCCCTGGAAGCGGAAATTGCGTTTTCCAAATCCACTTCTGCGGCGTGGGCAACCGCGTCTTCCCATATGGTCGTATAGGAACGCCATGTACTCTTTACGTCATGGATGGTCAGTCCGAAGCACTGGTCCATGCTGATGCCGGAACGCTCTACATCATTTGCAGATACCGTGGTCCGGAATTCACCGGAACCTCCCCGTACAAAAATATTTCCCAGGAATATTTCCTGATCTCCGGCCAATAAGTATACTCCAATGTCATTGCCGCCCACATAGATTCTTTTGGCACTGACCGTAATTTTGCACTGGATGCCTCTCGTCTCTATCTTGGCAAATCCGATGTTTTTTCCTTTGATCCCGCCTTCGTAGGCATAAATATATGAGATTAGTCTTCGATAGTTAGACATGCCATCACTCCTTTATAACTATTTTATGCAAAATGCCATTGCAACTATGACATAAAAATGTTATCCTATTAAAAGAATAAAATAAAAATTTTTTCCACATAGAGGGAGGGACAAAAATATGAAGCTTTATCGCGCTAAGGACTATCATGACATGAGCCGGAAGGCAGCCAATATTATTTCCGCACAGGTGATTATGAAACCGGACTGTGTTCTGGGACTGGCTACAGGCTCCTCACCCATGGGGACCTACCAGCAGCTGGTTGAGTGGTATAAAAAAGGGGATCTGGATTTTTCCGAAGTAAAGACAGCAAATCTGGACGAATACAAAGGGCTCACCAGAGACAATGACCAGAGTTATTATTACTTTATGCGTGAAAACCTGTTCAAGCACGTAAATATCAGCGAAGCAAACACCCACATTCCTAACGGAACGGAGAATGACGCAGAAAAAGAGGCAGCCCGTTACGAGAAAGAGGTAAAAAGTCTTGGCGGCGTTGATTTACAGCTCCTTGGCATAGGTCACAACGGTCACATCGGTTTTAATGAGCCTTCCGACATCTTTCCAAAGGATACCCACATCGTGGATCTTCAGGAAAGCACTATTGAGGCCAACAAGCGTTTCTTCGAATCCATTGACCAGGTTCCCCGCCAGGCCTACACCATGGGAATCGGAACCATTATGAGAGCGAAAAAAATCCTTTTGATCGTCAGCGGTGAGGAGAAAGCGGAAATCCTGAATGAAGCGTTCCACGGACCTGTAACCCCACGGGTTCCGGCATCCATTTTACAGCTCCATCCGGATGTGATCGTTGTTGCAGACGAAGCGGCCCTGGCAAAGTTTGAGGATTGATGTTCTTGACTTTTTTGTTTTCTGATGGTATAAGTGTTTTATTATGAAATTTTTAAAAGGAGGTGAGACGCTGTGCGCCGTATTTCAATGGAAACCACTTCATTATGGTCCAATATTGAGCATATCGCTGTTATTTTGGGTAATTTTGACGCATCCGTGTATCAGTGCGCCCATTTTTACGAAAAAGGCAGCGTCCCACCTCAGATTTTGTTTATAAGCCGGTAACTTTATGTCAACTGGTTTCTGACTGATTTTCTGCCCGGATGCTCCGCACCGGGTTTTTTTGTGCGCATTTTTCGAAATGGGCCGTCTGAAAGGACGGATGGGAAGGCCCTAATACCGATTACGCACAAAATGGAGGAATTTCATTTATGAAACAGGGAAAAAGTTTTCTGACCGGCTTCGGCTTTCATCGCAAGGCCGTATTTTCCACGATGTTTATGTGTACGAAACAAATCTTTGACGGCGGTTTCCTGTGTGTTGCAGGAGGATATTTTTTTCAGGCCGTCCAGTTTGTCATGCTTCTGTTTATTTGGAAGTCCCTGGCGGCAAATGGTGTTCTGCCGGACAGCGCCCATTTGGACGGCCTGATGACCTATACACTTATGTCAACCATTTTTCACCAGGAATTGAATATCATCTCTCCCGCCACAGCTTCCCTGTGGGAAGGGTCCATCATCGGCCGGTTTCTGCGGCCAATGCCTGTGGAAATCAGCTTTTTTGCGGAGACTGTGGGAAAATGGTGGATTCCAAACTTTCTGTTTTTCGGGCTTCCGCTGTGGCTGTCGGCTTCCTTTCTGGGAATCCGGCCATGGCCTGTGACGCCGTCTTCCGGGGTTCTGGCCTTTTTCAGCCTTTTACTGGCGGCCTCCCTGGGATTTGCCATTGACCTGCTGTTTTCCGCATTTGCCATGTATTTAAAAAACGGCTGCTGGGCGGCTCTGGCGGTCCGGGAAGCGGTTTACGCCCTGCTTTCAGGGGAAATGATTCCCTTTTCCCTGTTTCCCTTTGGGATGGGAAAAATATTTTCCCTGCTTCCCCTTGGGTCAGTGGCCCACGGACCTCTGACGATTTATACGGGAACCTCGGAAAATCCCTGGGCAGTTCTGGGGCTGCAGGTTTTCTGGAATGTGGTTTTGTGGATTGCTGCGGAACAGATTTTTAAAAAGAGCAAAGAAAGGATGATTTCATTTGGCGGATAATATTAAAACTCTTCTCCGGCTTTACCGGCAGTACGGGAAAATGGATCTTTTGTGGTTTCTCCGGGATACGCGGTATTTCCTGCTGCAGCTGGTGTCGGATATCATAAGCGGGGGCTGTGCCATAGCCGGCATCTATCTCCTGTCCCTCAGCTTCCGGAATCTTTCGGGAATGAACCGGGAGGAAATTATGTTTATGCTGGGATATTCTGTTTTTATTGACGGGATTTACACGGTGTTTTTTATAGGGAACAACACCCACATGGTCAGCCGGATTATTGGCAGGGGGCAGCTTGACCATATAATGATCCAGCCGGTTCCTTTTTGGATGGAGCTTCTGGCCCAGGGCTTCTCTCCCTTTTCCGGCTCGCCCATGCTGATTCTGGGAGCAGCTCTTTCCTGGTACGGGGCGGTCCACGCTTCTATCTGCGTGACAGGCGGATGGATTTTACTGTTCCTCTTATACGGGGTCTGTTCCTGTCTGATTATTTTATCGTTTTTATATCTGCTGTCCTGTACGGCCTTTTATGCCCCGGCGGCTGCAGAGGAAATTGCAATGGTGGGGAAAGATCTTTTTTCGGCTTTAAAGACTTATCCTCTGGGAAATATAAACGGGACCGTCAAGGGAGTCTTTCTTACGGTTATACCCATTGGACTTACGGCATGGTTTCCGTCTCTTCTCCTGCTCCAGGCGGGAAGAGACGGCATCATCTCTTTAAAGCTGCTTTCCGCCCTGGCGATGCCGGGGGCGGCGGCTGTGTTTCTTATTGCTGCTATTTTATTTTTCAGGAAAGGAATGAAGCATTATGCACTCTATGGTTCACCAAGATATACCGGCTTTGGTCATCGATAATATTTCAAAACAGTACTGCCAGTGGCAGAGAAGCGGGAAAGCCCGCGATATTTTTAAAAATATGTTTCATCCGGAAAAGCGGGTGGTCACCGCTCTTGACCGGGTATCCCTTACAATCCAGCCCGGGGAATTCGTGGCTTATGCAGGGGCCAACGGGGCGGGGAAAAGCACTACCATCAAAATACTTTCCGGCATCCTTCTTCCCACGGAAGGGAAAGTGTCTGTCCTCGGGTTTGATCCGTCAAAGAACCGGATGGAGCTGATGAAGCACATCGGCGTGCTGTTCGGACAGCGGACGGAGCTGTGGTGGGATCATCCGGTGATTACCAGCTTCGAATGGAAGAAAGAGGTCTGGAACATTTCTGATGAGGTATACCGGAAGAATCTGGAGCTGGTTACGGAGCTTTTGGATCTGGGAGATATTTTAAAGACATTTTCCAGGGAGCTGAGCCTGGGGCAGAGGATGCGGGCGGATATTGCCATGCTGCTTCTGCACGGGCCAACGCTTATTTTCCTGGATGAACCCACTTTAGGGCTGGATGTTCTGGCAAAGCAGCAGATGATCCGGTTTTTGAAAAAGATCAACAGGGAGCAGGGAACTACGGTTGTGGTCACCAGCCACGATATGGATGACTTAGAGGAAATGGCCCAGCGGATGGTGCTGTTAAATAAGGGACAGATCGCATTTGACGGGAGCTTTGACCAGCTTCGGAACGTGCTTGGCGGGTTTTACCGGATACAGCTTAAGACGGCGGAGGACGTCCCTGCTCCCGGGCTGCCGGGTATGAGGCTTTTAAAATCAGAGCTGGGGATTCATGAGTATGAATTTGACAGGCAGAAGCTGGAAATCCATGAGGTCCTCGGCATGCTGGCCGGGTTTTCCCAGATTCAGGATGTGGAGATTAAAAAGGCGCCCATTGAGGATGTGGTGGCGGAGCTTTATTTAAGCTGGAAGGCTTAAAACAGGCTTATAGTAATTATGAAATTAACAGTTGGAATTTATTGTCAAATGGTGTAAAATGAGAAAAAAAGGAGGCGAAAAAATATGGCATATACATTTACAAAAGACTTAGAAACGGGCAATCAGCTGATTGACTCTGAGCACCGTCAGCTGATCGACGCGATAAATAATCTGCTTGCTGCCTGTGGGGCAGGTAAGGGACGTGCTGAACTCTCCAATACCCTTAAATTCCTTCAGGATTATACTGCAAAGCATTTCAGCGATGAGGAAAAGCTTCAGCTTCAGAGTCACTATCCGGATTATGTAAACCATAAACGGTATCATGAGGATTTTAAAAAGGTTGTTGCCGGGATTTGCGCAAAGCTGGATAAGGAAGGGCCTACAGTGGCTCTTGTAGGCGAGGTCAACAGCACCATTGCAGGCTGGCTCATCAACCACATTAAGAAAGAGGATGTAAAGGTTGCGGCTCATTTAAAAGGCTGACTTAAAGACAGCAAATGAAGCTTTCGATTCTCTTCAGAAAAGGCCCCGGCACAGCATTTGCCGGGGCTTTCATTTTCCGGATGAAACCTCTGCTGAAAAATTTGTTTGTCCCGCACTCTTTTCATTCCCGCTTTATTTTGATAGAATAGGTTCAGGAAAAATATAACATTCTATCAGAAAGAAGGTAAACGATTATGAAAGATCCAAATTGCGCATACTGCATGAAAGGGGAGCTGGTGGAAAAATTCGGCTACCCAATCTGCGAAATGGAAACGGGATTTCTGTATTTATTTAAGGAGCAGAGCAAAAGAGGCAGAGTCATTCTGGCCTATAAGGATCATGTCAGCGAGCTGACAGATATAAGCAATGAAGAAAGAGATGCATTCTTCGCCGATGTGGCAAGGGCTTCAAGGGCCATCCATAAGGTTTTCCAGCCGGATAAGGTAAATTACGGAGCTTATGGCGACACCGGCTGTCATCTCCATATGCACCTTGTTCCAAAATACAATGGCGGCGATGAATGGGGAAGCACCTTTACCATGAATCCGGACAAGGTATATTTAACGGATAAGGAGTATGAAGACATGGCTGCCGAAATCCGGGCGGTATTATAAAAAGCTTGCAATACTCATAAAGAAAGGCGGTGCTGTATCATGTTAGAGGAAATCAGAAATCAGGCGGAAGCTGCCGCAAGGGAGCTGCTGGAAGCCGCCCGCTTAAACGAAAAGGATCTGGTTGTGATCGGCTGTTCCTCCAGTGAAATATCCGACCACAGAATCGGCTCCCATTCCAGCGCGGAGATCGGACAGGCGGTTTTTTCCGCTGTTTATAAGGTTTTCCATGAACAGGGGATTTATGTGGCCGCTCAGTGCTGCGAACATTTAAACAGGGCTCTGATCCTGGAAAAGGAGGCGGCTCTTCATTATGGGTATGAGGCGGTAAACGTGGTTCCCCAGCTGAAAGCCGGCGGTTCCCTGGCTACGGCAGCCTATGGAACGCTTCAATGTCCTGTGGCCGTTGAATCCATCAGGGCCCATGCGGGAATTGATATCGGGGATACTCTGATCGGCATGCACTTAAAGGCGGTTGCGGTTCCGGTCCGCATAAAGACCAGTTACATCGGCTCCGCCCATGTGGTAGCCGCACGTACCAGGCCTAAGTTTATCGGCGGGATGCGGGCCTGCTATGACGAGACCATAGAATAAAAAACAGAAAAAGGGTGCCGCAAAATGAATTTTTCATACAGGATATTGGCTTCGGCCAAAGGGCCAGAAGCCACATCTTGTTGAAATTCTGCATTTTGCGGCACTCTCTTTTTATTTTATGGTTTTGTTTTATCGGTAAGAGGTATGGACCGCCTTGGCTAAGACCTTGGGGTCCTTTACATAAGGAGTTACCGGGCAAATGGGTTTGTCCACTCCCATCAGAGTATAGACAGCCATTCTGGCAGCCCGTACCGAATATTCTTCCGTAAACACCATGTCGTCGGGGATTTCAACGAACTGGCTCACCATGGCGAAGTTGGTGGAGCCTGCCGGAACTACCTTCGGACGGTCGGTCATCTTGCGGGGCTGGAACTGAGCGTCTACATAAGGCATCATGCAGGGAATGACATTGACCACATCTGCCAGCAGCTCTTCCTGACGTTCCTCCATATGAAGATGATGAAGAAGCTCAATGAGCAGCTCTTCTCCGGTACAGTCTTTCATCGGCTTCTTTACATAATCACCGATCCGGTCGGTATAAAGCCCATATCCCCAGAAAATCGTCTGGTCCATGGGCTGGTTGGTAAAGTGAGGCTGGGCAGCTACCACGATGCTCATAAGCCAGCTGGAATCCTTGAATGTCATGAGGGCTCCGCTTCCCGGAACGTTGCCAGAGTAATTTTCGATCAGCTTTAACAGCTTGTTTCCCTTGCTGGTCACGGTAAAGCTTTCCCAATTGGTTTCATGGACATCGCCGAAGAAAGGATAGGGATTTCCAAGTCCTGTCTTCTTTGCGGCCACCTTGCTCCACAGCTCTCCGGATATGGGCCTTAAAACAGGCGCCGGCGCCGGAGTGTGCAAGTCTCCCAGAGTGGCGCTGTCGGTCATGCAGGCATTTGTCATGATGCAGATATCCCCCTGGTTAAGCTCAATGGCTCTTTCTATGCCATTATCCATTAAGTGAAGGGTCTTTACGGTGATTCCGTCTCCGTCGGCAAAATCAATGTCAGTAACCGTACAGTTTTCCGCAAAAACCACGCCCTGTTTCCTTAAATAAGTTTCCAGGGGGCGGATGATGCTGTCATACTGGTTTAAGGGTGTTCTGGTAACGCCTTCCAGGGTTTCGATTCTCGAAAACTCCAGAATCATTCTCCGCATATAACGGCGGAATTCAAAAAGGCTGCTCCATTTCTGGAATGCAAAGGTGGTCTGCCACATATACCAGAAGTTGGTGGTAAAGAAATGAGGCATGTCTGCAAACCAGCCCTCAATGGTCATATCATCCAGCTTTTCTTCCGGCGTATACATGAGCTTGAAAAGCGCCATCCGTTCGTCCTGGGTAAAGCCCATGCTCTTTACATCCAGGATCTTTCCGTCCCTGTCGATCAGGCGGGCCTTTGCACAGGTGGGATGGGCATGGTCAAAGTTCAGGATCTCTTCGGTCACACTCCGTCCGGGGTTGTCCAGGGAGGGAATGGAACGGAACAGCTCCCAGAAGTTCTCGTATGTCTCTTCATTTAACATGCGCCCGCCCCGGCAGACAAAGCCTTTCTCCGGCGTTCCGATGCCGTCATTGCTTCCGCCTAAAATGGGCATTCCCTCAAAAATCGTTATCTGCTTTCCGGGCATCTTGCAGTCGCGTATAAGATATGCGGCTCCTGCCAGACTCCCCAGTCCTCCGCCTACAAAATATGCCTTTCCTTCTGTCCCGTTTTCCGCTTTCGGCTCTCCGGTCTTCTTTTTCCCCTGGGCTTTCTTCTTTCTGGAATAATCAAGAGCCTTTGTTACCGCTACTGCTGCCGCAGTTGCCGCCGCACTGTATATAAGTGCTTTTCCCAAACCATTTTTCCTTCTCATAAACGATGCTCCATTCTCTGAATTAAATAACTGATAGCCTTATATTATCATACTTCATTTCTTTCGTCATCATACATGATTTTTTGTTACAGTTTCGCCTGGCAGAAACCTCAGTCGCTTATTCCTGTAAAATAATTGCTGAGAGCGGCAAACTGCTCCAGGCTTAAGGTCTCTCCGCGCACAGAAGCGCCAAGGCCAAGGCTTTCAATAGCCGCAGCAATCTGCTCTTTTGTGAAAGGAATCTCCGGGGAATTATTTAAGCCGTTTTGCAGGGTCTTTCTTCTCTGGTTAAAGGAAGCCCGGATCAGGCGGAACATGAGGAGAGAGTCCTGTACATTCACCGGCGGATTCTTATGTCTGGTCAGGCGGATAACCGCCGAGCCCACGCTGGGCCGGGGCATGAAGCAGTTGGGAGGTACATTGGCTACAATATAGGGCTCGGCGTAATACTGGACCGCCAGGGAAAGGGCGCCGTAATCCTTGGAGCCGGGTCCGACCTGCATCCGGTCGGCCACTTCTTTCTGCACCATGACCGTAATGTTATCGATGGGAACCATGCCCTCAAAAAGTCCCATGATAATAGGGGTTGTAATGTAATAGGGCAGGTTTGCCACCACCTTAATGGGGCGGCCGTTGTTATATTCTTCAGTGATCCGATTTATGTCAACCTTTAAGATATCATCGTGAATAACCGTTACATTGTCATAGTCCGCCAGGGTTTCTTTTAAAATCGGGATCAGGTTGGAATCAATCTCCACCGCCACCACATGACGGGCACTTTCCGCCAGGTACTGGGTCATGGTGCCGATGCCGGGACCGATTTCCATGACGCAGTCCTCCTTTGTGACGCCTGCGGAGGCAATGATCTTGTCCAGAACCCGGGTGTCTATCAGGAAGTTCTGTCCGAATTTTTTTTGAAATGCGAATTCGTATTTTTGTATGATCTCAATTGTTTTTTGGGGAGTTCCCAGTGTCGCCATGCCGTCCTCCGTTTTCTTTTTTCACAGCTTCATGGTATTAAACCAGCCTGTACAGCCTTTTTGCATTATGGCTGGTAATCTCAATGACTTCCTCCTCGGAAATTCCCTTGATGGCACTGATTTCCCGGACCACATAGGGGAGATTTAAGGAAGAATTGCGCTTTCCCCTGTTTGGGGAAGGGGCCAAATAAGGGCAGTCGGTTTCCAGCACCAGCTGTTCCATGGGCATATATTCCACTACTTCTTTAAGCTTTTTGGCGTTTTTAAAGGTGACTACGCCTCCGATTCCCAGATAATAGCCCATATTTAAATATTCTCTGGCGATTTCCTTTCCATAGGAAAAGCAGTGGATCACTCCTCCCATGTCTCTTCCTCCCTCTGCCTTCATGATGTCCAGAGTATCCTTAGCCGCATCGCGGCTGTGGATGATCACGGGAAGCTTTACCTGCTTTGCAAGGTCAAGCTGGCGGATAAACCATTTCTTCTGTGTCTCCCGGTCCGGCTCATCCCAGTAGTAATCCAGGCCGATTTCACCGATAGCTACGACCTTTTCATGGGATGACCGGCTTTTCAGCCAGCTTATGCTGTCCTCATCCAGCTCTGCGGTCTCGTTGGGGTGAACGCCGATGGCTCCGTATACATGAGGATATTTTTCCGCCAGCTCCAAGGTGGTTTTCGAAGACCTTATGCTGGCTCCCACATTGGTGACCGCTTCAATTCCATGATTGAAAAGGCCTGTCAGCAGCTCTCCCCTGTCCTCATCGAATGCTTCGTCATCATAGTGGGCGTGTGTATCAAAAATCATAGCTTCCTCCATTCTTGCCGTACCTTTTATGGTGCAAGGGTATTGTTAGAATATTATCAATCCCAGAATATACAGTAAAAGAAGATGAGCAGGATAAAAACAGTAAAAGAAGTATTTTAAGTTTCTCTCCCCTCTTCTTCCATTATACAGGTGTATGGGAATAAACGCCAGCACGGCCGCACCAAAGCAGGCCAGGCTTTCAATGACAGCCAGACCTCCTCCGAATAAAGCCTTAAGGAGCCTGTTGTCATGGTAAATGTAAAAAAACAGGATCATAAGAATTCCGATAACATCATAGTCACACCGGATGACCACGGCTGCCAGACAGCCGGCCACAACCGCCAGGGCCTGCTTTATTGGCCTGCCTGCCGTCCGTCTGTATCCTTCCAGCACGCAAAGGCCCAGAAACAGGGTAAAATACACGTTCTGGTATTGGGGATAAAACCACCTTCCAAATATGGCCAGGTCAAAGGGGACCTCGGAAATAAATGCAAAGGCCAGGAGCCTGGCTCCATATTTTTTCACATCCCTGGTGTGAAGAAAGCCTTCCACCAGCAGGAAGCAGAAAATAGGAAATGCCAGCCGTCCTACGGTCCGCAGCAGAGTGTCCACCATGCTCCATCTTACCCCTTCCGGCGTAGCCAGAATCTGTTGCATCAGACCGGTGTCCTGAAACTTTAAAATGCCGTTTTCCACCAGAGCCACCCCTGTATGGTCAATGAACATGGTGACAATGGCTATAAGCTTTAGAGTATTTCCTGTTATTCCATTTGTACGAATAACGTGCTGGCCCATGAAATCTCCTTTTCTGATATCTTTACCTGAAAAACCTAAGAGGACAAGGCCGGATTGCAGGAACCCGGCCTTTTATCTTTTCTTTCAAATGTCTCCCGGAATTTCCGCCGGTTAACAGATTTCCGCGCCTGCCGGCATTGGCTTTTCCGGTACCATGAGGGATAAATTCCCTTCCTCATCCTCAGCGCAGAGAAGCATGCCTTCCGACAGGACGCCTGCCAGCTTTGCGGGCTTTAAGTTTACCACAACCATGACTTTCTTGCCAACCATTTCTTCCGGAGAATAATGGGCTTTGATTCCGCTGACAATCTGCCTTACCTGGCTTCCGATCCTCACCTGGGAGCATAAAAGCTTCTTGGATTTTGGAACTGCCTCGCAGGCAATGATCTCGCCTACCTGGAACTGCAGCTTTGCAAAGTCATCGTACTCGATTTCCGCCTTGGCCTCAATATCAATGACGCCTGCACTTTCTTCTTCCTTTGCAGGTTCCCCGGCTTCCGCTTCCTTAGCGGCTTCCATGGCTTCCACCTTTTCAAGAACCTCTTTCATATCCATGCGGGCAAAGAGGATTTCCGGCTTATCCGTCACCTTGTTGCCTGAGAGATAGAGGCCGAACTCATTCATCTGGGAAAGCTCTCTCCGGTCCGTGGAAAGCTGGGCCAGAATCCTTTTTGAGGTATCAGGCATGAAAGCCTCCAGCAGGGAGGCTCCGATTGTAATGGCCTCCGTTAAGTTGTAAAGGACGGTTTCCAGGCGTTCCTTGGATGCCTCATCCTTTGCAAGAGTCCAGGGCGCTGTTTCGTCGATATATTTGTTGCTTCTTCTGAAGATGTTGAAGATAGCGGTCATGGCGTCTGCCACACGGAGCTTTTCCATCTTCTCCTGAACCCGCTTAACCTCTTCTAAAACCACGGCCTTTAAGTCTCCGTCCACTTCATCAGTCACGTTTCCGTTGGAAACCACACCGCCAAAGTATTTATTTGACATGGAAATGGTACGGTTTACCAGATTTCCTAAAATATTGGCCAGGTCAGAGTTCATGCGCTCCACCATCAGCTCCCAGGAAATCACGCCGTCATTGTCAAAGGGCATTTCATGAAGCACGAAGTAACGGACCGCATCCACGCCGAAGTAATCCACCAGAGTATCCGCATAGAGAACATTTCCCTTGGATTTGCTCATCTTGCCGTCGCCCTGCAGCAGCCACGGATGGCCGAATACCTGCTTTGGAAGGGGAACGTCCAGGGCCATGAGGAAAATGGGCCAGTAAATGGTATGGAAGCGGATGATATCCTTTCCGATTAAGTGAAGGTCCGCAGGCCAGAACCTGGCAAACTGGTCTGTACTGCTGCCGTCGCAGTCATAGCCGATGCCGGTGATATAGTTGGTTAAGGCATCCAGCCACACATAGGTCACATGCTTCGGGTCAAAGGTCACAGGGATTCCCCATTTAAATGTTGTCCTGGATACGCAAAGATCCTGAAGGCCAGGAAGCAGGAAGTTGTTCATCATCTCATTTTTCCTGGAAACAGGCTGGATGAAGTCCGGGTTCTCATTGATGTGCCTGATCAGGCGATCCGCATATTTGCTCATGCGGAAGAAGTAAGCCTCTTCCTTTGCAGGCTTTACCTCACGGCCGCAGTCCGGGCACTTTCCATCCACCAGCTGGGATTCGGTAAAAAAGGATTCGCAAGGGGTGCAGTACAGGCCTTCATAATAACCCTTGTAAATGTCGCCCTGATCGTACAGCTTCTTAAAGATCTTCTGCACCTGTTCCTCATGGTCCTTATCCGTAGTGCGTATGAATTTGTCATATGAGGTATTCATTAAGTCCCAGATCTTTCTGATCTCACCGGCTGCCCTGTCTACAAATTCCTTTGGGGTAACGCCGGCTGCTGCTGCCTTTTCCTCAATTTTCTGTCCGTGCTCATCGGTTCCCGTCTGAAAGAATACATCATAGCCCTCAGCCCTCTTATAGCGGGCGATGGCATCGGCTAAAACTGCCTCGTAGGTATTGCCGATATGGGGCTTTCCTGACGCATAGGCAATAGCTGTAGTAATGTAATATGGTTTCTTTTCCGTATTTTTACACATTTTCATTTCCTCCTGTTCTGCAATGAAAAACCCGCCTTAAAATATCCTCTCGGAAATTTAAAGACGGGGAACTGTCCCGTGTTACCACTTTAATTCATCCATACCTTACGGCACGGACCTTATGGCTGCTTTATCAGCGGAAAGCCTCCTGGGAAGCTTAAGGCTGCATACAAACAGTCTGACACGATAACGGGTGTGACCGTCGGAATTTAAAGGCGGGTTTCCGCCAATTCAATTCCGCTGCTCCAAGGCCATGTTGGGAAATGTCCTCAAGCTTCCTTTTCAGCTTCCGGAAGTCTCTGCTCATGAGGCACTTTTCTTACTCTTCTTTTCTCAGCATTCTCATATAATAGATTGTTGGTAACCCTAGTTTAATGGTTTGGACCTGGTTTGTCAAGCGGGTAAGCCTTAGGTTTCCCGCTTTTGTCATGACTTTTTTCAAATCATCATATATAATAATAGTGAATCACGGAGGAATTTATATGAAAAACATCATTTTTAAGCAGGTCCGGCCATTTCTTTCCCTTATTTTGGCCATTTCCCTGCTCTGCTCCTGCTCTCCGCCGCCTCAATCAGCCCAAACCTCTTCTCAGGCCGGATATGAACAGTTCCGGGCCGGGGATATGTCCGTGCAGAAAAACTTTGACCAGTTTACGGAGAACTTGTTCCGGGATGAGATCAGCAGCT
Organism: Bacillota bacterium; assembly: GCA_023437715.1. Taxonomy (GTDB): domain Bacteria; phylum Bacillota; class Clostridia; order Lachnospirales; family Lachnospiraceae; genus Lacrimispora. The sequence continues at coordinate 173,513 of JAEZFK010000005.1, read as the reverse complement.
CTGGAATCAGCTTTCATTTCAGCATCGCGGACCCTGCCTCCCGTAAGATTGACACGGTTCCCTTAACCCTTGGGGATTTTTCTCTGGATAAAATGAAAGAGACCTCAAAAGAGCTTAAGAACTTAAAGAAAAAGCTGGATAGCTTTAATCCCCGGCGGCTGACCGACCAGCAAAGGCTCACCTATAAGATCCTTTATTCCTACATAGAAACCGAGCTGGAATCCGAAGGACTGGAGCTTTATGCCCAGCCTTTGACAAGCACCATCGGAATCCAGGCCCAGCTTCCGGTCCTGTTTGCGGAATACGCCTTTTATTCCCGCAAGGACGTGGAAAACTATCTGGCCCTGCTTTCCACCATTGATAATTATTATGGACAGATTCTGGAATTTGAAAAGGAAAAATCCAAGGCAGGTCTGTTTATGAGCGATACTGCCGCAGATCACGTGTTAAAATCCTGCGAGGCTTATCTGGTCCAGCCGGACCACAGCTTTCTGGCGGAAACCTTTAACACCCGGGTGGACGCCCTTACGGATTTAACGGATGAGGAGAAAGCCGCTTTTAAGGAACAGAATTTAAAGGTCCTGGAGGAACATTTCATTCCGGCCTACAAGAACCTGATTGACGGCATTACAGCACTTATGGGAACGGGAACCAATGACAAGGGCCTGTCCCAGTACCCTGACGGGAAACGGTATTTTGAATATCTGGTCAATTCCAATACCGGGACCTCCTATGAGTCCATCCGGAGCTTAAAAAAGGCCATTGAAAGGCAGATGAATTCCGACATTCAGGCCATGGGGCAGATCACAAAGGAGCATCCGGAGGTGCTTGATTCTCTGGATCACTATACCTTCCGCTACACAAAGCCGGAGGAAATACTGGAAGCTTTAAAATCCCAGATTCTCAAGGATTTCCCTCAGCTTCCGCCAAACAGCTATACGGTCAAGTACGTTCCCAAGGCCCTGGAATCTTCTTTAAGCCCTGCGTTTTACCTGGTTCCGCCCCTAGACCGGTATGAGGATAATGTCATTTACATCAATGATAATCCCCGTTTTCAAAATGACGATCTCTTTACCACCCTGGCTCACGAGGGCTACCCGGGACATTTATACCAGAATGTTTACTTTTTAAGCAAGCAGCCCTGTGATTTAAGAAGCATCCTTTCCTTTTCCAGCTATTCGGAAGGCTGGGCCACCTATGTGGAATATTACGCCTACACCCTGGATAACGGCCTGGACCCGGAGCTTGGAAAGCTTCTGGCCTACAATGCCGCCGTGACTCTGGGCATCTACGCCTACTTAGACATCGGCATTAACTACGAGGGCTGGGATAAGGAGAAGGTGGCAGAATACTTAAACACCTTTTATAAAGTGGAAAACACGGATATTGTGGACACCATTTACAGCAGCCTGGTGGAAAACCCCACCAATTACATGGAGTACTATGTAGGATTTCTGGAAATTATGGAAATGAAGAACACTGCCCAGAGAATCTTAAAGGATAAGTTCCAGCTGAAAGATTTTCACACCTTCCTGTTAGATATCGGGCCTGCTCCATTTTCCGTTATACAGCCTGAATTCCGAAGCTGGCTGTCAAAACAGCTGGCCGGGAAGTGAAAAGAATGACCAAAACAAAAGGGGCTATGGTTTACCATAGTCCCTTTATTTCTCTATAATTCCGCCTTTATTTGACTTCCTTGTAATTTTTAACGTATTCCAGGTAATCGCTGTCACCCTGCTTCACCTTTTTACCGGAATAATTCTTTCCGTTTACCAGAAGCTTTAATTTATCCAGCTCAAAGTTTTCGGTAAAGGTATTGCCGATGGCAGTCAGCATCAGCAGCTCTTCTCCCTCATCGCCTGCCGGAACCTGGGATAAGTCCAAAGTGCCTGTCCCATCCGCCGTATCAAATTTTAAAACCTTTGTGCCGTCCTCTAAAACGCCGTATTCGATCAGTTTGTCCACCAAAGCCTCTGCGGTCAGCTTATCAACTGCATCCATGGCCTGGTTTAAACCGGTACCGTCGTCGTTCTTGCTGTAGATGGAAATAATCTCCATAGGCTCTACGTTGGGATCTGGAACTTTATCGCTGGCGCCTCCGGTGGAAGCCATCACCTGGGGATCAGGCGCAGTCGTTTCTGTCTTCACCTGTGTCGGTGCACAGGCCGCCAGGGACAGAACCAGCATAGCGCTCATTAAAAATACAATGAATCTTCTCATAATTGGGTATTGCCTCCTTAAATTCTCTTAAAGGCTCCGGAACCATTTGTTCAGTTTGGTCAGAGCTTTGATCAAAACTTCTATTTCATTCTCACTTAAGCCTTCCAGCACCTTGGCTATCATTTCCTGATGAAATTGGGCATGGTGCTCATAGGCTTCTTTCCCTTTTTCTGAAAGAGAGATATATACAACGCGCCGGTCCTCATTTCCGCGCTGGCGGGTTACATAACCTTTCTTCACAAGGCTGTTCATGGCAATGGTCAACGTGCCCACCGTGACGGACAGCTCTTTCGCTATGGCTGACATATTCTTGGGAGCTCCGATCCCGATGGCCTCTATCACATGCATATCATTATTTGTAATATTATTAAATTCCTGGGTAATGATAGCCTGCTGTTCTATATCCATAATATCCCGAAACAGTCTTACCAATACTTCGTTAAGAGTTCCGTAAGTATCCACGTTTGTCCCCTTCACACCTCTATGACAATAAAAGCTTCCCCGTAATTATACATGATTATGTATTCCAAAACAACCACCTTAATTCTTATGAAATTCTTAAAATAGGGACGAATCATATCCTTTTATGCCAAAAAACGGCTCAGAACCACGCTGGCCGCCACTCCTGCCGCCGTAGCCGCCAAGGCCCCCGCCAAAGTGTACCTGGTTTTCTTGATTTTCACGGTCCCAAAATAGATGCTTAAACAGTAAAATACGGTTTCCGTACAGCTCATGAGCACGGAAGTCAGCATGCCCACATAGGAGTCCGTTCCGTACTTCTTAAAAATATCCAGCACCAGCCCGATGGCGGCGGAGTTTGACACCAGACGGATCAGAATCACCGGGACCACAGGAGCGGGCAGAAAAAGGAGAGCCGCAGGCTTTGTTAATATTTTAGCAAGGAAATCCAGAAATCCGGAAGCCCGGAGCACTCCCACCGCTGTCATAAGCCCGATCAGGGTGGGCATGATCCCTGCCACAGTCTTCATCCCGTCTTTCGCCCCGTTTATAAAATCATCAAAGACCGGGCGTTTGGCCAGTATGCCAAAGCCTACGATATAAAAAATGACAAGAGGCATCGCCGCTTCCGACAGAAACAATAAAAATTTCATATTTTCCTCCATTCTGCTCATGCTTCTTTTCCCGATTGTTATAATCTATTCTATTTCCCGCCTTTTCATTCGGCCGGTTCTGAGGTAAAATAGATTTGAGGAAATTTAAAACGCCCGAAAAACGCGGGCGGGAAGGAGGAAATTATGAGTGTTTTATTTTTACAATATCCGCCCTGCAGCACCTGCAAGAACGCAAAAAAATGGCTGAATGCCCATGGAATCGTGTATGAAGCCAGAAATATCAAGGAAGAAAATCCTACCTCCCAAGAGCTTGCCGGCTGGGTCCGGATGAGCGGACTTCCCCTGAAACGCTTCTTTAATACCAGCGGGGTCATCTATAAGGAAAAGCATGTAAAGGACCTGCTTCCTGCCATGAGCGAGGCGGAGCAAATTGCACTTCTGTCAACTGATGGGATGCTGGTTAAACGGCCCCTGATCATTGGCGGAGATTTTGTTCTGGCAGGCTTTAAGGAAGAGGAATGGGAAAAAGCGCTGATAAAGTAAATACCAAAAGAATTTTATTTTTTATAAGCACCGGAAACTCCCGGCCGGTCTTTGACCGTCTGGTTAACACAGGATCTTTTTGAAAACGCACCCATAGATGATGCTGCCAGCAAAACCAGCACCACCATAAGAATCATCAGGGGCTTTTGTATCAGCTGGAAAACCCTGCGGCCAAAATACAGTGCTTTCAGCTGCTTTCTTACAACCGTCCTGGAGCCCCGTTTGTCCAGTCTTTCCATGATTTTCTGGAATTCTCCCTGAGGAGGAGACGGAGGGTCAGGTGTTAATTCCGGGTGCTTCTGCATATAATCAAGCAAGTGGGCTTCCAATTTTTCCTGTGACGATACACGGCATCCTATATCTTTTTTTATTCCCTTTAAAATGGTACACCTTTTTCCACGGTTTCTCTCCTGACCCATGCCTGCACCTCTTAAATAATAAGTTATCCTTAAGTTCCCACATTCTTTGGGGTTGACATTTTATCTCTAACGTTTACTATAATAGTATATAGAATTTGGGAGGCAGCATTTTATGAAAAAAATCATTTTAACCGGCGGCGGTACTGCCGGCCATGTTACCCCGAACCTGGCTTTGATCCCCTCATTAAAAGAGCGGAATTACGACATCCGCTATATAGGGTCATACCAGGGAATTGAAAGAAAGCTCATTGAAGGAGCCGGCATTCCCTACAGCGGAATCTCCTCCGGCAAGTTCCGCCGGTACTTTGATTTGAAAAACTTCTCTGATCCGTTCCGGGTGTTAAAAGGATATGGGGAAGCCTTAAAACTGATAAAGAGCTATAAGCCGGATGTGGTGTTTTCAAAAGGAGGCTTTGTGGCGGTCCCTGTGGTATTAGCCGCAAGGCAGTGCAGGATTCCCGTTATTATCCACGAATCGGATATGACTCCCGGACTTGCCAACAAGCTCTGCATTCCCGCGGCAACGAACGTCTGCTGCAATTTCCCGGAAACCCTGGCCTATCTTCCGAAAGACAAGGCAATCCTCACCGGCTCTCCCATACGGAAAGAGCTGCTGGAAGGCGACCGTCTGGCCGGACTGGCATATGCCAAGTTATCGGGAAACCGTCCTGTCATTCTTATTATCGGCGGCAGCCTCGGTTCCGTAACAGTCAATAATGCCGTGAGGGGCATTCTCCCAAAATTGTTAAAAAATTACCAGATAATACATATCTGCGGGAAAGGCAATCTGGATGAAAGCCTTATAGGCACCAGCGGATATGTACAGTATGAATATGTGGACGCTCCCTTAAAGGATCTTTTTGCCGCTGCCGATCTCATGATCTCCAGGGCCGGAGCCAACGCCATCTGTGAAATCCTGGCTCTCAGAAAACCCAATATTCTGATTCCCCTTACCGCTGCCGCCAGCAGAGGAGATCAGATTTTAAATGCCAGATCCTTTGCAAAGCAGGGATTCAGCTATCTTCTGGAAGAGGAAACCCTATCCGGGGATTCCCTGCTCCAGGCTGTTTCCGATACCTTTGCAAACCGGCAGATCTATATTTCTAAAATGGAGCAGAGCGAGCTCCACGATGCGGTCAATACCATCATTGAAAAGATTGAATCCCTGGCTCAGCACTGACCCTTTTATACCTCATACTCTGGTTCCAGGATCTTTTTTAAGCAGATTCTTGTCCGATATATCCGGGAACGGCAGACCGTTCCCGGAATTCCCAGCTGTTCGCAGATTTCAGGAATGGTGAGCTGTTCCAGAAAATAAAGCACGGCCATTTCTTTCCATTCTCTTCTCATTTCAAAAATCTCCCTGGTTATCCGCATAAGGGCCTCTTCTCCCAGAACCACGTCCAGAGGATCGGCGACCACAAACCGGGCCAGCATCGCAACTTCATTGGCTGCGTCCTCCTCATCAAGGCTCACCTTCTCATAGTGACCGTTTCTCCGGAGGCAGTCAATACATTTGCGCTTTAAAATCTTGATCAGCATTCCTTTCTTCCTTGTTTCAGTCCATGATAATGAATAATTTTCAAAATATGAAATAAATGTTTCCTGCACCACATCGTCCAGCTCCATATCCGGCACGTTAAAGGTTTTCGCAATCCGGCGGAGCAATCCCTGATATTCATCATAAATAGACTGCAACAGTAAATTTTCATCCTCACGTATGCTCATTATTATGCCCCTTCGATTACAAGGCGCTCCTTATGGCGGCACCTGTCTGCGTTAATTCCTCCGGACTTTCGTTGCCTGGCACCCATACAACCATAACAGGACCTCCCTCATAACGTGGAATCAGATGCACATGGAAATGAAAAACTGTCTGACCCGCTTCCTTTCCATTATTCTGCACAACGTTAAATCCGGCGCATCCTAATGATTTTTTCATAGCATTTCCGATCTTGGCAGCCAATGGAAGCACCTTTGCCGCTATCTCTCCATCCAGCTCGCAGATATCTTTGTAATGCTGCTTGGGAAGAATCAGGGCGTGTCCTTTGGACGCCGGTCCCAAATCCAGAATCACGCGAAACGTGTCATCCTCATATATGGTTTCAGACGGTATCTCGCCGTTTGCAATTTTGCAAAAAATACAATCATCTTTTCTCATACTCTCACCTGCCGCTCGAAATATGGACAACGATATCCGCAGCCGTAAATTTCCGGCCAGCCGTTGGTACCTGCTTACGATGGTCTGTTTATGCTGTTTTGCAGGCTTCTGCGCTTTCCGCTCCTGCTTTCGGATATTTTGCCTGGCAGCTTCTCCTTTCTCTCTGAAACGCTTTTTAAGACTGCGTCGTTCTCTTTGTTTTAAAGTTTTGTTGATATTTTTCTTTTTAATGCTGCTGCCCATTCCTGTAAATCGCCCGGCTCATAAGGATATATATCAATATTTATATCAATATTCTCCCATTTCCCTGTTTCGGCGTCTTTTCGGCCTGCGGTACATGATAAGTCCCAGGAAAATGCCAATAAGCAGTCCTGCAACATGAGCGGTATTATCCACACCGGTACTGGTAAAACCAAAATACAGGGAGCAAACGATTACGACAACCAGCTGCCGCGTGCTTAAATCCTCCAGCCGGCCCCGGTTTACGGCCACCGCATACAAGAGGCCGCCCACCACGCCGAATATGGCGCCTGAAGCGCCTGCCGATACCACAATCCGGTATTCGCCCAGGTTTACGAGCATGGAAGCCACATTGGCTCCTGCTCCGCACAGCAGATAAAAAATCAGATATTTAATATGTCCCAGGGCTCTCTCCAGATTATCTCCCAGGATAAACAGGATGAGCATATTGTTCATAATGTGGTTAATGCCAAAGTGCATAAAAATAGAGGTGAACAGGCGGAAATATTCCCCGCCCTCCATGACAAGAGGCGCATACATAGCTCCGTGGGCCACCATAAATTTCGTATTCTCCGTGGAGCCCATCCGTTCCAAATAAAGGAAGTAGATTACATTGACAGCAATCAGGCCCATATTTACATATGCTTTCTTTCTCCTGCTCAAATTCTCCATTGCTGTTCTCCTTTATAATGATATGTTTATTCTAGCACAGGCTGGCAGATTATGTAAATATAAACCCAAAATTTATGCAAAAAAAGCAGCCGGCTACCTGTTTACGGTGCGGATAAATTCCGTAGGAGAGACGCCGGTCTGAAAATGGCCAGTATATTTCGGAAAGGCATTCCCGTTCATACCTTTTATGGAATTCACAGATTTTATGTGAAAATAAATGCAAACTCTGCTATAAGGACCTCATCTCCTCTCTTTAAAACGGCTGTCTCATTGGTTTCCAATAACCGTCCATTGACGCTTGTCCCATTGGTGGAATTCAAGTCACTGATCCGGTATTCGTCCCCCTCCCGGTCTATTCTTGCATGAATACGGCTTATGGTGTCGCTGTCCAAAACCCAGTCCACCAGCCCCTCCTGCTTTCCGATCAGATACGGGACGTAAGCGATGGTGATATCCTCTGCACCCGGCCCGGCTGCACGCAAATACCTTATATCTTTATCTGGGGCAGGTTCTGTAAGAAGAACCGTCTGAAAAATCTCCTCTTCCTCTTTCGTCTCCTTTTTCTCTACTTCCTCGTCAAAAATCATCTGCCAGTCATGGATTTCTTCCTGCTGACGCCACTGTTCCTCCCTTTTATAAATCTCCTCCCTTAAAACAGAGGCTTTCTTTCCTGTTCCCATGAAAACGGCCAGAATAGCCAGAATTCCTGCAATCGCCGCAGCATACCAGAATTTCCAGATTCCTTCCGCGCCAAAGGCCAGCCACAAAACGGCCGCAGTTCCAGCCATGGTCAGAACTGAGGCCGCTGCCCCGCGGACAATCAGGGAAACAAGTTCCTGTGTTTTTTCGCTTCCCCCATCATAAGAGCCCGCTTCACCGGTTTCTTCCTTAAAACGGTGAGGAGATGAAAAAACAGGAGGTTCCTCCGACGGCAGGAAACCGGTCAGCCAATCGGGATTTTCACTTTCTGTATTTCTATCCTGCCCCTTTTTATTACGGAGCTCGGTATTTCCTGTTTCTCTATTTTCTGTTCCCTTAGTTCCGCTCCCTCTGCTTCCTGCTTCCCGCTTTCCTGTATTTTCTAACCCTTTGATTCCCGCTTCCCGCTTTCCTGCATTTTCTGACCCTAGGCTCACTGCTTCCCACTTTCCTGCTCCTCTGCCTCCTGTCTCCCGGCTTCCTATATTTCCTGCTCCCCGGTTTCCAGCTTCCCGGCTTCCAACCTTTCTGCTTCCGGCCTCTCCGTTCCTTTCCCCTTTATTTTCTGTATCCATACCGCTCATTTCTTCATAGCCCATGTCTTCATCTTCCGCTTCCGTTTCCTTATCCTTGGAAGCTTTTCCGAGAATTTCAAGAAGATCGTCCATCCCATAATTTTCTTTCAGACTCTCCTGATACAGCCCATAGGCCATCACCACACATTCCTTATCCTGATGATTTACCTTGCCAAGGAGATACTGGAGCAATCCGGTCATCTCCTCAGGGAATCGCCCCTGCCTGCCGGGCACAAGACAGAGGAAAACAGAAAACCGTTCCGGTTCTACATAAATATATTCCGGCTCCAGAATAATCTGCTTTTCCTGCAGGAGATAAGACTCCAGGCGTCCCAAGGTCTGGGCGATCCCGCCGATGAGCTTTCTAAGCTCCTCCCCGCCCATGCTGTGATATTCCAAAATCCGGCTTAACGGCTGCTTTGATGTGATCTCATAGTAATAGAACTTCCGATTGTCTACCTGCTTTATATGAAATTTCAGCAGTCCCTCGATTCCGTTTACCGCAAGCATATGCATCTCATAGCTGTCATAGCCCGCTTCCTCCGGCTCTATAATCAGATAATTGTGCTTCATTTCCCGCCTGTATGTAACTTCCATTTCATTCCTCCTGATCAATCAGCGATATCAGCCTTAAAAAGTTTTCCGGATCAAATACATCATGCTCCAGATCAAGCTTCCAGCTCCCGCCTGCTCCTGCGGCTTTTACATTCCGGCCTGTTATGGGATTTCCCGATAGGCGGACCTGAAACTCATACTGCTTCCAGGAAAACGGACTACCCGCCCGTTTTGACGCCCAAAGGGAGGCTTCCTCCGGACGTTCTGTTTCGTTATGTCGGAGCCGTTCCACCGCCTCCTGAAGCGCCATGGCTCCCACCACCTCATCGCGAAGCCGATAGGCCGCCTGTATGGAAAATAACAGCGCCCATAAAACCATGGCCATGACAAAGGCTGCCTCTATGGTGTAGCTTCCCTTAAGTCTCTTTCTCACAGCATCACCAGTCCTATCCATACGGGGACCAGAAAGGGCAGAAAGGGTATGGTTTTCTTTCTGACATCTCTTCCCCGCATCCGGTTATAAAGATAAATGGCTGCACAGACCGCGCCGTTTAAAAATATTCCGTAAATCATCAATTCTAAGTTCATAAGTGCATTTAAAAACAGTCCGCTGACTATAAAAAAGAAGCCATCTCCCGCACCTATCGCTTCATCCGTAAAACGGCTCAAAAGCAAAAGTCCTCCTCCGGGCAGGCAGCTAAACATCCGGTCCATGCCAAACGTTCCCTGCAAAAGAGAAAGGGCCAGCCCGGCAGCGCCTGCCGCTCCGAAAAGCCACATGCTGATGCTTTTTGTTTTCCCATCCTGCCAGGCAGCGGTGAAAAGAAATATGCCGAATACAACTTCATTTATACTTTTAAATTGATTCATACTTTCCAGCATAGAGCCTCCCTCCTATTGAGAACAGTAAGAACACGCTCCCAGATGGCATACCTGTGATAATGGAACTGCCTCCACATATGCGGCAAGAGAAGAACAGTTTCTGTCACTATGATACTTCTCCCCTCCAGGCATAATATAAACACTTCCGCCTTTTTCCGCATACTTTCCGCACCTGCTGCAGGGCTGATACTTTCCTCCCGACGAATTGCGCACGCTTTCCACTTCATCAAAGGGGACAACCTGTATGTCATTGAACAGATAATGACAGTTCCTGTCCCGGTGATATCGGGTGCTCGTCTTTCCGATATAGACCAGCTCGTCCTCCTGACCCGCGCCGTTCCGGCCTCCTCCCTCCCGGCCGATCCAGGCCCTCCGGCAGCTTCTGGCAGTCATGGGGATGCTGTCCAGACCAAAAACGGAGAATGGAATTTTCACCCGGTAATCCATGACCAGATCTATGGTTTCTCCGTCCTTTAAAATTGAAGAGCCTCCATAAGAAACTGCTTCCAGATGCTTAAAGTCCACCCTCCCTTCCAGCCGTTTTCTGACATAGAGCAAAGTCCCTTCCTCCGTTAAGGCTTCCAGAAATTCTTTCGGAACGGTGACGGACTCCAACCCCTCCGGCTTTTCTCCCTGTTTAAGCTGTTCCCATACATAGGCATACTGGCTCACCTCTTCTCCTGCTGCTTCCAGAGCGGTCTGAATGCGCCTCCCCTCATTCATCAGTTTCATAGGCAGCATCATAATAACCATGAAAAACAGAAAGAGGGGCAGGGCTATAGAGGCCTCTATGGTCAGGCTTCCCTTGCTTCGAAACCCGGGGGCGGCTGATAATGCCCTTTTTACAGGGCATTCGCATTTTGTAATGGGGATTTGTACCTGGAGAGTAACAATTTTTTTATTTTTTTTCCATAAGAATTTCCTGAAAAAGGGCATAATCAACCGCCTCCTTCCTTTTCATACATTTTTTATATGCTTTCTTAATATGCTTTCTCTGTCCGCACCTCCACAGAATAAAATGGATGGCTTCCTCCAAAGAACATATGCTTTGACTTTACGGTTCCTCTCAGCTCTGCCTGATACACGCAATGAACCATGCGGAAGTCTTCCTGCTTCCGGCAGATATTTATCTGAATAACATCCATGAGGCGATAGAAAAGGGGGGCAGTCTGTCCAGTAAAAAGAAGAAGCTTTAAATAGCCAACATAATTTATTCCTTTCTCATCTTCCTTTCCGTCCCCGAAAGCTCCGGTTTTTCCTGATTCCAAAAGGCTTTCCAGAGATAAATTCCAGGTTTCTCTCGATTTTATGAATGCTGCCTTTTTCCCTTCCAGCAGCATTCTCACATCCAAAACCGCCTCTCCCAAGGCCCAGATGCTCATTATAAAAAATGCTACGACTGCTGTCAGCGGCGCAAAGCCCGTGACACCGGTGATTACTCCCGCAAGGTTCGTTGCTTCCTGCCGTTTTTGACTGTCCGCCAGAATATGAATGAGGTTCATGCCCTCTCTTATCATAAGAACCTCCGAAACCGCCTGCTTTAAATTCTCCTCATCGGTGTTTTTCCCGGCAATTAAATATTCCAGCTCATACTTTACCTCTTTCTCCTCCTCTGAGGTAAAGCAGGTGAGAAAGCTGCCGCAGTATTCATCAAAAAGAAGTCTGTCCACAAGGCCTGCCGTCTGTCCCTGTCCTGGCTCATGAGAGACGGATGGAAGATCTGGTCCTGTTAAGATTCCTTTGGAGATCTCCTTTCCCTCCGGAAGAACCAGGTTTAAAAGTCCTCCCTGCACAAAGCCCTGAACCTGTTCCAGCAGCTTTTGTTTTTCCGGATCCTTAACGCCTGTTGAGCAGGAAAGAGCGGAGATGTTCACCTGACTCCATATCTCCCCTACAGAGCCCCACAGCTCAGATTCATCAGGGCCTTCGTCATCCTCATCGTCGCTTTCCCAATCCGAAATGATTTCCTCTACCTCAATGGAGCGCTCCCTGGCGTGCTCCATCACCGGTTTTATCCGTTCCATCTTTTCCGGAAGCGCTTCGATTTCCTGTCTTCGCTCTCCTGTCTGGTTTATGTAGGTTTCATAACAGGATGTATCCGCATAAAGGCTTTCACGGACGTTCTGGCTCAGTTCTTCCTGCAATCCGTTCAATTCTCCGTTTGTCATCTCAATGCTTTTCTTTAAATCATCCGCCCGCTTCCCGTAAGCCTTCACAAGGCCAGGAATGCGGTTCATTTCATCTTCAAGCCCTGATGCCTCTCTTCGAAAACCCGAACCATCATAATCTCTGATCCGGTCATGTGCAGCCTGCCAGCGGCTCTTTTGCTGTCTTAAGCAGTCGTTTATATCCTCCAGCGCCCGCTCTAAAAGGACCGCCTCCCGCGCGTGTCCGCTATAGGCCCCTGAAAGCTTTTCCACCGCTTTCGCCTCCTTTATGTTCTGGAGCAGAACCTGGGCGCCGTCTTCGTCTGTGATGTTTTTGAAAACCCCGTATTTCATATAATCAAGGATTTCCTGGTTCAAATGCTTCCCGTCGTCGTCGGTAATGCGGAAAAGCTGAACCACCTCCGCCTTTTCCGTTTCCATGGAGTACCAGCCCGAACTTTCCATATAGGGCTCTGCAAAATCTTTCCATTCTTCTTCCAGGTCATTATTATTTTCACATTCCAGGAGAAAAAGGCGGTATTTGTCCCAGACCTCTCTGTGATATCCGCTGAATACGGAGTCCATGGCTGAATCGGCAGCCAGCTTTAGGTAGTATCTGGCCCCGGCAGTCCGTGCGGACTCTAAGAGTCCGCACATCAGGCTGAATATACATAAAAGGGCCAGGCTTAAAAATACTGTTATCTGTCCGCTTTTGCGCATCAATACACCTCTTTTGACTGGCTGTTGATTTCCTTGAATATGTTTTCAAGAAGAGTGGTAATCTGCGTTTTAAATATGATGACAAGGCCGATCAAAACCACCAGAATCAGCACGATTTCAATCACTCCTATGCCATCTTCTTCCCTTAAAAAGTTCACTGCCTCTTTCTTTAAGCTAAGTCCCATGCTCTCACCTCCTTTCCACTTGTACACCACGCCTTTTTAGGGCATTTGCAGACCATTTAATAAAATGACAGAAATGCGGGCACCACAACCATGACCATAACCACTCCCAGCATCAGAAGCAGGGGGAATAATAGCTTTGTTCCCGCCTCCTCTCCCAGCTTTTTAGCCAGATTCTTTCTCTGCTCAAAGGCGGAGGCCATTTCCAGTTCCAGAGCCGGACGAAGCTGACGGCTTCCATTTTTCTGGCTCTGCTCCAGCAGGGCGGACAGCTTTAAATAAGATTGCAGGCCACAGCGTCTCCCGAATTCATTGTAAGCCCGGCTCTCCGCCAGCCCGCTGCCAAGCTGCGCCACGGTTTTTACCATTTCCTCATATGCAGGACGGGCACTCCTTTTCCCCTGTTTTACCCCGGCTTCATAGCCTGCTGCAATCCGCTCCCAGGCCCCCCGTACCGTAAGCCCTGCACCTATGTAGACCACCAGCTTGGACACCACCTCCGAATAATCCAAAAGAAGCTGTTGCTCCCGCAGCTTTGTCCTGTTCTTCCTGTCAATTTCTTCTTTCAGCCGCAGCAGGATGGCTGACAGAAGCCCAAGAACCGGAAATATGCGGTAATCCCCATCTTGCGGCAGGCTGTAATCCAGATTTTGGCCCTTATAGAGCTGGGGAAGCTTTAAACTGTCCTCTGTCTGCTGCCTTTGGTCTATCTGGTCCGCCCATTTTTGAAAGGCAGAAGCCGCCTGCTCTTCCTGGGTCATGGACGGAGGGTATACGACGGCCTTGAACTCATATCTGTGTTCATGAATCCCATCCGTCACTCTGGCGCTTAACCAGACGGATTTCCCGCTTTCCGTAATTTCCTCATTATGAAGGGTTCCAAAGGAATCAATCAGTTCCGGATCTTCAGATTCCCAGCTGATCTTAAAGCCATATGCTCCCAGACTGTTTTTTAAGTTTAAGCTCGTTCTCACCTCCTCTAAAGAAATATTTTCTCCCAGCATCTGTTCCATTAACTCCGGCTGGAGCCGGTCAAACAGCTCGTTTGCCTCCTGGTCGGTGTACTGCCTATCCCTTACAGAGATCTTGACCGGCATCTGCCGGCTTGTTTCCTCTTTGTCCAACCCGGATACCAGGATTTCGTAGGACGTTTCCCCGTCTCCCGGCCCTGCCCGCTTAAACTCCCCCCTTTCGGCCTCTGTCTGGCCTCCCATGCCTGCACTTACCTTTAAGACGGCGTATAAAACCAGTCCGCCCAACCCGCAGGCTGCCTGAGCTTTTGAAAAAGGCAGCTTCCATGCTTTATTGGTTTTATTGCTTTTTCTTTTCATTGTTCCCTCCTGAATTTAAAGCTCAATTTTCATGATTCTTTTTGCAATGAAAAAGGCCGTCACATAAAGAGCCATACATATGGTCATAAGAACCCTGCCTATCCCTGTGGTGTACATGATGTGAAAAAATCCGGGGGAGGCCATATCAATGTAGAGGACAATAAAAAACGGAATCATGTTCATAATCTTCTGCTCAAACTGCTTGGAAGCGGTCATGGTCAGGATCTCCTGCCTCACCTGAACCTTATCCCGTATAACATCTGCCGTGTGGCTGATAATGGAAACCAGCTCCCCGCCGCTGCGCTTGGCAGCTGCAAATACCTCGGCAAAATTTTTCACATCATCCAGCCCGCTGCGGCCTGCAAATTCGGAAAGGGCCTGCTCCACCGAACGGTTCATCCGGATCTGGCTTTCGATATGGCGGAATTCCTTTGAAATCAGCCCGTCCTCCCCATACAGGATGATCAGCTCTCTTACGGATGAGGAAAAGGCATTCTCCACCGAGTACCCGGCGCTTAAAAAGGAAGACAGCAGCAGGATTCCTTCCTTAAATTCCAGGTTCAGCTGTTCCAGCCGTTTTTCTTTATGTTCTTTTTTCTTCATAAGGGGAAAAAGTATGCCTAAAGGGATAAAAAACAGAAATGCCACCGCGCTGCGGTAAAAGATATAGGAAAAAACACCTCCTGCTGCAAGACCCTGGAGGCCATATAAGCCCCACTGTGCCGGAGTCAGAATATATTCATCGTATCTCAATGCCTGCGTTCTTAAGCTTTTCGGTGTTTTGAAGGCTTCCCACCTTTTTAAGGCTTCCCTGAACGCTTTTTCCGGCATCTTTATCTTCATTGCTTTCTTCAAACCGGTATAACGGGTTAAGCCTGATTTCTCCGGCCTCATAGCCAACCACCTCCACAATGGACAGGACCCGCCTGCTCTTATCCCGCAGACGCCCTAAATGTATCAGAATATCAATTGCAGCAGCCACCTGGCTGCGCACCGCAGGTAAAGGAATATCCGCTCCCATGAGAACCATGGTCTCCAGCCTGGAAAGCATGTCCTTGGGGCTGTTTCCATGACCGGTGCTGAGGCTTCCGTCATGACCGGTATTCATGGCGGATATCATATCAAGGGCTTCTTTTCCTCTCACCTCGCCTATAATGACTCTGCTTGGGTTCATCCGCAATGATGCCTTAATTAGGTCTCCGATGGTGATCTCTCCCTCCCCTTCCCCGTTGGCGTTTCTGGTTTCCAGGCGCACAAGATTGGGGATGTGGGTGATTTGAAGCTCCGCGGAATCCTCAATGGTCACAATCCTCTCATCCCTTGGAATGTAAGCGGACAGGGCATTGAGAAAGGTGCTTTTCCCTGAATTGGTTCCGCCGCTGATAAAAATATTGTATCCTGCTTCCACAATGCGTTTTAAAAAATCCGCGGCTTCCTCTGTCACAGAGCCCAGCCTTAAAAGCCTTTTCATGGTAATGGGTTCGGGAAATTTCCGTATGGTGACTGCGGGGCCGTTTAAGGCAATGGGAGGCAGGACCACATGGACTCTGGAGCCGTCGGACAGCCGGGCATCTGCAATGGGCCTTGAAACATTCACCGTACGGTTTACCCTGCTGACAATCTGCTGAATCGTATCCTCTAACTGCTCCTGACTGTCAAAGGTCTTCCCCCACAGCTCCATACGCCCGTTTCTTTCCACAAAGACCCTGTCTGCCCCATTGACCATGATCTCTGAAACCTCCTTATCGTCCACCAGCTCCTGAAGAGCCCCC
Source organism: Bacillota bacterium (assembly GCA_023437715.1). GTDB lineage: Bacteria > Bacillota > Clostridia > Lachnospirales > Lachnospiraceae > Lacrimispora. The sequence continues at coordinate 157,322 of JAEZFK010000005.1, read as the reverse complement.
AGGCGGCGGAAGGAATCAAAAAGACGGCACCGCAGCTCGATCTTTTCCTTTAAAGGCAGAAATTCTCCCTGCCCGTATTCCAGAATCTTTCTGTCTATGATGGCATAAAGCTCCTCATCAGTCACCTGCTGTTGTTCATCCAGCTCCCTCATAATCTCTTCCCGCAGCCTTCGCCGCTGTACATCATCCATATTCCTTTCCTCCTGAAAGCTGTTTTCGCAGCAGCTGTCTCGTATAGTCCCCCAGTTCTCCCCATAAAAGCTGTTCCAGATAGCCGTCTCTCCTGCCGAAGTTACAGTGGTAAGGAAGCTTCAGCTTCACAATACGTTTCTTCAAAGGCTCATGGCCCGAGGAGATTAAATATTCCTCAAATTCTTCTACCTTTGCCACGGATACACAGTCATCCTTTACAGGCATGTATATCACATCACAAAGTTCCAAAACCTCAACAGCCTTTTTACCAAACTGCCCCAGATCCAGGATGATGATTTCATAGGTGCTTTCCCTGGCAATGCGGCTCAGCAGTCCGGCCATTTCCTGTGAAGTAATCTGACTCAAGTCCTCGGGATATTTTACCGGGGGCACATAATCCAAATCCCCCCATGTATAGACGACAGAGCCCAGACGCATCCAGCTGAAGCTGTCCTGGCTGTAATAGTACAGAAGATCGGAAAGGCCTCCCCCGTATTCTTCTCCGATCAGACGCCCAAAGCCGGAGCAGTCCTCTAAATTCATATAGAGGGCCCTGGCATCTCTGGCTAACAGCTGGCCCATGGTGAGCGCCAGAGAAGTCTTTAAGCAGCGGTTGACGGGAGAATAGATGCCGATCACACGGCTGGCCCTGGAAGCCATGGCAAAGCCGGGTTCTTCGGGATCAGCACAGTAACAGGCCATGATCTCCCGCATAATGCTGTCCGCGGACTGGTATTTATAAACGCTGGGGTACTGCTCTTCTAAGGGCACTACCTCTCCGTCCGCCAGTGAAACCACCCGGGCAGCCCCTATTTTCCTTATTTCCTCCTGGGATATGGCTGAATTGATGAGCAAAAGCTCAATCTTATGGTCAGCCCCATAAACCTTAAGCCGTTCCAAAGCCGTAAAGGCCACTACCGAAAACGGAACCTGATCCCTGCGGTTTACAAATTCTGCAAATCTCTCCGCATAAAAAGGGTCTACGTCATAAACCGCCATTATTCTTTTTGCCAAATCAAAACCTCTCCTTTCCTCTTCACCGTCCGTATCTTTCGGACACTTAGCAGCACCCTCAGGATGTTTCCTGATTCAGTGTTTTTATTAGCGCAAAATTATGTAAACTAATGTCCCCAAAAACAGACAAGCTCCCAGGGGAATCACCCCGTCCTGCCCATCCCGGGCGGAAATGTAATAAGGCATAACCTTTCCAGTGTGAATTATTTGCCTGATATAGGCCAGAAGATGAGAAAAGCGTCTTAGAAAACTGCCCTTTCGCACCATTTTAAACAGGGACCAGAACGCCCCGATGAGAAAACCGGAACCTACAGCCAGCGCACCGGCCTTAAATCCAAGATAACCGCAGATCAGTGCCGCCAGCTTAATATCTCCCGCACCGATCATGCGGCAGAGGAAAAGCAGAAAAAACAAGGCGGTGACAATAAAGAAACGTAAGAAAAACCGGAGCGGCACCACCCAGAAAGCCTCAGTTCCCCAAAGCCGCCCTGATTGGACAATGCCTAAAAAGATACCGGATACAATTCCCAGAACCACCCATCGGTTAGGTATCCGCTGCTCCCGGATATCGTAATAGGCCCCTGCTCCTAAAATAAAAAGAAGCATGAATAATTGAACGATAAAATCACCTTCTTCCGTAAATTAAAAGTGAAAAATTAAATTAAAAACCCAAAAGCACTTAAAACCCAAAAGCACTTAAAATCCAATACCGCTTAACGCCCCAAATCACCTAAAACCCAAAATTGCCTGAAACTAAAAAATCACCTAAAACCTGACTATCACCATTGGAATTCTTGCCGGAATATCAGCCCTAAAACCGCAGATACTTAAAACCCGCAGCTCTGTGAAAAATAATTGAACATCTGTACGCAGAACGCATACCTGAATATGCCTTTATTATGCACAGACCACCATAAATTGTCAACTATTTTTTCCAAGAAATATTGTATACATTTCTTTCCGCCAAAAAAACCGCTTTTAATCGATCCAGTATCCCTTTGCTAAAACTTAACATATTTTCCCCTTACACAGATTATTTTCTCAGCATATGTCACAAACTTTTCCAATTAAAACATTGACCTTTCCCCCCTGAAATGATAAACTGTAGTTAGTTTACTTTTTTAAACCAAAGGAGGAACTCGTCCATGGAAGCCGGGGATTTCAATAAGCTTTTCCAGAACTGCATGCCGCTTTTTATCGCTCTGGGAGACCAGGTCCGGCTGACCATTATCCAGACGCTTGCAGGCGCAGGCCTGTATGACGGCGGAGGGAATGATGTATCGGTTACCGTGGGCGGCTATGGCGGCTCCCTCAGCCGCGGGATGAATGTGAAAGAGATAACGGAACGGACCAGCTTATCCCGTCCCGCCATTTCCCATCACTTAAAAATTTTAAAAGATGCAGGACTCATTGATGTCCGCCGGGAAGGGACAGCCAATTATTACTACTTAACCATCGGAGAAAGCGCAAAAAAGCTTTGTTTTCTGGGGCAGTATTTACAGGATATTTTGGACCGGATTTCATAAAGAATGAATAAAGTTCCATTTTCCAGACATACTGGATTTTATAGGGACCTGGTATAATCCGTATAAATCTAGAATCTGGAGATGATGAAATGAAACAGAAGCATGAGCTTTTAAAAAACCGCCTGCGTTCGTTAGAAGAGGAACGGAATTTAAGGCATGAAATCGAACGTTCCAAAACAGCCATTGACGCTGCCAGAAACCATTTTGAACAGGTGGTGGACCCAACCCTTATTGACTGCTATATTTACGAGCTTAACGCGGCACAGCTGCGTTATCAGTTCCTCCTGCGCCGTTTCAAAAGCCGGGAGGTATAAAATACTAAAATACGAAAAGCTGGAGGACAAGTTTATGAGCAAGTGGTATGAAAGGGGAATTTTTTATCATATATATCCCCTGGGGCTTGTGGGCGCGCCAAAGGAAAACAGAGAAACCTCTGTGACAGACCGCTTCGGGGAGCTTTGTGAGTGGATTCCCCATATCCGGTCCCTTGGATGCACCGCTGTTTACATCGGACCGCTGTTTGAATCCTCTGGACATGGGTATGATACACGTGATTACCGGATGGTGGACCGCCGTCTGGGAGATAAGAGGGGCTTTCAGAATTTTGTATTCCAGTGCCATGAAGCGGGCATAAAAGTGGTGGTTGACGGTGTTTTCAACCACACCGGGAGGGAATTCTGGGCCTTTCAGGACATTGTAAATAACCGGGAGAATTCCTCTTACAGGGACTGGTACCGGGGTGTTGATTTCGGAAGAACCAGTCCCCCCGGTGACCCTTTCGGTTACGAAGCCTGGCAGGGACATTATGAGCTTCCCTGCTTAAATCTTTTCAATCCCCAGGTAAGACAGTATCTCTTTGATACGGTACAGTTCTGGATCGATGCCTTTGATATCGACGGCATACGTTTAGACTGCGCCAATGTCCTGGATTTCGGCTTCATGAAAGAGCTTCGGGAAAAAACCGGCGGCATGAAGGAAGACTTCTGGCTCATGGGGGAGGTCATACACGGAGAATACGGCCGCTGGGTAAACCGCGACATACTGCATTCCGTCACCAACTATGAGTTACATAAGAGCATTTATTCAGGCCATAACGACCATAACTATTTTGAAATCGCCCACAATGTAAAAAGGCTGGAAGCCATCGGTTTGCAGCTTTATACCTTTGTGGACAATCATGACGAGGACCGGATCGCCAGCAAGCTGCGGGATCCGGAGCACCTCTATCCTGTGTATACAGTATTATTCACCCTGCCCGGCATTCCATCCATTTACTACGGCAGCGAGTTCGGGCTGCAGGGGAAGCGCTCTCCCTGGGACGACGGGGAGCTTCGGCCCAGGATTGCCAGCTCTGAAATTGAGAGGTTAAGCGGTCCTCTGACCGAATTTATCAGGAAGCTGGGACAGATCCATGGAGAAAATCCGGAATTTCACGTTGGAAAATATCAGGAGCTTCTCCTCACCAACCGGCAGTACGCCTTTGCCCGTATTTATGAGGGGCATGCCATTATTACTGCGGTAAACAACGACGAAAAAGATGCATATTTATCCATCTCCTGTCCGTCGAAAGGAAACATTGGGGTGGACCTTTTAAGCGGTGCATCATTTCCCGTCAGGGACTTAAAGATAGAAGTGACCGTACCGGCAAACCGGGGCGTCATATTAAAAATCATGGAGGGGTGAGCAAATGGCAGAAAACAGCAAGGAAATCGGAACAGGTTTTATCACGGAGGTAGACCGATACCTCTACAACAACGGCAGGCATTATGAAGTTTATGAAAAGCTGGGAGCCCATCCCCAAAATTATCAGGGACAGGACGGAATGTATTTTGCCGTATGGGCGCCTCACGCGGAGCAGGTGGGAGTAACCGGGGATTTTAACGGCTGGAATCCCGACGCCAATCCCATGACTCCCCTTGCTGATTCGGGAATCTGGGAAGCCTTTGTGCCGGGAGTCGGCACAGGAGAATTGTACAAATACGCCATCGCCACAAAGAGCGGGAAAATTCTGTTTAAGGCAGATCCTTATGCTTTTCATGCGGAATACAGGCCCAGCACCGCTTCCATTACAGCGGATTTATCCGGGTTCCGGTGGAAGGACCAGGCCTGGATGGAAAAACGGAAAGAGGCCAATGCCATGAACGGACCTGTCAGCATCTACGAGGTCCATCTTGGGTCCTGGAAAAAGAAAGGCCGAGAGGAAAAGGATGGCTTTTATACCTATGTGGAGGCCGCTCACGAGCTGGCGGAATACATATCGGATATGGGCTATACCCATGTGGAACTCATGGGAATTGCAGAACATCCCTACGACGGCTCCTGGGGCTACCAGGTGACCGGATATTTCGCCCCTACCTCCCGCTATGGAACGCCTCAGGAATTCATGTATTTCGTGAATTACATGCACCAGAAAGGCATCGGAGTTCTTCTGGACTGGGTTCCCGCCCATTTTCCAAAGGACGCCCATGGGCTGGCAGACTTTGACGGAGGCCCCTGCTACGAATATGCCGATCCCAGAAAGGGGGAGCATCCGGACTGGGGAACCAAGGTCTTTGATTACGGCAAATACGAGGTGGACAACTTTCTCATCGCCAACGCCCTTTACTGGATCGATAAATTCCATGTGGACGGACTGAGGGTGGATGCCGTGGCTTCCATGCTCTATCTGGACTACGGAAGAAATCCGGGAGAATGGGTTCCCAACCGGAACGGTGGTAATGAGAACCTGGAAGCCATCGAATTCTTCAAGCATTTAAACAGCGTCATGGAAAGGCGGGGCAACGGAGCCATGGTCATTGCCGAGGAGTCCACTGCCTGGCCGAAAGTGACCGGAGATCCGGAGGATGGAGGCCTGGGATTTACCTTTAAGTGGAATATGGGCTGGATGCACGATTTTCTGGAATATATGAAACTAGACCCCTACTTCCGCAAATACAACCATCATAAGATGACCTTCGGCCTCTCATATTTTACCAGTGAGAAGTATATACTGGTATTGTCCCACGATGAGGTCGTCCATTTAAAGGGCTCCATGATCCACAAAATGCCCGGACTTCTGGAGGACAAATTCGCCAACTTAAAGGCAGGCTATACGTTTATGATAGGACATCCGGGGAAAAAGCTGCTTTTCATGGGACAGGACTTCGGACAGTTCCACGAATGGGATGAAAAGACCTCTCTGGACTGGTATCTGGCCGACGAGCCTCTGGGAAAGGATCTTAAGGATTACGTTAAGGGGCTTCTCCACCTTTATAAGAAATATCCGGCCCTCTATGAAAAGGACTATGACTGGGAAGGCTTTTCCTGGGTCAATGCCGATGACAGGGACAGGAGCATATTCAGCTTTATACGGTACAGCAGGGACCGTAAGAACAGTCTGCTGTTCGTATTAAACTTCACTCCGGTTCCCCGTCCTGATTTCCGGGTAGGGGTGCCCAAGCGGGGAACCTATACCCTTGTGCTGGATGAAAGCCACGGGCTGTACGGGCGGGGGGAAAAGGCCCTTTCCTGCCGTGCGGAAAAGAAAAAATGGGATGAGCAGGAGTATTCTATCGCCTACCCACTGGGAGCCTACGGCGCTGCGGTTTTTCGTTTTTAATTCCGCGGATTATCTTGCAAAACAAGCTATACTTTTTATGGAATTCGTAGTAAAATATAAGTATAAAAATACTGCATGACGGTTTCGACTCATGAATGGAAGGAGAGGTTTATATGGCAGCAGAACTGATTGCTACAACAGCAACAAAAAAGGTCTTTCGTGACGGAGACAGGGCGATCAAGGTTTTTAATGCGGATTTCCCAAAAGCAGAGGTTTTGAATGAAGCGTTAATCACCGCCCGTGTAGAGGAAGTCGGCGGGGTCAACGTTCCCAAGGTATTAGAGGTTGGCGTCTATGAGGGCAAATGGTCCATTACCTTTGATTTCATTGAGGGAAAGACTCTCCAGCAGCTCATGGATGAGAACCCGGATAAACTGCCGGAATACATGGAGAAGATGGTAGATCTTCACTTAAGCATTCTGGCAAAGCAGTGTCCCCTTTTAAATAAGCTGAAAGATAAGATGTCAAGACAGATTCTGGACACGGAGGAACTTGGCGACGTGACACGGTATGACATGCGCACCCAGCTTGACAGCATGCCGAAGCACACCAAGCTGTGCCATGGCGACTTTAATCCCACCAACATCATCGTAAAGGATGACGGAACCATGTTCGTTTTAGACTGGGTTCATGCGACCCAGGGAAATGCCAGCGCGGATGTTGCCAGAACCTATCTGCTCTTCTGTCTTCAGGATCAGAAAAAAGCGGATATGTACATAGACTTATTCTGCAAAAAGACAGGAACAGCGAAAAAATATGTACAGACCTGGCTGCCTATGGTGGCTGCCGCACAGCTGTCCAAGAAGAGACCGGAAGAGGCAGAGCTTCTTCAAAGATGGGCAAATGTCTGTGATTACCAGTAGAATTTAAAAAGTGAAAGGGAGTGCTGCTCTTAAGCCAAAATCATAAGGATTTCGGCTCACTGTGCAGCGCTCCCTTTAATTCCATTGCGCCCTCACCATCTCATAATAAATCCCTTTTTTCTTCATCAGGCTTTCATGGTCACCCTGTTCCGCTATCTCCCCATGATCCAGCACCACAATCTGATCCGCATTCTGAATGGTAGAAAGGCGGTGAGCGATGACAAAGCAGGTCTTTCCTTCCATCAGGCGGCGCATGGCTTCCTGGATGCGGACCTCGGTCCTTGTATCCACGTTGGAAGTGGCCTCATCCAGTATGAGCATTTTCGAATCCAGCAGCATGGCCCGGGCAATGGTCAGAAGCTGCTTCTGTCCCTTTGAAATGTTGGTCCCGTCTTCCTTTAACACGGTCTCATAGCCGGCCGGCAGCTTCTCGATGAAAGAGTGGATGTGTGCAGCTCTGGCCGCCTCCTCTACCTCTTCCATGGTGGCATTCTCCCTGCCGTAGGCCAAATTTTCATAGATGGTTCCCTGAAACAGCCAGGTGTCCTGCAGCACCATGGCAAAGGCCTTTCTTAAGCTTTTTCTGGTTATGCCATGAACCTCCCTGCCGTCAATGAAGATTTCCCCCTGATCTGCCTCATAAAAACGCATTAAAAGATTGATGAGGGTGGTTTTTCCCGCCCCGGTGGAGCCTACAACCGCAATCAGCTTTCCCGGCTCCGCCTTTAAGCATAAGTCCCGGAGAATGGGCTTTCCGGGTTCATAACCAAAATCCACATGGGAGAATTCCACAGAACCTTTCACGCCCCCCTCCCATTCTCCTATGGGCAGGGCATCCGTCTGATCCTCCATCTCAGGCATCTCATCCAGCAGCTTAAATACCCGCTCCGCCGCCGCAAGGGAGGACTGGATATCATTTATGATATTGGCGGCTTCATTGATAGGACCGGAAAATTTCCTCGAATAGAGAACAAAAGAAGAAATCTGGCCCACGGTCATCATCCCGAACAAATATAAAAAGGCTCCGAATACGCTTATGAGGGTCAGGGATAAATTGTTTATGAAGTTTACCATCGGACCTGCCATGCTTCCATAGTACTCAGCCCGGTAATAGCTTTCCACGGCATCCCTGTTTTTCTCCCCGAATTTGCCGATCATATCCTCTTCCCCGCAGTAAGCCTTTATGGTTTTCTGGCCCGAAACCTTTTCCTCCGCAAAGCCGTTAAGCGTTCCAAGGCTTGAGGAACGGGCATTAAACAATGGCCTTGTCCTGCTGGTAATAAAACGGGTGATAATGGCCGATAACGGCACCGTAAATACAAAAACCAGTACAAGCCTGGGCGAAATGACCACCATCATATAAAATGCCCCTGTCACCGTGACCACGGTGGTCAGAAGCTGTATCAAGTCGCTGGAAAGGGATTCATTGACCGTATCAATGTCATAGGAAATACGGCTGATAATATCCCCTGTCTGATGCATGTCATAATAGCCTGCCGGAAGAGCCAGCATCCGGTCGAACACATCCTTTCTCATTCGGTACACCACTTTTCGGCTGATGGTGATCATGAGAACGGAAAGGGCGTAGGACAAAACAGAAGACACCGCATAAAAGAGGGCCATCAGCCCTGCGTAATAAAACACCCGGTTAAAATCCACGTTTCCCTTTCCCGGCTCAATGGCGTCAATGGCGTAGCCTGACAGCATGGGCCCTATGAGGGCCAGCAGGTTGCTCCCTATGGTCATGAAAAGCGCCAGCATCAGAAGAAAACGGTACTGCATCATATAGCCTCCCAGCCGCAGTATGGTATTCTTCCTGGCCCCCAGAGCCCGGATGGCCCCAACCGTCCCGGCTGCCTGATTATCCCTTGATTTTCCCATCTTTCTTCACTCCTTTACGCTCCCATCTGGGACTTTCCGATTTCCCGGTAGACCTCACAGTCCTTCATCAGCTCCTCGTGGCTTCCATAACCGATTACGCCTCCATCTTCCAGAACCATAATATGGTCCGCACCCATAACCGAGCTGATGCGCTGGGCCACCACAATGCAGGTGGTGTCTGCAAAATGCTCTTTAAGCTCTTTTCTTAAGTCCGCATCGGTCTTATAATCCAGAGCGCTTGAGGAATCATCTAAAATAAGGATGTCCGGATGTCCGGCCAGGGCTCTGGCAATGAATATCCTCTGCTTCTGACCCCCGCTTAAATTGGCTCCCCGGATGTCCAGCTTTTCATCAATTCCGCCCTTTTCTTCTATGAACTCACGGGCTCTGGCAAAGCCGGCGGCTTCCTCCGCCTCACTTCTGGTGATATTCCTCCCCATGCGGACATTTTCCAGGATGGTGTCCTCAAATATCACATCATTTTGGAATACCGCACCAAACCGTTTTCTCAAATCAGAAAGATTCATGGTCCGGATGTCCTGCCCTTCAATGTAGATGAACCCCCGGTCCACATGATAAAACCCCATAAGCAGGTTTACGATGGTGGACTTTCCCGAACCCGTGGCTCCGATAATGCCCAGAGTCTCCCCTTTTTTTAAACGGAAGCTGATGTCCTTTAAATTATCCTTGGATTTATTGTAGGAAAAGGATACCCGGTCAAATTCCAGATAAAACTCATCCGCTTCATTCTCCTGCCCGGGCTCGGCGGCAAAAAGCACGGACTCCTCCTCACCCTCCAGCACCAGGTCAATCCGCTTCGCAGAAGCGGTGGCCTTGGAAATGATGATGAACATTTTGGAAATAGACATGAGGGCATTTAAAATAATAGTAAAATAGGTCAGGAAAGCCAGGATGGCCCCAACTGCCGTAAGCCCCTGATTCACCCGGTATGCGCCTGCAAAGATCACAAACACCAGGCCTACATTGAGAAATAAGTTCATGGCAGGATTGGTGATGGCTGTAGTTACCGTAGCACGGCGCTCCCTGTCCACCACTTCCCCGTTGATTTTGTCAAACCGTTCTCTTTCGCAGTCCTCCTTGGACAAGGCCTTTATGACCCGGATTCCTGCAATATCCTCCCGCACCAGCCGCACAAAGCTGTCTACGCTCTCCTGAAGCTCAAAAAACATGGGGATACTCTTTCTGGAAACAAATATGACCACTGCTGCCAAAAGAGGAAGAGAGACCAAAAGCACGCAGGCAAGCACAGGGTCCAGAATAAGGGTCATGACAATGCCGCCCACAAGAAGAATGGGCGCCCTCACTCCCAGCCGCTGGATCCTTGTCAGCATCTGGTGGACATTATAGGTGTCGCTGGTCAGCCTGGATATGAGGGATGGCCTTGTGATCTCATCCACCTGCCGGTTGGACAAATACATGACCTTGCGGAACAAATCCTCCCGGATGGTATAAATGACGTCGCTGGACACCCTGGAGGCCATACGGTTGGCAATGACGCTGAAGGTCACCGCCAGAATGGAGCTGGCCAGCATGAATAAACCCCATAAAAATATTTCCCCTCTCCTGCCCGCAGGAATCACCTGGTCGATCATATGAGCCAGGGTCCAGGGAAGAAATAAATCCATAAGCGTCCCCGTAAATTTAATAAAAAAGCCCATGATCATCCGAAGATAATAGGGCTTTAAATAGTAAGCTGCTATTCTTTTCATGGCTCTTTTTTCCCGGACATTGCATCATGCTCTTTCTTAAGCTCCTGATACAGATCGCTGAATTTCCATTTGCAGTTGGTATCGGTTATGACCGCCTTTAAAGCGATTTTCGGAACTCCGGCCCGCCTTAAGTTCATAAGCAGCTCGTCAATCCGGTGGTTGGAGAAATTTTTCATAACCAGGATCTCCTCATCCACAGGCACTGCCTCTTCCCCCGCCTGCTCCTCAAAGCCGTCATAGCCAGCCAGATATCCCACGGTCTGGTTAGTCTGGTCCGGGGAAATATTTTTAATCCGTATTCCCATCCGGACCAGAACGGACTTTAATTTTGCAGCTTTCGTACCATTTCCGTCCTGCTTGTCCTTTTCCGGCTGGTAGTACAGGACCATTTCCTTCGTTACTGCCATTTTAAAGTCCTCCTGTCTAAATCATTTATCTGAAAATATTATCTGAAATCACCTTACGTAATCACTTTCCCCGGTCACAGCAAATGCTTTCTAAGCTCTTCCCCGCTCTGAGGGCTCAAATAAGCCGGGGCAATGTCAAATAAGGTCTTGCAGCCTTTCTGGCCCTCCTGATTCATACGGTAAGCGGCCCTTGCGCAGGCAGCCAGCACAGAAGCGGTAAATTCCGGATTGGAATCCAGCTTTAAGCCGTATTCGATCACATGGCTGTTCCCATCCTCCCAGCCTGTGGTTCCTGTCCGAATCACAAATCCGCCGTGAGGAATTCCCTTATGGTCGCGCATCAGCTCCTCTTCGCTGACAAAGTGAACGGTCGTATCATAATCTGCAAAATAATTGGGCATGGTCACGATCTCATTTTTAATTTTTTCAAGGTCAGCTCCCTCTTCCGCCACTACAAAGCATTCACGGGTATGCTTTTCCCTGGTGGTAAGCTCCGGCGCTTCTCCTCTGCGCACCGCTTCCAGAGCGCTCTCCACAGGAATAGTATACTGCCTGGCATCCTTTACCCCTTCGATTCTGCGGATGGCGTCGGAATGGCCCTGGCTCACGCCTCTGCCCCAGAACGTATAGTCATGGCCTCCCGGCAGAATGGCGCCTGCATATAACCGGTTTAAGGAGAACATGCCCGGGTCCCAGCCTGCGGAAATGATTCCCACCTTATTTCCCTCTTTCGCAGCCTCATCCACCGCTTCAAAATGCTGGGGAATCTTCGCATGGGTGTCAAAGCTGTCCACTACGTTAAAATCCTTTACCAGCTGAGGCGTCTGTACCGGAAGATCGGTGGCGCTTCCTCCGCAGATAATTATCACATCAATGTCATCCTTTTTTAAAACAGCATCCTGAACCGGATAAGCCTTTACGCCCGGAGTTAAAAGCTTCAGTGTTTCCGGAGCCCTTCTGGTAAATACAGCCGCAAGCTCCATATCGGGATTGTGACGAATCGCGCACTCCACTCCCCGTCCCAGATTTCCATAACCTAAAATGCCTATTTTAATCGTCATATTCTCCTCTTTTCCGCCCACGCTCTCTGGACTTACTTTTCCAAAATTTTCAGCTTATATTATAACGCCAAAAGCAGTCCGGTGTAAATCCCGTATTAAAAATGATTGAGGCGGCGAAAAAAGCCGCAGGCAAGATCAGAATCTGGCCTGCGGACTTAAAATTACAATTAAGAGAACGCTTCTGCATCCGGCATATCCAACGTTGTGGTCTCATATTTGTCCAGAATAATCTTCTGAATCATATCCCGCGTATTGGAATTAATGGGATGGGCGATGTCCCGGTATTCCCCATCGGCAGCCTTACGGCTCGGCATGGCAATGAACAGTCCCTTTTCCCCTTCTATTACCTTGATGTCATGAATAACAAATTCGTTATCCAACGTAATGGAAACAATTGCTTTCATTTTGCCTTCTTTTTCGATACGTCTTACCCTCACGTCTGTAATCTGCATGTTAAACCCCTTCCCGTCACGCTTCCTATTTTTGCCCATGATTTTTGAGTATCAGGGATACCCCCCAGGTATTTTCCTATAGCGTGTATCTCTCGTTTTTCTCCAATACAACTTTTATATTTTCCGGCGTCCCTATGTAGGTGGTATTGGCCCGGATGGTATCCCGGCTTTCCACTATACAGTTTTCGACCACCGTATTATCCCCGATATATACGTCATTTAAAATGATGGAATTCTTAATGACGCAGTTGTTTCCGATATATACTTTCTTAAAGAGGACAGAATTTTCAACCACCCCGTTGATAATGCTGCCGCTGGAAACCAGACTGTTCTTCACCACTGCCCCCGGATTATACTTTGCAGGCGGAAGATCGTCTATCTTGGAATAAACATCCGGGTACTGACGGAAGAAGTAGTCCCGCACCTCCGGCTTTAAAAAGTCCATATTTGCCTTATAATAGGCTTCCACGGACGCAATGTTCCTCCAATATGTATCCAGCTTATAGGCATAAATCCTCTTTAAATTCCGGTAGCGCACCAGAATGTCGCTGACAAAGTCATACCTGTCCTCCATGGCGCAGCGCTCGATCAGCTCAATCAGCTGCCGCCTGCGGATGACGTAAATGCCGCAGGAAACCGTATTTGAAGAAGCTACCATAGGCTTTTCCTCGAATTCGGTGATTCTTCCGTCGTCATTGGTCTTCAGCCAGCCAAAGCGGGTAACATCCTCTCCCTCAGGAAATTCCGTACAAACCACGGTGATATCCGCTTTCTTTTCGATGTGGTATTCCAAAACCTTACCGTAGTCCAGCTTGTATATGCCGTCCCCTGCGGCAATGACCACATAGGGCTCATGGCTGTTCTTTAAAAATGTCAGGTTCTGGTAAAGCGCATCTGCAGTTCCCCGGTACCAGTCGCTGCTCTCCGCAGTAATCGTCGGAGTGAATACGAATAATCCCCCCTGCTTTCTTCCGAAATCCCACCATTTGGAAGAGCTTAAATGCAGGTGAAGGGATCTGGAATTATACTGGGTCAGAACTGCCACGTCCTGAATATGGGAATTGCTCATGTTGCTCAGGGCAAAGTCGATGCTGCGGTAGCTGCCTGCGATGGGCATGGCCGCAATGGCCCTTTTGCTGGATAATTCCCGCATCCTCTTACTGTTTCCGCCTGCTAATACAATTCCTATCGCTCTCATCGCATGCCACCTGCCTTTATGATGTATTCTCCTGCGGCCAGCTCCCCGTCAGTATAATCCTCTGCGGTTGTCTCACCCGCAATCGCAGTGTTCTTACCAATTTTCACATTCTCCGGTATGATGGAATTCTCGCCTACCGTCACCAGATCAAACTGATACACCTTGGGATCATATTTGCTGGGGGCAAACTCTCCAAGCCCCAGCTCGGAATTAGCACCGATTTTCACATTCTCGGCAATAATAGCCTTATGGATCACGGCGTTCTCTCCCACCACACATTCCCGCATGATGATGGAATCCCTGACCACAGCTCCTTTCTTAATGACCACGCCTGCACCGATGACGGAATTATGGACCTCTCCATAAATTTCCGTTCCCTCACCGATGATGCTCCGGTCAATGACAGCCTCCTCCGACACATACTGTGGCGGAATAATATCGCTCCTGGTATAGATCTTCCAGTATTCCTCATAGAGATTGAATTCGGGAATAATGTCGATCAGCTCCATGTTAGCTTCCCAATAGGAACCCAGGGTCCCTACATCTTTCCAGTACCCGTTGTATTCGTAAGCGAATACCCGGCTTCCGGATTCAAAACAGTAAGGGATAATGTGTTTTCCGAAATCGCAGCCCGGAACGTCGGACATCTTGATGAGGGCTTCCTTAAGCACCTTCCAGCTGAATATGTAAATACCCATGGATGCCAGATTGCTTCTCGGATTTTCCGGCTTCTCCTCAAACTCCGTGATCCTGTTGTTCTCATCGGTGATGAGAATCCCGAACCGGCTGGCCTCTTCGATAGGCACCGGCATAGCAGCAATGGTGATATCTGCATTATTTGCCTTGTGATACTCCAGCATGACCTCATAATCCATCTTATAGATATGGTCCCCAGACAGGATCAGCACGTAATCCGGATTATAGGTTTCCATATACTCAAGATTTTGATAGATGGCATTAGCCGTTCCTGTGTACCAGTCGCTGCCTTTACTCCTTTCATAAGGCGGCAGGATGGTAACGCCTCCAACATTGCGGTCTAAATCCCACGGGATGCCAATCCCGATATGGGTGTTCAAGCGCAATGGCTGATACTGGGTCAAGACTCCCACAGTATCTACTCCAGAATTGATGCAGTTGCTGAGCGGGAAATCAATGATACGGTACTTGCCGCCAAAAGATACTGCTGGCTTGGCCACCTTTTGCGTTAAAACGCCTAAACGGCTTCCCTGGCCGCCTGCCAAAAGCATGGCAATCATCTCTTTTTTAATCACGTTATCACCTCTTGCTGTTGAAATTTGATTGTATTAACATTATACCACACATTTCTAAAATAGTGAACAAACAATTTAAATTATCCTTATATTTTTTTGTGCATTTTCCGACATTTTTCAAGCTTTTTGCATTTCTTTTACATTTTGAGCCATATCCGACTTTTTTCCCCCTTATCCCCTTGAATCAGGGTCGAAAATAAAGTATAATCTTAATAAGTATGCAAACATAAAGGAGAACCGTTATGGATTTAACAACAGTAAGAAAAATATATAAAAACAGGGATTCTTTCCTCAATACCCAGGTCACTGTAGGCGGCTGGGTGAGAAGTTTAAGGGATTCCAAGTCCTTCGGCTTTATCGTTTTAAACGACGGAACCTATTTTGAAACCCTTCAGGTCGTCTATCATGACACCATGGAGAACTTCGCCGATATCTCCCGGCTGAATGTGGGCGCCGCCATCATTGTCACAGGTACCCTGGTAGCCACACCGGAAGCAAAGCAGCCTTTTGAAATCCAGGCGACAAAAATCGACGTGGAAGGTGCTTCTTCCTCCGATTACCCCCTTCAGAAAAAACGTCATTCTTTTGAATATTTAAGGACCATTTCCCATCTGCGTCCACGGACCAATACCTTCCAGGCAGTATTCCGTGTCCGTTCTCTCATTGCCTATGCCATCCATCAGTTTTTCCAGGAAAGGGATTTCGTCTATGTGCACACTCCCCTCATCACCGGAAGCGACTGCGAAGGAGCCGGCGAGATGTTCCAGGTCACCACGCTGGATTTGACAAATATTCCAAAGACCCAGGAGGGAGCCGTAGACTTTTCCCAGGACTTCTTCGGAAAGCCTACCAACTTAACCGTAAGCGGGCAGTTAAACGGAGAAACCTATGCCATGGCTTTTCGCAATATATACACCTTCGGACCTACTTTCCGGGCGGAAAATTCCAACACCACCCGTCATGCGGCGGAATTCTGGATGATCGAGCCGGAGATGGCCTTTGCGGATTTGAATGACGATATGGAGCTGGCGGAATCCATGCTCAAGTATGTCATCCGTTTTGTTTTGGAGCACGCGCCGGAGGAGATGGAGTTCTTCAACCAGTTCGTGGACAAGGATCTCTTAAACCGTTTAAACCACGTATTAAATTCCGAATTCGCCCATGTGACCTATACCGAGGCAATTGAGCTTCTGGAAAAGCATAATGAGGAATTCGACTACAGGGTATCCTGGGGCTGTGACCTTCAGACGGAGCATGAGCGCTATTTAACGGAGCAGCTCTTTAAAAAGCCGGTATTCGTAACGGATTATCCAAAGGAGATCAAGGCTTTCTATATGAAGATCAACCCGGACAACAAGACCGTGGCTGCCGTAGACTGTCTGGTTCCGGGCATCGGAGAAATCATCGGAGGAAGCCAGAGAGAGGATGATTACGACAAGCTGGTGGCCCGTATGGACGAGCTTGGGCTTAATAAAGAGGATTACGACTTCTACCTTGACTTAAGAAAGTACGGTTCCACCCGTCATGCAGGCTTTGGTCTGGGCTTTGAGCGCTGCGTCATGTATCTGACCGGAATGTCCAACATCCGTGACGTGGTTCCTTTCCCAAGAACCGTCAATAACTGCGAACTTTAATCCTGTGAGGGTGTCCCAAAGGTCAGCTTTTGAGACACTCTCCTCTTTACACAGAGGACCAGCGAGGTAACGATAATGAAATTCATACATATTGCAGATGTTCACTGGGGCATGAGCCCGGACAGCGACAAGCCCTGGAGTAAGGAGCGCTGCCAGGATATAAAGGACACCTTTGCAAAGGCGGTGAATCAGGCAAAGGTTTTAGAGGCCGACTGCCTTTTTATTTCCGGCGACTTATTTCACCGGCAGCCCCTGGCCAGAGATTTAAAGGAAGTAAATTATCTGTTTTCCACCATACCGGAGGTCCGTGTGGTCCTCATTGCAGGCAACCATGACCGCATCCGGAGCAGTTCCGCCCTTTTAAGCTTCACCTGGGCTCCCAATGTGACCTATCTCATGGGAGAAGAACTGGAAAGCGTTTACTTTAAGGATATTAACACTGAGGTTTACGGTTTCAGCTACCATACGGCGGAGATTTTAGAGAACCGTCTGGATCATATTAAGGTCCCCAACAACGGGCGGATTCACGTGCTCTTAGGACACGGCGGCGACGCCAACCACATCCCCTTTGACAAGGGGGCCATGTCCAGCTTAGACTTTTCCTACATTGCCATGGGGCACATTCACCGGCCGGAGATTCTTCTGGAAAACCGAATGGCATTTGCCGGTTCCCCGGAGCCTCTGGATAAGACGGAATCCGGCCAGCACGGCATGATGGTAGGGGAAATCAATGAGGTGACCCGCATGGTGACTTCCTTAAAATTCATTCCCCTCGCAAAGCTGCAGTACGTCTCCCTGGCCGTCCATGTGACCACAGCCACCACCAATACGGAGCTGGCCATGAAGATCACCCAGGAGATCCAGAACCGGGGTCCGGAAAATATTTACCGGTTCCGGATGCGGGGAATGAGGGATCCGGATATTTCCTTTGATTTGGAAATGCTTTCCGCCCGGTTTAAGATCATGGAAATCATCGACGAATCTGAGCCTCAATACGACTTTCCTGCGCTGTTTGCCGAGCATCCCAGCGATATGATCGGCTTCTTCATCCAGGCCCTGCATAAGCCGGAGATGAGCTCTGTGGAGAAAAAGGCTCTCTATTACGGCATCAATGCACTTCTTCATACTACGGACGAAAGGAGCTGACCCCATGAAAATACTGGATATTTACATCAATGGCTTTGGAAAATTTCATGGCCGGAATTTTTCTTTCGGGGATGGGCTCAACATCGTTTACGGAAAAAATGAAGCTGGAAAATCAACCATACATACCTTTATCCGGGGCATACTCTTTGGTATTGAGCGCCAGAGGGGGCGGGCCTCACGAAACGACCTTTATACCAGATATGAGCCCTGGGAAAGCAGCGGCACCTATGAAGGGCAGATCCGTCTGGAACATAAGGAGCATATTTACCGGATTGAACGGACTTTCCAGAAGAATAAAAAGGAATTTAAGATCGTAGATGAGACGGCAGGGCGGGAAGTGGAGCCTACGAAGTCATTTTTAGACGATCTGCTGTGCGGCCTCAGTGAAACCGCCTATGTGAATACGGTCAGCATCGGGCAGTTAAAGAGCGCTACCGATGAGGGCATGGTTTCTGAACTGAAAAATTACATTGCAAACTTAAATACCACCGGAAATCTGTCCCTGAACATCACAAAAGCCACTGCCTTTTTAAAGTCCCAGAGGAAAGAGCAGGAGGCCCAGATGGTTCCGGAGGCGGCCCGGACATATACTTCCCTTTTAAGCGAGATCCGAAATACGGAAAAGGACATCTCCTCTCCGGAATATGAAAACCAGATTCCCTCCTATCTGAGGCTGAGAGACCAGATCAGGGCCTCCTTAGATGCACGTCAGAAGGAAAAGGAAGAGCTCATTCAAAAGGTGGCAAGGGGCAGGCAGGTCTTAAGCAGCAACCAGTTTCCCGATCAGGAGGCCATTAATGCCTATACCCAAAAGGTTCAGGAAACCTATGACGAATATATGGAAGCAAAGGCGTCCGGCGAGAGAAAGCCCAGGAAAGTATTTTCCGTTCTTTTCCTCATTATGGCAACCCTGCTGTTATGCTGTACCGGAGTGCTTTATTATCTGGGGGAGAGCAATTATTTCACCCTTCACTACGGCCTTAATCCCATGCTTTTGCTGGGCGTGTTTAACGGCGCTGCCATTGTATTCTACTTACTGGGCCTATTCCTCTCTCTGCGGCTGAAGCGCAGCCAGAAGGACATGAATATGAGCGCCAAGATGCTTCAGGAGCTCTTATCCAGGCATTTAAACAGCCCGGAGATCTCTCAGGAAACCCTAAGGGACATTCAGAAACGTCTGGGGGAATTTACCCGTTTATGTACCGCTGTAACAAAATCCGAGGCCGCCATCACCCAAAAAGCCGCGGAAATCGAGGAGCTTCAGAAAAAGCTGGAAAGCTGCGGCGAAACCATTGAGAAGCAGCAGAAAAGCCAGTGGGAGCTGGAGAAAAAGCTGGAGCATTTATCAGCCTGCAAAACCCAGGCCGAAGGGTTAAAGCACATTCTGACAGAAAATGACCGCATCCGGGAGGAAATTGCCTCCATCGACCTGGCTCTGGAAACCATGACAAGCCTTTCGTCTTCCATCCGGGATTCCTTTGGCCTTTACTTAAATAAGACAGCCTCTGACTTAATTGCCGGAATCACAGGCGGAATTTACACCAGCATGAGCGTAGATGAAAACCTTAACGTCTTTTTAAATACCAAGACAAAGCTGGTTCCTTTAGAGCAGGTAAGCAGCGGCACCATGGACCAGGTATATCTGGCCCTCCGCCTGGCGGCAGCGACCCTGGTCCAGAGCGGGCCGGAGAGGATGCCCTTTATATTTGACGACAGCTTTGTCCTGTATGACGACGACAGGCTTCGGACGGCTTTAAAGTGGCTGGCCGGCACCTATCCGAACCAGATCATACTCTTTACCTGCCATCAGAGAGAGGCGCAGATGCTGACGGCGAATCTGATTCCTTATCATTTGGTAGAGATTTGATCATCCCGGAGATCCGGGAATGGATGGGGTTTCAATAAAACCAAATACATTTCTATACAAACAGAAGCCTGTGACACCAGCATTATAAAATGCCGGATTACAGGCTTCTGTTTATATATCTTCATGTTTAAAATTCATATTTAAAATTCATGTTTAAAAGCATTTTAATCAATTTTAAAAATAAATTTAAGGAGTTATGGGTCCGCCCTATCTGTCTCCTGCCCGGTAGCGTTCCAGAAGCCGGTTGATTCTGGTAGTCGGGTTCAGCAGCTCACTTAAAGAGGCGTCATGGTTTAAATTATCTATAATTAACGCGATGTATTTGCTCATATCTACATTAATGTAGTATGGCCTGGAGAGAAGATCCGGGGTCTGATATACCAGATTCGTGGTCAGAATCCTGTCGATAAAACCATTTTCATAGTATTCATCGAACTTTGCAAGGCCGTTTGTAAAAAGTCCAAAGGTGGCGCATACGAATACCTTTCTGGCTTTTCTCCTCTTAAGCTCCTTGGCAACATCCAGCATGCTCTCGCCGGAAGAGATCATATCGTCAACAATGATCACATCCTTGCCTTCCACGCTGCTTCCCAGGAATTCATGGGCAACGATGGGGTTCCGGCCGTTGATGATCTGGGTGTAATCCCGGCGCTTGTAGAACATGCCCATATCAAGGCCCAGAACGTTTGCAAAGAACACAGCACGTCCCATACCGCCTTCATCAGGGCTGATGACCATCATGTGCTCGCTGTCAATATCCAGTTCCTTTTCTTCCTTTAATAAATACTTGATGAACTGATAAATGGGCTGAACGGTCTCAAATCCCTTTAAAGGAATGGCGTTCTGTACTCTTGGATCATGGGCGTCAAAGGTAATGATGTTCTCAACTCCCATGTTCACCAGTTCCTGAAGAGCCAGAGCACAGTCTAAGGACTCTCTGCTTGACCTTTTATGCTGTCTGCTTTCATATAAAAAAGGCATGATCACATTGATGCGGCGGGCCTTTCCTGCTGCGGCTGCAATGAGACGCTTCAAATCCTGGAAATGGTCATCCGGAGACATGTGATTGGTCATTCCGCACAGGGAATAGGTAAGACTGTAATTACACACATCCACCATAAAGTAAAGGTCATCACCGCGCACAGATTCATGCAGGGTTCCCTTTGCCTCACCGGTTCCGAACCTTGGGGTGCTGGCGCCGATCACATAAGAATCTCTCTGATAACCGGAAAAAGCGATGGTAGACTTATGCTCGCTCTCCCTCTCCTGTCTCCAGGATACCAGGTAATCATTGACCTTGTCTCCTAAGTCCTTGCAACCCTTCAGCGGAATCAGTCCCAGGGGGCCTACCGGAATGGTTTCTATCGTTTTCTCTTCGTAAAGCATACTTCTCTCCTCCAACGTATCCAAATGCTATGCAACGTTTCTTTTATATCATTATGCGCGAAAATAGTCAAGTTAATCGGGTCATTTCGTTTTCTTTCTGATGCGGATATCGTCTCCGTAAAGGGGGATCACCGTATACCGGCTGATGAGCCTGGAGGTCACCCTCTCCGTATACCGGTCCCTCAGTTCATTCATGGGATGGTTGGTGGAAATAATGGTGGATTTCGAGGAATTGAGCCGCTCGTTAATGCAGTAAAACAGCTCCGAGGAAGTAAAGCTGTTATTCAGCTCTGTTCCCAGATCGTCAATAATCAGCAGGTCGCAGTCCAGAATGTACTGGTACATTCCTTTCATATCCTCTTCATCCTGATAATCAAACCGGTTTCTGGAAAACACCTCGAACAAATCATTTGCCGAAAGGTAGATCACCGAGTAATACTTATCGATCAGTTCCTTTGCAATGCAGTTAGTCAGAAATGTCTTTCCTACCCCCGTAGGCCCTGTAAACAGCAGGTTCCCATGGTCCGTGGAAAAGCCCTTTACAAAGTTCCTGCAGGTCTCCGCCACCAGCTCCATATACTGCTTCACCGTCCGGTTTAAAACAGGAATCACCCTGGTATCGTCAAAATATTCAAAGGAAAAGGTGTCAAAATTTTCCACCGCAACAATTCCTTCGATGTTGGACTGGGCATAGAGATATTTCATCTCCGACTGGCGGAAGCAATGGCACTTCACGCCGTCTGCATATCCGGTATCCTTGCAATCCCGGCACCGGTACCTCATTTCCATATAATCTGCCGGGAAGCCGGCGGACTTAAGCAGCACGCTCTTCTGTTCCCTCAAGTCCGCAATCTCGCTCCTCAGCTCCTTTAAGGCATCCTTGTCCCCTTCAAGGAGTCTGCGGGCACTGGCCACCGCTCTGGTGCTGATGGCGTCGTCAAGCTCCTTTATCACCGGAATTCTTCTATAAACTTCTGCGATCCTGTTTTCCTGCTCATGGCGGTTCTTAAACTGCTGCTGCCCGTAAGCCCGCATGATGGCGTCATACTGTGAATTGCTAAGCGCCATAGCTTCCTCCATTCCTCTGCTGCATTTATAAACAATAAGCTACTGCTGTTCCGTCAGCTGTTTCAAAACAAGGGCATCGTAGTCGATCTCTCTCTGCGGGAAATTCTGGAACTGGTTCTGCCCGCTTCTTCCCTTTGCAGGGGAAGCTCCTGCCCCGGCTTTCTTTCCTGACTTATAATCCCCATTTCTCATGCGGTCCGCATGCTGCTCATCCAGCTTCCTGACCTCTTCCATAGAACGGACTCCGGCCTTTTTCCAGCCTTCTAAAATCTTATCCGCATAGGGGAAGCTGGGGTCGTGGGTTGCAGCCAGGGTGCGGTTGCAGGCCTCTATGACCAGCTCCTTGGTAAACCCATAGGTACGGAACCACCGGTCCATAAAATCCCGTTCCACATCCCCGGGCTTCCGATCATTGAGCCCAAAAGCTTTCATGACCGCAAAGGAGTCCTTGGAAAAAGAAACGGCATAGCTTTTCGCATCATCAATGGTCCGGAAGCCTTTTTCATGCCAGCTGATGGCCACTGTTTCAATATACCGGATGCTGCTGTGGCCGCCCTGGACACAGTATTCCACCACGTATTCCAGCAGCTCCGCGGACATGGAAAGGCCGTCATAGAGATAGGCAAAAACCTCGCATTCCCTCTGGGTAAATACCTTATTCATATATTTCTGGGCAATATAAAGAAGCTGGGAAAAGTCTTCGTCCCCGGCAAGACCGTTGATCTTATCCGGCGTGTAGACCGGCCGTTTGGAGGGAGCCTCCGGCTTTTTCCCCTCCGCGGCGCCGGTTCCGGCGCAGGCCGTTTCCGAAGCTGCAGGGGATTCCTCCCTCTTTGCCGGAACCTCCTCCCCAAGAACTCCTGTTTTCTTCCAGTAGGCCAGGGCGCGGGCCACATCCGCCTCCGTATGGTTTAAGGCGTCCGCGATCATGGAAACCGTCACCTCTTCCCCCTCATGGCGCATTAAATAGAGATACTCTTTCACGTATTCCCCATTGGCCCCCGCCATATATTCGTCTATGAAAGCATTGGATATCACCGTAGCATTCACCTTGAAACTGCTCTTAAAATTCACTGACATAACCTCACCTTTTTATCATGACCCTATCATACCATAAGTCTCCCCAAAAGAAAATAGGCCCGGTTATCCACCAAATCAATTGTGGATAATGTGGATAATGTGGAAACTCAGTATACATAATTTGGAACTAATCCTCGAATCGTGTCGAATTACTGATAAAATCGAGGTCTCGCAAATTGTAAGAATATAAATTATGTAAATTAAAAAATCCACATAGTCTCTTAACATAAAATGTTGAAAACTATGTGGATAATGTGGATAACTATAAGCCTAACAGCTTTTCTCCCACTTTTACAATGTCTCCGGCCCCCATAGTTATCAACAAATCACCGTGTATACAATTTTCTAAAATAAATGTTTCAATGTCGTCAAACGATGGGATGAAGTGGGCTTTTACCCCTCTTTTTTCGATTCTTTCCGCAATATCCCCGGAACTTATCCCCAGATTGTCGGTTTCCCGGGCCGCATAAATATCTGCCAGGATCACCTCGTCCGCCAGGGACAAAGCCTCTGCAAAATCGTCCAGGAAAGCCTTTGTCCTGGTGTAGGTATGGGGCTGGAACACCACCCACAGCTTTTTATGGGGATAATGCCTTGCCGTCTCCAGGGTAGCCCTTATCTCCTGAGGATGGTGGGCGTAATCATCCACAATCGTCACGCCGGATATTTCCCCTTTCTTTTCAAAGCGCCGGTTGGTCCCTGTGAAACGCTTCAGTCCCTTTTTGATCATTTCCATGGAAATTCCCAGCTCCATGCCGATTGCCGCGGCCGCCAGGGAATTGTATACATTATGCTCTCCCGGCACCCCGAGAGTTATCGTATCCACAGTTTCTCCGTCCACCTTTAAATCATAGGTGGCTCTTGCCAGTTCATCAAACCGTATCCCCTGGGCCTGGTACCTGCTCCCGGGCTTCTTTCCAAAGGTAATCACCCGGCAGGGAAGCCCCTCGGTGATATACTCCATGTTCTCAATGTCATTGTTGATTACCAGCAGCCCGCCTACCGGAAGTTTTTCTGCAAAAAGGCGGAAAGAATGGCGGATATCCGCAATATCCTTAAAGAAATCCAGATGATCCGCTTCGATATTTAATATCACTTCCATGGTGGGGAAAAAGGATAAGAAGCTGTTGGTATATTCACAGGCTTCTGTCACAAACAGCTCCGGGCCGCCTACCCGGATGTTGCCTCCTATGGAATTTAAAATTCCCCCTACGGAAATAGTAGGGTCCGTATTTCCTGCCAGAAGAATCTCCGTTATCATGGACGTGGTGGTGGTCTTTCCATGGGTTCCTGAAACAGCGATGGAGTTCTGGTAATTGGTCATCATCTGACCCAAAAGCTCCGCCCTGCTGAGGATGGGAAGCTGTTTTTCCACAGCCGCTGCAAATTCCGGGTTATCCGGATGAACGGCCGCCGTGTAGACGATCACGTCAATACCGTCTGTAATATTTTCCGCCCGCTGTCCATATGCGATTTTTGCTCCCTTTGCTTCCAAATGGCGCGTCAGTTCCGATTCGTGGGAATCAGAGCCCGTTACGGTAAATCCCTCGTCAATGAGGATTTCCGCCAGGCCGCTCATGCTGATCCCGCCTATTCCAATAAAATGTATTGCCTCCGGTTTATGAAAGTCAATCTGATACATGTTTTTTCCATCCTTAATCTTTGTTTTCTGCTCTGGCTGTTACTTCCCCTTACTTTTACTGCTTTTCTTATGTAAAGTCAACTGATTTCTTCTCTATTATATAAGAAAGCCGGGAGAAAATCTACAGGATAATCGTAATGGGACGAAACTCGCTGCCACGGTGGCCGCCGACTGAACATGCAGGCATGTTCGTTCAGCTCGTCGCTGGCGCAAAATAGAAAAAGCGCCTTACAGATTTTATGTTCTGTAAAGCGCACTTTATGCCTTTTCTCCTATGATCCCACAGCAAAAGAGCATTCCATTGCCCCCTGGGTCTTATCCCACCGGCCTGCTGCCGTTGTTTTTATGGTTTCTGCTGCTGCCGGTTCCATGGCTGATGCGATTATATAAAGCATCTCCTTATAGCTGCGGAAAGCCTGCTGGGCTCTGCCTTCTCTCCAATAAATGATGCCCTGCCAGGTGGAGTATTCCCGGAACATTACTTTAATGGAAAAGGTTGCCAGTTGACCGCCCCGTCTGCAGGAGCAGCAGGCCTCGCTGGATATAAGCTGATCGTAATTAAGACCGTATTTTAAGGCTTCATCTTCTAAAACCTCAAGCTCAATAAATTTCCCAAGAGTAGAGGCTAAATCCACCGGGGAATCAAAATTTTTTATGGTTTCCGACGGTATGTTCTGGTATGTACCCGTAATCCGGCCGGAGTCATAGGAATCAACGGAAATATGACACGTATCCAGGGAGCTCTCCTCCTGCTTTTCCGAAAAATCTCCGCTTAAAATTCCTTCGATCAGCTGCATCAGCTGCAATTCACTTTCAAATGACTCTGAGAGACTTCCCTCATTCCAAAAGACCGTTCCCTGCCAGCTGGCGTGGTAACGGTAACTGACGTAAATGCCGAAAGTCACCAGCTTTCCGGCCCGCTGCGCCCCTTTGTAAAGACGCGCCTCAGCCACAGAAATTTCCACTCCCGGAAAGCACCTCATTTGAAATGTCTGCTTGGAACATCCTGTTTCATCATATATGCGGTCCATGTTCAGGATCATCTCCAGCAGACTGCTGAAATGTATCCCATAGGAGCCGCTTCCGTGAAACATGATTCCCTTAATGTTTATTCCATCGCATTCATCTACTGCTATAGAAAAGTATCTATCTGTATTTCGAACTGCGCTCATTTTTCCGATTGCCATCTTTCTCACCATTGCCTTTTTGTTATGATATCATTATAGAGTATGGCGGTTACATTCTGGTAACAATTTCCGGTTTTATTTAAAAATATTTTTATGATTGTAACTTACAATTTTATTAAGAAAAAGAAAACAAAAAACTCCCGGCGCTGCCCATAAGCCGGGAGAATTACTTTAATTATTATGGAATAGTTATTATGGAATCTATTTATCCGTTAAAAAACGGCCGAATATTATGTGCTTATAGCGGTTTAAAACACCAAGGAGCATATTTCCCAGGATACCGATGGCTAAGACTTCACCGATTCCCACCGTGAACATGGCGTACCAGATAAGGTCTTCCGAGCCGTAGGCGTACCGCAGCACCCAGGGGATGATGATGACGTTGGAAAGAATGGGTGGGAGACATACCAGCCATCTGTTTTTGCGAAGCCAGTAAGAGCCTAATGCACCGATCAGCGTCGCCAGGCTTCCAAGGACCACATCCAGAGTAGCGGCTCCATACAGGAAGTTGGATAATAAACAGCCTATAAACAGGCCCGGAACGGCTGCAGGGGTGAAAAAGGGCAGGATACAAAGGGCTTCCGAAATCCGGAACTGGACTGGACCGAAGCTGATGGGCGCAAAGATCATTGTCAGCACGGTGTAGATTGCAGCAATTGCGGCTGCCTGAACCATGAGATAGGTTCTTTCTGAGGTTTTGTTACTCATATTCAGTTCTCCTTTAGTTTTGTTTTAGGTGTGGAAGGTCTCGAACACACCGGTCGTTGTTGTGAAATTTCCTTTAAAATCCAGGGTTTCACGGCCTTATTACGGGTGTAACTATAGCATAATGGATGGGAAAATGCAAGCGCGTACCCACAATTTACCCACGCTGAGATTTAATCGCCCTTAATAAAGGACCTTACAGCTCTCTTCACTACATTTTAAAATACCTTTCAATCAGTTCCATTTCCTCTGCTCTGGTTGCTGGTAATCCATGAGAATACATGAGAATATAAGTCCAAGGTCATAGACAGAGTTGAACGGCAATTCCGTTATTTTATTGGGCCGCTTTTCTGGATCACCCATAAAATCAGCAGTTCTAAAAACGGAATTCTGTAGAATACGTATATAAGCGGAAGAGCCCTTGCCCGTCAGGGACTTGCTCCATATAATGTCATTATCATTATAGAAAGAACGTCCCAGAGACCCCATATCCTGCAAATTTTCGTCCTCTGAGACTCTGGTAATGAGTAAGCATGTAATTACTATAAGGAATCAGCCCTGATTGATTTTTATGGAAAATTTTGCTATAATCATCAAAGAATATGAAAAAAGGCGAACTATTTAGTAGCTTTAGTAGAAAGGTCGGTGTAATCAATGGCGATTGTTGAAGTAGTGAAGTACGATGGTTCGCCGGATGTATTTGCATGGAAGTATCCGAATTCAGAACTTGGAACATGGACTCAAGTAATAGTAAACGAATCTCAGGAAGCAATCTTATATAAAGGAGGGCAAGCACTGGATTGGTTTGGACCGGGCCGCCATACATTGGAGACTTCCAATATACCTTTGTTAAATAAGCTTGTTAATCTTCCTTTCGGAGGACGTTCTCCGTTTTCTGCTGAAATTTGGTACATAAATAAGGTAAATTCTCTTGATATAAAATGGGGGACTCCAACCCCTATCCAGTTACAGGACCCTAAATACAATGTGTTTGTTCCAATAAGGGCATTTGGGCAGTTTGGAGTAAAAATTTCAGATTCTAAAGTTTTTATTCAAAAGCTTGTTGGTACTTTATCCTCATTTACAACCAATGATATTATAAAATATTTTAGAGGAATTTATCTGACAGAAGTTAAAGATGATATATCAAAGTATCTGATTCAAAAGAAAATCTCTGTTTTAGAAATTAATGCTTACATCAGTGAGATATCTGAAGCTTTGCGAGAAGCTATTTCACCGGTATTATTAGATTTTGGAATCGAATTGGTAAACTTTTATGTAAATGATATTAGCGTGCCT
The DNA here is from genome assembly GCA_023437715.1 of Bacillota bacterium. Classification (GTDB taxonomy): domain Bacteria; phylum Bacillota; class Clostridia; order Lachnospirales; family Lachnospiraceae; genus Lacrimispora. Next base: position 129,115 of record JAEZFK010000005.1, on the reverse strand, counting down.
GAAGATGATACGGCAGTAGTTAAATTGAAGGATGCCCTTGCAAAAAAAGCGGAGATGGATATTATTGGTTACTCCTATGCGCAAGAGCGTTCATTTGATACATTAGAAGGTGCTGCCACAAATAAAGGTGCTGGTTCCGCTCCAATTATGGGTGCTGGAATTGGATTGGGAATGGGACTTGGAATTGGAAATAATTTTGGAAGCTCTATTGGCGAAATAGGAAAAAATATTAACATCAGCCAGAATAAGGAATGTCCTCATTGCCATAAACAAATCGGTGTAGAATATAAATTCTGTCCGTTTTGCGGTAACGATGCTTCTGCTCTCACAGTTGGCCAGAGAATTTGTCCAAGGTGTAAGGCATATAATGATATCCATTTAAAATTTTGCGGGCAATGTGGAAACAGCCTTATCAAAACCTGTCCAAAATGTAAAGAAGAAGTTGAGGACGGCCAGAAGTTTTGCCCTAATTGTGGAAACCCCTTGATTAAAAGATGTAGTTCATGCGGCACTGAATTGGGAGATAATTTGAAATTTTGCCCTGAATGCGGTAAGAAAGTAATAGGTGAAGATTATGAATAATAAACACATAATCAGCATTTTTGGAATGGTTATCCTTGCAGTAATTATTGGCTTTTTTCTTTTAAGTATTCCTAAAGCAAGGCTGTACTATTGGGCATTTTCAGCACTTCTCTTTTCTCTGCTGATTTCCTTATGTTCCATACTTTTGATTTATAATAATAAACCTGGCAGAGCCGGTATATTTTATACTGCATCGTTAACTACGGCAACTTTTATTTACTTGGCTGCTGTTATCATAAGTTTATTTTTTGTAAATAATTTTCATGACAAAGTAAATTCATTTATATTTTTACAACTCGTAATCAATGCGTTGTTTTTAATTATAAGTATTATTATTAGTGCCTTTTCAAAGCATTTACATCAAAAAGCAATAACACTATCTGAGAGCTTTAAAAATGGAGAATATAATAAGCCTAACAGGGGGGATTTTTGAATATGGCACGTAAAAAAACGGTACGCTGGGGTTGGGTTATTTTCTGGATCATTGTTTTCTGGCCTGTAGGATTGTATTTAGCCATTAAAAAATTGTCACTGAGACCCAAAGCAATAGCAATCGCAGTTATAGCTTGGTTTCTCATTGCCCTGGATGGTCTCATGCTTCTCTCAGAATTTACCGGGACTTCCAGTGGTGCTGATGATATAATCATTATTTTAATAATCGGTATAAGCGGAATTTTACTGCTGCGTAAATCATTTAATATTAAAAAGACCGCAGTAAGATATGAACGATACATTGATATTATTAATGGAGGAGTACTGGATATTGAGACTATTGCTGCTGCCGCTTCCATACCATATGATGTCGTTATGAATGATTTGCAGAAAATGACAGATACGGAGTATTTGGAAAATGCTTATATAGATCGTGGAAATAAAAAAGTTGCGTTTAGCCAGCAGATAATAGATCCGCATTTTGTACATAATACACCTCCCAGCCAACCACATGAGGAAACAAAATCTGTACGTTGTCCGGGCTGCGGTGCTCTTAATGTTATTACTGTGGGTAAAGTTTCAGAATGTGAATATTGTGGAACACCGATTGGTAAGTAATTTAACACAGGAAGCTGATTTTAAAAATGAGGTTGCATATTTCGGTTAAAGAGCATGGCCGTTCCGCATAAGCGGAGCTGCATTTCGCTTCAAACGGTATGAAACACTGTTTACAATTAACGCCGCGGCAATACTGAATTTTCAGTATGCCGCGGCGCATCAAATACTCCCGCTCATCAAACACCAGAATCTGTTTCGGCCTGATATTTTATCATCCTACTTTAATTCCGGCCAATAATCCTTATTTGCTTCAATCATTTCATCCAGAATCTGTTTTGCGACCATGGCTGACGGTATGGTCTTATTTAACGTGAATGCAGCCAAGGCCTTGTTATAGCTTCCTTCTATGGCCGCTTCTACGATCAGCTTTTCACTGGCTTCCTGCTGCTCGATCATTCCCTTATAGAAAGTAGGAATTTCCCCTACTCTGGTGGCTTCCGGTCCTTCGCTGGTAATGTAGCAGGGAATTTCCACCATGGCATCATCCGGCAAATTTTTCACAGCGCCATTGTTCATAACCATGACCAGATGGCGTTTTCTTAAATTAAAGGCCAGGCTCATAGCCACTTCCACAATAAATTCACCATGCACGCCGGTAAAAAATGGGGTCATATCAATTTCTCCGGTGGTTTCAAACTGTTCTGCTGCCTGGAAGATTCGTTTTTCCCTTCCATCCATGACCTCATTGGCTCTTGTATAATTTTTGTCCGAATGCTTTACAATCTCATCGCCTAACAGATAATACTGCATATAGGTATTTGGCAGATAGTCCGGGAACATTTTCATTAAATTCTTTGCATTGTCAAAGGTATGCTTCCAGGAGGCGTCATTATGGCGCACTTCACTTCTTTCATCCGGAGGCATATAGCCATGCTCCCTCACATAGGCCTTTAATTCCTCGGTGCGGTCCTCTTCACCTACGCGGATCTTTGTAAACCAGCCAAAATGATTCAGCCCGAAGTAATCCGGTACAATATCCTTTCTGTCACAGTCTAAAATATTTGCCATGTTTCTCATAATGGCTACCGGCATATCGCAAATATTCAAGATCCTGGCATCTGGACGGAGCTTGTGCATGGCCTTTGCAACAATGGCTGCCGGATTGGAATAATTTACAATCCAGTATTCCTTGCTTGCATATTTTTCACAATAGTCAATCACTTCCACCATTGGATAAATGGTTCTTAAGCCATATGCAAGGCCGCCTGGTCCGCAGGTTTCCTGGCCTACCACATCATATTTTAAAGGGATTTTCTCATCAAGCTCTCTCATGTGATATAATCCAACACGCATCTGGGCAAAAATAAAATCTGCATCCGTAAACGCTTCCTTTGGATCTGTGGTAAGAACCAGCTTCACCTCCGGATCAAACATTTCAATAACCTTTTTTACCAAAACGCCTACTTTGTCCTGGCGTTCCTTGAAATTATCGTAAAGTCTTAATTCAGAAAGCTTAAACTGATCTCTCTGATCCAACAGGCTTTTAACAATTCCCGGCGTATAAGTGCTGCCGCCGCCTACAATGACTAATTTAAATGTCTTGTTCATGTCTTTTCCTCCTTATTTATGTGATTCCATCTTTTTAATGCATCATTTATGGGGTTCCATCTTTTCTAACGCGTCATCCACCAGAGTTCTCATTCTGGAAACGCTGAGGCCATATACTACCTGAACCGCATTTCCTTTTTTCATAACGCCGGCTGCTCCGGTGCCCTTTAAGGCCGCTTCATCAATTTTAGAACTGTCCGCAACTTCTACTCTTAACCTGGAGAAGCAGTTTTCAAGACTTAAGATATTTTCTTTTCCGCCTAATGCCTCCACAATCGTTATGCCCTGGCTTAATCTGTCTTCCTCTGTTTCGCTGCCGGACTGTTTTGTTTTTAATTCCTTTTTAACAGCTGCTGCATTGGCATTTAAGTCCAAGGCCGTTTCCGTATCGTCATCCTCACGTCCAGGGGTCTTTAAGTTCAGCTTTTCAATCATGAACTTGAAAACTACGAAGATCACAAGGATTTCCACAAGGCCAACCAGTACATACAGGGGCCATAAGGTTCTGCCGATTCCAGCAGGGAGATTCAGCACGAGGAAATCCAGGATGCCGTTGGTGGCGCAGACGCGGACGCCGATCAAATAAACGATCATCTGGAAAAAGCCATCCAGAAGCGAATATACCAGCCACAATAAGGGAGCCGCAAAAATAAAGGTGAATTCCAGGGGTTCCGTAATGCCGGCAATTACTGCGGTTAAGGTGGCCGGAATCATCTGAGCCTTTAGGTTGGCCTTTTTCACCTTCTTGGCAGTTACATAGAAAGCCAATGCCACACCGATGATACCAAAGGTCTTCATCAGGCCGTAAGTCAGGAAACGGCAGGTATCCGGCATCATTCCGGCCGCCGGGTCACTTAGCAGTGCCAGAAAGATGGGCTTTGCGCCGATAACATTTTCTCCGCCGATCACCGCCTGTCCTCCGACTGCGGAATAAAGGAACGGAGACCAGATCAAGTGGTGCAATCCGGTGGGGATCAGGAACCGGTTTAAGAATCCGTATACAAATACCCCTGCTGCTCCGGCGGTGCTCATAAAGCCGGTTAATGCAGAGATTCCGCTTGCAACACCGGGCCACACATAGGTGACGCCAATGCTTAATACTGCAATGACCGGAATCATAATCATGTACACAAGCTTGCTGTTGCCATAGGGAGCAAATCCGCCCTTAAACTCGGTATCACAGTGCTTGTTGTGAACAAGAGCCACCAGAACGCCGATGATCATGCCAAGAAACACGCCCATATCTGTGACATGGAATCCCAACTGAATGGTCTGGCCCGTACCATATAGGGCGCTGGCTGTTGCGCCTTCCGCCATTTTCCCTGACAGCTCCAGCCATTTGCTGTTGGCGCCTAAAAACATGATGTATGACAGCAATGCCACGAATGAGGCATCTGCCTTTTTCTTTTTCGCCATACCGTTGGCAATTCCCACACAGAACAGAATGCTTAAATTTCCCATAATGGAATTGAGCATGCTGTTAAAAAACTTTCCGACGGTCCACACTACCCCGCCTTCAGAAACAAATGCGGTATTAGTCATGATCGCAGTCAGGGCGATCATCATACCTACCACAGGTAAGAATAATACCGGCCCGATCATCGCTTTCGAAAAGCTTTGCATGGCTTTTACTACTTTATCCTTCATCTTATATTCCTCCATACATTTTTGTTTTTACTGGTAATTACCCTGCCATGGAATATTATCACACTTGCACACAAATCAAAATATATTTCCCGTTATTCACAACATGTTGACCATATAGTGAACATATTTACTCCTGTTTATTATTTTCAATTCCGGAAAATAAAAAGAAGAACCGGACTATTCCAGTTCTTCCAATACCTGACTCATTAAATACTCAAATACCACAATCACCCGCGCATAAAAGTAATTCGACTGCAGATTCCGGTCATCCAGGGTCTTGTCATCCAGGATGGGGATATTAACGGTGGAGCTGCGTCCAATGTAATTGCTCTGTTCTCCGGTAAAGGAAACAATGTCCACCCGGTTTTCATTTGCGTAATCAACCAGCTTTGCAATGGTATCTGTTTCACCGCTTTTTGAAACCACAAGGACCAGGGCTGCGCCAAGGCAGTTCTTATCATATACTGCATAGGCGTTGGTCCGGATGACCCGGAAGCCGGTTACCAGAAGCTTGCGCTCCATGTATTCCGCCAGCGGAGAGGAAAAGCCGGTAGCCGACACCAGAATAATATCATTTCTATGGGTTTTTAACTGATTCATAAAATCATTTAAGATTTCATCGGGTATGTCGTTGATAAAGCTTGTGATGTCCGACAGCCGTTCCTTATTTTTCCGATGGCTTGTCATCATGAAGTTCAGACGGTATACCATATCCGTATATCCGGTATAGCCCATCTTTTTTGACAGCTTGATTATGGTTGCGGCAGATACGAAGTTCAGATTTGCGACCTCACGCACTGCCATATGAAGCACCTGCTGGTTATTTTCCAAAATATAATTTAATATCTGGGTTTCCGTATCTGTCAATTTATATTTATCCGCCAGTTTATAAACATCAAATTTCATGAAATCCCTTCTCTTTCATCCCTTCTTTTTTCTATTGTGCTTCCTGCCGGCAATAGAAAAAAGAAAGAATATTATTTCTTTTATAATATACACTCTAAGAAATTAATGTCAACACCTGTCCTTTGAATGAATCATAAGGGGAGGTCATATTGCCAATCCGGGGGATTGCTTCAGCCGTTATAATGTGATTCAAATGGCGGGAACCTGGAGAAAACATAAGGACCGTTCCCTGCACGGAAAATGCAGGGAATCACGCTCAGTAAGCCTTATGGGAACGCCGCTGTATCAAAGACTTCCCTATTAAATTACAGGAAAATAAATTAGACATTTTTACCAATATAAAGTATACTTATTCTTATGAAAACCCGGCTTTTTGTCCCTGTTTTTCCGGGCTTAAGCCAAGTACAAAGGAGAAGTAAAAATGAAGAGTATAAAAACAAAGATACTGCTCGGCATGGCCTTAACAGTATTTCTTTCCCTGTGCGCAGTAGGAGGTACCAGCACTTATTTAAACTACTCCAGCATGATCGGAACCATGAACCAGACCATGACGGAGCTGGCCCGCACTGCCTCACAGCGGGTATCTAAGGAACTGGATATTTATAAAAACATTACCTACGAGGTTGGCTGCGTCGCCCGCCTTTCCAGTTCAGATACCAGCGTGGATGAGAAAGAGTCCATCATTGACCAAAGGGCAAAGGCCCACAACTTCCAGCGGGGAAACATAATCGGGACAGACGGAGTCAGCCTGTTTGACGGAAAAAGCTATGCTGACCGGGACTATTTCCAGAAATCCTTAAATGGAGAGACCGTAGTATCCGAGCCCCTGGTCAGCAAGGTCACCGGACAGCTTACCATTATCATATCCGCCCCCTTGTGGGATAAGGGTATTCCGGATACCAAGGTAGTGGGCGTCGTGTATTTTGTCCCCACAGAAACATTTTTAAATGACATTGTTTCCAGCATAAAGGTCAGTGAAAACAGCAGCTCGTACATACTGAATAAAAACGGCAGCGTCATCGCTGATGTTGACATGGAAAATGTAACCAGCGGAATAAACGCTCAGGAAACCGCTAAGACAGATTCCGATCTGGCTGCTTTGGCGGCCCTTGAAAAAGTGATGGTGGAAGGAAAAAGCGGCTTTGGCCGTTACAGCAAGGGCGGAGTGGAGCAATTCCTGGCCTACGCGCCCATTGACGGCACCGACGGCTGGAGCTTCGGCCTCAAAGCACCCATGACGGATTTTATGAAAGCCACCTTAACCGGGATCATCATTTCCGGGGTACTGCTCATCGCAGCCCTGGCTGTGACCGTGACCATATCCGTCCTCCTGGCCAGAAGGATCGGAAATCCCATGACAGCCTGTGCAGAACGCATGAAGCTTCTGGTTCAGGGAGATTTGGATTCTCCGGTTCCTGAAATCACCAGCCGGGATGAAACCGGCATGCTGGCGGAGGCCACCCGGGAACTGGTAACCGGATTGAAAATGATTATCGGAGACGTGGATTATCTTCTTCATGAGATGGCAGAGGGCAACTTAACCGTTTCCTCCGGCTGCGAATCCGCCTATGCAGGGAGCTTTGGAGGCATCCTTCAGGCCATGAACCGCCTGCAGTCAGGGCTTAAGGATACTCTTTTAAGAATCAACCAGTCCTCCGGGGAGGTTGCTTCCGGCTCAGAACAGGTTTCTGCCGGAGCCCAGGCTCTTTCCCAGGGAGCCACAGAACAGGCCAGCTCCGTGGAAGAGCTGGCAGCCACCATAAACCTGATTTCCAACCACGTGGACTTAAATGCAAAAAGGGCGGAGGAAGCCAGTCTTAAGGCAAAGGAAACCTCTTTTGAACTGAAAAACGGAAAAGAGCAGATGAAGAGAATGACCGCTGCAATGAGTGAGATCAACCATACCTCCGGGGAAATCGGGAAGATCATAAAGGCCATCGAAGACATCGCATTCCAGACCAACATCCTGGCCTTAAATGCGGCGGTTGAAGCTGCCCGGGCCGGTGAAGCCGGAAAGGGATTTGCCGTGGTTGCCGATGAAGTGCGCAATCTGGCATCAAAGAGCGCAGAGGCCTCAAGGAGCACCGCCGCCCTCATTGAAAGCTCGGCCCAGTCGGTGGAAAAGGGGACGGCAATTGCCGGGGAAACCGCGGATTCCCTGGACCGGATCGCCGCTTCTTCGGAAAAGGTTGCATCCCTGATCTATGAGATCGCCTCGGCATCCCAGGAACAGGCAAGCTCCATCGCCCAGGTGACCCTGGGAATCGACCAGATCTCCAGTGTAGTGCAGACCAATTCCGCCACGGCAGAGGAAAGCGCGGCCACCAGCGAAGAGCTTTCGGGCCAGGCTCAGATTTTAAATGGGCTTATGAATCAGTTTAAGCTTTGATCTATAATTATAAAAATATCCTGGAATAAGAAAATGCGAATGGATACGGCTTATTAAGCCAAATCCATTCGCATTTTTTATAAGAGCTGCCTTGCAGGAACTGTCTTACAGAGGCTTCCTTTACCCCTTAATCCCATCCATGGCGATTCCGTCCACCAGATACCTCTGGAAAATAATGAAGAAAAGGATCACCGGCAGCAGGGAGATTGCCGACATTGCAAACAGGCCGCCATAGTTATTATAGGAATTGGGGTCCAGATACATATTGAGGGCCAGGGGTATTGTAAACTTCCTTGCGCTGTTCATGAAGATCAGGGGCTGGAAGAAATCCTGCCAGATCCAGTAAAAGGCAAAAATAGAAGATGTGATAATTGCAGGCTTTACCACCGGCACCAGAATGCGGAACAGGATTCCTATTTTCCCGCAGCCGTCAATTTCAGCGGCTTCATCCAGTTCCCTGGGGATTCCCCGGAAAAACTGGACCATCAGGAAGATGAAAAATGCGCCTCCGAAGAACCACGGCAGAATAAGAGCCATCCTGGTATCGATTAGGTTCAGCTTTTTTAAAATAATATACTGAGGCACCACCATTACCTGGGACGGGATCATCATGGTCAGCATCACGCAGCCGAACCAGAAGCCGGAAAATTTGAATTTAATTCTGGACAGGGAATAGGCCGCCAGCAGGGAGGTCATGACGCAGCCTGCGGTCCCGATTACAGTCACGGTCAGGGAATTCATAAAAAATGTGGCAAACCTCACGCCGCCCACACCGGCTAAGCCGCTTTTGTAGTTTTTCACCCCGTCCCACACCTTGGGGATCAGGGAATAGGTATCTAAAAACATGGTTTCATTGCTTTTAAAGGAACTGGCCAGAAGCCAGAGCAGGGGGTAAATCATTAAAAATCCGATCAGACATGCCCCAATATGAAACCTTATGGAATTTATCCTTTTCTTTGCGTGCATTCCCATGATTTAACCCTCCTCCGACTCGTAATATACCCAGTTTTTCTGTGTCTTGAAAAGAATGATCGTAAAAGCCGCAATAATAGCCACAAGAATCCAGGCCAGGGCGCAGCTATAGCCCATATCAAAGAACGTAAAGGCCCTGCGGTATAAATAAAGGACATAGGACAGGGTACTATCCAAGGGGCCGCCGTCCGTGATGACAAAGCTTTCCGTAAATACCCGGAAGCCGTTTATGATCTGCAGGATCAGATTAAAGAAAATCGTAGGCGTCAGCATGGGCAGGGTGATTTTTAAAAAGGTGTAATGGGGCCGGGCTCCGTCCACCATGGCCGACTCATAGAGCGTATAGGGAATCTGCTTCAATGCGGATAGAAATATGAGCATGGAGGAACCGAACTGCCATACCCCCATGAGAATGATAACGCCTAAGGCTGACTTGGGATTTCCCAGAAAGGATAAGTTCTGCTGAATGCCAAAAACGGATAAAAGGGTCATCACAACACCCTTGTTTCCGAAAATCTGCTTCCACACCACAGATACGGCAATGCTTCCTCCTATAATGGAGGGAACGTAATACAGGGTCCGGTAAAGCCCCAGGAACTTATGCTTTTTATTTAGCAGCATGGCTACGAAAAGAGCGAAAGCCAGACGCAGGGGAACCAGAATCAGAACGTAGGTAAACGTGACCTTTAAGGCCTTTACAAATGTATCATCCTGTGTGAATGCCCGGGTATAGTTGGAGAATCCGATGATTTTCGGGGTGTTTAACAGGTTGAAATCCGTAAAGGAGTAATAAAGGGAAATAAACGCCGGAATCAGCCACATGCCGATGAAGCCAAGAATCCATGGCCCTAACAGAAGATAGCCGACCAGGTTATCCATGGGCTTATACACGGCTTTTTTCTTTTTATTTTTCATGATTTCTCCTCTTTTAAATATCAGAGAGGCCCTTATGACCTGGCCTCTCTGCTTTTTTATGATCAATTGCTTCTGGATAAAATGGCATCGGCGTCTTTCCGGAACTTTGCCGCAGCTTCCTCTGAAGTGATCTGTCCGTAAAATGCGCTGTATGCCGCATTTTTAAAGGCTTCATTGACCTCGGACATTCCTACGGGATCAGGATCAGGCGTTTCTCCGCAAAGCGGCAGGGCTGCTTCCACGCCCTGGAACATCGCCATCTGCTGGGGGGCCAGCTTGCCGGAGTTTACCATGTGGTCCCGGATATCAGAGGATACCGGAGTTCCCCGTTCCGCCATGATTATATCGTTTGCTTCCTCAGAATTTACAAACCAGTTGATGAATTCCGCCGCCTCTTTCTTTACCTTAGAGGTTTCCGCCACGGAGAAGAACATGCCCGGCTTCAGCCAAAGGCCCTTGTTCTGGGAATCCCCGGATAAGGGCGGTGTGACCATCTTAATCTTATCATTAACTCCGCTTACCTTTGATGCGTAGTTGTTCCATTCCGTTATCATTGCACCGTCTCCGGTCACCACCGGGCCCGCTTCCTGGCCCAGGGCCTGGATAGCTGCGTATTCATCGGGGTTTGGAATCACTCCATCCTTCATTAAATCCGCCCACATCTGGATAAAATCGGAGCAGACCTTATCATCCTTATATCCCAGGGATTTTTTGTCCTGACTGAACAGGCTTTCCCCTTTCTGCCTTACCCAGTAATTGAAAAGGTTGGTATCATCTACGGGACCCATGGCAAGTCCGTATTTTCCGGTCTTTTTCTTGACTGTCTTTGCCATTGTAATAAAATCATCCCAGGTCCAGCTGCTGTCCGGCTCGGAGACTCCCGCTTCCGCCAGCACATCGGGATTGTATCCCACGGAGATATAAGAACTGGACAGCACAAGTCCGGCCATTTTCCCGTTGATTTTGCCTGTATTTAAAAGATTTTCATCTACCTTGGAAACATCAATGGTCCCGTCATCAATGAAGGGCTGTAAATCAGCCAAGGAATTGTTTTTCGCATAGGTGGTTATATATAAGTAATCCATCTGCACCAGATCCGGCATGGAGCCTGATGCGGCCTGAGTCGCCAGCTTGTCAAAATATCCGTCCCAGCCGGAGGGAATGGCCTTGAATTTCACGTTTGGATGGGACTGACTGTAAAGGTCTAAAAGCTTCTGGGTATAATCGTGACGTCCCTGGCCGCCCCACCAGGTAATCTTAATGGTAACCGGTTCCCCGCCGGAGGTTTCCCCAGCCTTGGCCGTGCTTTCTGCTGCCGTTGTTCCGGTTCCCTGGGCGGAGGTTTCCTTATCCGCTGAGGATGCCTTATTGCCGGAGCTGCAGCCGGCCACTGACAGCGCCATGACTGCGGTCATACCCAGGGCTGCGAATTTCTTCCATGTTTTTTTCATAATAATACCTCTCCTTTTTTGGTTTTCTCTTGTTTCTCATAAGGTCATTATAAAGACTTTAAGGGGAAAACTGAATGGAATTATCAGACCATGCGCCCGTAAATATCCGACTAAACACAGCCGTAAAAGGAAAGAGCGCAGAATTTTTCACTCCGCGCATTCCTCTTCATTTCCTTTCACAGACTTTCGGTATTCCGACAGCACCATTCCCGTATGCTTTTTAAATACCTTTGTAAAATACTGGCCGTCAGCCGGATATCCCGTAAGCTCTGCCAGCTCTGAAACCCTCATATCGGGCTGGAAGTCCAAAAGCCGCTGGGCCAGGGAAATACGGATTCTCACAAGAAAGGCGGAAAACCTTTCATTCATATTTCTGGCAAAGAACCGGCCTAAGTAATCCTCATTCATGAACAGCAGGTTTTGAGCCATGTACTGAAGATTTAACTCCGGATTTTTAATGTTTCGGTAAATCATATACAGGATCTCTTTCATTCTCATGCCGTCCTTGGTATCCGGGAATCCCAGATTCATATGAAATGCGCACCGTTCAGCCACCTGCTCCACCAGCTCGAATGGCTGACCGCCCTTTTCCAGGGCGTTTTCCTCTTCTCCGAAGAGGATTTTCAAGGCAAAGCCGTACACCTTTGCCATCCGGTGGGTTGGAATCTGCCGGACCTCCATTTTAACAAAGGAGCAGTATATTTCAAACATCAGCTCTTCCGGGCCCTCAGCTTTCCGTATCCTGGCGTGGTCCACCAGAAGGAAAGAGCTTTCCGATTCATCTTCATACATTTCATACCGCAAAAATTCCCGTTTTTCTTCCAGACCTCCGAAATTAAACAGCTCCTGAATCTGGCAGTAGAGCCGGAAACACTCCTGAATCCGCCCCTTTTTGCTGACAGCAGAGCAAAGCTCCGCCTTTTTATATTTATAATACTCCTTATGGGCCTTTGCCATCAAAGAAGGGAGACCGGGGGAAAATGCTGCGGGCAGAAGATAGACCATTTCCTTTTTTAGGCCTGCACTCATATAAACGTGATCTTCTCCTATGAGCTCCGTCAGAATATTTGTCAGGGCAAAGCGGTCCAGCTGGTCAAAGTCATTTTTTCCGCGGACGGATAAAAGGATGAAATCGCCGTCAAGGTCTTCCGTAAAATTAGTAAGAAGAAACCGGTCCGAAACCGAAAGCTCCTTTTTCGTTATGAGTTCATGGAGAATCCGCTCCTTAATGTGGGGAACCATGCGCTGGATGCTGCTTTGATACTCCCGCTGGGATTTCAGCCGCTCTTCCCTGCTTATGAGCTCGTTTTTCACATTCAGCAGCACTTCCACAATTTTATCCACGTCGCAGGGCTTTAATATATAATGCCGGATCTCCAGCTCCATGGCCTTGCTGGTGTACTCATATTCCCCATAGCCGGACAGGACCACGAAAAATATGCCGGGATACAGCTCATGGGTCTTTCTGATGAGCTCAATTCCATCCATGACCGGCATTTTAATATCCGTGATTACAATATCAGGCAAATGGGTCTTTATCTTTTCCAGGGCTTCGATCCCGTTCCAGGCCATGTCCGCCAGCTTCATGCCCAGAGTCTCCCATGGGATGATCTCCGCCATGGCTTCCCGTTCAATGTCTTCATCGTCTACAAGCAATACCTTATACATTCTTTTTACCAGCCTCCGCTTTTGGAATCCTTATGGTTACCGTCGTCCCCTCTCCCGGACTGCTGCTTATGTCAAACTCCGCTTCCTGGTCAAAGGCCATTTTCAGCCGTTCATAAATATTTTTAAGTCCGATCCCATGCTCCCTGGACTCAACAGAAAAGGAGCGGGCTGCTTTAAGCTCCTGGGCGGTCATTCCCGGTCCGTCATCGGAAACCTGAATCCAGATGCGGTCTTCTTCCTCTTCCAGGGACACAGAAATGGTACAGGGCGTCAGCATCTTTTCCACTCCGTGATAAATGGAATTTTCCACAAGAGGCTGGATGGTCATATGGGGAATGAGGTAAGAGCCGGAGACGTTGGCGCTCACATGGAATACAGCCCGTTTCCGGTAGCGGAACTCCTGAATGGTAATATACCGCCTCAATATATCCAGCTCTTCCTCCAGAGTGAAAAACTGTTCCTTGCTCAGCGCCGAGCGGAGAATCACGCCTAAGGCCACCGTCATTTCCGCTGCTTCGTCATTCTTTTTCCCGCGGATCATCCAGTTGATGCTGTTTAAGGTATTATACAGGAAATGAGGGTTGATCTGGGCCTGCAGCATCTTGTATTTTGTATCCTTAATCAAAAGCTGTTTTTCATAATTTTCATGAATCAGGTTGTCGATCTTATCCAGCATGACCCGGAATTCCTGGGTCAGCAGCCCGATTTCATCGGCGCTGTCACTGGTCTGGAGAAAGTTTTTGGCTTTTTCAAAGTCTCCCACCTCCACAATTTCCATGCTCTTGGTCAGGTTTTCCAGAGGCTTTGTTATCATGTGGGCCAGCTTCTTTAAGATCAGGCCCGCCGCCAGAAACAGGGTCATGAATCCGCCGAGCATCAGGTTTCGCAGATTCTGGTTCTGGCCGTAAATCTCGGAATAGGGGAACATGTTTACATAGGTCCAGCCGGTTTTCGAGGATTTTAAATAGCAGAGAAAATACCGCTGTCCCTGGTTTTTGATGATCTGATAGCCCTTTTCTCCGGAAACAGGTGGAATGCTTTCCATCATATTTTCCTGATTTTCATAAATAACGCCTTCAGGAGAATAGACACAGAGGGCGGCGCTGTCCGCCTCCAGCTCATCGATATTTTTCTCAATCATTCCCGCCACATTGCTGGTAATCAGCAGGGTGCCCAAATAATCTAAGCTGGCGTCAATGTGCTTACGGATATCCCGCCCGGATAAAAGATAGGGATATCCCCTGGCCGGGGGCTGGACTACATAAGCGCCTTTGGCTTCATGAATCCGCTCTATCATTGATTTATAAAGGTCCTCATCAATGTCTCCGGCGGCCGTTCCTACCAGAAACTGGGTATCCTCCCCATCCGTATACAGGATGTTGGTGATGATGTTGGAATTGGCCAGCTCATTGGCTATGAGCATACGAAGCTGGTAAGTTTCATAAGAATATTCCGCTGTGAAATGTCTCAGGCTCTGGATTTTGGAAAGCTGCTCCTGGATCTTTGTGTCAATGGCAATGTAATAGGAAAGGTCCTCCACCTCATCCAGGCTCCGGTTGACCTGCTGGGTGAAATAATCCAGCTCCTGTAAGGACTTTTCGTACAGCTTCCCGTCATAGATATTGAAGCTGTACTGGAGGGCCGTTATGCTTAAGAGAAAGCAGATTCCCAGCATTATGACATAAATAGCGATCATCTTTCGGGCCAGTTTTAAACCCCGGTATTTTTCATACCAGTAGCCTCTTTTTATCCTCATGCAAGGCCTCCTTTCAGGAATATTTATCTTACTTCACACTTTCGTACTGGCAGGGAAAACGCCTTTCTCTCTCATGGCACAATACAGCGCTTCATCCGTCAGATGATTCTCTTCATTTGTAAGAAGAAGAATCTTCCTATCCTTTTCCGGGTAAATGACCAGCCTCTGCCACTGATAAAAATACGGCCCGTCCCCTAAATTTCTCACATACCCCATAAGCAGTCTTAAGAGATACGCAGTTTCCTTAATATCCGTCTGACAGTCATTATCGTAAAATCCTTTCCATTTATCATGACAGCAGCTCTTCATGGCCTCATCCGCAGCCTGATAACAGTCCGCAGCCTGTCCCAGCTCATAAAAGGCCCTCAGATAATCCTCTTCCCTGTAAGCGTCATACCCCTTTGTGAAATGAATGGCTCCGGCCAGACACTCCGTATGAAGCCTTACCTGAAGCAGAAGGGAATCCTCCCACAGCTTTCCGGCATCCTCTCTTAACCTTGTGCAGACTTTTAAAAGCTCTTTAAAGCGGGGATATCCGCTTTCACATTTCTTCTGATACCACTGGACCTGCCGGGAAAAATGCTCTGCCTGAATGCACCAGTTTAACTCCTCGCAGGGCTTTACGCCCCCATCCTTCATCCAGCCATGAATCAGCACCCTCGTCACATAGTTGTAAAACTGCTCCCCTGCATGCTCATCCTCTCTGGTTCCGTAGGGGACGGTGCTGTTAAAATATTCATTAAAGCATTTTTCCATCTCCGCAAGCAGCGGTTCTTCCGCCCCTCCGGAGACAGCTTCTGCCTGATAATAGGACTTTAAATACCGTTTTAAATGAATTTCCGGAGTTTCCTTCCCGCTATTCCAAAGGGAGGAAATAAAGTCCAGGGGATAGACGTGAGGCTTTATATTGGAACAGTTAATCAGCCACATATCCTTTATTCCGCAGCTATAGGCGTGATCTAACTCCTTTTTAATAAATTCCATGGAGTTTGGAATCATTGTGAGCACATTGGCGGCCTGAAGGTCATAAAAGGAAACATGATAATAGACGCCGTGGCGCTGATCCCTTAAACCCTCCCCCGGAAGCGCAATCACTCTGGGATTGTGGTTCCCCTGCCTTCTGGATACCATTTTCCCGTAGCCGTTATCGGCCCATATCATGATAACGTTATCCGGCAGGGTTAAATGGCCCTGCTGGTATAATTCCATGGTTTCCCCGTAAAGGTTGGTGCAGAATATGGGGTTTTCCACATATTCCTTTACCAGGTCGGCCTGCTCCTTCATAATGCTGCTGATAAGCGCCCCTCTCCGTTCAGGGGTGTCATAATAAGGGTCCTGTTCCCAGAAAGGGGTGTCTCCCTGGCCCCGGAACCCAAGGTTCCAGATAATATGCTCATCCTTCTGCCTTTTGATTCCCTCTGCCCAGAGATGGCGGAAAAGCTGAGGATTCTCTTTAAAGGAAGGATTCTTATCCGGGTAAGCCCTCAGAAACATCTCCGCGCCTAAGGGCTCCGCATGGTGGTGGGTGATCCAAAGCCCCATGGAGGAGGCCAGCCCCGCGTACTTCTTGGAATTCCTGTCCGTCCCCGGAATCACCACATTGCCGCCGCAGCGAAGAAGCGCTTCGAAAGCCATTTCCCAGGGATAAGCCGCTTCCTTTCCCCCATCCCATTGGCTCAAAAGGACTTCATCGTTAATAAACCATCCCCTGAACGCCACCTTTTGGGGGGCGGAACGGTATTGGGATATGGGAATTATGATACTTTCCCTTTTTGTAAATTGCTGGTCATTCCAAAACCAGAAAGGAAGAACGCCCAGATAATGTTCGCTGATATGGAAAAACCCGTAAAGGAAGCCTAAATCATCTGCCGCTTCAATGGTGATTTCATCCCGGCTCTTCACCCGGATCACAAATCCCTCTCTTTCCATTGGGATTTTATTTAAAATGATTCTTCCCGAACCGGATTCTGCCCTGTTTTCCAAAGGCTTTAAGGTCATCCCCATATCCCGGTAAAAACGGTTTATTCCGCAAAGAACCGGCTCGCTTTTATAGTCTGAATGTATGGTCACTCCGTGATTTAATATAAATCCTTCCATTATAAATGAACTCCTCTCTTTTCTTCCTCTCTGATTTTGGGACGGAAAAAGCCTGCTATTTTTTATTTTATATGAAATCCGGAGATATGGAAATGTAATTTTCCTGCTTTTGCAATGAAAAAAAACGACTTTCTGCCTTTCACAGTTGGGAATAAATCGTACAAATTATGAAATAATACAATCATAACGGCACAATTCTCAACCGGCTTTTATTGACAGAAATGGGAAAAAGTCTTAACATTAAAGTATTGTTTCATTTTCTCCCGGACATTCTGCCGGATGATGAAGCTTTACATAACACGATGAAACATGCACAACGAAACGGAGGACTTTGTATGAAAAACTTTTTCAGCAAGGATATCCCGGAGGCAGTCAAGGAGTTAAAGACTGACACCTCCCAGGGATTATCCGAGCAGGAAGCGAGCAAACGGCTTGAAGAAAACGGCCATAACCGGCTGCAGGGAGCAACGGAAAAGACCATGCTGCAGCTGTTTGCCGAACAATTTAAGGATTTTCTTGTGATCATCCTGATTATAGCAGCCATCATTTCCATGGTTGTGGGTATTATGCAGGACGAAGGAATCTTTGACAGCATTGTCATTATTGCCATCGTCATTATTAACGCCATTATCGGCGTAAATCAGGAAACAAAGGCCAGCAACGCGCTGAAGGCCCTTAAGGAAATGTCCAGTCCACAGGCAAAGGTCATCCGGGGCGGAAACATTGTAAGGGTGCCGTCCGACGAGCTTGTAGTGGGCGATGTGGTAATTCTTGATGCAGGAGATTACATTCCGGCAGACGTAAGGCTTGTTGAAAGCTTTAACTTAAAAATCGACGAGGCAGCTCTCACCGGCGAATCAGTTCCCGTTGAAAAGAACTGTGAAAGCATCCTTCCAGAAGATGCTCCCCTGGGAGACCGTGTCAATTCCGCCTTTATGGGAACCGTGGTCACCTACGGACGAGGAAAGGGCATCGTAGCCGCAACGGGAATGGAAACCCAGATGGGCAACATTGCCGCCATGCTCAATGAATCTGAGGAAGAGACTACCCCCCTTCAGAAGAAGCTGGACAGCCTGGGCAAGGTTCTGGGCATCGTCTGTATTGCCGTGTGCGTCATGATTTTTATTCTTGGCCTGATCCAGGGGGACAAGCTTATGGAAATCTTCATGGTTTCCGTTTCTCTGGCCGTGGCTGCCATACCGGAAGGCCTTACGGTGGTGGTTACCGTAATCCTTGCAATGGGCATGCAGCGGATGGTAAAATCCCATGCCATCATAAAGAAGCTTTCCGCCGTAGAAACCCTGGGAAGCACAACCGTTATCTGTTCGGATAAAACAGGAACCCTTACCCAGAATAAAATGACCGTGGTCAAGGTATTTGACCATGAGAGAGTCTATGACGTAACAGGAACAGGCTACAGCCGGGAAGGCTCTATTGCCGTGGAAGACGGCGGCAGGCTTACTTCCAATATTACAGAGCTCATAAAGGGCGCTGTGCTGTGCAATGATGCCATCTATGACATAGAAAAAAGCCAGATCATCGGAGATCCAACCGAAGGCGCCATGCTGGTTTTAGGTGAAAAAATCGGATTCAGCAAGGACCGGTTAAACGAAGAACATCCCCGTGTTCAGGAGATTCCCTTTGATTCCGACAGAAAGCTCATGTCCACGTTCCATGAAAAAGACGGAAAGTTCACCATTTATACAAAGGGCGCTCCTGATGAGATTTTAAAACGGTGCACCCATATTCACAAGGATGGAGAGGTTTTAGAGCTTACAGAGGAAGACCGGAAAAGAATCCTGGAAGCCAACTCCGGTTTTGCAAAAAACGCTTTGCGCGTATTAGGTGTTGCTCATAAGGCGGTGGGAGACCTTGAATACTTTGACCAGCAGGAAAATTCCCTGACCTATCTTGGGCTCATGTGCATGATCGATCCGCCAAGAGAGGAAGTGAAGCCGGCTGTAGATGAATGCCGGAGAGCCGGAATCCGCGTGAAAATGATCACCGGCGACCACAAGATTACGGCCAGCGCCATTGCCACGGACTTAGGCATCATGTCCCCCGGCGAGGAGGCCCTGGAAGGATCTGAAATACAGCTTCTTTCCGATGAACAGCTGAGAGAAAAGGTTAAAACCGTAAACGTATTTGCCCGGGTTTCACCGGAGCATAAGGTAAGGCTTGTATCCGCCTGCAAGGCAAACGGAGAGATTGTTGCCATGACAGGCGACGGCGTAAACGATGCGCCAAGCCTTAAGAGAGCCGACATCGGCGTTGCCATGGGAATTACCGGAACGGATGTTTCCAAGGAAGCCGCCGACATGATCCTTACGGACGACAACTTCGTAAGCATTGTCAATGCCGTCGAGGAAGGAAGAACCATCTATAACAACATCCGGAAAGTGGTGGGCTATCTTCTTTCCTGCAACATCGGTGAAATACTCCTTATATTTTTAGCCATGCTCTTTAACCTTCCGGTTCCGCTGATGCCCATTCACCTGCTTTCCGTCAACCTCATCACAGACGCATTCCCGGCCTTTGCCCTTGGAATGGAGGAAAAGGAACCAGGCATTATGGACCAGAAGCCGAGAGATCCCAATGAGTCCATTATTGACAAGAAAATGCGTGTAGCTGTTACCATGCAGAGCCTTTTCCTAGGTATCGGCGCTCTCACCGCATTCTATATCGGCCATATAAACTACAGAGGTCTGGAAAACGGAGAAACCATCGCCCGTACCATGTGCCTTGTAGCCCTTATTTTAGGTGAGCTCTTCCGCGCCTACTCAAACAGGAGCGAAAAGAGATCCATTTTCGGAATCAGGCTTTTATCAAACTCTTTCCTGAATAAATGTGTAATCGCTTCCTTTGCATTTTTAGTTGTTGTGGTTTATGTGCCTTTCTTAAATCCAGTTTTTGAAACAGCACCTCTTACCCTTACACAGTTAAGCGAGGCAATCGGCTTTGCGGTAGTTCCTACTCTGGGCGGAGAGCTTGCGAAGGTGATTACAAGAAGAATGAAATAGAAAAAGCGGCTCCTGCAAAAATTGCAGGGGCCGCATTTTATTTACCCAGGCGGTTATATCATATTCAAATACCGGACCGCATTCAAATGAGCATTATCCAACTTTATAGTCTCCCGGAAAGCCCCTTTCGCCCCTTCCATGTCTCCAAGCCCCAACTTTCCAAGGCCTATGAGGTAGCTGCAATGGGCTTTGTTCTTCTTATCCAGGTCTTCTTCATAAATCAGAAAATCGGGCAGGGATACGGCGAAATATTCAATCTTTATATTATCGAACATATGCTGCTCCCCGTAATCCAGCAGCTTATAGAACCTGGCTCTGGCCTCCACCGGCCTCTCCAGCTTTTCCTTTGCCAGTCCCTGATAATAAATCATATCCGCCGGCTGGTCATTGTAATACATCATGCCCGCCGGTTCATCTGTTCCTATGCCGGCCGCTTCAAAACAGGCCCTCGCTTCCTCTGCCTTTCCCAGATTCTCCATAACCACACCCAGGTAATAGTTAATATGATTGTCCTTTGTACCTTCCAGCTTTCCTTCTCCCAGATTCTCCGGGTAGTTTAAGGCTTTTGTCAGGTACTCCTCCGCCTGTCTCCACTCCTTTGCATCCATAGCCTGTCTGGCCAGCTCCACAAGGGAGACCACATACTGGGCAGTCACCTTTCCTTCCCCGCCTTCCCATGGATGGAATTTGTGGTTCATAATGAATTCATAAGCTTCTCCGTAACGTCCCAGAAGATTTAACAAAGATGCATATTCAATCATCAAGTCGTCCCGCTTCATGAATACATCCCTTGCGGCTTCATATTTTTCCAGGCGTTCTGCCGCCGGCATACCCAGCTTTTTGTAGAGCTGGTCCAGCTCCAGGAATATTCTGGCATCGGCCGGGTTTAAGCTATAGGCCTTTTCCATGGCCTCTCTTGCCCTTTCCCTGTCCTTTTCCTTATTATAATAAGCCAGTGATAAATTTCTCCACACCGTTGGAAATCCGGGATTTAGCCGGGCGGACTGCTCCCAGTAAGAGAGGGCGGTCCGGTACTGAAGCTTGTCGTAATATAAATTCCCCAGATAATAGTAGGCATTGGCTCCTTCCGGGTTCTTTTTTACCGCGAGCTTTAACACCAGAATGTCCTCCAGCTTATTGGGGAAGCAGTAATCCGTACTGCAGTCCTCCGCCTGCTTCAAGGCTTCTGTTCCGTCTTTTCCCATAAGCTCCTGATAAAAGGCCTTATAGTAATAGAGCATGGGCCATTTCCTGGGACATTGATCCAGAGTCTGGGTCGCGGCCTCATATGCGCCGAACTCCCCATAATGCCGGGCTGCCATTAAGTAGTTTTCATGAAAGCCTCTGGCCAGCTGGCTGATCTCCGCACGGATTTCCTCCCGGCGGTCCGGCTCCAGATAGGATAATTCCAGCCATGATACATAATCAAAGGGATCCACTTTTAAATTCTCAGCAATGAGGGCCCTGGCCTCTGCCGTCCTGCCCAGCCTGCGCAGAAGATAGGCCTTTAGGCCTCTGGCCTTTACATTATGGACATTCCTCACCAGTCCCTTTTCCATAAGCTCCAGAGCGCTTTCATATCTTCCCCTCATGGATTCGATGCAGGAAAGGTAATAAAAGCCCATTTCCTGCTGCCCTGCGGACCAGGTGGCCTTATAAAAGGCGTCAAAGGCTTCCTCCGTCTTTCCCTGATACAAAAGCACCAGGCCCAGATTGTAATAGGGCTCGGAATCGTAAGGGTTGGGATTTTTCCAGACCGCCCGTTTCAGAGCTTTCCTGAAATGCTCCTCCGCCTCTTCAAAGCAGCCTCTGCGCATAAGCAGAGAACCGTAGGCGTTGTTGATGCGGATATCCCCGGGGTCCCTTTTTAAGCCTTCTATGTAATAGGGATCCGGCCTGTAGGTGGCGTGACGGTACTGCTCAATATGAAGCCCGGTCAGATACAGCTCTTCATTTGTCATGATCCTTTCCGGGTCCTCGGCCGCTTTGGCGGGGCTTGGAAGCTTTGGAACCTCTGTCTTTAAGGGCGTGTAGGAAACCAGCTCTCTGCCCTCGGAAAGGACCTTAAGTGTCAGCTTTGTCTCATCCTTCACTCCGGTGTGCAGCGTCTTTTCATAGGTATGAACCGGGGAAAGAAGAGCGGTTTCATCTAACAGCGTTTCCTCACCGTAAGTCAGCAGAATCCGTGCATCCGGATACTCCTGAGTTCCGTACGCAGCAATATGAATCTCATTTTCCCTCGTCTCCAGATTTATGACAGCGTGGATGGAGGCGTTTTTTACAGGGCCGACGGCTTTATAAGGCATGAAATACTGGGTAAAGGTTTTTTCCTCCATGGGCTTTAGCCAGGTGAAATCCGGCTGGTTATCGGTGTAAACCCCGGTCATCAGCTCAATGTAGGGTCCGTCCTCGTCGGTTAAATTCCGGTCCCAGGCCTTTCCGAAATCTCCGCAGCCCCAGGTCCACTGCTTCTTGCCCGGTGAAATATGGTGATCCGCCACATGAAGGATTCCCGCCCCCACCCGGTAATCATAGCCTCCTACAAAATTAAACTCACTTTTTTCAGCCATGTAGGAAGTGGGAACCGGAATATTTTTATAGCGGGAGATATCCACCCCTTGGCTGTAATCATGCTTATAATAGACTCCCGTGGCAATGGGAAAACGGGATACATCCCTCTTTCCGTGATCCATGACGGCATGGACATCCGGGGGGAAAATAGACTGAGTGTAATCATTGACCGGAACCGCCGGGTTCGCCCACCATAAAAAGGTCTGAGGCACTGGCGTAGGATTGTAAAGCTGGCCCTTTATTTCTATATAAGCCTTTCCGGGATACAGGGTGAAGCTGGCCTCCCCCTTGGTTCCGTACATCTGGTCCACGTCGCAGACACGGCAGGTTTTGGAACCATCCTCATTTTCCAGGAGCATATAATCCACAGGGGAATAGGTGGTAGGCCGATGGTGCTGAGGCCAGTTAAATTCGATTCCGCCGCTGAGCCAGGGACCGCAGAGCCCTACCAGGGCGGGTTTTATGACGTGATTGTAATAAACGAAATCATATTGGTTGGTTTTGTCAAAGGCCCGCTGGATCCTTCCGCCAAGCTCCGGGAGTATCATCACCTTCAAATATTCATTTTCCAGCCAGACCGCCTGATAGGCTTTGTCTGTCCTGGTATCATGGATCTTCTCAATAGTAGGATAGGGATAAATCTTTCCTGAGCTTCCCTGATAAACCCGGCTTTCCAGAAACATCGGATTTTTATCAGCTTCCCCCACCTCATAGGTCGGTATGACGATGGTCTCCTCCCAAATTTTCACTGTTTCCATTTTTAGACCTCCTTTTAAGTTCTTGCCTATACTATATAACCTTTTATTCATGTTTTCATTACGTTTAGTTGCCTATTAATTTATAAAAATTGCTCTTATCCAATTGACGGATAATTGTTTTTTCCCTATAATGGTTTCATAAAAGGAAAGGAGGGCCCATACATGCTGTCTACGGAACGCGGAGTCATCTCAGGGTCGGATTATTATGTGTATACGCCCAGTGCCCAGGCAAAAAGGATTTTCTTATACCCCATTACTATGGGACTTTTCCGGTACGATCCCGGTTATTCCCTTCACCGGAATGCCTATGACAGCTTCCTCATCATGTTCATCCGCAGAGGAGAATGCCAGATAGAGACAGGGGGGAAAATCTATCATGCAGGCGGAGGGCAGGTGGTTTTGTTAAACTGCTATGAGCCTCACTCCTACTGGACCTCAAAGGGCTGGGAAGCGGAATGGCTTCATTTTGACGGCAGCGGCGCGGCGGACTATTATGAAGCGATCCTGGATGGCGGACCTCCGGTCATCTCCCTGCGGGATACCTACCGCCTGGAAAAATATCTTCACAAGATTTATCTGCAGTTTAAGGAATGTATATCCATAAAAGAGGCCTGGCTGAACAACTATATTGTTAATATTTTAACGGAGCTTTTGGTCAACAGGGACTTTGAGCATTCGGAAAACGTCTCTTCCAGCATCATCGAGGACACCATCGCCTACATCAACGAGCATTTAACCGATCCCCTCACCCTGAAGGATATGGCGGACCAGGCTTCCCTAAGCCCTTTTTACTTCAGCAGGCTGTTTAAAAAGGAATCCGGGTTTTCTCCTCACGAATATGTGATTGCCGCCAGGGTAAACAATGCCAAATTCCTTTTAAAGTCCTCTGATATTACCATCAAGGACATCTGTTTCAGCACAGGCTTTACCAGTGAGAGCAGCTTTTGCACCACCTTTAAAAAGGTGACGGGAATCACGCCGTCCGAATACCGTTTTTCTATCAGAAACTGAAAAAAGCGCCCCTGCATTGCAGAGGCTGCTTTTTTCATCACCAGGCAATCGGTTTATTCCGCTGCTTTACCCATCACTTCCTTGTAATTTTCGGGGGTAACGATCACCGCATCTACGGCTGTCTCCATAGGAACTTCTTTTCCGCTGATCGCATCGTATAAAACATTGACCGAGCCTGCTCCTACGGAATCAGAGGAGAAGTAGGCTGCTGCCTTCATGCAGGTTCCCTCAGCTCCCTTGTTGTTCCATTCATCCTTTGCCATATAGCCTCCCAGGCCTACTACCGTTGCATTGGCATCCAGGCCTGCGCTCTCCATGGCACGGACTGCACCGATGGTGCCTTCCTCATTGGCTCCCGTCACCAGCCATTTCTTAATTTCCGGATGGGCAGTGATGACTGATGTGGCAGCTACATTTCCCTTATCCGTGGTTCCGTCGTAATCGGCTTTGAAAATCCGCTCTTTGGCAAAGTCAGGGCATGCTTCCGTAAACTTGTCGTATTCACCTTCCGCCCGGGGAACGCAGGAGGATACCGTATCCATGGTCAGGATCAGCAGACCGCATTCCGTGTCCCCTGTCAGATTATTTTTATTGGCATAATCCGCCAGCCACTGGCCGTTGGCCTGGCCGATTACGTAAGCGTTAATGCCCACCCACGGAGCGATCTTTTCTCCCGCCTCTGTCTGAAGCGCGTCATCAGCCGCTACCAGGGGGATTCCGGCTTCCTTGCATTTATCAACCACAGCCTGGGACATGGTCTGGTCCGGGATGCAGGTAACGATTCCCTTTGCCTTATTGGCAATAGCATTGTCAATGGCCTTTAAGTATTCTTCCGGGCTCATCTTGGCATCCACATAGATAAATTCATCGCCCTTTTCTTCCACAACCTTCTGGGCTGCTGCTCCTTCGTCAATGAACCAGGTCTGGTCCCCTGCCTTGTAAATTCCGTAAACAACGCCCTTCCCGCCGGCCTGGGCCTGAGTCGTGCTTTCCGTCTGGGCGGCTCCTGCCGTTGTCTCTGCCGTACCTGCCGTTGTAGTTGCCGCAGGCTCGTCGGAAAATCCGCTGCAGGCTGTCAACCCCATTGCCATCGCTGCTGCCAAAATAATTGCTGCTGTTTTTTTCATGATTTGAAACCCTCCTGTTTTAATTTTTGCTCTATTTCAGGAAAACCTGCCGGTTTTCCGTGGAACACCTATAAATTCTTCATGGAAGCGGCAAGTAAATCCCGCTCTCTCTTCTGCTTTCTCAAATAGTCGGTTGCAAGGGCAAATAAGAGAAGTCCTCCCTTTGCCACAAACTGCCAGAAGCTGGGGACATTTACCATGGTAAGGCCCGTATTAAAGGACTGGATCAATATAATTCCAGGGATGGTGCCTCCCATGTTTCCCACTCCGCCGATAAAGGATACGCCGCCCAGGATAACCGCTGTGATGGCGTCGAATTCCAGGTTCACATTGGCTGCCGGCTGGCCGGAATTCATGCGGGCCGCGAAAATGATTCCGCCGATGGAGCAGAGAATTCCCATCATCACATAACAGGTGGTGATGATCCTTTTGGGATTTAAGCCGGCCAGTCTGGCAGCTTCCATGCTTCCGCCGATGGCATATACGCTTCTTCCGAATTTGGTTTTGGACAGGATGATGCCGAAGATGATAATGCAGATCACCATGATCCATACGGAAAGGGGAATGTTCAATATCCTGGCCTTTCCCAGAATGAGAAAGGTCCTGTTGCTGATGGAAACCGGTTTTCCCCCGCATATAATGTAGGCAAAGCCCCTGATAATGGACTGGGTCACCAGGGTCGCAATAAAGGCCTCCAAGTGAATCCGGTTCACCATAAAGGAATTGAAAAACCCGATGAGGACTCCCCCTGCAATGGTCAGAATCACCGCAGCGCCGAAGGGGACTCCCTTTCCAACCAGAAGAGCAGCCACGACGCCGGAAAAGGCGGCCACAGAGCCGGGGGACAGGTCATTTTGCCCTGCAATGATTAAATATGTATGGCCCACAGCCACCAGCCCCACCAGGGAGGCTGCCACCAGAATATTAATCAAGTTCGTAACCGAAAGAAAGTTCCTGTTCAGAGAGGTAAAAAGCCCGAATACCACCGCAATTGCCGCCAGCAGTACGATCTTGTCACCGTTTATCTTAATTCTGCTTTTCTTACTTGTTCCCATTATTCCTGTACCTCCCCAATCATACCCAGGCTTAGAAGCTTGCTTTCGGTCGCTTCCGCCGCCTCTATTTCTCCTGCGATTCTCAATGATTTCATGACAATGATCCGGTCCGAAAGGCCGATCACCTCAGGAAGCTCGGAGGATATCAGAATGATTCCCAGTCCTTCCTTGGCAAATTTACAGATCATATGATAAAACTCGGATTTGGCGCCTACGTCAATTCCCTTGGTTGGCTCATCTAAGATGAGCACCTTTGGATTGGTGCTGATCCAGCGGGCCACAATACACTTCTGCTGGTTTCCGCCGGAAAGCTCCACAATCTTTTTCTCAGGAGACGGAGTCTTGATCTTAAAGTCCCGGATTCCGTCCAGGGCCAGCTTCTCTTCCTTTTCCCGGCTGACAAACCCCAGCCCATTGGAATTGGTATCCAGCATGGCAATGTTCATGTTGTCGCTGACGCTTAAATTGGAAAGGATTCCCTGAAGCTTCCGGTCCTCCGGCACCAGAACGATTCCGTGCTCCATGGCTTCATGAGGGGAACGGTTGTGTATCTTCTTCCCTTCCAGATAAATCTCACCGCTTTTTGCCTCATCCGCTCCGATGATGGCCCGCATAAGCTCGGTCCTTCCCGCCCCTACAAGGCCGGAAAAGCCTAAGACCTCTCCCTTTCGCAGCACAAAGGAATTTTCCTTCACATAGTCTGAGGACAGGTTCTTCACCTCTAAAAGCACATCACCGATGGTCTTGTTCCTGTCCAGGTTCCGGTAAATATCTCCTAAGTCCCTGCCCACCATCATGCGGATCAGCTCCGTCTCCGGCACCTTTCCCGTCTCCACCGTGGCCACGTAGCGGCCGTCCTTAAAAATTGCCGCCTTATCCGTAATCCTCCGAAGCTCGTCCATGCGGTGGGACACATAGATGATGATCTTCCCCTCTGCCTTCAGCTTCCCTATGATCTTAAACAGTGATTCAATTTCTGAATCCGACAAGGAGGCTGTGGGCTCGTCAAAGCAGATGACCTTTAAGTTTTCTCTGGAATAGGCTTTCATAATTTCCACCATCTGCTGATAGGCGATGCTTAAATCCTTTACCTTGGCGGTGGGACTGATGGGAAGACCAAAATCCTCAATGATTTTTGCCGTCATTTCATTTGCTTTCCGGGTATCAATGAATCCCAGCCTGTTCACAGGCATTCTCCCCAGATAAATATTCTCCGCCACGGACAGTTCCAGAAGAATCTGACGTTCCTGATATATGACGGAAATCCCTTCCTCGATGGCCTCATGAGGGGACTGAAAATGCTTCTCCACCCCATCCAGAAGATACTTTCCTCCCGTAGGCTGGTAATCCCCGTTAAGCACCTTTAGCAGAGTGGACTTGCCCGCTCCGTTCTCCCCTAAAAACGCCAGAACCTCTCCGGAGTGCGCCTGAAAGGATACCTGGTCCAACGCTTTTACTCCGGGAAAATATTTGGATATGTTCTGGAATTCCAATACACTCCCCATGCCTTACCCCTCCTTTTTCATTCCAGCTTTGCGTTTTAATAAGCTAATTATATCACCTAATCGAAATTCATCATTATGCAGGTTTGCTCTATCATTGCTAAAAATTGCTCTCATCTTATGCCTGCTTCCCTGCCGGTATAATAAAGGAGCTCTTATGCGTTCAAAAATTTGCCATTAATTTTCTTTTTTACCGTAAACTGGCCCCAGGGGCTTCTTTCCGTGCCTGTTTTTTCTGCCGGACCCTTTATTTCATGGCTTCCGTTGCTGCTCCTTGCTCTCTCATTTTGAAAAATTGCTCTTCTCCTTATTTGCTCTTCTCCTTCCCCCGGCAAATCTTTATACTTATTTTAAATGGAGGGTATGCTTATGAAAATCAGAACCAGAGAATTGTTGAATCAGGCGGGAACCGCTTATACGGTTTATGACATGACCACCAGCCGGGGCATGACTGTGTCCGTGACGGCCCTGGGCGCGGCCATTCAAAGGGTTTCCCTGAGGGATGAAAGCGGCAGGGAGCAGGCCGTGGCCCTTGGCTTTGAGGATATGGCCCCCTATGAAAGCTGTATCTGCTATGCGGGAGCCACCCTTGGGCCCAATGCCGGAAGAATCGGAGACGCCCTGCTTCCTGTAGGCTCCCGGATATACCGGCTTTCAAAAAATGACGGAAAAAACCAGCTTCACGGAGGGGCAATGAATCTATCCTCCCAGCTCTGGCAGGTCGTATCGGAGGCTTCCGGTCTGGAATCAGCCTCCATCCTGCTGTCCGCCAATCAGCCTGACGGTCTGGATGGATATCCGGGCAACAGAACCTATTATGCCAGATATACCCTGGAGGATACCAACTGGCTTACCGTAGAATACACCGCCGCCACAGACTCTCCTACCTATATTAATATGTCCAACCACACCTACTGGAATCTTTCCGGGGATTTTTCCGCCTCCGGGCTGGAGCAGGAGATCCAGATCTTCTCCAATAGTGTGTGCATAAATAATAAGGATCATGTTCCGACGGATATCATTCCTGCAGCAGATACCACCTTTGACTTCCGTTCTCCCGGACAGCTCCTTTCCCGAATCCAGTCCGCAAAAAGCCCGGTCTGCAAGGAACAGCTTTCCATTGGACAGGGATATAATAATGCTTACATTCTTAATAAAAATCAGACTTTCCGGCCTCTGCGGTTTGCCAGACGGCCCGTAGAGCTTAAAAAAGCCTGCATCCTGCGGGATAAAAAGACGGGCCGGACCTTGAAGATGATGACGGATGCGCCTGCCCTGGTGTTATATTCAGGAGGATTCTTACCCCGCGGAATGGCCTTGCAGGGCAATGCTTCCTCCTTCCCCTCCTGCGCCGTTGCGCTGGAAGCCCAGGATATTCCCGACGTGATGCACTTACTTCCTGACAATTACCGGCTCACCACCCCGGACCATCCATTTTACAGGATCATCCGTTACCATATATCATAACCCATTCCTTTGCAGAAAACGGAAAACCCGGGAAATGAGAATCCCTCTTGCCATCTTCTTCCTATTTGATATAATACAATTATCCATAAAGCGGAAAAACGCCCGAAAGGAGAACGGCATGGAGCTTACGTGTAATCATTGCAGCAAACTGTGCACCTCGAAAATCCCTCTTTTTGAGCCTCTTTCCTTAGAAGAACAGATGGAGCTGGTTTCAAAGGCCCGCCATCTGGACTACAAGAGAGGGGAAGCGGTTTTTTACGAGTATGATCCGGCGGATAAAATACTGGTCATCCGTTACGGAAAGGTCAAGATCAACCGCTATTCCCTGGAAGGAAAGGAATATGTTCTTGATATACTGGCGGAAGGCGATATATACGGGGAACAGAATATCTTCGGGGGAAAGGCCTTTGAGGCAAACGCCGTTGCCCTGGGAGAATGCGGGGTATGCCTCATCTCCCTGACAGACATTCAGGAGCTCATATTAAAAAAGCCTGAAATCGGGGTTAAAATATTAAACGTGGTGGGACAGAAGCTGTCGGCGGCAAATGAGCTGGTGCAGCTGCTGTCTGTAAATGATGCCAAGGCCCGGGTTGCCGGCTTTCTCTTATTCAGAAGCAGCCGGATCAAGGGGGAAACCATTGAGCTGACCAGAGACGATATCTCCGCCTTTATCAATGTCCGGCGGGAAACCATCAGCAGAAAGCTGGGAGAGCTCCGGAAAGACGGAGCCATTGAGCTGGAAGGAAACCGCAGGATCCACGTCCGGAACAAAGATATTCTAAGGGATGTCTTTGAAAATGAAACTTGAAAATTTTAAAAAGTTTTTAGATAATGATTTAAATCACATTTTTTATCTTCTTTCCCGGTTATACTAGCCTTACAAACAGATCAACCGTTGCTGAAAAGCAGGATTTCAGGAAAGAGGAGGAAAATCATGATTACAGGTAAAATGAAAGTGACCGATGTGGTTAAGGCCTATCCGGAAGCAATTGAAATTTTCAATGATTTCCATATTGATTATTGCTGCGGCGGAAAGGATGCCCTGGAGGATGCCTTACAGGAGCTGGGAATCGAATCCAGGAGCTTCATCGAGCTTCTGAATAAAAAGCTTGTGAACCAAACTCATAAATCAAATAAGGGACAAGTGCTGGCCGTGGAACGGCTGACGGAAATGAGAGTCCCGGACTTAATCGACTATATTATCGATACCCACCATTCAAAGGAGAGAGTCCTGCTGGCGGAAATTGATGAGCTGATCAACAAGGTACTGCTGGTTCATTATGAACATCATCAGAATCAGCTGGTTCCTTTACACGGACTTTTTTCAGACTTGAGAAAAGAGCTGCAGGAGCACTTCGCAAAGGAAGAAAAACTTATTTTCCCCTATATGAAAGAAAGCTTTGCGGCGAATAAGGACATCGGATATGTGAAAGAGCTGGAGGATGAACATGAAGCCGCCGGGAATCTGATAAAAGAAATCACTGCCTGCACCAATGACTTCACTGCGCCGGAAGACGGCTGCACTTCCTACCACCTGGTCTTCCAGAAGCTGCAGGAACTGGTTAAGGATGTGTATATTCATATATTTACAGAAAACTCACTGCTATTTCAAAAATATGAAGGAGGAATTGAACAATGAAAAAACATGTGAAAAATAATGTTTACTGGGTGGGCTTTATGGACTGGGAGCTGGAATCTTTCCACGGAGCGGACTATTCCATCAACCATGGCTCAAGCCAGAACGCTTATTTAATTAAAGAAGAAAAGACGGTTCTCATCGATACGGTATGGAAGCCCCATTCCACAGAATTTATCGACAACCTGGAAAAAGAAATTGATTTAAAGGAAATAGATTTTATTGTAGCCAACCACGGAGAAGTGGACCACAGCGGTTCTCTCCCCGCACTGATGGAGAAAATCCCCAACACCCCAATTTACTGTACGGCAAACGGGGTGAAGTCCCTGACAGGACAGTACCATCATCCGGAATGGAATTATCAGGTAGTAAAAACAGGGGATTCCATTGATATCGGCAATGGAAAGAAGCTGGTCTTTGTGGAGATGAAAATGCTTCACTGGCCCGACAGCATGGCTACTTATTTAACAGGAGACAATATTCTTTTCTCCAATGACGCCTTTGGACAGCATTTCGCCGTAGAGGAATTGTTTAACGACAAGGCAGACCAGTGCAGGCTCTGGGAAGAGGCCCTCAAGTATTACGCCAATATTTTAACTCCTTTCTCACCTCTTGTAAAAAAGAAAGTGGAGGAAATCCAGGGGCTGAACCTTCCCATTGATATTATCGCTCCCAGCCACGGCTCCATCTGGAGAGAAAATCCGCTGCAGATCGTGGAAAAGTATTATGAATGGTCTCAGAACTATCAGGAGGACCAGATCACCGTGGTTTATGATACCATGTGGGATGGAACCAAGCAGCTGGCCCATAAGATCAGCGCAGAAATATCACGGATTTCACCGGATACCCGGGTGAAGATTTATAATATTTCCAAGATAAATAAGAATGATATTATGACAGAGGTATTTAAATCGAAAGCAATCGCCCTGAGCTCCCCCACCGTGGGAGGCAGTATCCTTTCTTCTGTGGGAGGATGGCTTGATTTCCTGAAAGAATTGAAATATAAGGGCAAGAAAGCGGCTGTGTTCGGATGCTACGGATGGAGCGGAGAAGGAACAAAGGTCCTTCGGGAACGGCTGACTGAGGCCGGATTCTCCGTACTGGAAACAGAAGCCAAATGCCTTTGGAATCCGGAAGAAGCGGACTTTCAGAATGCGGCTGAGGTTGCCAAGGCCCTCTGCCAGTAAAAAAGCCGGTAAAAAGTTTGGCCGGAATGCAGTTTAGAAAGCGTTCCGGCCTTTTATTATGATTACAATCATCAATACTCAAACTGGCGGTAATAACGGCGGATGACCATCGGATGGCAGAATTCCTTTTCCATATATACATCCACCCGGTTATTTACCGCGTGCATGACCAGATGGGATATGGAGCCCCGGAACTCTTCCCGGATTCCCTCCAGGGGATAATCCTTAGAATCAATCACCGTATAATTCTTGCATACTCTGGGCAAAAATTCCCTGACACGGACGGCTAAGGGCCTCTGTTCGTCCTCTCCCATAAAGAGGGTGACCGGGGTTTCCGCATCCACAACCTCCAGCATTCCATGGAAAAACTCCCCGCAGGTAATGGATTTCGTCCGGATCCAGAGCTGCTCCTCCCAGTAGCACATGGCATAGGAATAGGTGGCTCCCCATTGGTTTCCGCATCCGATAAAATAGTGAGGCATGTCCGGGTTTGACTTTACGTATTCGTACTTCTTCCTGGCATACTCCTGTGCCCACTCATCAGCCCGCTTTTCCACATCCACAAGGGCCTTTGCCAGATGTGCCTCCATCTCCCGGTTGTATTCGTCATACTCGGGAAATTCTCCATTGTTATACATCAGCCGGTTAGCTGCCATAAAAAATTTCAGCTGTTCATTCATGGGGTAAGAGATACACCAGTCGCAGAGCTTTACCAGAGGCGCATCTGCCTTGTCCACAAAGCCGAATACCCTGGCGCCGGTTTCCCTTGCCTTCTCAATGGCCTTTGCCACCTCCTCTGTGCTTCCCGTTACGGAAGAAAAGATTACAACAGAGTTTTCCGTGAACTTTTTATTTCCAAGGGTGATAAATTCAGCCGCATTTTCCACATAAACCGGAATCCTGCTTCTGCCTCTCATATAGACCTCCATCTGCATTCCGGAAGCCCATGTGCCGCCGATTCCTATGACGAAAATACCGTCAAAGCCCTGTTTTTGTATTTCATCAATTACTTTCTCTATTTCGCCTCTTAAGGCAAGCGCCCCGTTTACGCTTTCAATCTGCTTCTGCTCATCAAGCTTTAACATAGCTGCTCCTTCCATTACTTGTGGAAATGTACGGTAAAATTGCATTTATCTCCACGCGTATACGATTTTGAATATTCAATCACACGGCCATTTTCATCATAGGTTGTACATCCAAACAGAAAGACCGTCTGCTCCTTGTTAATATTAATCAATCTGGCATCAGACTGTGTCAGCTGTACCAGGTCAAGAGTCTGCCATGCCCTCACCGGATTAATGCCATAGAATTTATAGATTTCGAACATGCTGAACACGGAAAGGTCGATTCCCTCCATCTTGGGAACCAGATTATAAGGGATGAAAATCTCCTGTATGGCAATGGGCTCTTCATTTGCATAGTCCAGACGCTTGATGTAATAAAGCGTGTCGTCCCCGTTAATATTAAAGAGCTTTGCAAACTTTTCCCCGGCTCTCCGCTGCCCTTTAAGCAGAATCTTTTTGCGGGTTTCCAGATTTTTTTCATTCATGGTCTGGGTAAATCCGCCCAGCACTTCTAAATCCCGCTCAATCTGGGCCACAACATAGACGCCTTTTCCCTGTACCCGCTTCAACACACCTTCACTTACCAGTGCATCAATGGCGCTGCGGACAGTCAGACGGTTAATTCCGTAGGTAGCTGCAAGAGTATTTTCAGAAGGAATGGCCGTTCCGGGCGCATATTCCCCATCTTCTATTTTCGACCGCACCACTTCCCTAAGCTGAAGATATATGGGTGCATCGTATCCTACCTCTGCCGTTTTCGTCAACGCAGTACCTCCTCTCAAACTTTCCGAAACACGCTCCGCGGGTTTCACTCGCTGCCACGATGCGGCCCAGGCATATTCGCCGGGCCCGTCACCGGCACAAATTACCAGGCGCCGTTATATTCCAGCGTAATACTTGAATTTTCGGCTCCCATTCTCATACATTCAAACACCGGCTTCTGTTCCATGATTCCCTTTAAGAACCCGGCAATATAGCTGTCTCCGGCTCCCATAGTATCTACTACATTACATGGAACAATGCCAAATACGGTAAACTCCGAGCCGTCATAGGCAATACTGCCCTTATCTCCCATGGTTGCAACCACCAGCCTGGGGCCCCTTGCTTTCAGCTCTTTCATCTTTTTTCTCAGCTCATCCGTATCTCCGTCATCCGTTGCAAAAAACAGATAATCAGCAAAGGGAATCGCTGTCACTGCCGCAGGATCTTCCGGTCTTGTTGCGGCGTCAAATGCGGTCGCCACTCCTCTTTGCCGGATTATGCCCAACTGGTTCTCCACATTTCCCCACAGACCCGTAACTACCATGTCGTGGCTGCACAAAAAATCCAGTTCTTCATCCGTCAGCTTAAAATCAGCCAGAACACCTTCCTCATAATCGCCGAATACCCGCTCTCCGTCCACCAATTCCACGTGAGTGATCGCCGTATTTCCTTCCATAAAACGGATATGGGATACATCCACACCCTTTTCTTCTATCTTTTCTTTCATCAAAGCACCGTACCGGTCGGTTCCCACCACTCCGGTATAGGATGCCTGTCCTCCCAGCCTCACAAAATACACCGCTACATTTACCGGATTTCCGCCGGGATATGCCTGTCCGGTATTATCATAAACATCCATACAGTTATCGCCAACTGCCGCTAATTTCATCTTATCCTCCATTCCGGACGCCTATTTCCTGGTCAGCTCACTGGCAAAGCAGATATACTCCGAACGGGTAAGCTCATTAAAATACTCAAAAATGGTATCTTCACTGTCCATGGTCACGCCGGACTGATAGATAACAGGCGCCCCTTCTTCTATGCCCAGATAACCGGCTTCCTCCTGGTCGCAATAGGTAATGCTGAGTTTTTCAGAACCTCCTGAAACCTCTACCCCGTACTCGTCCTTAAGAATCCCGTAAAGGGATTGAGAAGAAAAATCATGCTGTTCAATGCCTGGAAAACGTTCTGCATCCAGATAGGCAGCAGACAGCATCACCGGAATCCCGTCCAGATAGCGGATACGCAGCAGCCGAAACAGCTTATATCCCAGAGGAAGCTTCATCTTGCGGCCGATATTCTTCGGAGTCTCGCAAAAATCCATTCTCACCACCCTGGTTGAGAGCTTTCTTCCCGCGTTCATAACTGTCTGATAAAACCCTTCCGCATCCTGAAGATTACGGATCAGCTTTTCTCCGGCTACATAAGTACCCGCACCGTTCTTCGTATATATTTTTCCTTCCAGTATCAGCTGCTTTATGGCACTCCGAAGAGTGGAACGGCTGATTCCCCACATATCACACATGGTCCGCTCGGAAGGAAGCCTGTCATCCGGTTCCAGGTTATTCTTAATGATATAATTTTCAATCTGTTCCATTGCCTCGTCACGAGGTTTTTGTCGTTCTAAATTCATAGCAGATGTCTTTTCCGTTCCCGTTTTTTCTAATTAAAATAATTGCTTCTTTTAACCATCTTAAAACATCTGCTACCGGGTGTCAATATTTATCCATCGCCTTCCTACTGCGCCCTTTTATTGCGGCTTTCCCAGAAATAATACACCGGAAGCCCTGTAGCAACTGCGATAATCGCACATGTAATTCCCGCCACCGGCGCCCATACAAAGGTGGACCAGATCAGGGTTCCGGTAATCAGCATGGCAATTCCTACCATAAGAGGCCTTGCCGGCATCCGGTAAGACGGCTTGTAGCTTTCCTTTTTTCTGAGCACAATAATCGTTCCGAAGGTCAGAAAGTTCTTAAGAAGAGCCACCAGAGTAAAGTATCCCAGCAAATCAGAAAGAGAGGTTGCAAAAATCAGAATGATTGCCACTGCACACTGTACAAGGATGGAGAAATAAGGTGTCTCATACTTTGGATGAACCTTAGCAAAAGACTTGAAGAAAAGCCCGTCCTTTGCCATGGCATATTCGATTCTGGGCTGAAACATAATACAGCTGGACAGGGAACCGATCACTACGATAACTGCCATAATCGCCACAACCGTTCCCGCATATCCGCCAATCACAGGTATTTTGGAGGCCAGAAGTGCAATGGGCGCCTCAGAAGCCGCAAGCTCATCTACGGACAGCAATCCGGAGGCGGTCAGGGTAAGGCCCACATATAAAAAGAGTACAATAAATGCGGTTAAGATCAGGCCTCTCGGCAGGTTTTTCTTGGGTTCCTTAATTTCACCTGACATATAGCAGGCCGCTGCCATACCGTCAAAGGACCAGGTAGTGGCGGAAATGCCCGCCAGCAGCGCCGTAAATCCGGTCGCAGTTACTCCTGCAAGCCGGTCGCCTGAAAGGAATAAATCGCCCTTGATAAAAAAGATGCCGATTCCGATAATCAATACAAAGGGAATGACCTTTAAAGCGGTAATCACTGTCTGGAATTTGCCTCCGCCCTCCACGGACCGCAGATGCAGCATCATAAATATCAATACAAAGGCTACCGCCACCAGTCGAAGGACGATTCCATGGACCGGAATAAAGAATGCCAGATAATTGGCAATCGCCAGAGCCATAATGGATATGGACGGCGGATCTGTTGCCCAGAAGCTGATCCAGCCGCAAAGAAATGCCAGAGGTCTGGAACCCGCGTTTTTAAAATACACATACTGCCCGCCGTCTTCCGGATATGCGCTTGCCAGCTCGGCATAACAGAAATTCGCCGGAATCTGAAGCATGCCTCCGATCAGGAAGGATAATACAAGAAATAAACTGCTGCCTGCCGCTCCCGCTACCTCTCCCAGAGATGAGAAGATACCGGAGCCTACCGTTGTTCCGACTCCCAGGGCAATAACTGCTCCCAGCCCCAGCTTTCGTTTTAATTCATTTTGATTTGACATAATACCCCTCTCCTTTGCTTTTTATAGTTTTTATTCTCCCATAACCTGTATAACCACGGTCCGCTTTGCAGGGCCGTCAAATTCGCAGAAATATACATCCTGAGCCCCTCCTTTGTCAATAACCCCATCCTGCAGCAGCAGGTGGCAGTGATTTCCTGTAAGAAGGGATTTTAAATGCCCGGTTGGATTCCCTGCTGTTGAGCCATAATCCCGCAGCATTCTTGCATGCGCATAGGGCTTGTCCTCCGGCGCCAGGCCTTCCAGAAATTCAGCCATGTCGCTTTCCAGACACTCCAGGGCTTCATTTACGGTAATTCCCGTAGTGGTGTGCCTGCTGAGAACCGTTACCATGCCGTTTTTAATGCTGCTTTTTCTGACCGCTTCCTCAATTTCTCCGGTGATCTGAATCCACTGATTGTACTGTTCGGTCAGCAATACCAGTTCGCTTTGTATTACCATCTGCCTTTGCCTCCTTATGAGCCGCCCAGAAATTCCATGGC
Organism: Bacillota bacterium; assembly: GCA_023437715.1. Lineage (GTDB taxonomy): Bacteria > Bacillota > Clostridia > Lachnospirales > Lachnospiraceae > Lacrimispora. The sequence continues at coordinate 91,405 of JAEZFK010000005.1, read as the reverse complement.
ATTGCCACCCTTGATCAGCTCCAGTGTGCTGTCCCGGAATCCAATCTTTCCTATGGCATCTGCCATCCGGATCTGTTCAAACCTGGGATTGTTGCTTCCAAACATGATCTGGTGCCGCAGGCTTCGGTCAATCCATGTAACAGGTATTTCCTGGGTAAATACCTGCCGGTAAAATTCCAGGGCATTGTCAAAGTAAAGCAGCCCCGTATCCCCATAGACATTGGGATATTTTAACATCAGCATGGCTGTTTCCTTCACCCAGGGCCAGCCCATATGAGCCAGACAGATTTTAAGCCCCGGACGTCCTGCCGCAAGCTCCTCAAACTCTATGGGCCTGGAATACCGGCTGAGAGTATTGGGCTCCCAGGACATTCCGCTGTGAAAAATAACCGGCTTTTTGTACTTCTCGCACAAGTCATATATGGGCTTTAACCGTTCATCTCCCGGATAAAAATGCTGTCTGGCGGGATGAAGCTTCAGCCCTGCCAGCTTCAGATCCCCAAATGCATGCTCCAGCCTGTCCGCGGCATCCGGTACAAAGGGGTCAATACCTGCAAATCCGATAAACTTATCCGGCGCCAGATCAACCAGCTTCCGTATTTCCTCATTTGTCACCACCGGCCTTCCCATTTCTGTGGTGTAGTCTTCCGGAAGGAGACAGAGGCGGTCAAGTCCCGCACACTTCATCTGATTGAAAATGTGCGCAAGGGGCGCCGTGCCGTTTTTATGGATCGCCAGGGCTTCATGCCGCATGGCTTCTGTCTGTTCATCCCCATTGATAGGTTCGTAAAATGCCGGATGAACGTGCATATCGATAAACATGGACAATCTCCTTTCTCTTAAAATCCGGCATCCGCCATATAGCGCCTTACCTGGTCAATTGCCCTTCTGGCATAAAGCCTGGGCTCGTTGATGTAGCCCGTAACCAGCTCCAGGGTTGCGGTTCCATTATATCCGGCATACTTCAGCTCTTTAATCAGTTCCGGCAATGGAATGGAGCCTTCTCCCGGAACAATATGGCTGTCCGTTCCCTGCTCACCGTCTATGATATGCATATGGTACATCTTGCTTCCCAGCTTCTCTAAATACGCCATGATGCTCTCATGCTGTACGAAGGGAGGAACCGTGTCGCACATTCCCACCAGGTAATCGGAATCAATTCTCCGGAACAGCTCCGCCAGGTCATTGGCGCTTTTCAAGGCATTGCTTTCATAGGGCGTCAAGGTCTCCACAACCAGCTTTACCTTTACTTTCTCGGCGTGCTCCGTAAGCTCCCCTATGGTCTTTACCATGCGGCTCCAGATTTCCTCATAGGTTGTCAGATAGCCTGCATGAGCGGGAGAAATCAGCATGTAATCCGCCCCCATCTCCTTTGCCATATCCAGGCAGAGCTTCAAATAATCCACCGCATCCTGCCGCTGGAGCTCGCTGCCGATCATAAAATTATACGGATAGGCATTGTGCTCCGGCGTATATCCCAGCACCGGCATCTCATATTCTGCGGACAGGCGCTTTATCTCATCAATTTCTCCCGCCTTTAAATCAGGCCCATAGGCGTGAGGCCGTCCGCCCCATAGCTCAATATAGTCATAGCCAAAACGTTTTGCATCCTCAAAGCAGTGCTCCAGCGGATTTCTCTGGTAGCCGGATGTAAACATACCAAGCTTCATGAAATCAACTCCTTTCTCAGTCTTCCCAGGGATTAAAGGTACCGACTACTCTTGCCGCGACTCTGGCACCGGTATCCAGGCAGTCAGCAATTTGTCCGCCCATCAGCAGCCGGTATAAAAATCCGGCGATAAAGCTGTCTCCGGCTCCCACCGTGTTCACAACCCTGGCGGGATAAATACCGCCTTCATAAAACCCCGTTCCGTCATAGGCCAGGCTTCCTTTCTCTCCAAAGGTGGCAACAGCAATTTTCATTCCCCGTCCCACCTTATCCTTTAAATAATCCTGGATAAATCCGTCGTTTTCCTTATGGTAGGAAAAAAATCCATAATCCACATAAGGAAGTGTCTTTTCTACCAGCTCATGGTCCAGCCGGTCCGCATAGTCGAAGCTGATTACAGCCTTAGAAGTTTCCCGGATCTTCGGAAGTGCATCCTCCGCCTTTCCCCACAATGCCGTATGAACCAGGTCATGGCCTGCCGCAAAGGATATATCCTCCTGGTCAAACACAATGTCTTTCAGCACGCCCTCCTCATAGTCTCCGTGTATGCGGTCCAGGCCGTCCATATCCATATAGGTAATGGCCGTAGGCCCGTCCCCCACCTTAAGATGGCTGATATCAAGCCCTTCCGCCTTTAGTGTTTCAATCATCCAGGAACCATATTCATCGGAGCCGGTGGTGCTGATAATCGATACCGGTATTCCAAGCTTCTGCATGTTGACCCCCGTATCCACCACGTTTCCCGTAGGATACATTCTTCCAAGCTTCCTGTAAACATCGATGCAGTTATCACCCATAGCTGCTACCTTCACCCTTATATACCTCCATTTACTATACATGATGCCATGATTTCCAATCCACTTTTCATAGCATGCTTATTTACCCTGACCGGTTTGCAGCTCTTCCCCCTTTATGCTCTTTCTGAAATCACAAACCACCTTCATAAATTCCTTTACCCGGTCTGCGTCAACATGGCGGAAAAAGTCCCCGTTCTCTTTAAATGTGGTACCTACAACTGCCGCATCTGCGGCTGAAAGCTTCGCCCTTACGGTTTCCTTCCGGCATCCCGTATTGCAGAGAACCGCTACCTCCGGAGCCGCTTCCTTTACCTCCCGTATCAGCTCATCATCCACATCCTGGCCTGCGGCAGATGCGGAAATGCAAAGCCCGTCGGGATGGGCCTTGAAAATGGTGGATTTCGCTATTTCCTTCAATTCCCTGGTATCCAGGCTTTTATCCGACTCCGGATTGATGAAATAGAGCATTTTCAAATTCTCCAGAGGCAGGGCCGCCTTTCTGCGCAGCAGCCTGGCAAAATCGTTATTATACAGCCCTCCGTCCCCCACATATACTCCGCTGAATGTTCCACGGACAAAATGAGCTTCCACCGCAGCAGCCAGCTCCAGGGTGGCCATTCCGTCAGATATACAGTCCACACCAAAAGGAACCTTAATATCGTCCATTAACTCCCCTATTACCCTGGCCATAGCGGCAGGTGTTACAAAACTCATATTCCGCTCATAAGGAAGACTGAACTCATTGGAAAACAGAATTCCGTCAACACCTCCTTCCTGTAATGCGCGGAGATCTTTTCTTGCATGTTCTACTACCGTCTTCATGGAACAGCCCGGCATAAACATGGGATCTCCGGGGAGAGCATCCAGATGCAGCATGGCAATCACCGGTTTTTCAGTATGAAACATGTCTTCGGTCCAAAGCACGTTTTCTCCTCCTTACATATGTACTCATGTTTTTAATACCAATTTGAACATATCATTTTCCCTTTCATCTGTCAATATTAATTCTCATATTTTCCTTCCCTTTTATCATTTTTTGTGTAATTTGTATATTTTATCGTATTTTATTTGTGATTTTTAACAGAAATTGTGTTTTATTACCAAATGATATTGAAGCTTCATATTGCATGTGCTATCATAAGCCGTAACTGGTATGGTTTTATTGATAACTTGTTCACATCGTGTTTTTATTGAAAAGGAGGAGATAACTTGCAAAAAGCAGATATCATTTTACGGTCCAATGCCATATTTAACGGCATTGATCCCAAACCACTTTCCGGATTTGTCGCAGTCCGCGGCAATAAAATTCTGGCGGTTTCCGCCCGGGAGGAAGAGGAGTATACCGGCAGCCATACACAGATCATAGACTTGGGAAACCGTCTCATATGTCCTGGATTTACGGATGTACATTGCTTCTTTACCGGACATCTCCTGTCTCTGGCAGGCATTGATTTGTGTGATTTTCATCAGGAAGAGGAAATTATAGGAGAATTAATCCGCCGCCAGACAACGGAGACCTCCGGCTCCCTTTTGCTCGCCAGAAATATAAGGACAGGCTTAACAGGCCTCACTGCCGAAAAGCTGGACCAGCTGTTTGGAGAACGCCCGGCTGTCTTATTTACAGAAGGCTTTGAAAGCTGCTACATGAATCATGCCGCCATATCGGCTTTTCAGTTCAGCCCTGATACCTGCCGGACGGAAAGCTACTGGCGCCTGCTTAAATACCTGTTAAATGACAGGGACTTTTCCGTTCCTGCCTTTAAAAGCTATCTTTCCATGCTGAACGAAAGGGGAATTACCTCAATAAAAGAAATGGGATTTGACGACTTTTGGGGATTTACGGACACATTTAAGGAACTGGATGAAAAGAAAGAGCTCACTGCCCGGGTACACTTTATGAGCCAGCCTGTGGGCGCGCCCATGAACTTGAGCTTCGGAAAGGAGATGCGCCGCAAATTCACCGGAAACTTTGTGCGTTTTTCCGGCTTTAACCAGATGACCGACGGTTCCATCAGCCAGCTGGAAGGTCTGATGAAAGAGCCTTATAACTGTGAGGATACGCTCTGTAAATTAGAAATCGACTGGGCGCTGCTGGAATCAGATGCCCTGGCGGCTGACATGGACGGATTTCGTTTTTCCCTTCACGCCCAGGGAGACGGAGCCATCGGCAAAACCATTGACATTTTTGAAAAATGCCGGAAAGACGGACACCACAAGCTGGTCAACCGCCATGCCATTACTGATCTGGAGTGCGCTGACCCAAAGGATCTGGAACGGATGGGGCAGCTTGGAATTGTGGCTGAGATTTATCCTCAGATCATGTCCCTTGCAGACAGGGAAAGCAAGCTGGCCATGATTGAACGCACAATTGGCATGGAACGGGGAAAGCAATACTGGAACCGCAGGAAAATGGCGGACAGCGGAGTGGTCCTCTCCTGCGGCACGGATCTTCCTCTGCTTTACGACAATATTCCCGAATCCATTTACCATGCAGTGGGCGCATGTTTTCCGGAAGGAGGGGCTCCTTTCAATGAAGAAAACGCATTGACTGTTCCTGAGCTTTTAACCGCCTGGACCTATGGAGGTCAATATAATCTGGGGCAGGAAGAGCTGCTTGGAACTTTAGAGGCGGGCAAGCTGGCCGATATCGCCGTATTGGATGACAATGTATTTCAAGTCCCCCTTGAGGAAATGCGGGATATAAAGGTCTGTCTCACCATAGTGGATGGCAGCATCGTATACCGTTCTGTCTAAAGAAACACTCTGAAAGAATAGGAGCTATTATGTACGGAAAAAAATATTTTATGGGCATTGATACCGGAACCAATTCAAGCAAAGGCGTTATTATTGATGAGGCCTGCACCATTGTGGCGTCTGCCAGTTCAGAGCACTTCATGACCAGCCCAAAGCCCGGCTATTATGAGCACGATGCGGAGAAGGACTGGTGGGGAGACTTTTGCACCATCAGTAAAAGCTTAATCGAAAAAAGCGGAATCGACCCGGCAGATATTCTTGCCGTAGGGGCAAGTGCTCTGGGCGCGGACTGTCTTCCTGTCGATGAATGCTGCCGGCCTCTCCGCAAAGCCATCCTGTACGGCATAGACTCCAGGGCGGAAAAGGAGATGGAAGAGCTGACGGAGCTTTACGGCCCGGACCAGATCCGCAAATGGTACGGACGCCCCCTTTGTTCCTCCGACGTCATGCCTAAAATACTGTGGATAAAAAACAATGAGCCTGAAGTTTATGAAAAAACATATAAATTTATTACTGCATCCACCTACATCACCGCTAAGCTCACCGGCGAATACGTAGTAGACCGTTTTCTGGGCCTTGCCAGCTTTAACCCTCTGTATAACAGAGACTTCACCCCCAATCCTGAGCTGTGCCGGCCAATCTGCCGGCCGGACCAGCTGGCGCGCATACAGGAAGCAAACGACCTGGCCGGCCGGGTGACCCCTGAGGCCTCCGCCCAGACAGGTCTGAAAGAGGGCACTCCCGTTATCACAGGTACGGACGATTCCGGCGCCGAAGCGATCAGTATCGGAATCGTCACTCCCGGAAAAATGATGATCCAGTTTGGCTCCTCCATCTACATGATACTTGCAACTAAGGATCTGGTGGATGACGAGCGCCTGTGGAGAGAAGAATTCATCGTCCCAGGCCTCTGTGATATCTCCGCCGGCACTAATACCGCCGGTTCCCTTACAAAGTGGTACCGGGACCAGCTATATCCGGATGCTTTGTCCATTGAAAGGGACGAGAGCATTGACGCTTACCAGACCATGTTAAAGGGTCTGGACCAGATACCTCCGGGAAGCGACGGGCTTATAACCCTTCCCTATTTTGCAGGGGAACGGACCCCCATCAATGATCCGGCCGCAAAGGGCTGCCTTCTGGGACTCACCCTTTCTCACACCAGAGCCCATATGTACCGCAGTGCCCTGGAAGGCATCGCTTATTCCATAGAACAGCAGATACGGATTATGGAAGCACATAAGGAGGTTTCCATTGACCAGATATATGCCGTAGGCGGAGGTGTGCAGAACCATTTGTGGATGCAGCTGGTGGCAGACGTCACCGGAAAGGAAATCGCCACCCCCTCAGTGACCATTGGAGCCAGCTACGGCGATGCGATGATGGCGGCAACAGGCATCTGCCATCCGGGTTTTGAGGATTTCTCTTCCTTAACTAAATTTATCAAGCCAGGTAAAACCTATTATCCCAATATGGAAAGCCATGAAAAATACCGGAAATACCAGGAAATCTATGACCGCCTGTATCCGGCTGTAAAGGAGCTGATGCACCTCTTATAAATCAGCCTTCATCCAGACCCCTTAAGTGATTCAGAGACAGCCTTACATACAGTTCCCAGATACTCCCATAGGAGATGTCATCAAAGAGCGGGATACCACAATCAATCATAATTGTCGTGGTATCCCGCTCTTTAACTTTCCGTATAAATTATTCTTTTAAACGATTCTCCGGTGATCAGTTTTCCTTTGGTATCTCCTGATTTTCACTTACATCCGTCTCACTTTCCAGCTCCTTTACCTCTCCCCTGTCAAAATAAGCATCTACCGTATATCCCGGCTTCAGCACCCGTTCCCGGTCGTCGGGTATCACCTGGACCTTGACGATCCTGCCCCCATCCTTTTCAACAGCCATAGCTGCAATCTGTGAAACCTTTCCTTTAAATTCCAGCTGAGGATTCATGGCAGGAACAATGCGTACAGGGGTATCCGTGGTGATGCTGCGGATAAACTCCTCATCCACCTCGGCGCTGACATAAACCGAATCCTGATCAATGATTTCCATCACCAGCTTCTGCCCCAGATCACTGCCCAGCACTGTGCCGTTTTCCACAGAAATGCTTTTAACAATCCCGTTTTCCACATTGGACACAAGCCTGTTCCCATCCAGATAATCCTTCTGAAGCTTACCCTTGTAAATATCCAGTTCCTTTTCAAGCGCCCTGTTGCTGCTGGCCTGCTGGCTGGAATTACTGCTGTTGGTCTTATTCAGCTGCTCCAGCTGTGCCTCCAGAACCCTCTGATTCGTTTTCTGGGTCTCCAGATTTGTTACATATTTATCATACTCTGTTTTGGAAATGTCTCCTGCATCATATAATATCTTTGCATTGTTCCAATCGTTCTGAGCCGTAGCCACATCCCTTTTTTTCTGTGCAATCTGTGCTTCCAGCCCTGATGTATTCTGGTCTATCCCCTTCAAGGCCGCTTCTCCCGCAGCTTTCTGATCCTCCAGCTTTGCAATGGTCTTATTATATTCTTCTATATTTAATACCGCCAGTACATCGCCCTTATGCACCACGTCTCCCTCTTTAACCTGGATAGATTCCACTGTTGCAGGGAAATCTATGATGAGCTGGTAAGCATCCTGATACTTTACCTCGCCCCAGGCATCAATTTCATCCTGCTGCTCCGTTTCGATGGCCTGGCTTTCACCCGTACTTTCCGGCGATGCCTTTCCGCATCCTGTGATAAGCCCGGTCAGGCACAGCAGGGAAAATCCTATCAGCTTCCAATGGTTCCTGTTTTCAAGTTTCATTCCTGTTCTCCTCCTGATTCAATCCGTTCTGAAGTATTCCGTTCATTTTAACTGTTTCATGCTTTCCCGGCTATTCAACACTTTTTAACGCCTCCAGCATGTCAATCTGCCTCATCTTCTTCGAAACCACCAGATTAACCCCTATCATAAACAGCAAGGTCAGCGCCGCTGAAAGCAGAATATTCCATATGTTTAAACTTCCGTTTAAATCAAAATCGTCCCCGAAGCCTGACACAAAAATCGAGACAATCATTTTACCAATGGGTATTCCAAGCAGAATTCCTGCTGCTGTAGATAAAAAGTTCTCAAACAATACCAGATATCTGATTTCTCTTTCATAAAACCCAAGAACCTTAAGGGTAGCCAGATCCCTGACCCTTTCAAAAAAGTTCAATATACTCATGTTATAAATAACAACAAAAGCCAGGCTGCTCCCTGCGGTAATCAGCATGATGGCTGCAATATCAACAATCCTTGTATTTGATTTTAAATCCCTTTCCTGCTGGTCCTTTTCAATTACCCGAATGACCTTGCTGCTGCTTAAAACCGCCTGATCCGGGGCCTGATTCCATTTTACAAGCAGAGCCGTAGGCTCATAATTTCCCCCCAGCTTTTCCCAGTAATCATTGTTCATATAAATTCCCTGCCCTGTTGCCAGGACAGCCACAGCCCTTATTTTAACCGGCCGGCTGCTCTCGCCCGGCACCTTCACGCTCAGGGTATCCCCTTCCTTCACATCTAAAATATCCGCCAGCTTCCGGGTGATAACCATTCCCTCCTCAGGAAGATCAACCGGATTTCCTTTCCCGTCCTTTAAGTGCACCAGGGGACTTTCCTCCGGAAGAAGCGTCAGCTTCACCATTTTCCGGTACCCTGATTCCGCTGTCACCTGAATGTTTGTTTCCTGCATATCCTGATAATCCCCATCCAGATGCAGATTCTTCACAAAACGGTGGCTCACGCCCTTATCCAGGGACAGCCTCTGGTCATAGGTATAAACCTCTCCGAAGGTCTCTTCTGATATCCCGCTTATCATGGTCTTTAATGACAGCGCTCCGATAATCAGACCGGAACACCCCATAACCCCCAGAATGCTCATGAACATGCGGGCCTTATTTTTTGAAATATTCCTGGCCACCAGCCTGCTGCTGAATTTCATGGAATTCCAGATACCTGTAAACCGTTCCAGCAGGATATGGTTTCCTTTTTTCGGCGGCTTCGTCCGAAGAAGCTCTGCCGGAACTTCACCAAGCAGCTTTAAGCTGGAATAGCAGGCGATTCCCCCTGTGCTGACAACGATCAAAAGAGTGCTTAGAATAATATTAACCGTATTTAATTCCAGACTGTAGCCTGGAAATACATAAAGCGCTTTTAAATTTCTTATTAAAATTCTTCCTATTACATTAGGCCCCACTACGACCCCCATCAGAGCTCCCAGCCCCCCTACATAAATGCCGTAGGAGGTATAGTGCCACATAATGACCCTCTTGCTGTAACCGGATGCTTTTAAAATACCGATCTGATTTCTTTGGTCTTCCACCAGACGGACCATGGTGCTTAAGGTAATCAGAGCGGTCACCAGGAAAAATATAACCGGAAAAACCGTAGAAAGGGTTTTAAAAAGAACCATTCTGGCCTGGGTATTTTCAATACTGATATGATCCTTGTGGTTCATAACCCCGATCAGCCGGTCTCCGAAAATGTTCTCCAGCTGTTCCCTGATTACACGTTCCTCCCCGTCCCCGGCCATCCGGAGAACGATCTGATTATAGACCTCATTTCCTCCATAGGCCTTTGTGACGGTATCCATGTTTACCATGATAAATCCGTAGCTCTTTGCATCAGGAATCAGGGACGAGGAATCTTTAACGGAAAATATGTGTTCACTGTTTAAAGCCAGCTCTTCTATGGTATATTCCAGCCACATATCATTGACCTTAATTCTGATCTTATCTCCGGTGTGAAGACCGTTAGCCTGGGCAAAGGACCGGTCCAGCACCGCCCCTCTTTTCGTCAGAGATTTTCCTTCCATTTCATAAGGCTTGTTAATATCATATCCTGAGTCCATGGCGTAAAGCCGCAGGGTGGGTGTATCCGGTAAGTCCGCATCACAGTTCATTACAAGACGCCTTTCCGCCGCCTCCACTCCTTTTATCCGTTCCACCTTCCATAAATCCCTGTCAGAGGCATTTGAGGCCATTACCCACAAGTCAGATAAATTCGTATCCTGATACATGGTTTCCGAACGGACCTCCATGGTCTTCCAGATGCTGTCCAGCCCGGTTACGATACTGACTGCGATCATTGACATCAGAAAAATGGATATGAACTGGACAAGAGATTTCCTCATGTCCCGGATGGATTTGACAAATAACGTTCCCTTTACCATACGATCTCCTCCACATCCTTTGGATCTGGATTTTCTTTTATTTCATAAACCTTCCCGTCTCTCATATGGATTACCTTCTGAGCCATATCCGCAATGGGTGCATTATGGGTGACAATAATCACGGTTTTGTCCATGTCACTGGCGATATCCCGGATCAGCTTCAATACCATTCTTCCTGTGCCGGAATCCAGGGCTCCTGTAGGCTCGTCACACAAGATGATATCCGGGTTTTTGGAAAGAGCCCTGGCAATGGAAACTCTCTGCTGTTCGCCCCCGGACATCTGGCTGGGAAAATTATTTTTCCGGGCGCTTAAACCCACCCGGTCCAGCATTTCTTTTGCATCCAGCGGATTTTTGCATATTTCTCTCGCCAGCTGGACATTTTCCAGAGCGGTTAAGTTGGGTACAAGATTGTAGAACTGGAATACGAATCCGATCTGATGTCTGCGGTATACGGTCAGCTCCGTTTCGGTCATCCCTGAAATTTCCGTATCACCAACCGTAATCGTTCCCCCTGTGGGGCTGTCCATTCCCCCCAGCATATTTAATATCGTAGTCTTTCCGGCCCCGCTTTGGCCCAAAATCACGTTAAAAGAGCCTTTTTCAAGGGAAAAGCTGACACCGTCCACTGCTTTAATGATGCTGCCTCCCACCTGGTATTCCCTCTGGATATTGTTTAATTCGATAAAGCTCATAAAGCCCTCCTTTCTGTTATTTTCAACTGCGAGGTATTTAAACAGGTATGGATTCGCCCAAAACGTGTAAAATATCCCTGTCTGTGTGGATCAGAATGTCTGCGGTTTTCTCATCTGCTCTGCCTTCCGCCCAAAATTCAACATCACGTGCCGGCGTAATGAATTTGCCGGAAAACCGGCAGCTTCCATCAATTCTGGTTTCACCGGTAATCTCATTGCTGCAGCCCAGAATATCGATATAACCGGATAAAATATGATCCTTCTCATAAAGAGTCAGAAGTCCGCATTTTCTGCCCATCATTGTATTCATTACAATCTGATATACGCCATTTATCAATTTTGTCACCTCCTGATTCTGTCTTTACATATCACGTATTGAGCATAATACCCATCAGCCCTTTTTCCTACGGTCAATTATCCCTGTTTTGTGTAAAATACGGACAAAACACTCTGTTTTGGTGGGCAATTGAGCGTATTTCCATTGAGAAATTTGCCGGACAGCTGTATAATAAATACATGAGGAGGTAATATATGAAGCATGAGACAACCACTTTAATGACGAAAAAAGCACTGGCAGCCTCGCTGAAAAAAATCATGAGAAAAAAGCCGTTGGGAAAGATTACGGTACGGGAAATCATTGAGGACTGCGGAGTCAACCGAAAGACCTTTTATTATCATTTCAGGGATATTTATGATTTGGTTAAATGGATTTTTGAAGAAGAAGCCATTGAAATCGTAAGGCAGTACGATTTGATCCTTGACTATCAGGATGCCATTGAATTTGTTATGAACTATGTGGAAGAAAATAAACATCTCTGCAACTGCGCCTTTGACGCCATTGGCAGAGATGAGCTGAAACGTTTTTTCCAGAATGACTTTCTCTCCATCGTCACCAACATTGTGGAGCAGCTTTCAGAGGGAAAGAATATTCCCGATGATTATAAGAAGTTTCTGATTAACTTCTATACGGAAGCTATTGCCTCCCTTATTGTTAACTGGATCCGCAATAAAGAGACATGTGATAAGCAGAAGATGGTCCAATATGTTTCCCTGACCCTGTACGGGACGCTGGAGCAGGTTCTTAAGAAAGCCCAGGATGAATTCAATTGAGGCACATAAACCACAATCTTTCTCCCCTGCCTGCTGATAAATACTCCCGGAATAACAGTAAACGCTTGACTATAATCGACAAAAAAATTATAATTGCTCCATAATACCACATTTTGGATAATAATAAATATAAACATGAGAGGAAAATCATATGCTTAAAAAGTTAAGTGTTGGAAAAAGATTAATATTGACATTTCTTATTGTTGTCTTATTTTCAGGTTTGGCAGGCACTATCGGCATCGCGCTGATCCGCACCGTAAATCATGAATACAAAACAGAATTAGAGGACTACGGATTCGCCCAGGGAGACATCGGAAGCCTGGGTCAGGCTTTCCAGGCTCACAGGGCCACAGTTTTATACATCATATATTCCGAAAGCCAGGAAGAGACCGATAAGCAGAAACAGAATTTAAGCACCCAGATCGATACCATAAACCAAAAGATGCAGCAGGTACAGGCCTGGATGAAAACTCCGGCAGAAAAAGACCGCTTTAACCAGCTGACCGAGAAAATGAATCAGTACCAGGAAATCCGCAGCCATACCATTGAGCTGGCAGGCACCGCATCTTCGAAAGAAGCGATGGCCTACTTCCGCAGCTCCGCAGCCCCTCTTGCGGCGGATATTGCAGCCGACATCAACACCATGCTGGCCGATAAGTCAAGCGACGGAAGCGCCAAATTAACGGAAATGTCCATTAAGACCTCTATATTCATGGCTGTTATGGGGATCATCATACTTGTTTCCATCGCTGTTTCCATTGTCATCGCCACTTTCATAACCCGCGGAATCATTCTTCCCCTTAAGGAACTGAAGGAAGCTGCAGACCAGATGGCCCAGGGCAATTTAAAATGCCAGCTGGATTTCCATAGAGAAGATGAGCTTGGTCATCTGGCAGACAGCATGCGGACCATGATGGAAAGAATCTCCCATTACATAGACTATATCTCTGTCACCACCAACCGGATGGCACACAAGGATTTTGATATTCCCCACGATCCCGAAGAATTCAAGGGACAGTTCCGGGAGGTACAGCTTTCCATCCAGGATCTGACCGAATCCTTAAATGATATTATGAGCAGGATCGCCCAGGCCTCGGATCAGGTGGCTTCCGGGGCTGATCAGGTGGCAAGCGGAGCCCAGGCCTTAAGCCAGGGAGCAACCGAACAGGCCTCCTCCATCGAAGAGCTGGCTGCCACCATCAACGATATTTCCAACAACATCAACCAGAACGCAGAAAACGCAAAAGAGACAAGCAGCCAGATGGACAACACCTCCAAGGAGCTTGATTTCGGCAAATCACGGATGCAGAATCTGACGGAGACTATGGACACCATCAGCGATGCGTCGGCTGAAATCGGAAAGGTAATAAAAACTATCGAAGACATTGCTTTCCAAACCAACATCCTGGCTCTCAACGCTGCAGTGGAAGCCGCCAGAGCCGGGGCGGCAGGCAAGGGCTTTGCCGTGGTTGCGGATGAGGTCCGGAATCTGGCAAACAAGAGCCAGGAAGCCTCAAAGAACACCACTGTCTTAATCGAGCGGACCTTGGATTCCATTGAGGCCGGTAACCACAGTGCAAGAGAGACGGCGGAAGCCATGGACCGCATCGTCCGTTCCTCCCAGAGAGTGGCAGAGCTGGTACACCAGATATCCACCGCGTCCGAGGAACAGGCCTATGCTGTGGCCCAGGTGACCCAGGGCATCGACCAGATCGCAAGCGTGGTTCAGACCAACTCCGCTACCTCAGAGGAAAGCGCTGCTGCAAGTGAGGAAATGGCCGGACAGGCACAGTTGCTTAAGCATCTGATGGATCAGTTTAAATTGAGAAGCTAAAAAATACGGCAGCAGACCATAACGGTTCTGCTGCCTTTTCCTTATATCTCTTCAGCGTTCCCTCCCCCGCATCGTTCCTGTCCACATAAATAAATCCGTATCTCTTGGACATTTGTCCGGTTCCCTCGCTTACAATATCGATTGGCCCCCAGCAAGTGTATCCAAATAAGTCTGCGCCGTTTCGTATGGCTTTTTTCATTGCCGAAGCATGGGCCTTTAAAAATTCGATTCTGTAATCATCTTCAACCGTGCCGTCCTTTAATTCATCATCCGTTCCCAAACCATTTTCTGCGATAAAGATTGGTACCTGATATCTCTCATACAAATCTACCAGGGCAAGATACAGCCCGTCAGGATCGATAGACCAGCCTGAGGAAGTAACCTTCAAGTATGGGTTCGTGTTTCCCAGACTTAAGATTTTCTCATCACCCTTATATTTCACATTTGAATTGACATCAGAATCCGCCTCCTTCGTATCCTTCTGAACAGCTTCCACATAATTCTCCGATGCAATCCGTGACCGGTAGTATGTAAAGCTTACGAAATCTACAGGGAACTTTTTCAATATATCAAAGTCGCCCTCTTCAAATTCCAGGGTAATGCCATGCCTGTCAAAATAATCCCAAATATAGGAGGGATAAGTCCCTCTGGCCTGAACATCCGTAAAGAAAAGACTCTTCTGTCTGATTTCAGAAATAACGAGAGCATCCTTTGGATTGGAAGACAGGGGATATAAGGTTTTATACTCAATAACAGCGCCGATCTTTCCGTTTTCATCAATTTCATGGAGCATTTTCGTTGCAAGGGAACTGGCTAAAAATTGACGGTGAGATGCCTGAAAACAGGCCTGTTCAAGATTTTCCGTATCAGATTCCTCCTCCGAACGCAAAAAAGGGCAAAATCTTCCTTTAAGAAAGATTTTGCCCAATAATTTAACATGGTAACAAGTCTTATTGATTTGATTTTAGCATACTCTTAAAATTTATGCAAACTTTTTCTGGTTTAAATTAAAAATTCGGGCTGTTGAGCAAAAAATTCTGCAATCCGGCATAGGCCAGGCTTTCTTCTCTTCCCTCAACTTCCATTCTTATCATATCGCCGAATTTTATATTCATTCCCATAACCGCTACGGCGTCGGAAGCATCGGCAGTCTGCCCATTAAATGAAATTGTAATTTTACAGTTATATTTCTGGCTCTCACCGGCCAGTAAGGCTGCCGGCCTTGCATGGATTCCAAATTGTTCTCTTACTGTATAATTAAATGTTTTCATCTTCTCACCCCGTACCCCAGTTATGAGCTTTATAGAAATAGTATTCCTTACGTTCTCAGTCCAAACTCCTCTTCCATAATAGTCCTGAGCCTGTCCACGATTTTTCCCGCATCAAGCCCCGCTTCATCAATGGTTATGTCCGCATACTTCTCATAATAAGGAACCCGCTCCTCATACAAGTCCCGCAAAGTCATTCCGTCCTTCAGCACCACTCCCCGGTCCACCAGATTGCCCAGGCGGTCCTTTAAGCCCTTATAATCCAGCTTTAAATAAACCACAGTGCTGATTTCCTTCAAATGCTCCATGGCCTCTTTTCCATAGATCACGCTTCCTCCCGGAGCAATGATGCTGTGATGAACGTTGAGAGAGGCATTTATCCGGTTTTCCACTGCCAGAAAGCCATCCTGTCCTTCGGCAGCAATAATGTCCTTTAAAAGGCGTCCTTCCTGCTCCTGGATCACGATATCCACATCCACAAAGGAATATCCCAGACGTTTGGCAAGCAGAACGCCCACCGTGCTTTTGCCGGAAGCCGGCATACCGATTAAAGTAATATTATCAAGCTTCTTTGTCATTTGTTTCTCCTTCTGCCCGCCGGCTTTTTCTCCGTTTTTCTCACGGAATAGCCGAAGCTTCCCAGCTTTTTCCCAAGCTCAAAGTATTCCCCGTGGGAGTAGGCCACAAGGCCTGCCTGGTTTAAGTGGAATTTGTTCTTTTCATCCATATATTTCCCGTCCACCGTCACCCCCACCACTTCTGCCAGAAATAAGTCGTGACTTCCCAGGTGCTTTATTTCTACCACTTTACAGGCTAAATTCACCGGACTTTCCTCTATTCCCGGCGCCCTGACAGACTCAAGGGCAAAGGGAGTCAGCCTCATTTCCCCGAACTTATCCACGTCCCGGCCTGACTTTACGCCGCAGTAATCCGCGGCGCGCACCAGCTCCTTTGTTACCAGATTCACCACAAATTCCCTGGTTTCCTTTATGATTCCGTAGGAATATCGTTCCGGGCGGATGGATATGGAAACCATGGCCGGAGTGGAGCAAATGGTTCCGGCCCATGCAACAGTTATAATATTAGGTCTTTCCCCGGTCCGCTGGCAGCTGATCATAACTGCCGGAACCGGGTAAAGCATGTTTCCCGGCTTCCATGTGTGCTTTTCTGCTGTTTCCTGCTTTCTTGGTTTTCCGGATCCCTGATTCCTCATTTCTTATGCCTCCCTATTCCTGTGCCGCCAGCATGATCCCAGGGATCAGCTGCTTCTTTCTGGACACCACGCCTGGAAGGCTCACCACATGATCCACCGCTCCGGAGCTCTCCTCAATGCGGAAAGCCCTTGTGATCAGCTGCTTCGATCCCTGTCCTCCGCACAAAAGCTCTGT
Source organism: Bacillota bacterium (assembly GCA_023437715.1). Classification (GTDB taxonomy): domain Bacteria; phylum Bacillota; class Clostridia; order Lachnospirales; family Lachnospiraceae; genus Lacrimispora. The sequence continues at coordinate 74,690 of JAEZFK010000005.1, read as the reverse complement.
GGATTCCGTAAGGATATTGGTCAGCATGAAAAACATCATATCCATGCCATGCTCTTCCCTGGCCTTTTCCATATAAGGAAGCATCCGGCCCTTTAATTCTTCCAGCTCATCGGCATTGAGGGAGCTGATCTGTCCCACGCCGAAAGCCGACTCCCCAACAGTAAATTTCTTAAAATCCTGGTAAAAGATCTCTCCGTCCGTCTTTCCCTTTAAATTGCTTCCCGCTGAAAACATGGAGGAAGAATACTTTTCCAGCTGAATGCCGGCAATATCGGCAAGAGCAATGGCCGCCTGCCTGTCGGACTCCGTGCAGGTAGGGGAGCGGAATAAAAGCGTATCGGAAATAATTGCGCTGCACAGCAAACCGGCAATTGCAGGCTCTATCTCCACCTTGTTTTCTCCGTACATCTGGTACACGATGGTCGCCGTGCAGCCTACGGGCTGGTTGCGGAAGAATACCGGCGAAATGGTCTCCACAGTCCCAAGCCTGTGATGATCGATGATTTCCAGGATTTCCGCACTTTCCATTCCCTCTACGGCCTGGGATCTTTCGTTGTGGTCCACCAGAATCAGCCGTTTTCCCTTGGCCCCTAATAAGTTCCGCCGGGAAATCATGCCCTTGTATTTTCCGTTCTTATCCAGGATGGGAAAATCACGGTGGCGCTTGCTGGCCATAACATCCTTTATATCGTCGATGTAATCCTCTTCCTCAAAGGTAATAAGCCCTTCCGTCTTCATAAAATAGCTGATGGGAATGCTCTGGTTTACCAGACGGGCGGCCGTATAAGTATCATAAGGGGTTGTCATGACCGTACAGCCTCTCTCCTGGGCCAGCTTTTTGATGGTCATGGACACCGCCGCTCCCTCGCAGACAATGATGCAGGCCGCTTCCATCTCAATGGCGCAGAGCTGGGATTCATAACGGTTTCCCAGAATCACCAGATCGTCCTTGGAAATATAGTATTCCATCATATCAGGATTGGCCGCAGCAATGAGCACCTTGCCGTTATTAAAGTAGGCGTTCCGGTCTCCCACCACCATGGCTCCTTCCAGAGTTTCCACAATATTGGCGTACTGGGTATTGGCCTTTGACAAGATACTGCTGTCATATACGTTCATGTAGGACTTGGCAATATCACCTACCGTAATCAGTCCTTCCAGCATCCCTTCGTCGGTCACCGCCGGAATGGTCACAGCATTCGCTTCCTGCATCAGGTTCCAGGCTTTCTTTAAGGACAGGTTTTTCTTTACTCCCTTTGTCTCACGGATTTCCACATCCATTACCTGGGTCTTTACGTTTTCCACAAGCTCCGGCGCTTCCACGCCGAAATAGTTAAGTACAAACTGAGTCTCCTCATTGACATGGCCCGCCCGCCCCGGGAGATAATTCTCTCCGGTCAAAGTTTTCTTCAGATTGGCGTAACAAATGGCCGAGCAGATGGAATCTGTATCGGGATTTTTATGGCCGATGACTATGGTTTTCCTGATTTTTATATTTTCTCCCATTCTTTCCTCCCCTTTTTCATAATATGTTTACAGGCCGTTCATATTCTGTTCACATATATTTTTTATACTAAATGTATAGAAAATCAATGAGTTAAATTGGTTAAATCGTCAAATTGCACATAGATTTTTCATAATTGCCCCGGTTGCCAGTCAACCGGGGTCTCCTCATTTTATGAGGTCTTTTTCTTTGTGAAGTATTCCCATTATATCATAATTTAGTAAATTGTAAATAAGGAGGACCGGGGAAACAGTTCTTTTCCCTGCTGCGGATCACCATATGAGGAAATCCCGGCCTAACAGGCGCAGAATTCCCTCCGTCAAGAAGTAATCTCCATAAATAATCGGCACCTGGCGGTCGGACTCCCGGTCATAACGGGCGGAACCGCAGGATACAATGGAATCCTTCTCCGGGTCCCATTGGCAGAACCGGTCCGTAACCGCTTTTAAGCAGCGGACGGCCGACTTTACATATAAGTCTTTTTCCAGAATCCCCACATGCCCGGAAAGCTCCAGAAGCCCGCAGGCTGCACACACTCCCGCGGTCGTATCATAATAGACCGGCTGTGCCGGCGCCCGGAAGTCAATGAGGGGGATATAATCGTGAATTGCCAGGTTTGCACAAAAATAATGTGCCACACGCTTTGCCGCGTCTAAATAGGCCTCATTTCCCGTATAGCGGTATGCCAGGGACATTCCATAAATCGCCCAGGCCTGTCCCCGGCTCCAGGAGGAACCCCTTTCATAGCCCTGGCCGCCGGGATTGTCCAGATACTCCCCTGTGGCCGGGTCAAATTCCACCATATGATTGCAGGAGCCATCGGGTCTGAGAATATAATTTAAAGCCATTTCCGTATGATTGACGGCGATCTGCCGGCAGGCGCTGTCATGCAGTTCCTCAGCTGCCCAGTACAAAAGGGGCAGATTCATCAGACAATCCACGATGGCAACTCCCGCCCGTTCTCCGTTCCAAGCCTTAATATACTTCCCCTTTGGATTATAACGTCCGGCCAGAATTCCGGCCGCATGAAGTCCCCTGGCACGGGAGTCCCTGCTGCCTGTCAGCCGGTAATCGGCTACCGCCGTATGGAGCCAGAGAAACCCCACGTCATGGTCCAGCTTTGTAAATGCTGCCAGCGCCTCATCCAGCCGTTCCTCAATTCCTGCCGCAGCGTCCTTATAGCACTCTTTTCCCGTCGCATGATACATCTGCCACAGCATTCCGCTGTAAAAGCCGTTGGTCCATGCCGTCAGCTCCCGCTTCCCCATATCCTCATACTTTCCGTTGACCGGAACATAGGGCATCATGGACCCAAGCCGTCTGCATTCTGCCTCAAGCTTAATCTCCAGCTTTTCCCAAACAGACTCTGCCCAGTCCAGCGTTTCTTTCTCAATCCCGTAATGCATAGCAGTTTCCTCCTCCAATTACAATCTCTCTGTCTGTAAATTCCGTTTCTGCCAGTGTTTCAATTTCCGTCACCCCCGGTGTAATCTCAAACCGGATTGCCGGGATGCAGACATTGGGAAATACAAGATTCATGTTGGGAAGCGCTGTAATAACGGTTCCCTTTCCACGGTTAGCCCTGATCCGGCTCTTTCCATTTTCATCGGAAACAGCAGCAAATCCCTCTTCTTCCTCTTTTCCTGTCTCTTCCATGCAGTTGGGATAGGAAAAGCCGCAGTCGTATGCCGTGCAGCTTAAATCACTGGAAATCCTGTGTCTGCGCTTATGACCGTTTTGAACCGGTATGATCCAGGTCTCCACCTCAATTCCTTCCACAGGACTCCATCTGGCATAAACCTCCTTATCTGTAACATGATACTCCAGACAGGTTCTCCGCACATAATACATGCCGTGGGCGTAAAAGGCCAGCATGCTGTCGGTTCCCGCCTGCTCCAGCTGATGGTAAGACCGGGGCACACAGAAGCCGAATACAGAAGAATAGGCGAACTTTGCATATTTCTCCGCTGCGTGGGGATGCTCCATCACCGGATACTGGCCTGCTGTCAGGGCCACCACCTCATGGTTCCTGTGACAGAGCAGCATGTCACATTCCTTCACCGCACAGGTTTCCTTTAACTCCGGCAGCGCTTCGCACCGGGCCTGCCAAAAAGGATGATCATCGGGCAATGCAAGGAATACAAAGGTTTTCAGCGCCCAGTACGGGGAGCCCGGGGCATTATAGGCCTCGGACATCAGCAGGTTCGGATAGGTATATCCAACCGTAAGCACGCCTTCATTGTCAAAAATCGGCTGCCGCAGCCAGTATTCCATATGCCTCTGGATGATTCCTTTCATGACTCCCCAGGAAAAGCATTCCACTCCTGCCAGGGCGCAGGCGCTGAAAAATGCGGCCTGGGCAAAGCGGTAGGTCAGGGAGCGGCCAAAGGGAAGTGCCTTGCCTTCATCATCAAACCAGTAAATAAACGTTTTTGCAAATACTGCTGCCCGTTTTTTAAAACGCTCCGCAGTCTCCGGGTCTTCCTTTTCCATAAATTTCGCATATAACAGGCAGTAGAAATGAATGCCAAAGGACGTGTAATAATCATTCTGGGGCCGCTTTCCGTCAGAGTACCAGCCATTGCCCAGATAAAAGGATTCGTACCGGTCCATGGCATCCTTTACCTGCTCCCGGCTCCATTTCTTTCCTACGCTTTTCAGGGCCAGATTTGCGATGACCTTAAAGTACTGCCAGTTGTTGTCCGCCTGGGAATAAAGGTTGATCTGGTACAGCCAGTCTGCAAGGTTCTGCTTTTCCGCCGCGCTCAGGGGGGCCCACAGCTTTTCCGGAACCATCAGGATTCCGTAGCTGACAGCAGCCATTTCAACCATTCTCTGGTCCTTATGATGTAAATCTCCCCAATATTCCTTTGATCCAGGGCTGGTACCTGCGCAAAGCCCTTTCTCATAAACCGGCAAAAGGCTCTCATCTTCTCCTCCGCCGGCCCAGTAGGATGCCATTCCCCATAAAATACGGGAAAACCCTTCCATTCCGGCAATCCGGCTGCCGTAGCCTGCCGCAAACGCTCCCAGCTGCAAGCTTGCGCAGTCCTTGCTGTAATGTTTTTTCAGCGGCTCCACCAGATGCAGCAGCATTTCCTGATAATACGTTTTATCCTTCATATCTTCCTCCGTTCAGTCATTAGCTTCTTTCCGATTAAAACAGAGGATGCTGCAAAATATAATTTTACAACACCCTCCATTGTGTGACTCACTATTTGTTTTTATTATTTATTTGCCTTCAGCTCATCCAGAATTGTCTGATACTGCTCTGTCAGCTCCTTCGCTGCTTCCTCCGGAGTAATATCTCCGTAAACAACCTCCTGGATTAAATCCTTCCGTGCTACCTCAAGCTCCGTATTTCCGCTGATCATATTGTTGGTATAAGAATTGGGCTCAGAAATTTCAACGCCCTTTTTCTGGATTTCGCTTACAACCCCTGCTGCAATCAGAATGTCGTCAGACTGCTTGGTGGGGCAGTAGCCCACATCGGTTTTGCAGATTGCGATGGACTCCGGATCATTCATCAGAAAATCCAGGAACTTCGCGGCCTCTTCCTTATGCTCAGAATTATCATTGACTGCAAAGCCTCTGTCTCCGCTGTATGCAACGCCGCTGCACTTGGCGTCGTCGGTAACCGGCATGGGAATGACATCTAAGGGACTGTCGATGGAAGCGATATATTTCGGCGCACTTCCTGTATAGTCTACAATCATGCCGATCTTTCCGTTAATCCACTTGTTGTTCTGATCCGCCTGTCCGGCAAAGGTTGCCGCGTCTCCGAATGGCTCCAGGGTATTGGACTCATACAGATCCACAATATTCTGGAATGCTTCTGCCGCATCCTCTTCTGAAAAATTCATGGCAAAGGTTTCTTCATCAATTAAAGGCTTTCCTGTCTTCTGTACCAGGTAAGGCTGGACAAATAACCGGTTCAGCATATCTGCATCCGCCGTCATCAGATACGCATCGCTGTCCTGCTCATGAACGGATTTTCCCAGCTCCTTAATCTCATCCCAGGTATAGGTCTTGGTTAAATCAATTCCATACTGCTTTGCAAAATCAGTATTAACATAGGTAACGGAGCCGCCCACGGTACAGGGGAACACATTGGGCTCACCGTTATAAGTACCTGCGATTTCCAGCAGGCGGTCCTTTAAGGTGCTTAAATCCACCGGCAGTGTGGACAGGTCCGCCAGATAATGCTTGGCCCCCTGAATATCAGGCAGCCATTCCTTGCTCAGCTGGATAATATCCGGCGCCGTATTGCTGGAAAGGGTCGTCATGATTTTCTCATAGTATCCGTCATATCCCTGATACTCTGCTTCCACCTTTACATTGGGATTCTTTTTCTCATAGGCTTCAATCACAGCCAGGAGAGCTTTATGCCTGCTGTCGCTTCCCCACCAGGAGAAACGCAGGGTTACAGGCTCTCCCCCGGATGCCTGCTTTCCGGCCTCTGTACTCTCCGCTTCTGTACTCTCTGCCCCTGTGCTGCCCTGGGCAGCTGCGGGGGTCTCTGCGCTTTTCGCACCTGAACCGCAGCCCATCAGAGATACTGCCGCCATGGAAGCCGCCATAAGCAGGGCTGCGCTTTTTTTGAATTGCTTTTTCATAAATTCTTTCCTCCTTCTCCTTTATCAGGTTTCCCCTCAATGTTTGATAATTCCATTCTACCATAAATCAGATATTTTAAGCCCCTGCTCAGATTACAGGTGCATATCTTTAAAATCTATCTTCATATTGTTCATCTATCATTTTTTTATCCCTTTATGCTTCCCGCTGTAATCCCCTCTACAAAATACTTCTGCGCAAAGAAGTAAAGTAAAATCGGCGGAATCAGGGATACAAAGGACATTGCGAGCACCTGGTTCCACGGTGTGGAAGCCCCCTGGCTGTCAATGGACATTTTTAAGGCCAGGGACAGGGTGAAATTTTTCACGCTGCTGATATACACCAGGTTATTGAAATAATCATTCCACCTCCAGAGGGTCTGGAAAATCACAACAGAAAAAACAGAAGGCTTTAAAAGCGGCGCCAGTACCCTCACATATACCATAAAGGGATTGCAGCCATCCATATAGGCCGACTCATCCAGCTCTCTGGGAATTCCTCTTAAAAACTGAATCTGCATGAAAATCAGGAAAGGATAGCAGGCCAGGATGGCCGGAACCCAGAAAGGCAGGTAGGTATCAACCCAGCCGAATTTGTTAAATGCAACATATCTTGGAATCATGATAACCGCATCCGGCAGCATCAAAGTGGAAATCATCAGCATAAACAGTATTTTCTTAAACGGAAACTGGAATCTGGCAAATCCGTATGCAACAATTCCTGTGGACAAGGCGGTAAATACCACGGTAGGAATGACCAGCTTAAAGGTATTTAAGTAAAATGTCAGGTAGGTAAACTGCCCGCTTCCCTTCCACCCCTCTTTATAAGCGCTGAAAGAAAATTGCTCCGGAAGCAGGGTCATCTTTCCGAACAGCTCCTTATTATCCTTGAATGTGGCGAAGAACAGCCAGAACAAAGGATAAATCATGACGGTTCCTACAGCAATTAAAATAACATAGGCCATAAGGTTATTCTTTTTCATTCTCATTAATCCAGCCCTCCATCATTATAGAATACCCATGCACTCGATGAGCGGAATACAAGAAGCGTAATCAGAAGAATAGCCACAAACATCACCCATGAGGAAGCAGATGCGTATCCCATTTTCAGGTTTTTAAATGCGTCCTCATAAATCTTAACCCCCATCAGGTAGGTTCCATGGTTGGGCCCGCCGTTGGTAATAATAAATGCCGAGGTAAACTCCTGCAGGGCATGAATGATCTGCATAATCAGGTTAAAGAAAACAACCGGTGTCAGCATGGGAAAGGTGATATGCCAGAACTGGACCCACTTCGTCGCTCCGTCAACCTCTGCGGCTTCGTATAACTCTGTGGGCACATTTTTAAGCCCTGCCAGAAAAAGAACCATGGAGGAGCCAAACTGCCAGATGACCAGAAGACTGATGGTTACCAGAGCGATATCCGGATCTCCCAGCCAGTTCACTGCCGGAATATGTAAAACACCTAAAAATTTGTTCAGCATGCCTTCCTTCATGAACATGAATCTCCATAAAATAGAGATGGCTACGCTTCCTCCCATAATAGAGGGCAGATAGTATACGGTACGGAACAGGTTGATTCCCTTTAAACGCATATTCAGGATCATTGCTACAATCAAAGCCATAATCAGCTTCATGGGCACTGACATGAGAGCGTACTTAAAGGTCAGCAGAAAAGATTTTACAAAATACTTATCCTTTGTAAACAGCTTAATATAATTCTCCGGACCGACCCATTTGCCTTCCGACAGAATCGAAAAATCCGTAAAGGAGTAGTACAGGGACATTATCAGCGGATACGCCTGAAGCACAAAAAACCCCAGGAGCCATGGCAGAATAAAGAGCATTCCCCACCTCCAGTTTTTCGGATATTTTCTCACAGCCGGCATCCCCGCAGCATTTGATTTTAACGGTGACATAGATATTTCCTCCTTCACTCATTTGCCGGTTCCATTGGAACACAGCTCATTATCCGTATTTTATCACGGTGCTGTGGTTATGCGCCCTTGTACCCATTGTATCCCCCTATCATTTCAATCTATCTTTATTTTACCCGGCTATCTTTATTTTAGGGAAATGTTCTTTGACAGCTATCCCCTTTGACTACCATACTGCCGCATGCTATAATTTTTTATATCAATGCGGTATGGTGGGGAGGAAATGAAATGTACGAACTTCTGATTGTGGATGATGAAGCAAATTCCCGCAATATCCTTGCGTCCTGTTTTCCATGGAATGAACAAGGGTTTCACGTATGCGGCCAGAAAGACAGCGGACGGGAAGCGCTTGAGTTTTTAAAAGACCGCACAGTCCATGTGATTCTGACCGATATCAGCATGCCCGATATGGACGGGATTGAACTGGCAAAGGCGGTTTCAGAGCTGTCAGGCTCCCGGCCGACAGTGGTTTTCCTAAGCGCTTATGATAATTTTAAATATGCCCAGAATGCAGTACGGTACGGTGTCCGCTATTATGTACTAAAGCCTACCAACTTTTCAGAGCTGAAAGAAATTTTCGGAACGATTAAGAAAGAGCTGGATTTAAAATACAACATCAGTCCTGATGATAAAACAAGCCATTGCTCCGACGAGATTATTCAAAAGACTCTGGCCTACTGCAGCCAGAATTACAGGGAAGGCTCCCTGTCCTCCCTGGCAGAATCCCTGTACTTAAACCCCTCCTACCTCAGTCAGCTGGTTAAGATGAAAACCTCCAAGACCTTTTCAGACCTGCTCAATGAGGCCAGGATGAAGCAGGCCACCCTTCTCCTGAAGGACCCGGACACAAAGATATACAACATCAGCAACATGATCGGATACGTAAATCCAAATAACTTCGCAAGAGCCTTTAAGGCGTACTGGGGCATCACCCCCACAGAATACAGAAATCATGAAAAATAATTCACTTTTTGACGGCCTGAATAAAAGGCATCATTCCACAACTGTCCGTTTCTTCGTCCGCAGTCTGCTGATCAACAGCCTGCTGATTTTAATACCGCTTCTGCTCATCGGTTTATACAGCATTTTCCGAACGGCAAAGGAGAGCACCCAGGAAGCTGAAAAAAGAGCTTCCCGTATTTTAAATCAGGCCGATGATACCCTGGAAGCATTTTATACCCACGTTGACAATGCCTATCTTTTTTTTGCCTCCAATCCCAGGGTAAACCTACAGCTGAAAAATGCGTTTGCAGAAAAGTCCCTCTCCTTAAATTCCATTAAATCCGTGGAAAATATTTCTCTGAACTTTCAAAACCTGATTTACACGGATAACTATCTCCAGAATATTTATATTTACTACAAAAATGATTACAGCCGGATTTTCATTCCCTTAAGCGCAAAGCTGATTTCCTTTCCCCCGGACAAGGAGGCGGAAATTCTGGTTTCCTATCATCACGCCGGGGCAGAAGATGTATGGATGGAATTTTCCGATGATCCGCTGCTGTATACGGAATATCCGGCTCCCAGTCTGGTCATTTACAGAAAGCTTTACCACAGAACCACGGATGTTCAGAACGGCCTGATCATTTTCAGCTTCAATGCGGACCGGCTGAAAAATAAGCTTCAAAAGCTGCTGGAGTATGAGGATCAGCAAATTTTCTTAATTGACTCTGACAGCCGGCTGGTCTGGCCTTCCACCAGTGAATTTTCAGAGGAAGAACTCCTGTCCCTTTCCAGACAGATGGCATCCGATGACAAACAGGATACTGTTTCCGTGGCGAACCGGGATTTTGCCTCCTATACCGCAACTTATCTGCATTCCCCCCGCTCCTATGGATTCTCCTATTTATTGCTGACTCCTAAGGACAAAATTTACGAAACCACCATAAGTCTGACCAGCATGTATATTTTCATCACACTGGCTGCCATTGGGGTGGCCTGTATGATTGCATTCTTTAAAACACAGCACGATTACAAATATCTCCGCAGGATTATCAGCGCGTTCAGCATGCCGGATACCGCTTTAATGAAAATACAGCCGCTTTCCAAACGAAGTTCCAATCCGTTTGAATACATTCTGCTGAATGTAATCCGGCTTTTCATTGAGCAGGACTATCTAAAGATGCAGGATTCGGAAAAAACCGCCAAGCTTCAGCTGTCCAAAATGCAGGCGCTGCAGCACCAGATTAATCCCCACTTTCTGCATAATACGTTAAACAGCATTTACTGGGAGTCGGTGAAGCTGACCGGCTCAGAAAACCGCTGCAGCCAGATGATATCCTATCTCTCTGCAATTATGCGTTATTCCCTCAGCGATCCCCAGGAGAATGTAAAGATTCAGAATGAAATCGACTATTTAAAAAAGTATCTTGAAATCATGAAGCTTCGCTATGTGAATAAATTTGATGCCAAATTCCAGATCGCCAAGGACTGTTCCATCTACCCGGTCAAGAAAATGCTTCTGCAGCCCCTTGTGGAGAATGCAATCTATCACGGCATTAAAGAGAAAAAAGGAAAGGGGATAATCCGTATCTCTGTGCACAGGAAAAGGGACCGGATTTATTTCAGTATCTATGATACGGGAAATGGAATTTCCGCCCATAAGCTGACGGCAATCAAAGAGGACCTGGCACAGGTCAACCCTGCATCCAATCAGAACATCGGGTTGGTGAATACAAATTCCAGGCTGGTCTTATCCTACGGACCGGATTCCTGCCTGCATATTAACAGCCGCTGCAAAGACTTTACGGCAATCTGGTTTTCTATTCCGGTTCCAAAGGAAGCACCGCAGCAGCCCCCGGCAGATTCCGTGTAGATGCTCCCTACACGCACTTACAAAAAGCAGCGTTTCCCTTCCCCGTAAAGGGATCAGGAAACGCTGCTTTTATCATTATATGATTATACGGAATTGCATCAATACTTTTCCGAGCCGCCCTCGAAATCATTTTTCAAGCTTCCGCTTTCAAAAGCCCCCCTGCCCCTGCTCACATTGGCACTCTGGCTCCTGTCATCCGTAAGCTTAAACCTGCCGATTTCCGAACGCAGGGTCGCTGCCTGGGCCGACATCTCCTCGCTGGTGGCGGAGTTCTCCTCAGCCGTAGCCGCATTGGTCTGTACGACGGCGGAAACCTGGTTTAATCCAACCTTGATCTGTTCAATGGCGCTGGTCTGCTGGTTAGAGGCCTGTTCGATCTGTGCAATGCTCTCCATCATGGTCTGAGCGCTTTCTCCAACGCTCTGCAGAATCTGGGCCGTATGTGAGGCGATCTGGGTTCCCCGTTCCACCGTTTCCACGGAAGCGTCGATCAGCTGCGCCGTATGCTTGGCCGCCTCCGCAGATTTGGCGGCAAGATTGCGGACCTCGTCGGCAACCACGGCAAAGCCCTTGCCTGCTGCTCCCGCCCTTGCCGCTTCAATGGCGGCGTTTAGCGCCAGGATGTTGGTCTGGAAAGCGATGTCCTCAATGGTCTTTGTAATATTGGAAATCTGGCTGGAAGAAGAACTGATTTCATCCATGGCCTCGGTCAGCCGTTTCATCTGGGTATTGCCGTCCCCGATGTCCTTTGCCACCTGCTTCACCGAGCGTGCAGAGGCTTCGATGCTGACTAGGTTGGCCGCCGCCTGGCTGCTCACCTCGCTGACGGAGGCATTCAGCTCTTCCACTGTAGCCGCCTGCTCCGTGGACCCGGATGCCAATGCCTGGGCCCCGCTGGAAACCTGATCGGCTCCCACGCTGACCTGCTCCGCAGAGGTACTGATAAGACGGAGCGTGCCGTTTAAGGAGGTTGAAATATCTTCAAAGGCCGACCGGATGGAGGCAAACTCCCCTACGTAATCCTCCTCCAAATGAATGCGCATATCCCCGTCCGCCATATTTTCCAGTGTGCGGGTGATTTCCCTTATGTATGCAGTATACCGTTGCAGCTGGGACACGGTGCCGTTGATGGCAGCCGCCATCTGACCGGTTTCATCCCTGGATGTCACCTCCGCCGAAACGTCCAGATTTCCGGCTGCAATGAGATTTGCCGTATTGGTCAGAGCCTTGATGGGCCGTATAATCTGTCTGGAGGTGAACAGGATCATCAGGTAAATACATGTAACAGTAATGAGAAAGGCGATGATCATGGCAATCTGGATTCCGGAATATTCCTTATTAAATTCTCTGTCCGGCAGTCCGGTAGCCACCAGCCAGCCTGTTTCTCCTACCGGCGCAAGGTAACCGTGGCTGTGAGTGCCGTGGGATGTATATTCCAGGCTTCCCAGGGTGCGGGACAGGACCGCATTCTTAAAGCTGTCCGACATGTCCGTATCCGCCACATTGCGGTTGATGTACTCGGAAACCGGATGGTACATGATCTGGCCGGCTTTCGTCGTCAAAATATAAAATCCGGTATCTCCAAGGACATAGGAGCCCATGACCTTCTCCAGTCCCTTTAAGTTGAAATCAATGCCGATGGCCCCGATGATTTCCTGGGTTCCCGGCTTGTATACCGGAGCCGCCACAGTTACCACCTGAAGCTTTGTCGCAGCATCTTCATAAGGCTCAGTCATGACAGTCTTGTTTTCTTCGGCCATCTGGATATACCAGGGGCGTTCCTTTATGATCCAGCTTTTATCTGAAAAATCGCCGATGGAATTGGCAAACTGGCTGGAATCAACGTCCCCCAGCCAGATGGATACCAGGGTATCACTGTTGAGCGCCTGAATATTTTCGATGGTCTTCCTTGCACCGGCAAAGGACTCCACCTGGTCGAAGCTCATACCGGGGCCCAGATCAGCAAACAATTGATCCACCTGGCTATTTAAAGCCAGCTGGTTGGCTATCTCATAATAACGCTGGAAATAAGCAGCAATTTCATTGGATGCCGCCTGAGACTGGGCGCTTAATTCATTGTTGGTAAGACGCACAACCGTAGATCCTGCAAGGCCTGTAATAATAATTCCCACTACAAGAAATGAAAGAACTACAGGTCCGCCGATAAACGTCATGATTTTACCAAAAAGTGAATGAAACCCTTTTGCTGAGGAGTGTAAATTTGTTTCCTTTTTTCTTTTGAACATAACGATCCTCCCTTATATTTTTTTGTTCCCTGACGCCCCTTTACGGGTGCAAAAATTTATTGGAAGTTATTATAGCAAACAAAAATTGCAAAAGCAATAGATGTCGAAAAATGTCGAAAATTTTTCTTTCAAGAAGAAAATCATTAAAAATTCCTGCATAAAAAAAGCAGATTCCGAAGAATCTGCCTCTCTCATATTTTAATCCAGAATCAGCCTGGCCGCCCCGTAAATTCCTGCGTCATTGCCCAGGGTTGCCAAAACGATCCTGCTCTTATTCTTTGAAATAGGAGTGTATTTATCGTAGTGCTTATAAATCGCATCTACAAGGAACAGCCCCGCCTTTGACACGCCTCCGCCGATGACGAACACCTCAGGGTCCACCACCATGGAGATCTGAGCCAGTGCCAGGCCCAGGTAATGGCCTACCACCTCCATGACAATGCCTGCCAGCTCGTCTCCGGCCTTGGCGGCATCCAGCACGTCCTTGGCGGTCACATTGTCGCCGGCATCACGGAGAACCGACGGGATGTCAAGCTCCGCCATCTTCCTTCTGGCTTCTCTTGCAATTCCGGTTGCGCTGGCTACCTGCTCCACGCAGCCCACACCGCCGCAGTTGCAGCTTTCTGTTTCCTCATCACGGATGTGCATGTGCCCGATCTCACCGGCCAGGCCGTGCTTTCCGGCAACGATCTTCTGGTCAATGATAACGCCTCCGCCTACGCCTGTGCCCAGGGTAACCATTACAATATCGTCATAGCCCTTACCGCCTCCCTGCCACATCTCGCCCAATGCAGCCACATTGGCGTCATTGCCGCTTTTTACCGGTGTTCCGTGAAGCCTTTCGCTCAGCTCACGCTCCGGATAGACATTGCGCCAGCCCAGATTTACGCAGACCTCCACATAGCCGTCAGGCATGACCGGTCCAGGAACTCCCATTCCCACACCTCTTATATCGCTTAAAGAAACGTTAAGCTCTTCCAGAGTCTTTAATATGGAAGCGGCCACATCTTCAATGATGTGCTTTCCGCTTTCTTCCTTTCTGGTGGGAACCTCCCATTTATGAAGGAGTTCCCCTGTGGCTTCAAACAGGCCTATTTTAACGGCGGTTCCGCCCACATCAACGCCAATACATTTCGTTCCCATTTCTGAATACGCTCCTTTTCCTTTTGTATCCTTATATCCCCAAGGCTTATAAGGCTCTCGCTACCTCTGCCACATGCTCAGGGGTAAATCCAAAATGCTCAAACAGCAGATTTGCCGGGCCGCTTGCGCCAAAGCCTGTCATGGTCACATAAGCTCCGTCAAGGCCTACATACTTGCCCCAGCCAAAGTCGCTGAGAGCTTCCACTGCAACGCGCTTGCGTACCTCTTTCGGAAGCACCGCTTCCTTATATTCCGCGGTCTGCTCTTCGAATAAATCCATACAGGGCATGGAAACAACTCTTACCTTTCTGTCGGTAAGAAGTCCTTTTGCCTTTACTGCCAGCTCTACCTCTGAACCGCTTGCAATCAGGATCAGATCCGGGGTGCCTTCGCAGTCGTCGATCACATATCCGCCCTTTAAGGCTTCCTTGCTGCTTCCCGGCATAGGAGTTAAATTCTGTCTCGTAAGAACAAGGCCCGTAGGAGTCTTCTTGGAGGTCAGGGCCGAATACCAGGCCGCTTCTGTCTCTGTTTCATCACAGGGACGGAACACGTGAAAATTCGGCATGGCTCTCAGCATGGCAAGCTGCTCAATGGGTTCATGGGTCGGTCCGTCCTCCCCAACGCCGATGCTGTCATGGGTGAACACGAAGGTCAGCGGAACTCCCATCAATGCAGACAGACGGGCCATTGGCTTTGTATAATCGCTGAACACGAAAAAGGTCGCTACATAGGTGCGGAGGCCGCCGTGAAGCATCATACCGTTTCCAACGGCTGTCATGCCCAGCTCTCTGACGCCAAAGTGCATATTGCGCCCTTCCGGAGTAGTCTTTGAAAAATCTCCTGCGTCGGACATATTGGTCTTATTGGAAGGAGCCAGATCTGCGGAACCTCCGATGAGATTTGGCATAAAGGTTTTAATGCGGTTTAAAACCTGTCCTGATAAGTTTCTGGTAGCATCGGCTTTTTCCGACCGCTTCCAGAAATCAGCACATTTGGCAACTGCCTTTTCCCCTGCATCCGGATCATAATATGCGGTCCATAGCTCTTCCATCTCAGGATATTCCTGGCAGTAGGCCGCAAACATCACGTTCCAGGCAGCTTCTGTCTCTGCCTTTTCCTCCGCCAGCTTTCTGTAATGGCTGTAAACCTCTTCCGGAACATAGAACGGCTCCATGGACGGCCAGCCAAGATTTTCTTTCAATGCGGTCACATTGTCTGCTCCCAGAGGCTCGCCGTGAGCGCTGGCCTTTCCCTGCTTTGCAGGACAGCCGTAACCGATCTGAGTTTTGATAACAATAAAGGATGGATGCTCCGTATCAGCCTTTGCTTCCTCAATGGCCTTTCCGATTGCTTCCAGGTCATTTCCGTCCTCAACGGTGATGGTCTGGAAATGGAAAGCTTCCATGCGCTTTTTCACATCCTCTGTAAATGCGATATCCGTGCTTCCCTCAATGGAAATCTGATTGGAATCATATAAAACAATCAGCTTTCCCAGCCCAAGGGTGCCTGCCAGGGAAAATACCTCGGAAGAAATTCCTTCCATCATACAGCCGTCTCCGCCCAGTACATAGGTGTAATGATCCACCACCGGATAATTCTCTTTATTGAAAACAGCGGCCAGATGCTTTTCGGCAATCGCCATACCTACTGCCATACCCATACCTGCTCCCAGAGGACCAGTGGTAGCTTCTACGCCAACGGTGTGGCCATACTCCGGATGTCCCGGGGTTTTGGAACCCTGCTGGCGGAAATTCATCACATCCTCTTTTGACAGATTCCCGTAACCGAATAAATGAAGCAGGGAATATAAAAGCATAGAGCCGTGGCCGCCGGATAAAACGAAACGGTCCCTGTTGGCCCAGTCCGGATCTGCCGGATTGTGGTTCATATGGTTTGCCCACAGCTCATATGCAGCTGAGGCACAGCCTAAGGGAAGTCCCGGGTGGCCGGAATTGGCTTTCTGGACAGCATCAGCGGAAAGGATGCGGATGGCATTAATTGACATGGTTTCGACGTTGCTCATTGGTATTGTCCTCCTATTTGTAATCTTATTTCTTTCATGTTTTGGGGACCCGTTACGATCAGTGTATTGGGAAATCTGCCGTTCCGGATTCTGGATATGGGAAAATCAAATGTCCCGGCAAACTTAAGCCGTCCGGACATGGTATAAACTCTGCATGAATCATCATTATACAAAATTACGCGGTTTCCGTCAATATCGGCATGTGTATACTGATATTGGAATTCTTTGGAAAACACCGGGCTTCCGTCAGACTTATACACACTCAGCCGGTAGGGATTTTCACCTTCCGGGTTGTCCAGGATAAGGCCTACATATTTATTGGAAAAGAATACGCTTTTTACCTCTTCTTCCAATGTCTCCTGCTTAAGCAGCTCCGGGGAAAGGGCGTTCTTTGTGGAATAAAAGGTCACGCTGTTATCGGCAAATGCACAGGAGTATGTATCATCAAGAAATGACACCCGGGCCACAATGGAAGCTTCGTAGGGCTCATCAAAGCCGCCTACCAGCCGGTCCGGGATGCTCTTTCCGATTTCGGAAAAGTTATGAAAAGCCACCCTGCTGTTTAAGGCGCCGTTTTTTAAATAAGCATAGGCCCCCATAAGCTGGGTGCCGTCAGGAGACAGGCTTATATCCATAGGATAGCCCATATCCCCGCCTAACAGGGCTTTGATCTTTACATCCAGAGGGCTTCCATCCCGTTTAAAAAAGTAAATATAATTGGATGTGGAATCCTCCAGAATGGCGGCCACCACCCCCCCGGCGGATACGGTCACTTTCACGATAGGGAGCACCGTGGTGGCAATTCCCGTATTTCCCGACTTGTCGAAAATATAAATGGAATTCCCCTGCTGGTCCGCAACAGCCGCATAATCTCCGTTGACACTGGCCGTGGGGGATTTCATTTCATAGCTCTGTATCCAGACCTCCTTGCCCCGGGAATCCAGATAGGATGCGCCGTCCTTGCTGTACTTCAGCACATTGGAGGCAAAATCCAGATACCCTACAAAGCTGCCTTCATTCATCGTCTTTTCCCATACCACATGATATCCGGTATACTGGTAAAGGTTAAAATATTCATATACGCCTGTGGCTGCTGCCCCAAGCACAAAAAACAGCACCAGAAATATACGGATCCGTTTTTTCCGAATCCTGACGCGGGCTTTTTTAATGACTTCTTCACTGTTTTCTTCCCTCTGCGGAGCGGGAGGAACGATCTGCCGCCGCAGTTGGTTTTTTTTGATTTCTCTATTCATAGAGTTCATATCACTCATGCGGTCTTCTCCTGAAAATGCCCATGTATAGTCATAGTATACATCATTTTAGGGAGAAACGCATTATATTTTTCTAAGGAAGAAGTAATTTCTGGCCTGATACAATCTTATTTTCATCCTCCAGCCCGTTAAGCTCGCAGATTTCCTTTAATTTGCTTGTGGTATGGTATTCCGCGATGCAGATACCGTACAGGGTTTCCCCGTCCTGTACCACATGGATGCGCGGGCTGCTGGAAGCTGCCGCCGTTTCCTGAGAACCTGCTGCCGTCTGATTTCCTCCTGCTGTCTGGTTTCCTGCTGCCTGACTCTCTGCGGCTTGGTTTCCTGCCGCCTGGTTGTCTGCTGCCTGGTTGTCTGCTGCCTGATTTCCCGCTGCCTGATTTCCTGCGGCCTGGTTATCTGCGGCCTGATTTCCCGCTGCCTGATTTCCTGCCGCCTGGTTATCTGCGGCCTGATTTCCCGCTGCCTGGTTTCCTGCCGCCTGGTTATCTGCGGTCTGATTTCCCGCTTTCTCTCCGGATTCCGGCGCGGTCTCTGACATGGTCTCCTTATTCACAGCTGAGGTGGGATAAACACCGCCGTCCGCTTCCTCCACCACTACCTTGGACTCGCTCTTGCTTTCCTTTCCGGACTTCTTTACTCCGTCTAAGATATGCTCCGCCCCGGCGGGCAGGGCCGATGCAATGACGCTTTCCATGTCCTGCATCCGCTCATAGTTGTTAAACATAACAATTCCGCCAGCTAATATGACGACTGACATGGCCATACACATGCCCCGGAGAAGCCCTACCGTCTGATGCCGGTCCGTAACCTCTACCTTATGCTCGTCCATCCGCTTGCGGAATTCTTCAATAACCTTATCATTTGTATCGGTTTCGATACGTTTTACATCCTTTCTCAGAACCATATAATCCTGCATCATCTGATTGCGTTCATAATAAATGCTGTAGCCTTTCAGCCGGTAAAACCCGTCTTCTGATGTTATGTAAACAGTTTCCTCTCCCTCTGCGCCGGTGGACAGATACATCAGCTTGTCGGGCCCCTGGAAATACTGGACGTGCTGTTTCCAGTAATTGAGGGGACTTAGGTCATCTCCCGGCCTGCCGCACAGGAACCAGCCCAGAATGGAACGTTTCGGAAAAAGCTGCTCCATATTCCGATAGGCTTTTTTCCACGCCAGCTCTGAAAACACGACTTTCCGGCCCAGGTCTACCACATCCTCCATTTCCATGGCTCCGTCAATGAAGATGTACGGCGTTCCGTCATTTAACTCCAGGCTGCCTAAGAGAAGACCGACCCGCAGTTCTTGTCCGCCTGCAGGATACAGACGTTTTAAATAGGTATTTACATAATCTTCCATATACAGCTTTACGATCTGATCCCGCTCCCCGATCTGCCTGATATTCTTCGGCAGCTTCGGGAAAGGATTGTATAATTCACCCATTGGCTCACCCCGCTATTCTTTTTAATCCAATGAATCATAGCATACAACAGGTGAAAAACGTGTCAAAGCAGGGACCTGTTTTCCCATAACTTTTCGACAAGATAAATACTGCGGCTGATGCAGTCCGCCATGCGCATAACAATGGAAAGCCTGATGCTCTGAAGCATCAGAGGGTCGTAATTTCCGCAGCTTCCCACAATTCCGGTAATGAATAAATCTCCCACTGCCTGCAGCTCCTTGCTGACTCCAAGGCCCGGCTTTAAGGCTCCCCGTCCAAGGGTCACATAGCCGATGTGTTCCAAGTTTCCCACGGAGGCATCCACCGCCAC
Organism: Bacillota bacterium; assembly: GCA_023437715.1. GTDB lineage: Bacteria > Bacillota > Clostridia > Lachnospirales > Lachnospiraceae > Lacrimispora. The sequence goes on along the minus strand of JAEZFK010000005.1, from coordinate 55,363 downwards.
CACCACATGATTAGGGTATCTGAGCTTTAGAACCGACTGGTAGGTTTCCAGGTTCATAGCGTGAACCGGCCGTTCCAGGGTTCCCAGAATTTCGATGTGCTCCAGCCCTTTCTCTTTCAGCTTGTAGCCGATAAGAGGTCCCAGGCTGTCTCCAGTGGACCGATCGGTCCCGATACATAAAAACAGCACTCCCGCCGCTTTTCCGTTTACTTTCTCCATACAGATCATGTCATAAAGACGTAAAGCAAAATCCTCTGCTTCAAAGGTCTGCTTCGTATCATAATAAAAAACGTCCCGGTTTCCGCGGACCGCGATTCTTTCCCATAATTTCATAATATCCTGCCTTGCTGTCCTTATTTTCTCTGTTCTATTATAAGCAGTGATTTATGGAATTATTCACCCGGCTGTCCGGGAAAATTTTGACAAAAACAGGCACAGGGAAAAGCCGTTTTCCGCCGTTTTCCCTGTGCCTGTTTTCAATTTCAGTTCTGTTTCTTATTCTGTTTCTGCGCCTAATCCTTAAGGCTTTTATATACCGCTTCCGCCTCGCTGATGGTGGAGGCCTTGCCCAGACGGATCAGATCCGCCAGCTCATCCAGCTTTTCGGGAACCATGAATTCCTTTCCCACATAAGACTCATAGTTATCCGTAATGAACAGGGTCTGCTCCTTCACCCGGACCTCCGCTTCCTTTACGTTGGCCGTTGCCGCTTCATAAGCGTCCTCAAGCTGCTTCATCTTTTCCCTGCTGTTGCCGGCGATCTCATCGGATATAATGGTCTTTGTCACCTTGTCAAAGGTATTTAAAGCCTCTGTTTTCTTCTCCGCGATATCAGCCAGCTCCTGCTCGATCTGAGCGATCTCGTCATCATATTTTTCCAGATTATAAACCGCTTCGTCCCGGTCCCGCCGGATGGAACGGGTGATGGAGCGGATTCTTCTGTTGTTGTGCTTCATATTGTCCCGGATGGAACGCCCCTTCCTCAGTGCTGCCTGATGGCGCACCTTGGTCCAGTTATTGACGAGAATATAAATGCCTCCAAAGAAGAGGATGGTCAGAAAATAAATTCCCACAAGATGAAGCGTGGTTTTTTTCGGAAGCAGCATATAAATCCCGGAGGGAATGGCCAGAAAGCAGATGAGGAGAGTCAAAAGCAGCGTAAGGAACTCGGAAAATCCCCTGGGCAGATACAGGGCATAATAAAAGCCGCCTTTACAAAAGCCGGGAACATGGTCCTGCTGGAACAGTGCCTTCATCTGCAGCTTCAAATCCCTGTTGCTGCTTTTAAGCTCCGCAGTCTCTTCCTCGATCCGTCCCTTGACACCCTGGCTTTTCGCCTTTTCCCTCTTGCTTCTCACCCGCTTCAAACGTTCCTGCTCCCGGGCGATTTCCCCGTCATAGGTGCTGTTGATCTCCTCCATGCGTTTTTTTACCGTAAGGCTTATGGCATCTGCTACAGCCTTACGTTCCGCTTCCAGCTCCCTTTCCAGGCGCTTCTCCTCAATACGGTACTTATCCAATAAATTTCTGCTTACAGATAACTCCTGGACGGCCCTGCAGGCCTCTCCAAGAAAACCAACCTGATCCGTTATGGGTTGTGCCATCTTCGGTCTTCCTCCTTCGGTTTTTCCTACAAGAATTCTATCATATTTTTCACGGATTTACAATGTCCGCCACTTTCCTGTTGCCTTTTTTCACGGAATAATGCTATAATCGTTGCATCATAAAAACGGTTTTATACATCCGCCAATTCAGAAAGGAAAATCTGCCTATGTTCCGTATGTGGGGAAAAATTATAAAAGACACCAGACTGGTAAAAGATACGGTCATCTGCATCGCCGATTACAGCCTTTCAAGAACCTCCATGGTCTTTCAGGCCCTTGACGATATCTGCGTTCAGTTCGATCTGGGAAAGCCCATATGGCTGGACGCCACTGTTCACGATTTCCAGAAGCACGCCAAAGCACGGTTTAACCAGGATAATTTTATCGAGCACATTGAATTCGACTTTCTTGAGATCCAGGTTATAGAAGAATGAAAAAAGACCATTTTCTTTCACTGCATCAGTGATGGAAAATGGTCTTTTATATCTTTGCCCTGTTTCGCTTTATTGCTGGTTCTGTATGGCGCTCGCATCGATTTCCGTATATCCCTCCAGATCAGGAGCAGTAACCTCTACGTCCTGGCCCGGATTGTTGTAGGTGGAGTCCGTATCCATGACCATGGATACGGTCTCACCCTGGGAATTCATTTCAAGAGACATGTTTATCTTTGAATTGATGAAATAGCCTTCCTCGCTGACGGTAGCTTCCCCGCTGGCATCCTTGATGGTATAGGTCACGCCTTCCAGATCGGTTCCCATCTGGCCCATGATATCCTGTACATAAGCATCCATCTTTTCCGCGTCAACCGTAAATGTAAGAATCTGGTTTCCGTTCTCTTTTTTTGCCGTGATTTCTTTCAGATAAGAGGAATCCATACTGGCTCCTTCGGTGGTCTGCTTGATCTGCTTCATCATGGCATCCAGATCCATAGCATATTTTATCTTCTGTCCCATGGAGCTCATATAATAATACCCGTTTTCATAGTACATGGATATATCAATGCTCTGCTCTCCAATATCGGTGGTTCCCTGGGCCTGGTACTTTAGGTTCTCCGTGTTGATACCGGCCATTTTCATATTGAGATTCATCTTAATATCTGTTGTCTTTCCCCCCTGAACCATCTGCATATTGACAACAGAGTCCACATCCATGGATGTCAGCTCTGACGTTTTTTTCGAAGCGTCATCGTAAATGGCTTTCGGGTCCTTTGCGCTCCCGCAGGCTGCCAGAGACAAGACTGTGACCGCAGCAAGCAGCAGTGTTAAACATTTTTTCATAGCTTCCTCCTTTAAAATGATTTTTTTAACAACACATCCATAAGTATACTATAGGGAACCTGTTTTTAATACTTAATTTTATTTTTCCCCCGTCTTTTGCCTCAAATTCATCCGGCATTCATTGAAAAAAGCTTCAATTGGGAAAATTTCTCCTCTGATAGATCTGCCTGAGTTTTTTATTTTATAAACAGGACAGTTATGCTATAATTAAGCTTAGAACATTTCAAAAGAATAAGAGGTAACAGCTTTGAAGAACTTAAAAAAACATAATTTCATACAAAAAAGAGAGCTGAACCTGATTGTGGCCATTCTGGTCGTATCAGGGCTGCTCTCTGCAATATTTTATGCGGAAAACAGGAAAGCGGCAAAGCAGGTCCTTGTCACCGTAGACGGACAGGCTGTGGCAACCCTGGACCTTAACAAGGACACGGACATGATTATCAACGGGTACGCCGGCAGTACGGATCATCTGGTCATCAAGGACGGCTACGCCAGCATTACAGAAGCCTCCTGCCCTGATAAGGTGTGCGTGCGCACAGGAAAAATCCATAAGACCGGGGAACTGATCGTCTGCCTGCCAAACCGGGTGGTGGTATCCATCGAAGGGGAAGAATAGGCGCCTTATAAACGCTTACGCCTGCCCCGTCCCCTTACACAGCACCTGCTGGACCCCATCCAGAATCCAGAACAGCGCTGCTCCAACCACAGACATGACCACAATGCCGCCGTACATCTGGATGTAATTGATCCTGGACCAGGCATCCAGGATGTAATAGCCGATTCCCCAGCGGGTCCCGTAGGCTTCCACGATCAAAAGAATGGCAAGGGAGGTCCCTGTCCCGATCCGGATGCTGGTAAACAGCTCCGGCAGCACTGCCGGCAGGGTAATCTCCTTCAGAATGATTCCTTTGCCTGCCCCGGCGCTTTTTGCCACATAGTAAATGCCCTGGTCTACATGCTCCGCCGCGTCGCGGACAGCGACGATGACCTGGAATACCGTAGTCAGGACAATAATGAGGATTTTAGAGCCATTGCCCAAGCCCAAAAGCAGCATGGAAACCGGGAGCAGAGCTGTTTTGGGAACCGGATAGGAAAAGTACACCAGGGGATGAAGAACGCGGTTGACCACAGAGGAGGAAGCCATAATAAGTCCCACAGGAACGCCAAGGATGAGGGCAACGGACAGGCCTGCCGCCACGCGGCCCAGGCTGGCTCCTATATGAAGCAGGAGCTTTCCGTTCATCACCTGATCAAACCTGCCGTATACCGTAATCGGCCCCGGCAGCACCGAAGTGGATAACACCGCCGCAAGAAGAAGCCAGAACAGATTTACAAGCAAAAATCCCTTGAAAAAGACCCACATTTTTTTCCTCATATCTCATCCGCCTTTATGATATTCTCCGTAATCTGCCGTTCCAGCTCCAGATATTCTTCTCCTGACGGACGTTCTGCGCCCTGCCATGGATTCTCACTGAAAAAGCAAAAGTCCCCGCCCCGTTTCATAACTGCAATGGTATGGGCCAGGGAAAGGGCGTCCTCTACTCTGTGGGTAACCATAACGGTAGTGGGCTTCCTCTCCTTCCAGATGCGCAGAAACAGCTCTCTCGCCGCCAAGGAAGCCGCCACATCCAGGGCCCCGAAAGGCTCATCCATTAAAAGCAGCTCCGGGTCCATAAGAAATGCTCTTGCCAAGGCCACACGCTGGGCCTGGCCCCCGCTTAAGGTGGCGGGATAACGGTCTAAAAGCCCGTCAATGCCCAGCTCCCTGCACAGGCCGGAAAGCCGAGCTTCCATATCCGTTGTATTTCCCCGGATTCTGGTTGTAAAAATGCAGTTTTCCCTTACCGTCTTCCAGGGCAGAAGTCCGTAATTCTGCGGAATCAGTCCGATGGAGCAGGTCCTGGGATCAAGTCCTGCACCATCTAAGGTGACGGAGCCCTCATGGGGCAGAATGCCTGCCAGGGTGTGAAGCATGGTGGACTTCCCGCAGCCGGAGGGACCTGCCACAGCCAGAACCTTTCCGGTCTCCAGCTGCCAGGACATCCGGTCAATGACTTTGTTTGTCCCGCCTTTTCCATATGTGACAGAAATATCGCTCACCTTCAGCATCAGGTCACCTCCCCAGTTCTCACTTTATTTCAATTCTCCAATCAGCTGATCAGGCTTTAAATCCGGGCTGCACAGCCCTTTCTTTGCGGCCCATTCTATAGCCTCTTTAAGGTCTTCCGTCTTTGGCAGCTCATTTTTCCGGTATACCGGCAGCTTAATGCTTCCTGCCAGTTCTTCCGGATAGCCTGCTCCCTTGATGACCGTGGCTTCATATTCCGTAAGAGGGGTATTGTTTAAATAATCAACCGCTTCATCGTATGCCTGATACAGCTTTTTAAGAGTGCCGGATTTTTCATCAATTGCTTTCTTTGTAAACGCAGATACAGCCGGATACAGCCCAACGGTGTTGGCGCTTCCCAGAACCGTAGCTCCATCCTTAATGGCCAGAGTGGAAAACGGTTCCGGCAGAAGAACCAGGTCTATCTTGCCGTTTCGAAGCATCTCAAGCCTGTCTGGAATCCTCGGCACCACCTGCTTGTCTAAATATGTATCCTCCAGTCCGGCATTATTTAAAATATAATCCAGAGAGTATTCAATCAGCGTATTTTCGGAGATCGCAATGCTTTTTCCCGCAGCCTCTTCCAGGGAAGTGATTCCCGTATTCTTACCTGCCAGCAGCACATAATCCCCGTCCGTGCATCCGGTAGCCCTTACGTCAAGGCCGGCATTCTGATACATGCACAGGCCGATGAAGTCAGTGAATACTCCGTCTAACTTTCCTGCCTGGAACGCCGCATCCCTATCCTTTGCGGAGGAAAACACCTGCATATCCAGCTGAAATCCGTACTTTTTATCAAGGCCCTGCTCTGTGATGATGGTGAGGGGCACAATATCAGAGGAATACATGACGCCCAGATGAATCGGCGTGTCCGCCGGAGCCTCTGCCTTTCCGGCGCATCCGCCCAGAAGCATTGCCGCTGTACCGCATAGCAACGCCGTAATTATTTTTCTGCTTCCAAACAAACCTTGTTTTATATTATTTTTTTCTGATCTTTTCATATGCTTCCAATAGTCCTTATATTTTATTTTTCTATTTTATTGCTTTCTCTCCACCTGGCATACCGGTTATTTTCCAGCCCCAGGCAGTCCAGCACCCGGCCAGCCATAAAGTCCGCCATATCGTCAAGGCTTTGGGGCCGCTGGTAAAAAGCGGGCATGGCGGGAACAATAAAAGCGCCGCACTCCGCCAGAGCCAGCATATTTTTCAAATGAATCTGAGACAGGGGAGTTTCCCTGGGCATCACCACCAGAGGGCGGCGCTGCTTTAAGGCCACATCAGCCGCACGGGTCATTAAATCCGGGGTAATGCCTGCCGCAATATAACCCAGCTTTGACATGGAGCAGGGCGCAATAATCATTCCGTCGGTTAAATGGGAACCGCTGGCAGCCGCGGAAAACAGATCCCTGTTATCTTCTAAGATGAGCTGATCCCCGAAACGATCCTTAAAATCAGCTGCCCATTCTCCAGGCTCCCGTCCGGTTTCATAAGCCACTACCTTTTCCCCTGTTTCCGAAAAGATGAGCTGCACCCTGGCGCCCTCTTCCAGCAGAGCTTCCACCGTCCGAAGGCCGTAAATGCTGCCGCTCGCTCCGGTAATTCCAACTACATACTGTTTCACGGTCTGCCTCCTTTCCACTTTCTTGCCCATGCTTTCTGGGCAAAGCTCGCCCCACATTATCGGTCGTATAGATATACTCTAAGGACATTTCCCATCGTCATAAGTACACATCCAGAATCCCGAACACCAGAAGTACAATGCTAGTAATCTGGCTGATGCTGTATGATGCGATATTGACATTGTCTAAGTGGCCCGGTGATACCATCCGGTGCTGAATCACCATCAGAATGGCGATAATTCCCAGACCCACTCCGTAAAAAGCGCCGAACTGGGGATAGAGCAGCACCCCGGCAGCGCACAGGCAAAGGAGGGCTGTCACATGAAACAGACTGCTGATCAGAAGCCCGCCCTTTACGCCAAACTGTACCGGAATGGAGTGAAGGCCGTTTGCCTTATCAAATTCATAATCCTGGGAACCGTAGATAATGTCAAAGCCTGCGGTCCAAAGGCAGTTGGCTGCGCCAAAGAAAAGCGGTACCAGGGAAAATCTCCCCGTTACCGCCAGCCATGCCCCCACCGGCGCACAGGCACAGGTGATACCCAGAACAAGATGGCACATCCAGGTGAAGCGTTTTGTATAGGAATAGACTGTCATCAAAAACAGGGCCACAGGGGACAGGATAAGGCATAACAGGTTTAAACGGGAAGCGCTGACCACCATCACCAGAAAGCAGGCGGCCACCAGAACCAGGGTTTCTTTTTTCCCGATCTGTCCCTGGGGAATCTGGCGTCCCGCTGTCCGGGGATTCTTTGCATCGATTCTGGCATCCACCACCCGGTTTAGGGCATTGGCGCCTGTCCTGGCGCTTAAGAACGCAAGGGCGGCCCAAAATACCACCCTGGGCTCCGGCCTGCCGTCGGAAACAGCAAGCAGGGCCACTGCGGCAAAGGCCAGGGAAAAGACCGTATGGCTGAACATGACCAGCTTTCCGTATTCATTCAGTTTATTTACTATTTTTCGGACTATCGATCCCATAAACGCTCCATTTCTCTGATACTTTTTTCCTGATTTCATCGGTCATCACAATATCCTCCGGCCAGGGGCGGGAAAGTCCTTCTTCCGTCCGTTTTCTCGTGGCGTCAAAGGCCGCTCTCCGTCCCTCTGTGAACATATCTCTGGTAACATCAATATTGTTGAACACCCTCCACATGACAGTGGAATGATCCGATGGGTCCACATCCTCATCCACAATCAGGATCAGGGAAGCCCCTTTCTCTTCCAGCATGGCAAGGGCTTTCCGCCTGCCGTCCCAGGCCTCTTCCTTGCGGATCGGCACAATCTCAAGAGCTCCGTCTGAAAACGGTTCTTTTCCTCTTCTGGTGGCGTCGATGCCAAGCCGCCCCCCGTACAACGGAAAATCAGAGGAGTGGTCCAGGGCATCCAAGGGCCCTTTGCTGATCACAAAATCTTCTTTCGAATCTGCATAGGCCAAAATCTCTTTCCAGACAGCAGCCGTATCACAGGGATCCACGGTTTCATCAACAACAACAATCATCTTGGCGGTTCTCATCTGTCCCATGCCCCAGATGGCGTTCATCACAGTTCTGGCGGCTCCCGGATAGGCCTGCTTCACCGATACCACCGCGCAGTTATGAAAAACACCCTCAAAGGGCAGATGGATATCCCGCAGCTCGGGAATCATCATTTTCAATAAGGGCAGGAATATGCGTTCGGTGGCCTTTGCCATATAGCAGTCCTCCATGGGAGGCTTTCCGACCACAGTAGCGGGATAGACCGGTTTCCTTTTTCGGGTAATGGTTGTAACATGGAATTTGGGATACCAGTCCGCCAGGGAATAATACCCGGTATGATCCCCAAAGGGCCCTTCCCAAACCAGATCTTCCTCCGGGTCCACATAGCCTTCCAGCACAAATTCCGCATCCTCCGGCACATAGAGGTCATTGGTGATGCACTTCACCATTTTTACCGGCCATTTTCTCAAGAATCCGGCCAGCATCATCTCATCCAGCTTAGGCGGAAGAGGTGCGGTGGACGCATAGGTGATGGCAGGGTCGCAGCCAAGGGCAACGGATACAGGCATGGGGCAGCCCTTTTTCCGGTACGCCTCATAAATACCGGCTCCATCCTTGTGCTTTTGCCAGTGCATGGCAGTGGTTTGTGAGTCCAGCACCTGCATCCGGTACATTCCCATATTCTGAAGCTTTGTATCCGGGTACTTTGTGAATACAAGAGGAAGCGTAAAAAAGCGCCCTCCGTCAAGGGGCCAGCACTGCAGCACCGGCAACTGTCCCAGGTCCGGCTTTCTCTCGATTACCTGCTGACAGGATGGACGCCGGAAATGAAACCGGCTCCTGACAGGAAAGCAGCATAGCAGGCGCAGCAGCCTGGGGGCAAAAGAAATCAGCTTGAAAAGCGATGAGTAATTTTTAAAATCCAGATAAGCCTCAATGTCCGCTGCAATGTGGTCCAGGCTTTCAGCTCCCAGGGAAAGGGCCATCCTGCTGTCCGTTCCAAAGGCATTCATGAGTACCGGATAGGGAGAGCCCTCCACATGCTCAAAAAGAAGCGCCTTGTTTCCGGAATCTTCCGTCTTGCAGACCCTGTCCGCAATCTCCGTCATTTCTAAAAGAGGGGATACTTTAGACCCTATACGGATCAGTTCCCCTCTTTCTTCTAATTTATGAATAAAGTCCTGAAGTCCTCTGTAAGACATATGACATCCTCTCTCCTGATTGCTGAGGCTTTCGGGGGGATTTAACTGTCATGATCCCGGAACGCCTCATAGCCGCTGCTGGTTCTTATGCTCCAATCCGGCATAACCCACATGGCCTCTACACCTTCCATGTTTTCAATAATATCCCGTCCCTGTTCATAGGGCATTGCAAAAATACCGGTATCAATGGCATCTGCCCATCCGGAATCCTTGCACACAATGGAGATTGCATGGAAGTATGCTGCAGGCATTAAGGTGTCAGGATCAATGATATGGTGATATCTCACCCCGTCCACTATGTAATACCGCTCATAATCGCCGCTGCTGGTGAGAGAAAATCCGTCTAAATCCAGGGTATCAATGGCCTTTTTCTCGCTGTCCGTATCCGGGTTCTGGATATCCAGCTTCCATGGCTTTCCATCCGCTCTTCTGCCCACGGCGCGGATATTTCCCCCTACGCTCAGAAGGATATGATCAATCCCCTTTGCTTCCAGAGACTGGCCCGCCATCTCTGTGGCGTAGCCCTTTGCGATGGAGCCCACATCAAGCCGCATTTCCGGGTCTTCCAGATAAACGGTGGAGGCCTCTTCATCTATAATCATCTTTGAAATATCCGTATGGAGAGCCGCTTCTTTCAGCTTGTCCATGGGAGGAACCTGTGCGTTGTCCGGGTCATCCAGACCCTTTGTACGGTAATCGTGCCAGATATTCAGGACGCTTCCCATGGCAACATTGACCTTTCCGTCTGTTGCATCATAGGTCTTCCTGGAAAGATTTAAAAGGTCGATGATCTTCTTGTCCACCTTCACAGGGCTTTTGCCTGCATTGTCATTAATGGTCTTGACATTATTTATACCGTCGTAATCATTATAAATATCATAAAGCTTGTGGTATACTTCCAGTTCATCGTGAATGTCCGTGGCAATCTGGGTAAATTCTTCTTTACTTTCTGAATAGCCCACAATTTCGGTGACCGTATCAAAGAGATTTAAAAATTCCGCATGAAATCTCTGTTCCTTTTTCGCTCCTATGGCGGCGGTAAATACCGCCGCCATAGTAAGCGCTGCCAGAACTCCGGCAATTATGATTCCTTTTACTGCTTTTTTACTTCGCATTTGTCTCTGCCTCGGCGATACCCTTCTGGAAATCACCAATTCCGATGGTTACGCTGGCCTTTAAGTCAGCATCTGTAGGAGCGCCTTCCTTTTCATCAATTGCAAGTCCTGTAACATCCTTAACAGTCTTTCCAACTGCATACTCTGCAAAGCTGGCAGCCTGCTCGTTCCATTCCTTGCCGATGCCGGAAGCTTTCTTCATGCCATAGGCCTCACCTAACTGATCCTTTGTCTTGAAATCAGTGGATTTCACATCGCTGGTAAGCTTACCTGCAGCATTGAACATTACGTTAACCTGGGAAGCATCAATTACACAGCTTGTGATCTTGCCGTCTGCCCCAAAGCTGGCGATTGTGTAGGTGGAATACGCCTGTGCCTGGCCGTCTGCATCTGCAGCCGCATCCTTGGACTTCTCAATGTTTGTTACAATGCCGTAGCCCAGCTTGTCGCCTGCCTGAGCGCCAACGCTCTTGGCATTTGCTGCTGCCTGCTCTACAACGTTGATAAAGTCTCCGATATGAACGGTAATGGTAGCCTTTAAGTCTGCATCAGCTGCAACGCCGTCAGAAGAAACTGCAATTCCCTTTACTTCGTCAGCTGTCTTTCCGATTACATACTTGGCAAAGCCTTCTGCCTGCTCGTTCCACTCCTTGCCGATAGAGGAGGAACCCTTCATGCCATAGCCTTCACCCAGCTGGTTCTTGGTCTTTACTTCTGTAGCAAGATCGGTAAGCACCTTGCCTTCCTTGGAGAAATTCACCTTGGTCTGAACTGCATCAATTTTGCAGTCCACAATCTTGCCGCTTTCATCTACTAATACGGCCGCGAACATGGTATCCACTTCTGCAAGGCCATCCTTATCACCGGCATCCGTAGATTTACCGATAGAGGAAAGCACTGCATAACCGGTAGACAGAGCACCGCCTGCAGCTTCGCTCTTTGCTGCTTCTGTGGTTGCTGCTGCCGTTGTTTCTGCCGCCGTTGTGGGAGCAGCTGTTGTTGCCTCTGTAGGCGCAGCTGTGGTTGGCGCCTGCTTTAAATTAGATGAGCATCCTGCAAGAATAGATGCTGCTGCCATAAGGCTGCACCCGAAAACTAATACATTTTTTTTCATTAATTACTCCTCCTTAATGTTGCTTTATATTATATTTTTTTAATACCATAATAAGATTTATCCACTACGGACATGATCCTGCTTTTCTTGGCATCGGATAATCCCAGATCACCGATGGCACTTACCGCTTTTCCGTAGTATCTGCCGGCCATAGTCTTAGTATAAGCAGTTCCGCCGGCTTCCAGAACCCTGGTATAAATTTCCTTTACGGAAACCAGCCCGTTTTTCACTTTATCGGAAAAGGCCTTATCCTGTTCCATGGTATGAATGAGAGGAAGAGTGACTACTCCTTCTTCATAATCGGAGCGGACATTTTTCTTCGCTTCCGTCTCGTCCATCTCATAGTCAATGCAGTCATCCATGAGCTGAAAGATCATGCCCACGTCATTGCCTGCCTTTCGGTATAAGCGGAGCTTTTTCTCATCCTTTGTGGACAGAACTGCACCTCCATAGAAAGAGGCTTCAAACAGCGCCGCCGTCTTTCCCTTGATAATGCTCAAATAGCGGTAAACCGATAAATCCAGATTTCCATTGTTAATTTCCTGACGAAGCTCTCCCATGCAGATCCTGCATAGGTAATCCGGCATATCCATGGCATCCAGTTCTTTTCTTTTAGGAATGGAAGCCGCCAGCCTTAAGGCCAGCGACAGAAGATAATCTCCGCAGATGACCGCGGCTTTTCTTCCAAACTTCTTTTGAAGTGTCTCGATCCCCCGTCTTGTATCAGCTTCATCGATCACATCATCATGAACCAGCGTAGCCAGATGGAGCAGCTCTACCGCAGATGCTAAAGTGATGGCTTCCTCGGGAACCTTATCCTCCTCATCCATGGAACATGCCATAAGGCCATAAGCGCGGATAAACTTGCCTGTGGATTTTGCCAGATGGGCCGTATAGCTCCTGATGACAGGAGGCGCGGAAGACAAATGTCTTTTCACCGCCTCGGTCATCAGGTCAAAGGCTTCTTCAAAGCCATACCGCAGCCCGACCGCTTCCTCCAATGATTCTCTATTAGTCATTGTATAAATACCACTTCCTTATGAAAGGAAGTTTTCTCCATTTTTTCTTAAGCCACGGCATTGCATAATAGTCAAGGCCAAGGGTCCTGCCGCCGCCGATCAAAACTGCCACGCCGGCAAAAATCATCCAGAACGTATTCAAATAAAGTCCGGTAGTGCAGACGAACATAACCTGAAGTACCAGGGATGCCGCAGAGGAAAGGAAGTTGAACAGTCCTCCCATAAGGGCCAGACCGATCAGGATCTCCGCGATCACGATTCCCCGCTGCATAAACAGCTGCAATCCGCCGTTAGGAAGAATTACATTGTTCACAAACCAGTTCATCGGTGCAAAATCCAGCTTAAAGGCATAATCAGAAAGGGTTGCTTTCGATAAGCCTACGGAGCTTACAAGAGTAGCGTCTATCATTCCCAGAATGTGGTAGGAGAAAACTGCCACACCGTTAGAAACCGCTTCTCCCACAGCACCGGCAGCACCCGTTGCGCTGGAAACCGCATCTGCCGCGCCGGCAGCCGCAGCTGTGGTTGCACTGGAAACTGCATCTGCCGCTGGAGCGGCTCCGCCGATTCCGGTGATTCCATAAGGAGCCAGAATGTTATTAAAGAACTGGTTGGCTCCGCCGAAGAAGCCGCTGAGCATGGGCTGACCCATCCAGCCTTCCACAATCTTCATAATACCTTCAAATACCCATACGGCGCCCAGCCATACGCGAAGCGGGACCAGCAGGAAGCTTGGCGTCCTGTTGGAGAAATGGCCTCCCAGGAAGCTTCTGCAATGGCGCACGGTGAAGAACTCGTGGTACACATAGCTCCATATCTTATTCCAGCCCAATACCTGGATGAAATAAATGACATTGATAAAATGCTTTGAAAACATTGCAAAGAAAGAGCACAGGTTGAACATATGGTTGGGAAGACCCACCCTGGCCACTCCATAGCGGCCGCCCACGCTGACCATAACGCCGTGGAAAGAGGGCTTATACTCTTCCATGGTTCCTTTGCCTGTAGCAGCGCACACCAGGTTGTGAGCCGCGGTATCAGCGCTCTGCTCACAGTTTTCCACCATCTGGGGAACAGGCTCATGATCTCCCTGAGGCACATACATCATGTTGTCGCCTACCACATAGATCTCTTCATGGCCCTTAGCCCTGAGGAAAGAGTCTGTCTGGATTCTTCCGCGTTTCACGGATTCCAGTTCCTTTGCCGCCTGCCCGGTGATATCCGCGCTTTCTATACCGGCTGTCCAGACTACGGTACCGGCCGGATAACGGTTCTTTTTACCGTTCTGCTCCAGCTCGATATAATCCTTCCCGATCCCGGTTACACCGGTTTTCATCATTACCTTTACGCCCATCTTGGTCAGGCGCCTTTCTACCTTGCCGGACAGCTTCTCCGGAAGAATCGGTACTGAACGTTCTAAAACATCCACGTCATACATGGAAACCTGAGACGGATCAATTTCATATTCTTCGCATAAGAAAGGCACATACTCCGCCAGCTCGCCGGCCATTTCCACGCCGGTAAAGCCTGCGCCTACCACATAAAAAGTTAAAAGACGGCGTTTCTCCGTCTCATCCGGTTCACATGCCGCCTTGCGGAATACATCGTGAATCCGTTCCTTTAACAATACGGCGTCTTCATAAGACCAAAGCTTATAAGAATATTCTTCTGCACCTTCCACGCCGAAGTACGTCGGCTTGGAACCGGCAGCCAGAACCAGATAGTCGTAATCATACTCTCCCTGACTTCCTGTCAGTTTCTTTTCATCAATGGATATCTGACTGATGGTATCAGTGATAACCTTCACATTCCTGCCTGCAAATACTTTCTTCAGGCTGATGCGGATGCTGTCCTCTTCCACTCTTCCGGCTGCTACCTCGTGAAGCTCAGTGAGCATGGTGTGGAACGGATGCCGGTCAATAATGGAGATACTTACCTCATTGTCCAGCTTCATCTTACGGAATTTCTTTTCCAGTTTTTTGGCAGTTAAAATACCGGCATAACCGGCACCTAACACTACAATTCTTTTCAAGTTTTCCCCTCCTCGTAGGATAGCGGCTCATAAAAGACCACATTGACATTATTATAACATACCATCGTTATTTTTTCCACGATTTTATTATAAAACGATAATTTTTTCGTAACTATTCAGCCGTACTCAAGCCCCACATATATTTCTATAGAGCGGAACGCCCGGCATTCATAGTTTGGCGGCCGCTTTACCCGCCAAACTATGAATGGCATGGCTGAATAGCACCGCCTTTTTGCTGACAAAAAGCGCCGGTGCCCCGGTCCGCCTGTAAAGGCTTAGACCGGGACATCGGCGCTGTCTTTACGCACCCTATAACCGCTTTAACAATTCCTCCCTTTCTTTCTCATACCCCGGTTTTCCAAGGAGTGCGAACATGTTCTTCTTGTAGCTCTCCACTCCCGGCTGGTTAAAGGGATTCACTCCCAGAATATATCCGCTGACGCCGCAGGCATATTCAAAGAAGTAGAACAGCTGTCCCAGGCTGTATTCGTCCTGCTTTGGAAGGCTTACCATAAGGTTTGGCACGCTGCCGTCAGTGTGGGCCAGAATGGTTCCGTTCATGGCGCTCTTGTTGACAAAGTCAACGCTCTTTCCCGCCAGATAATTCATCCCGTCAGTGTCCACTTCCTCTTCCTTAAGAAGAATCTCTGCCGGAGATTCCTCCACATTCAGGACGGTTTCAAACATAATTCTGGCACCGTCCTGAATAAACTGTCCCATAGAGTGCAAGTCTGTGGTCAAATCCACGGCTGCAGGCAGAATTCCCCGCTGGTCCTTGCCTTCGCTCTCTCCAAATAACTGCTTCCACCACTCGGAAATATAATGAAGGCTCGGCTCATAATTGGCTACGATCTCCACCGTCTTTCCCTTTCGAAGCAGGATATTGCGGACCGCCGCATACTGAAGAGCGCCGTTGGACTCGTAAGGAGCTTCCAGAGCTTCCTTTCTGGCAGCCTCGGCCCCTTCCATTAATTTATCGATATCAGCGCCGGACACCGCAATCGGAAGAAGACCGACTGCCGTCAGCACTGAGAAACGTCCTCCCACGTCATCCGGAACCACAAAGGATTTATATCCTTCCTCGTCCGCCAGATTTTTCAATGCCCCCCTGGCCTTGTCGGTGGTGGCATAAATCCTTTTATTTGCCTCCTCCCGGCCATATTTCTCAATCAGCATTTCCTTAAATACGCGGAATGCGATGGCAGGCTCTGTGGTCGTACCGGATTTTGATATAATATTAACAGAGAAATCTTTCCCCTCCAGCACATCCTTTAAATCCTGGATGTATTTGCTGCTGATGCTGTTTCCAACAAAATAAATCTCCGGAGTTTTGCGTTTGCCCTTTGGCAATACATTATAAAAGCTGTGGGATAAAAATTCTATGGCTGCCCTGGCACCGAGATAAGAGCCGCCGATACCTATTACAAGCAGTACGTCAGAATCATTTTGAATCTTCTCTGCTGCCATCTTTATTTCCTGGAACTCTTCCTTGTCATATGCTACCGGAAGATCGATCCAGCCCAGGAAGTCATTGCCAGCACCGGATTTGTTCATCAGCACATCCTTTGCACACACCACGGTGGCCTTCATGTTCTCCATTTCTTCTGCTGATACAAAGCCTGCTGCCCTGGAATAATCAAACGTTATATTTCCCATTGCTTAATTCTCCTTTTCCTATGTTGTTTTCAGGTTTTTGACCGCCTGTTTAGGAAAATTATATCACAGAACTGTTCCAATTGCGATATGATTTTCTTCTGCCTTCCAAAAGTTCAGGTCAGATATTCCTGGAGAATTTCGCCTACAAGCTTCAGTTCATCCGGGTTCAATTCCTTAAGCCAGTCCTCTCCCGACCTGCCGCCTCTTCCCTTTTCCCGGCTGGCCGCAATCTGTTCCAGGCTGCGCTTTAAATAATCCACGTCCCGTCTGGAGCTCTTTAACTCTGTGGGCGCCAGCGCTCCGGCCGCTTCCTCCGCAGGCTGGTCCTGCTGGCGGCTCTGGCTCTTTAACGGCTTTTCTATCTGCCCGGTCCTTGCCCTCTGCCTGGCATTGCGTCTTTCTGCCCGCTTGTCCTGCTCCGACATGCCCTCCGTTGAAATTCCCTGCTGGCCTCCTGAAGAAGAATACAGAGTACGGATATTGGGCGCATCCCGCAGTTCCTCCTGTTCCATATCCAAACGGTAGATCAGAGTATTTTCCAGATAATTATCCAGGGATGCAAACAGCTGCTGCCGTTTTTCCGTCACCCCTGCTCCGTGATCCACCAAAATAGTAAACAACCCTGTCAGGATTCCCACCGAGCCGTACAGCACAATATAATACGGATCCGTGCGGAACCAATAAGCGGCAAAGGCAGCCGCACCTCCTACCAGAAAGCACCATAAAGTCATCTGGTTGGAAAACATATTCCAGCCGTGAAGGGTTACCCCCATATATTTGAAATCATACATCTGTTTCTCCAAATACGGTTTGATCTTAGGGATTCCCATATTCATCTGATATGTAGTTTCCGTCTTCTGCTTAAACGCCCGAAGACTTTTGTTTTTGGTCAGTGACATGTTATCAGATTCTTTAATCAATCTTTTGTAGAGGTTACGTGTGAGCCATCTGGTGATAACTCCGACGCCGCATAGGGCCGCCAGCACGTATAACGCTTTGCCTGTCTGTAAAAATTCCAGCATAATAATCGCTCCCCTTTCTTTCCGGCTTTTCCGGTGATAGGTTTATTATAATCACCGGGACAGCCTTTGGGAAGATGAGAGAGCCTAGAATCGTTCGTCAAATCCTGGCAGGATTCGATTCTCAAGTTAATATCAATACCTTTCCGCAATAGCTAAAATAAGGTTTACGGAATGTCTTACCGCCTTCTCCTCAAACTCGCTGTAGTCCATGTTTGCGCTGTCATCCGCCTTATCGGAGATGGCTCTTATAATAAGAAATGGGATGTTATTTAAATAGGAAGCCTGTGCGATTGCAGCCCCTTCCATTTCCGTGCAATACCCCCCAAAAGTATCCCCTATCCATTGTTTCTTAACCTTATCAGAAATAAACTGGTCCCCTGAAACTACCCTTCCTGTAAAAATTCCTATTTCAGGATTAACCTCCCTGCAGCATTTCTCAGCCAGGTTCCGAAGCGTTTCATCGGCTGTGAAAGAGAATTCTTTCATCTGGGGAATCTGTCCTGCCGGGTATCCGAAGCCCGTGGCATCCATATCGTGATGGACCGTGTCCGTGGAAAGCACCATATCTCCGATATTAATTTCATTTTTCAGAGAACCGGCAATTCCGGTGTTGATGACGGCATCCACATGGTAACGGTCCACCAGTATCTGGGTGCAGACCGCTGCGTTTACCTTGCCTATGCCGGAGCGGACCACAACCGCGTCCTTTCCTTTTATAGTGCCTTTATAAAAATCCATGGAAGCTATGGTTTCCACCGTAACGTCCTCCATGGATTTTTTTACTTCTGCCACCTCTATATCCATGGCGCCGATAATTCCTAACATAATTTTTCTCCTTTCCTATTCCTTGCCCATGTTTTTTGGGCAGGGCCTGCCCCGCTTTATCGGGCATAAAGGTATACCCGCAGGGTGTTTCCTATTCCTTGCCCATGTTTTCTGGGCTTAAATGCCGCTTTTTTGGGGCTCTTCTTTCTATTATAACGGTTTATATCTGGTTTGCAAAGGGCTATTGACAACCCTGCCCCGATTTCGCTATAATCTTATAATCGGTTATGGCAAGATTTTACGAATGGGAGGCATTTAAGATGAAATATAAAACACATGGCGTTTGCTCGCGGGAAATTAATTTTGAAGTGGAGAATAACAAGCTGGCTCAGGTTCAGTTTGTAGGCGGATGCTCCGGCAACACCCAGGGCGTGGCCCGTCTGGTAGAGGGCATGGATGTGGACGAAGCCATTAAGAAGCTGGAAGGAATTCAGTGCGGATACCGGCCAACCTCCTGTCCGGACCAGCTTGCCAAGGCGTTAAAGCTGTATAAGCAGGATGGGCTGTCATAAACTTTTTCTTCAGCCAGGCCTGACAGCGGCTATAAATCAAACCAAAAATAAAGCAGCCTCTCCCGGATAAAATCCCGGAATGGCTGCTTCTTTTTTATTCTGCCTGCGACTTTCCTAACGGTCCAGCAATTTACACGCCACAACCCCGACAATTGTGGATATGAGGGTCGCCGCAAGAGCCGGCCCCACCACTGCCGTAGGGTCCGGGCTGCCGTACTGGCTTCTGTAAGCGATCATATTGACCGGTATCAGCTGCAGGGAAGATATGTTAATAATCAAAAAGGTGCACATCTCATTATTTGCCGTCCCCTCGGGAAAGATTTTTCCCGGACTTTTCCCGGAAATGGTTCCTTTTCTCCGCCCCTCTTCTAAATCCTTCAAGGATTCCATGGCTTTAAGCCCAGCCGGCGTTGCCGCCCAGCCCAGCCCCAGGATATTGGCTATAATATTTGTTGATATGTATTCCAGAGACGGGTGGTCCCTGGGTATCTTCGGAAAAAGGAAATGAAGTATGGGGCTCATTTTCTTGGACAGACCCTCGATCAGCCCGGATCTCCGCCCGATTTCCATGATCCCGGTCCAGAAAGACATGATTCCAAGCATGGTGATGCACAGCAGAACCGCTTCCTTGGCAGAGGTTAAAGCTCCATCCGTCACCGCGTTTAAATTCCCATGAAATGCTCCCCAAAGAACTCCCACCAGAATCATAAAGGCCCATAAATAATTCAGCATTGCTCTTTCCTCTTTTTAATATCTTTCAATTCTTTCTTAATTCATCTTATTCCCTCCGAAATGACCTTATGTGTTTTCCCTTCTACAAATTCAGAGTAAAATAAAGGCCCTTTGTCAGAATTACAATCAGCGGATATTTTCAGCCATATGCAAAATACCGCAAAGCAACTGATATTTCATTGCCCTGCGGTATTTATTAATGTAAGCTTTCGGTTGTTTCCGGTTCTTGACGGTTACCCCCTGTCATTTGTCAGCTTCAGCTTATCCAGAGCAAAGAACATCAGGCCCATCAGCATGCCTACCACACATGCGAGAACCATGCCTGATAACTGGATGCTTCCAAGCTGTACGGAAACTCCGGAAAGTCCTGTTACAAAGATGACAGAGGTCATGGCCATGTTTCTGGATTTTCCATAATCAACCTGTGCATCAACCAGGATACGGATACCGGAGGCTCCGATCATTCCATACAGTAAGAAGGAAATTCCACCGATTACGGGCCCGGGAATTGTGTTGATTAAGGTAGTCATTTTTCCGATAAAGGAGCAGGCAACCGAGAGGACGGCTGCTCCCCCGATTACATAGACGCTGTATACCTTTGTCATTGCCATGACACCGATATTTTCCCCATATGTGGTGGTTGGCACGGAACCTACAAGGCCGGAAAGTGTGGTTGAGATATAATCTCCCAGCAAAGAGCGGTGAAGTCCCGGATCCTTTATTAAATCTCTTTCCACGATCTTGCTGGTTACAATCTGATGGCCGATATGCTCTGACGTAACAACCAGAAGCACCGGAAGAATAATGACAATTGCTTCCCACTTGAACTTCGGTGTTGCAAAGTTAGGCAGTGACAGCCACGGTGCGGCGCTGACCTGGCTGAAATCTACAATGCCGCATAAAAGTGCCGCCACATATCCCACAATAATCGCAATCAAAATTGGAATAACCGATAAGAACTTTCTGAATACCACAGATCCAAGCACTGCGGTCAGCAGAGTTACCAGAAAAACAATGACATTTCTAGGATTAATGATTTCATCTTTCAGACCTGCATTGGATGCTGCGGTTCCCGCCAGCTCCAGGCCGATCAGAGCCACAACCGGTCCCATAGCCGCCGGAGGAAGAACGATATCAATCCAGTCCGAACCGAATTTATAAATAATCAGTGCCAGAATACATCCAACAATTCCTACAGCAACGAACCCGCCCAGGGCATAATTATAGCCCCATTTGCTGATTACAATTCCTGCCGGTGCCAGGAATGCAAAGCTGGAGCCAAGGTATGCCGGTGCTTTTCTCTTTGTAATGAAAATAAATATTAATGTTCCGATACCGTTCATAAACAGTACAACCGCCGGGTTGATTCCAAATATAAAAGGAACCAGGACAGACGCCCCGAACATTGCGAACATGTGCTGGATACTTAAAGGCACCAACAGCTTAAATGGTACTTTCTCTTCCACCTGAATGATTTTCTTACTTTCCATACAGCTCTCCATTTCTCTCTTAGTTTTCTCGACAAAATTTTATCTTTCCCATTATAGCACCACCTTCGCTTTCACGCAACAACTTATGAATTGTAAAATACCTTATATCTTTTCAGCTGCCGGGCATAAAAAATGAGCATCCGAAAGCGTCATCTTACGGATGCTCTGTCTTTTATCCGGTAATAACGGATATAATCTCCTGTCTGATCTCTGTCAGCTCAGAGGAACCTAAGTTTCTTTCCCCATAGCCCGGAAGAACAATTTCCTTTAATACCCTTCCCGGCCTTTTTGACAGAATGATAATTCTGCCCGCAACTGCAAGGGCCTCATCAATTTCATGGGTAACAAACAGCACGCTCTGCCGGTGGAGGCGCCACACCCTTAACAGCATGGAAAGCATCTCATGCCTTAAACAGTAATCCAGCCCCTGAAAGGGCTCGTCCATTAACAGCAGCTCCCCTTTATAATAGAAGGCCCTTGCAATGCCGCACCGCTTTTGCATCCCTCCGGAAAGCTGTCCCGGATAATATGCCTCAAAGCCTTTTAAGCCTACCGCATCAATCAGTTCCTGGATTCCGGCCGGATCTTCCGGCTCTCTTACCAGCCGGATATTTTCCCAGACCGTCCGCCAGGGCAGCAGCCTGTCATCCTGAAAGACACAGGCAACCGAGTCTCCGATTCCTTCCATGGAACCGGAGTCAGGAGCTTCCAGCCTGGAAATGAGGTTAAAAAGCGTTGATTTTCCGCAGCCTGAAGGGCCCATAAGGGCCACGATCTCCCCATCGTTGACTTTAAGGCTGACATCCTCCAGAACCGGAAGCTCCCCCATCCGTTTTGAAATGCCTCTAATTTCCAGCATGCGGATTCCCCTTTCCCCGGAAAAACCGGTCAATGAAAAAATCAGAGAGGTAAAACAAGCCTACGATCACTGCGGACCATGCAATAATGCTGTCCGGTTCAATGTTCAGCCTGGCCAGCTTAATCATTCCCCCGATTCCGTCACTGGTGGTCAGCACCTCCCCCATGACCGCGATTTTCCATCCTGCGCCCAGGGCAATGCGGAATGCGGACTGAAAATATGGTGTAATCGAGGGAAAGATTACATGTCTGAGAGTCTTTTTATGGGAAAAGCGGTATAAAAATGCCATCTGCAAAAGCTTTGAATCAATCCGGGTAAAGCCTTCACATACGCTGATGGCTATAACCGGTATAGTGGAAACCACAATAATAAACACCACCGGACGCCCGTTAAACCCAAACCAGACAAGGGCCAGCACGACCCAGGAAACAGGGGGAACGGTCTGCAAAATGCCGATCATGGGCATAAAAAGCCTGCGCAGCTGTCCCACAGCCCCCATGAGAATCCCCAGGAAAAGCCCTGCTGCAACTCCTATAAACAGTCCAAACACCATACGTTCCATGGTCAGCCCGATCATTTTATAGAATGCAGGTGTGGTAAAAATCTCTCTCAGCTTAAGAATCACACTTTTGATTCCCGGCAGCACCAGGGGCGGAAAGAACAGAGTGAGCACCTGCCACAGGACCAGTATGATTCCCATTGCTAAAAGAAAATCCCACAAAGATGACTTTTTCGGGATATTATTCCGCATCATAATACATTCCGCTGTCAGGAATTTTACCGCCGATCATTTTAGGGTTAAAATCAAAAAGCAGCTGGTAGAGCATGTCCAGTTCCTCTTTCGCATCACCGGTCTTTTTAAATTCCAGTCCCATGTTGGGAATCGCCTTTTCAACAACCTTTGCAGGCAATCCTAAGTGCTCTTCTGCCAGAACACCGGCCTCAGCGGGATTTTCATTGACCCACTTGACTGCCTCCTCATAGGCCTTCTGGAATTGGGCGGTTAACTCAGGATTCTCATCAATGAACTTCTGGGCCGCTCCAAAACCGGCATTGGGGATTTTCGTATCGGTATCATTGACCCGCTGCCATTCCTCCTCAAAGCTGAAAGCGATTCTCAGCTTTTCACTGGACTGCAGTATTTTAGTGACCAGAGGTTCCAGCATGACACCGTATTCAGCCTCTCCTGAACCCAGCAGGGAAGCGATCTCTGAGGAGGAACCGTAGACAATGTTCACATCCGTTCCCACTGTAAGCCCTGCTTCGGAAAGGAAATACTGTGACAAGGCATCCGGAGGGGAGGATTGAAGCGGTACATAAAGGGTTTTCCCTTTAAGATCGGTCCAGGTTTTAAACTCAGGATCAGAGGTGATAAAATATGTAACTCCCCAGGTGTTCACATTCATCAGGCGGATTCCAACGCCCTTATTATACAGAGTGGATACCACTGTAAGGGGAAATGCAAACATGTCATGGGCTCCATCCTGAGTCATGGCAATCAAGGTCTCCGGTTCGCTCCAGATATCCAGCTTCAGTTCCACATTCTCTCCCAGGGCCTTGCTCTCCATCATTCGGAGAATGGGCAGTGTGGGCGGGGATGCCGGAACTCCCAGGGTAATGGTAATAGGCTCCGCCGCCGCAACGGATTCCGCCGCCGTACTGCTTTCAGAAGCCTGTTCACCGGTTTCCGGGACACTTGTTGAAGCTTCGGAAGCTTTTTGTGAAGAAGCGGAGGAATTGCTGCAGGCTGCAAGGGAAAGACTTAATCCAACAGCAAGGAAAAGTGATAATACTTTTTTCATAGAAAGTCTCCTTTTTTATTTTTTAGTTAGTTTTAACTAACCAGATGATACAAAGAGCTCTTTTACATTTATATCATGGGGGTTATTATAACAGCTTTATTCGCTTCTGTCAGTTGCTGCTGCAACCAAAAAGGACCCGGATACAAAAAACAGCCAGGTCCTTTCATAAATTATCCCAGGGCTCCTCTTAAACCATCTCCCGGTATTACATATACATCATATATAATATCCACAATAGAAGAAACCCCGTAGTTTCCGTCCGGACAGGCCACCTTTCTCGCTTTCCGTTAATTCTCTGCAGCAAACAGAAAACCTTTCTCGCGAAACGCCTCTTCAATCTTTGCCATATCAACCTTTTTCATGGCCGCTCCCTTTGGTATTGTCATAAATCTTCCTGCTGTCTGGAGCATGCCGGGCTTTACAATATCTTCAAAGCCCAGTTCGAAGAGAATATCCTTAATTTCCGGATACTCCGTTACCAGTTCATAAACCGGCCGCTTTCCGTCAATTGTTTTGTCCATCCTATTCACCTCCTTGGCACCTTCTCATTTCATCCTATTCCGCCTTACACGCCGGCTCCGGCTTCGAAACAATGAGCATCATTTTAAACCTGTCATTCTTTCCTCTGCAATTATTAATTACCAGTTGTAAGAGATCATACTATGGGATTAAAATTAAATCCATTGCCACAGCAACCGAAGCTTTTATTTTTATTATTGGAGAAAATCCCTGTCATGAATCCGGATATATTTCCCCTCAAAGGACAAAATGCCTTCCTGCTGCATTCTTCCAAGCTCCCGCGACAGGGCACTCCGGTCCACGCAGAGAAATTCCGCCAGATCATTTCTCCGGAAAGGAAGCTCTATCTCCCCTTCTCCGCTGCTTTTCTGCATTTGCAGATAAACCTTAATCTTATCCCTTAACCGCTTTTGAGCCAGAATGCGCACCTTATGGTTTAAAAACCTGGCCTTGCAGGCAAATTCCCGGAGCAGGTTGGTAGAGACTCTCATCTTAAAGGGACAGGCTCCGCTTTCCATGGAAAAAAGCGATGAGAAATCTAAAAATAAAATTTCACAATCCGTAACCGCCCAGATCTGCATGGAGCTGTCTATGGAATCAGAGCAGGCCAGATCTTCTCCGAACATATCTCCCGCAGAACAATGATTCATATTGATCTGGCTGCCGTTTTCACTGTATAAGGTCAGCTCCACGGTGCCACTTAAAACAATTCCTGCCAGATTGGCCCTGTCACTGACCTGAAGGACCATATTTCCTTTATGAAAGGCCTTGTATCTGGCCCGCAGGCAGTGCAGCACATCAGTATATTTATATTCAGGAATGCCCTCAAAGCAGCTGCACCGGCTCAGTACATCAGAAAACTGTTTTGTATCCTTTTCCGATATTCCGCCGGAGCAGTCACAACAGGGGCGGTCCCATCCAGTCTCTTTCATATTCACCTCCATGTTGCCATGGCAACAGACATTTTCCCTGTAACCGTATTTCCTATAGTTAGACTAAACTAACTTCATTATATAACAGAATCAAACAGGGTGTCAATGTAAGAATTATACTGCATGGGCCCCGATACCATATGCCAGGAGGAATGATATGAGCTATATTGGAATTGACTGCGGAACCGCTTCCGTTAAGTTTATTTACCTATCGGAAGAAAATGAAGTCATATGGAAATGCTGCAGGCTTCATCACGGGCGCTTAACAGAAACTCTGAAGGAAATATTAGAAGAATTTCTGGAACAATACCCCCATGCCGCAGCCTGCCCTGCGGTTCTTACAGGCAGCGGCGGGGCTGCCTTTGCCAGGGAGCATCCTGATCTGGCCTTTTTAGGAGACATTCCGGCCATTTCTGAAGGGACCCGCCATCTATGCCCTCAGGCAGCCTCAGTCATTGAAATAGGAAGCCAGCATGCCCGCTATCTGACCGGATTAAAGGATGGCAGGCCTCCCCAGTTTGCGGTTAATGAACACTGCGCAGGAGGTACAGGATCATTCTTTGAGGACCAGATGTCAAGGCTGGGCTTTGCCATGGAAGATTATTCCGACCTGACAGAAAAAGCCCTGTCCATTCCCCGCATTTCCGGCCGCTGTGCCGTATTTGCCAAAACCGATATCATTCACAGACAGCAGGAAG
Source organism: Bacillota bacterium (assembly GCA_023437715.1). Lineage (GTDB taxonomy): Bacteria > Bacillota > Clostridia > Lachnospirales > Lachnospiraceae > Lacrimispora. The sequence continues at coordinate 29,752 of JAEZFK010000005.1, read as the reverse complement.
GGGCATCTGTCCCGGATATTCTTCTTGGCCTATGCTATGCCATGATAAAAAACTACAAAGCGGTAATTGTAAAGAATCTTCCCATTCAGACTCCTGCTGTCCTCTGCGGCGGAATCGGACACAACCGGGGCGTTATACGTGCCATCCGTGAAACCTTTAACTTAAAAGAAGACGAATTGCTGATACCGGAAATGTTCCCCTTTGCCGGTGCTGTGGGAGCCTCTTTAGAAGCCAGACGAAAGGGAGGCGCGGCCCTGTCCGTAATGCGCGCTGTTTTGGAATCGGAGCGGTCCGCAGGCAGCAGCATTCCCCGGCTTCCCGTTCTCAAGCTGCGTGAGGGAACGTTTCTGAAAGATCCCTCCTGCCAGATCCCTGTTCCGGAAGAAGGCTGTGCATTAGGAATCGACATCGGTTCCACCAGCACCAATCTGGTTCTCACCGGCGAAGGCGGTACGCTCCTTGATTTTCAGTATCTTCGCACAGCCGGAAATCCGGAACAGGCCGTGCGGAACGGGTTGAAAAATATTGAGGAACGCTTCGGGAAACTAAAAATTCTGGCGGTGGGAGTTACAGGCTCCGGCAGGGACCGGATCGGAAAGCTGGTGGGCGCCGATGCTGTGCGGGATGAGATCACCGCCCAGGCCCGGGCCGCTTCCCAATACGCGCCGGATGTTAGTACAGTTTTTGAGATCGGAGGACAGGATTCCAAATACATTTCCCTTCAGGATGGTCAGGTTTCGGATTTCCAGATGAATAAAATCTGCGCTGCCGGAACAGGTTCCTTTGTAGAGGAGCAGGCCGCCCACATGGGAATTCCTTTGAATGAGTTCGGCCCCCTGGCTCTTTCTGCTCCGGCTCCGGTGGAGCTGGGAGAACGGTGCACGGTTTTTATCGAAACCTCCATTGCCTCCGCCTTTGCACAGGGTGCCCGGACAGAGGATATCGCCGCCGGATTATGCCATGCCATTGTGCGGAATTACCTTCACAAGGTGGTGGGCAGCAAGCCTGTAGGCAATAAGATCGTGCTTCAGGGCGGAGTAGCCTATAATCCCGGTATTGTAGCGGCATTTCAGCACTTCTTCGGAGAGCGCCTTACGGTTTCCCCTTACTTTTCCATCAGCGGAGCCTTTGGGGCCTCGCTTCTGGCCATGGAATCCATGGAAGGCCGTGAAACCAGTTTCAGGGGCTTTGATTTACCAGGGGAGCTGGCAGGAGAAGCTCCGGAAAAACAGACAGAGATTGAGAAAAACATTGACTTCTACCAGCAGTCGGACAAGCTTTTGCTGAAAGGATACGACGGAACGCTGGATCCTCAGAAAAAGACCGTAGGCGTTCCCTATGTATTGATGATCCATAAGTTTTTTCCCATGGCAAACGCATTCTTCCGGGCTCTGGGCTTTAATGTTCTTCTCTCCACACCTACCAATGAAAGCACCATAGAGCTTTCCCAGCAATATTCCCAGGGAGAAACCTGCTATCCGGTCAAGCTGATTCACGGCCACATGATGGAGCTGGTGGAAAAAAAGGTGGACTATATCTTTTTACCTTCTATTCACACCATGAAGCACGAAAGCTCCCATGTCACCCATAATTACGGCTGCGTTTACATGCAGACGGCTCCCCGCCTGGTGGCCCGGACCCTGAAGCTGGAAGAACAGGGGATCAAGCTTTTAAATCCTGTGTTCGATCTGGATTTTGGAAAAGAGGCCATGGCATCCGCCATGATTGAACTGGGACAGACTCTGGGATTTTCCAAGCCCCGCTGCTTAAAAGCGCTTTTGGCCAGCGCCGGTGCGGTGCGTCATTATTCCGCCATGGTGGAAAAGCAGGGAAAGCAGCTCCTGGACAGCCTTGGTCCCGAGGATAAGGTCCTGGTGCTCATCACCCGCAATTACGGCGTTTCAGATCCCATCTTAAACATGGGAATCCCCCAATTGCTGCTCAGCCGGGGACATAAGGTAATAACCCTCTCCCACCTTCCGGCACATGATCTGGATATTTCAAAGGATTATCCAAATCTTTACTGGCCTTTCGGGCAGCACATTCTGTCCGGGGCAAAGATGGTCAGGCATCACCCCAACTTATATGCCGTTTATTTGACCAACCACGGCTGCGGGCCGGATACCATGATCTCTCCCCTGTTCCGCCAGGAAATGGGAGACAAGCCCTACTTGCAAATTGAGGTGGACGAACATTTTTCGAAAGTGGGGGTAATTACACGGATCGAAGCTTTCTTAAACAGCTTAAAAAAGCGCCCCGTAGAAACGGTTCCCGCCAGCTTCCGGCTGGAAGATGTTTTCATGGGCGATTCCGGGGTGGACTTAACTCCCCGTCCGGATATTCCCCTGTGGATTCCGGAACTGTCATGGTATTCCCCCTTGCTTGCTGATTACTTTAAGAGGGCCTGCAAGATCCGCGCCCATGTCATGGCTCCCGTAGACGCCGCCCGGCTGAATCTGGGGCGTGCGGAGACCAACTCCAAGGAATATCTGCCCTTTGCTGCTTATTTAGGCAGTATTCTTCATCTTGCCTCCCAGGAGAGTGGCCCTTTCCAGTGCCTGGTGCCTGCGACGGAAGGCTCCGAGGCCGACGGTCAGTACAGCCGGGCCATCCGGGCGATTCTCTCCCGACGGGGATTAGAACGGACCGGTCTGGTTTCTCCCATACTGGAGACTCTGCTTCAGACCGCTTCGGAGCCGGAGCTTCTCTTTCGGGCAATCCTCACCGGGGATTTAATCTTCTGCGCTCCGCCTGACTTAAGAAAGGCCCTGCTGCCGGCTGCCATTCCGGATTGGAATGAGCTTATGGTTCTGGCCTCCCGCATCGGCGCCATGTTAAGAACAGGCCCCCGGTTGTCTGCGGTCGGCGTTCCCATGAACCTGTATGCCCTCAATGACGGGATATTTGATACTCTGGAATCGGAAGGATATCACTTTCTCTTTGCCCCTCTGTCAGAATACCTCTGGTTTTTATGGAATGACAGCGCAAAGGACCGGAAGCAAAAAAGGCTGTTAAAGAGCTTTCAGGAACAGATGCTGGCACTGGGCAGCGCATTGGGAGATAAGAGCAGCTTTTCCAGAGATTTAGACGCTTTAAAATCCATTGCAGACCAGGCCCTCCCCGGCTTTGCGGGAGCCAACGGCCGTTACCGCCACGCAAAGGCAAATCAAAGCGCCGGGCACGCAGATGCCGTAATCACCATCGCTCCAAGATATGAAAACACGGCCCTGGTACTGGAAATGGCCGCCACGGATGCAGCGGCCACCGTCTACCGTCTGTCCATGGACAACGACTGGGATGAAGCTTCCTGGTCCTCCCTCCGCTCTTTCCTGTATTATGTGGGAAAGGAAAAACAGGTGGTTTAAATCTAAAGTATAATTTATGAAAAAAGGCTGTGACGCCGGTTTATTCAAATCGGAGCCACAGCCTTTTCAAAATTATTTTCTTCCAAAATCATTTAAGATCAATTTTCACCGACCAGATCCTTCATAACCTCTTCCACGGTTTCTATCCGCGCCGCCATATAGGCCTTGCTTCCGCAAAAGACAAGCCCTTCCTCGGTCCGCCCTTCTGCAGAGCTTACCAAAGCCTTTGTAATACAATAAGGAATGGTCTTCCTGTCGCATTTTTCCAGGCAGTCATAGCAGTGCTCCAGCCGGAAAGGCGTATCAGCAACTCCATTTAAGAACGGATTTTTAATGGCCCTTCCCGGCATTCCCACAGGGCTCTTGGTAATGACAATATCCTCTTTCTCCGCCCGGATATAAGCCTGCTTAAACTCTTCCGGCGCGTCGCATTCCACAGTAGTCACAAAACGGGTGGCTACCTGAACTCCGTCAACCCCCAGAGAAAGCTGGTGCAGAACATCCTCATGGGTATAGATGCCTCCGGCTGTTACCACCGGAATTTCCTTATTATACTTCTCCGCGTATTCCTTTACCAGGCGTATGATGCCTCTTACCTCTTCCTCATAATCCGCCTGCTTATAGGTATGCTCCACATCCTCCGTATCCACTCCAAGCTGGCTTAAATCCTCTCTGGAAAAGCCTAAGTGGCCTCCGGCCAAGGGTCCCTCGATCACTACTAAATCCGGGGCCCGGTGGTATTTCCTGTCCCACAGCTTGCATATGACCATAGCGGACTTTACGGTGGAAACGATGGGGGCAATCTTGGTTTTCAGCATAATTCCGGCTTCTTCCGCAGCCTCGGCCACATACTCCGGCAGGCTCACCGGAAGCCCGGCGCCTGATATGATTAAATCCGCCCCGGCTTTTACCGCCTTTTTCACATAGCTGGCATAATTTTTCGTGGCCACCATAATGTTAAATCCTATGATGCCATCCGGCGCAATTTCCCTGGCCTTTTTCATCTCTTTCCCAATGGCCCGCAGATTAGCCTCCAAAGGGTTTTTCATAAAATCAGGTTCACGAAAGCCAATCTGGGCTGTGGAAATGATTCCGACGCCGCCGGCCTTTGCCACTGCTCCGGCTAAGGAAGAAAGGCTGATCCCAACTCCCATACCGCCCTGAATGACCGGATTCCTTGCCACCAGATCTCCTATTACCAATGGTTTTAATGTTCCCATTACATTCTCCTAAATCTTTCATATCTTTGATTCGCAAGTTCTTCCTTTGTCATCGGCAGGTACGTCTCAAAAAATTCTGCCATGGCCCGGTCCATCTCCTTTGCGATTGTGGAAATATTTTCTCCGCAGGCCGGTTCTTCCTCTGCAATAACCCTCTCAATAAGGCCCAGCTCCATCAAATCCCTGGCCGTAATCTTCATGACCCTGGCAGCGTCGTTGGCCTTTTTGCTGTCCTTGTAAAGAATGGAGGCAAAGCCTTCCGGAGAAAGAATGGAGTAAATGGCGTTTTCCATCATCCAGACTTCATTTCCCACCGCCATGGCAAGGGCTCCGCCGCTTCCGCCCTCTCCGATTACAATGGAAAGCACAGGTACAGTCAAATCCGACATTTCAAATAAATTTCTGGCAATAGCCTCTCCCTGGCCCCGTTCCTCGGCTTCCAGGCCGCAGAAAGCCCCCGGCGTATCCACAAAGCAGACCACAGGCCTTCCAAAGGTTTCCGCCTGCTTCATAAGGCGCAGAGCCTTCCGGTAACCATCCGGAGACGGCATTCCGAAATTCCGTTTGATGTTATCCTTTGTGTTCTTTCCCTTTTCCTGCCCGATAACCGTAACAGGCATTCCATGGAAAAAGGCGATGCCGCCCACAATGGCCCCGTCATCCTTAAAATAACGGTCCCCGGAAAACTCCATGAAATCATCAAAAATCTCACGGATATAATCCGACGCCACCGGACGGTCCCCGCTCCTGGACAGCAAAACAGTATCCCAGGCGCTTCTTTTACTCTTTCTCAAGCGGAAAGGCTTCTTTTTTCCACCGTCTGCCGGTTCTTCCCCTTCATTATCCACAGAAAGCAGGTTCTTTCCCTGTGGATTGTGGAGAGCTAAAATCTTTGACAGGGTTTTCTTCATCTCTTCCCGTGGAACGATCTTGTCAACAAATCCATGTTCAAGCAAAAATTCCGCCCTCTGAAACCCTTCCGGCAGCTTCTGCCCGATGGTCTGCTCAATGACCCGGGGGCCTGCAAAGCCGATGAGGGCTCCCGGCTCCGCCAGGATGATATCGCCCAGCATTGCAAAGCTGGCAGTCACTCCGCCGGTGGTAGGATCAGTCAGCACGCTGACATAAAGCTGGCCGGCCTCATGATGGCGCTTTAAAGCCGCCGAGGTCTTTGCCATCTGCATCAGGGAAATGATTCCTTCCTGCATTCTGGCTCCGCCGGAGCAGGCAAAAAGAATAACCGGAAGCTTTTCTTTTGTAGCCCGTTCCACAGCCCTTGCGATCTTCTCACCCACCACATGGCCCATGCTGCTCATGATAAAGCGGGCGTCGCAGATGCCGAGAACTGCCTTCTGTCCGTCGATCTGACAGCTTCCCGTCACAATTGCTTCGGAAAGCCCTGTCTTTTCCCTGGCCGCAGCCACCTTTTTATCATAGCCCGGAAAGTCCAGGGGATTGGCAAATCCCATTTCCTTATCCCACTCTTCAAAGGTCTCCTCATCTGCGATCATACCGATTCTCTGAAAGGCATGAAGGCGGAAATAGCCCTTGCACTTGGGACAGATGAAATGATTGCTTTTAACATCCTCCACATAAACCGGCTGGCTGCACATGTTGCACTTTCTCCACAGCCCGGCCGGGATGTTGGGTTCCTCAGACTTTTCCGGAGCTTTGTATTTACTGTCTATGAGAGTATAGGTTTTCTTAAACATGGTTCTTAACATAAATACACTCCTTTACCTGCCTACCGGACGTAATCCGGGAAATATTTGGGAATAAAGTCCGTATCCACATCTCCGTCCCGGTAAGCCTCATGGCTTAAGATATCAAACTGGAAATCCACATTGGTTTCAATTCCTTCGATAATCAGCTCTCCCAAAGCGCTTCTCATCTTCGCAATGGCTTCCTCCCGGTCTTTTCCGTGGACGATCATTTTCATCAGCATGGAATCATAATTGGCGGGAACCTTATATTCGTTATAAATGTGTGTGTCAATGCGGACTCCGTTGCCCCCGGGCACATGGACATTCTTAATAAGGCCTGGGCATGGCATGAAGTTTTTCGCCGGGTTTTCGGCGTTGATTCTGCATTCAATTGCATGGCCGGAAATATGGACATCCTCCTGCTTTACGCTTAAGGGCTCCCCTGCGGCCACCCGGATCTGTTCCTTTATTAAATCCAGGCCCGTTACCATTTCCGTCACCGGATGCTCCACCTGGATTCTGGTGTTCATTTCCATGAAATAAAAGTTCTTATGCTTATCTAAGAGAAACTCAATGGTCCCCGCATTTTCATAGTTCACTGCCTTTGCCGCTAAAACCGCAACCTCTCCCATCCGCTGCCTTAACTCCTGGGAAATGGCTGCTGACGGGGACTCCTCCAGCACCTTCTGATGGCGTCTCTGGATGGAGCAGTCTCTCTCTCCCAAATGCACCACATTTCCATACTTATCCGCCATGATCTGAAACTCAATATGACGTGGCTTTTCAATATATTTCTCAATATACATGGTATCGTCGGAAAATCCCTTGACAGACTCCATCTGGGCATTTTTGAAATTGCTTTCAAAATCTTCCAAGCCTCTGGATATTCTCATACCCTTTCCGCCGCCGCCTGAGGATGCTTTTATCATCACAGGAAAGCCGATCTTTTCCGCCATCTCCATGGCTTCATCCACATGATGAACCGCTTCCTTGCCGCCGGGAACCACCGGAACGCCGGCTTCCATCATGGTCTTTCTGGCTTCCGATTTATTTCCCATCTTATTGATGACGCTTGCGGAAGGCCCGATAAAGGTAATGTTACATTTTTCACAAAGTTCTGCGAACCTGGCATTTTCCGAAAGAAAGCCGAAGCCCGGGTGAATGGCATCCGCTTTCATGGCTACCGTGGCCGTAAGAATCCGCTCCATATTCAGATAGCTTTGGGTAGAGGGCGCCGGGCCGATGCAGATGGCTTCATCCGCCAGTAAGGTATGAAGACTGTCCCGGTCCGCTTCCGAGTAAACGGCCACTGTCTTAATCCCCATTTCCCTGCAGGCCCTGATAATGCGCACCGCAATTTCTCCCCGGTTGGCAATTAAAATCTTATCAAACATGAGATTCACCTACCCAATCATAAATGTCAATTCTGCGCTGGCAGCCACCTTACCGTCTACGGTTGCTGTCGCCTTTCCTACGCCCACAGGGCCCTTGCGCTTGATAATTTCACACTCCAGGCGGAGACGCATTCCCGGAATGACCTTGTGTTTGAACTTCGCCTTATCAATGCCGCCGAAATAAGCGATTTTCCCTTTATTTTCTTCCAGACTTAAAATTGCACAAGCTCCCACCTGGGCTAAAGCCTCTAGGATCAGAACTCCCGGCATTACCGGCTCCTGGGGAAAATGGCCCTGGAAAAACGGCTCGTCATAGGTCACGCATTTATATCCCACGGCCCGGTTTCCCGGCTCCAGCTCTTCAACGCAGTCCACCAGTAAAAACGGATGCCTGTGGGGAATGATTTCCTGAATTTCCTTAATACCTAACATCATACTCTCTCCTTATGCTTGAAAAGAAAGGCCCATCCTCTGGGCCTTACCGGATACGGAACAGAGGCTGACCGTATTCCACAACATCCTCATTATTTACTAAAACAGCTTCCACCACGCCGTCGTATTCACATTCGATCTCATTCATCAGCTTCATGGCCTCGATGATTCCCAGGGTCTGACCCTTTTTCACCGCATCTCCCACCTTGACAAAGGGCTCACTGTCAGGAGATGCCGCATTATAAAAGGTGCCTACGAGAGGAGAAGAAACCACCTTATCCGAAGAGATTCCTCCCTTTTCCGCTTCACCGGAAGCCGGACAGGAAGTCTGACCTGGAATCTGGCTGAAAGCTCCTGCTTCCAGAAGCCGGGGCTGCACCGTAATGCCTGATACCCCCGCAGGTACGGCAGTTCCCGCTACGGCCACAAACTCTCTTTCCCTCTTAATGGAAAGCTTTATATTTCCCTCTTCCAACTTAAAGCTGGTCAGGCCGTTTTCCGTAACCGCCTGCATCAGCCTGATAATATCATTGATCTCCATAAACTGCCTCCTACTGTTCAAACTTCTTTACAAGGATGCTGGCGTTATGACCGCCAAATCCCAGAGAGTTGCTGATGGCATATTTCACGTCACAGGCAATTCCCTCGCCCTTGGTGTAATCCAAATCGCAGCCTTCTCCCTCTTCCACAAGGCCGGCAGTTGCATGAACGAAACCATCCTCAATGGATTTTATACAGGTTATGAACTCTACTCCGCCTGCTGCCCCTAAAAGATGGCCTACCATGGATTTTGTGGAATTAATTTTTACCTTCCTTGCATGATCGCCCAAAGCAGTCTTAATAGCCAGCGTTTCAATCCGGTCATTTACCTGAGTGCTGGTTCCGTGAGCGTTAACATAATCCAGCTGATCCGGGGTGATTCCTGCGTCCTTTATGGCATCGGTCATAGCTCTTGCCGCGCCGCTTCCATCCTCCGCCGGAGAAGTGATGTGATAAGCGTCACAGGTTGCTCCATATCCCACAACCTCACCGTAGATCACCGCATTTCTGGCAAGGGCGTGCTCCAGCTCCTCTAAAACTACGATGCCGGCGCCTTCTCCTATGACAAAACCGCTTCTGTCCTTGTCAAAGGGAATGGAGGCCCGAAGCGGGTCATCTGCAGTTGTAAGGGCTGTAAGGGCGGTAAAACCTGCCACGCCGATAGGTGTAATGCTGGATTCCGCACCTCCTGCCACCATCGCATCCGCCTCTCCATACTGAATGGAGCGGAACGCTTCCCCAATGGAATGGGTCCCTGTGGCACAGGCCGTCACCACATTGATGCACTTACCCTTTAATCCGAACTGTATACTCACATTTCCTGCCGCCATATTAGAGATCATCAGAGGAACCAGAAGAGGATTTACCCTGCCCGGCCCTCTCTCCAGCAGCTTCTTATACTCTCTCTCCATAACCTGAAGGCTTCCGATGCCGGAGCCCACGCTCACGCCCACCCGGAAAGGGTCCTCCTTTTCCAAATCGAGGCCGGACATTTCCAGAGCTTCCTTGGTAGCCGCTACTGCAAGCTGGACAAAACGCTCCATTCTCTTGGCAGCCTTTGGGTCCATGTAATCCTTTGGATCAAAGTCCTTTACCTCCGCCGCCAGCTTTGCTTTATATTCTGTGGTATCGAACTGGGTAATGGGGCCGAATCCCAGCTTTTTTTCCTTTAAACCATTCCAGAAGCTTTCTACATTATTTCCAATGGGGGTAATGGCGCCCATACCGGTTACTACGACTCTTCTACTCATACCATTTCTCCTCGCTTTCTTCTTAACTTGCCCATATTTTCAGGGCATCCCTACATCGCCATACCGCCGTCCACGCTGATTACCTGACCGGTAATATATCCGGCTTTCTCCGACGCCAGGAATGCTGCTGCTTCCGCAATATCCTCCGCCGTTCCAAATTTCTTCATGGGAATCTGTTCCTGGGCAGCGCTTCTGGCAGCCTCAGGCAGTACATCCGTCATGTCTGTCTGAATGAATCCCGGAGCAACCGCATTTACCGTAATCCCTCTGCTTGCAACCTCTCTGGCAAAGGACTTGGTGATGCCGATCACCCCTGCCTTTGCTGCGCAGTAATTGGCCTGCCCTGCATTGCCCAGCACGCCGGACACAGAGGAGATATTAATGATCCTTCCTGCCTTCTGCTTAATCATCTGGCGGGACACATGCTTCATGCAGTTGAATACTCCTTTTAAGTTGGTGTTAATCACCGCATCAAAATCCTCTTCCGACATCTTCATCAGAAGATTATCCCTTGTAATGCCTGCGTTGTTCACCAGAATATCCAGCTTTCCATATTTCTTAATCACGCCGTCAAGGAAAGCTCCGGCGCTCTCATAATCCGATACATTGCACTGAATGGCCTCAGCCTTTCCGCCTTTTTCCTCAATGGCTTTCACCACTTCCAAAGCCTTGGCCTCTGAACCGTTATAATTAACGATAACAGACGCGCCTTCCTCCGCCAGCCTTATGGCGATTGCACGGCCGATTCCTCTGCCTGCGCCTGTCACCACCGCAACCTTTCCATTCAACATTTTGCTTACCTCCCGCCGGATAAATCCGGCAACTTCTCCAAATCTTCCAGTTTCTCTATATTAAAGACATTTACATCTCTTGTGATCTTCTTCATAAATCCAGCCAGGGTCTTTCCCGGCCCGATTTCTATAAAAGTATCCACTCCATCCGCAATCATGGTTTCCACGCTCTGCTGCCAGCGCACGGAAGAGGATACCTGCTGTTTTAACAGCGGCTTCACCATTTCCTTATCCGTCACATACCCGGCAGTCACATTAGCCACATAAGGGATCTGGGGCGTGTGAATCTCCACACCCTCTAAAACCTCTCCCAGCTTTTCCCCTGCTTCCGTGAGCATGGAGGAATGGAACGGTCCGCTTACATTGAGCATTAAAGCCCGCTTTGCTCCTGCTGCCAGAAGCTTTTCATTGGCGGCTTCCACCGCCTCTTTTAATCCTGATATGACAATCTGTCCCGGGCAGTTGTAATTGGCGATCTGAACGCCTTCCATATCCTTTAAAACTTCCTCAATCCGGGAAGCATCCAGCGACAGAATTGCCGCCATTGCCCCGATTCCCACAGGAACTGCCTGCTGCATGAGAATTCCCCTTTGACGTACGGTCAGAATCGCATCCCCATCGCTCATCACTCCTGCTGCCGCAAGTGCACAATATTCTCCCAGACTTAAGCCTGCCGCCACATCCGGACGGATTCCCTTTTCTGCCTCCAGCACACGCATCATGGCGATGCCGGTAGTCACCATGGCCGCCTGGGTGTACTCCGTAATGTCCAAACGGTCATTCTTTTCAAAGCACAGCTCCGGCATGGAAAAACCGAGAAGGCCGGAAGCCATATCGTATATTTCCTTTCCGATTTTTGTCTGCTCATAAAAATCCTGGCCCATTCCGCAGTACTGCGCTCCCTGGCCTGGGAAAATAAATGCAACCTTGCTCATATTTATAAACTCCTTTTTAGCGGCCAAGCAGCTTTTCTGCCTGAGCCATCATCTCTTCAATCATTTCCTTACAGGTCTGTTCCTTGCTTATCATGCCTGCAATCTGTCCTGCCATAACGGTTCCGTTGGTAATATCCCCCTCCTGAACCGCTCTTCTCAAGGTTCCAAGGGTCATATACTCCAATTCCTCAAAGGACTTTCCTTCCTCTTCCAGCCTGATGTACTCCCTGGTCATCTGGTTTCTCAATCCTCTCACCGGATGCCCGTGGGAACGGCCGGTTACGGTAGAATCAATGTCTTTCGCCTTGATGATCCTCTGCTTATAATTGTCATGAACAATGGATTCCTTGGCAACCACAAACCGGGTTCCGATCTGAACTGCTTCCGCACCCAGCATAAACGCTGCCGCAATACCGCGGCCATCTCCGATACCGCCTGCTGCAATGACCGGAATGGATACTGCATCCACTACCTGGGGAACCAGAGTCATGGTGGTCTGCTCTCCGATGTGTCCGCCGGACTCACAGCCTTCCGCCACAACCGCGTCTGCGCCGTAACGTTCCATTCTCTTTGCCAGGGCCACAGAGGCCACCACCGGGATCACCTTGATGCCGGCTGCTTTCCAGATTTCCATGTACTTTTCCGGGTTTCCGGCGCCGGTAGTCACTACCTTGATGCCTTCCTCCACAACAACTTTTGCCACATCATCGGCATGAGGGCTTAACAGCATGACATTTACCCCGATGGGCTTGCTGGTCAGAGCCTTTGCCTTACGGATCTCATCACGCACAACCTCGCCGGGGGCATTTGCTCCCCCGATCAGCCCCAGCCCGCCCGCTTCCGAAACGGCCGATGCCAGATGATGCTCCGCCACCCAGGCCATACCGCCCTGAATGATCGGATGTTCCACTCCCAAAAGTTCCGTAATTCTGGTTTTCATTACGCTTCCACGCCCTTTGCTTTTAAATAGTCCATAACCTGCTGAACGGTTGTCAGCTTTTCTAAATCCTCGGAAGGGATTTCAACAGAATACTCATCCTCAAGAGCCATAACCAGTTCAAATAAATCAAGGGAATCCGCTCCCAAATCCTCTTTAAAGGAAGACTCCGCTGTGATGATCCCTGCATCCACATTTAACTGCTCCGCAATAATTTCCTGCATTTTCTCTAACATAGTTCTAATCTCCTCTTTCATTTTATCATTAAAATTTTAATCTCTTTATGCTATTACTTTGAAGTTCAAAGTATTAGTTAAAATCATTACCACTCCAAAAGAGTGGCTCCCCAGGTAAGTCCTGCCCCAAAGCCTGCAAGTACGAGCTTATCTCCCCGGGTCAGCTTTCCTTCCCGGTTCATCTCATCTAACAGAATTGGTATGGTGGCTCCCGAGGTGTTTCCAAACCGTTCCAGATTCGCCGGAAGCTTTTCCATGGGAATCTTCAGCCGTTTTGCAATGGATTCGAAAATCCGGTAATTTGCCTGGTGCAGAATAAAGTATTTAATTTCATCTATGTCCGTATTTCCATCCGCCAGCACTTTCTTAATGGATTCCGGCACAGTCTTTACCGCAAACTTGAAGACCTCCTGGCCGTCCATGGTCATATACCCCAGCTCCGGCTTCTGTCCTGTCAGGAAGTTTCCCGTAGTCCGGGCCCCGCATTCCAGAACACTTCCCTTGGTGCCGTCGGACCCCATGGTCATGGTGAGGGTGCCGCCCTCTTCCGCCCGGACAACCGCTGCCCCAGCTCCGTCTCCAAAGAGAACGCAGGTGCCTCTGTCATTCCAGTCAATGAGCTTGCTCAAGGTATCTGCCCCGATCACCAGCCCTGTTTTATAAATTCCCGCCTGGAAAAAGCTGTGGACCGTATGAAAGGCATAAATAAATCCGGAGCAGGCCGCATTGATGTCAAAGGCAACTGCATGAACCGCTCCGATGGCCGCCTGAACCTGGCAGGCCCCGCTGGGAAAACAGCAGTCTGCAGACGCAGTGGCTAAAATAATAATATCCAGCTCCTCCGCCGACACTCCGGCATTCTCAAGAGCCGCTCTCGCCGCCTCCGTTGCCAGATCCGATGTTCCTGACTCCGCCGAAGAAATCCGCCGTTCCCTGATCCCTGTCCTGGTCCGTATCCATTCATCGCTGGTATCCACAAACCTGGCCAGATCATCATTGGTCACTATCTGCTTTGGTACAGCCGAACCTGTTCCAATAATTTTTGTCGTCATAAATTCCCCCATTCACACCGCCGTTTCCCCGTTTTTATACCGGTTCCGGCGCTTCGCATGTCTCGTTGGATTATTTTACTGTCTGGATAGTTTTAAGCATCAAATATTTTGAATATCAAAGTAATTTTATTAGAAGAAATTCCGATTGTCAAGCAAAATTTTACATTTCCCCGTTTATAAAATACTGATATACCTCTCTTTTACTGATGCCCCTGTCCTTTGCCACCATGCGCATGGCCTCTTTCCGATCCAGCCCCTGGCTCTCGTAAATCTCCATATGCTCCTCCATGGTCATCTCCATGGAAGCCCTTGATTTTTCTTCCCTCAGCTCCTCAATGCTCTTCCCCTCTATGACAATCACGCATTCCCCCCTAGGCTCGTCCGCCTCATAAGCCGTCAGAGCATCGGAAAAGGTGGTGCGGAATGCAGTCTCATATTTTTTCGTAAGCTCCCTGCAAATGGTGATTCTCCGGTCTCCCAGGGCATCCAGCAGTTCTTTTAAAGTCCGGACCAGCCGGTGGGGAGCTTCATAGATCACAATGGTTCTTGTCTCATCCTTAAGCTCTTCCAGAATCCACTGCTTCTCCTTCTTATCCGTCGGAAGAAATGCCTCAAAGCAGAATCTCCTGGTAGAAAGTCCTGAAAGGGTCAGGGCCGTAATACAGGCCGCCGGACCTGGAAGGGAAGTGACCTCAATTCCCGCCCCATAGCACTGCTTTACCAGCTCTTCCCCAGGATCGGAAATCCCCGGCGTTCCCGCATCCGTAATAAGGGCAATCTGCACACCTTCTCTCATCCGCTCCACCAGATATCTGGCCTTTTCCACCTTATTGTATTCATGATAGCTGGTCATAGGCGTTTTAATATCAAAATGGTTCAGAAGCTTAATGCTGTGGCGGGTGTCCTCCGCAGCGATTAAATCCACTTCTTTAAGAGTATTTAAAACCCGCAGGGTAATATCCTCAAGATTCCCTATGGGCGTTGCGCACAGAAACAGTTTTCCTTTTTTCTCTTCCATCTTCCTGACAATTCCCTTTCCACTCCACTTATGTGCCCTAAAAAGCAGACAAAATGTTTTTACAATTATGTAAAGATAGCATATTCAGTCATCCATCTGCTCCTTAAACCGGGATTTTATGAACTTCACCTTATGCCCATTTCGTACAATCAGGGCTTTTTCGCTAAATACAAAGCAATCGTATCATTAAGTGTTATTTTATTTCCTGCATTTATAACAGCTTCACGAACGCCGTTATAAAATCTTGATTTATAAGGCTCTTGTAATGTAATATGCTCTACCTGGGTTCCGGCTAAGTATTCGATGTACTCCTCAGCAGTATACACTCTTGTTCTTTTCCAATCACGATAATTAAGATCAGAAAAACCGTAATTGACAGCATTTTCATAATCCAGCCTGCATGTATATTTTGTTTCCACATGAAAGTGTTCATCATATACTTTTTGTATTGCGTCATACAATGCTTCGTTCGATGTCTTTTCATCTGTGTACGTCATAAACATGGCCAGGGTACCACCGCTTTTGAGAAGATCATATACCTTGGGAAAGCATATCCTTTCCGGTATCCACTGTATAGTCGCCGCAGAAAAAACCAAATCGAATTTTTGAGTGCCAAAATCATGGGTTTCAAAGTCGCCATTTTCTATATTGAAATTACTGTAAGAACCAAATTTGTTCTTTGTAAATTCCACAAAATGTTCACCGAGTTCGATTGCCAAATAATTACAGCCGGTCTTTAAGAATGGCTCGGTAGCTTGTCCTGTTCCCGGGCCAATTTCAAGGACTGATTTACTCTCATCAATTTTTGCATAATCAATTACATCAGCAAAAAGTTCATCACAGTAACGAGGTCTCCATTTGTCGAACTCCTCTGGAATTGCATCAAATGTTTTTCTAAAATCCATGTCATCCGCCCCCATAAAAGACACATAATATACGCTGCAAACTCCTGTCTATATATAGAAAAGATGCGCTAAAAAATACTGCGCTAAATCTTTATAACCAATACCCCGTGAAATCAATACCCATAAATCGTATAAATCTCATCCGTATACACCCCCGGCTCCTTGTACACAACAATCGGGGCCTCCACCTTAATCATGGACCTTCCTCCCCTTACCGCTTCAATCAGAACCATATTTGCTTCCTTATCTACAAAAGGATGAACCATCTTCATCCTTTTCGGCTCCAGCCGCCGCTGCTTAAGAACCGTAATGATCTCCACCAGCCTGTGAGGCCTGTGAACCATATAAAACCTTCCCCCTGGCCGCAAAAGCCTTGAGGCCTCTCTCACCACATCCTCCAGGCTGCATAAAACCTCATGCCGCGCTATGGCCTTAGGTAAATCCGGATTCTTAAGCCCATGAGCATCATTCATATAAGGCGGATTGGAGGTCACTACGTCAAAGGAAGCCGCACCAAATAAACGGCTGGCTTCCTTAATATCTCCTGTAACAATCCTGATTTTATCTTCCAAACGGTTCAAAGCCACGCTTCTTGCGGCCATTTCCGCCATTTCCTCCTGAATCTCCAGTCCGGTATAATGGCTTCCCTGATACCTTGCCTCCAGAAGCAGGGGAATGATCCCGGTTCCCGTTCCCAGATCCAGTGCTTTCTCTCCCTGCTTCACATTTGCAAACCCGGAAAGAAGCACTGCATCCATGCCGAAACAGAATCCGTCCCGTTTCTGTATGATCTTATATCCGTTTCTCTGCAGATCGTCGATCCGCTCGTTCTCTTTTAAATCAATTGTCATCTAGCTTCGACTTTCCCTCTTTCTTTTCAAGAGCTTCCAGAGCCTTTAATTCCGCATCCGTCACCTGGTTTTTCTCCCTG
Source organism: Bacillota bacterium (assembly GCA_023437715.1). Lineage (GTDB taxonomy): Bacteria > Bacillota > Clostridia > Lachnospirales > Lachnospiraceae > Lacrimispora. Next base: position 13,043 of record JAEZFK010000005.1, on the reverse strand, counting down.
CGCCGTCTGGGCTTGAATTTCAGCTGATCCACCCGGTATTCCCTGATTTCCTTTTCATCCTTAATGGTAACGACAACCTTGACTAACTGCCTTAAAACGCTGACCGAATGAACCTCTCCCTTAAGCCCGTCATCCGTGGTCACATAATCTCCCACATTGGGAAGCTTGCTGTTAAGCTCCTCATAGGTTTCCTCTTCATTCTTAAGACAGCACATGAGCCTGCCGCAGACTCCTGATATCTTGGTAGGATTTAAGGACAGGTTCTGCTCCTTGGCCATCTTAATGGAAACCGGTATAAATTCCGACAAATAGGAATGACAGCATAAGGTTCTTCCGCAGATGCCGATTCCTCCCACGATCTTTGTCTCATCCCGGACCCCTACCTGACGAAGCTCGATCCTGGTCTTGAAAACAGAGGCCAGATCCTTTACAAGCTCCCTGAAATCAATTCTCCCGTCAGCCGTGAAATAAAACAGCACTTTATTATTGTCAAAGGTATATTCCGCATCAATCAGCTTCATCTGAAGCCCATGCTTACGGATCTTTTCCTTGCAGATCTTAAAAGCATCCTTTTCCTTCTCGTGGTTCTTCTTTTCCACCTCATCATCGGTTTTGGTTGCCATGCGGATGACCGGCTTTAACGGCTGAACCACCTTGTCATCTTCCACTTCCCGGCAGCCTAAAACCACGTAACCATATTCAATTCCTCTTGCGGTCTCAACGATTACATGATCCCCTGTCCGGACTTCCAGACTCATGGGATCAAAATAATAAATCTTCCCCGCATTTCGGAATCTTACGCCAATTACCTTTATCATCGATTAATTCTCCTTCATTACCAGCAGCATAAGCTCCATGGCCAGTTCCATATTAACATTGGCATCCAGACGGATTCTGGCCTTATCAATGGCCTGTAAGATCATCTCAATGCCTTCATAAGCACTGGCGGCACTCATTTCCCTGATTGTATTGTATTCTTCCCTGAAAACAAGAAGATTGATATCACGTGTCACCTTATACATCAAAACATCCCGGTACCATAACTGCATAAAATCAAGGCAGTCAAAAATATCCAGATTTTCATCCTTCATCTTCTTAATGTACATAAGAAGCTCAATAATATCCATATCCTTTAAATGCTTCAGCATATGGATCAGCTCCTTATACATAAGCTGAAACTCCTCCGAAGAAGCCAGATGAATGGCCTTTCCCAAATTCCCCCTGGCAAAAGCGGCATAAACCTCCGCCCGGGTCTCTCCGATGCCCAAAGACCCCATCAAATAGGACTTTACCACCGAATCCTGAAGCGGCTTTAGCTTTAACTGCACGCATCTGGAAAGAATGGTAGGCAGAAATGCTTCCTGGTTGACAGTCAGAAGCATAATAACCGCATAGGACGGCGGCTCCTCAATGGTCTTTAAAAGAGCATTCTGGGCCTGAACCGTCATCTTTTCCGCCTCGTCCACAATGTAAATTTTATAATAGCTGCTATAGGGCCGTATCATGATCGTATCATGGATCTGCTCCCTGATATCGTCCACGCCGATGCTCCCCGGCTTCTCATGGGTCACATAAACCAGATCCGGATGATTACCGCTCATCACCTGTTTGCAGGCATGACACTCCATGCAGGGCTCACTTTTTCCCTTTTCGCAGAGAAGCGTCATGGCAAATGCATTAGCCAGGGATTTTCTCCCCATCCCTGCTTCTCCTGTGAGAATATACGCATGGGAAACATGATTTGATTCAATCGCTTTCTGCAAATGCTCCTTGATTCTTTCATGACCGATAATATCACTAAATCCCGGCATAAAGACACCTCCCCGCCCCTGTGCTCTAACCCGTACTCCGGTTTCGTTTGTTCCGGAAAACGAATTACAGTAATTATAGCATAGAACTTTTATCACCACAAGAAAGAAGTATTGCCAAATCCCCTATGATTTCGTTCTGTTCCGGACATATTCAAACAATATTTTGCAGTCCATAAAACTTTTTGAGTTGAGATTACCGCCCCGGTGAAGTATACTTAAAAAGGAAGAAGGCATAATTTCATATATGATTTTAACAATAGGGGATGATTTCAATATTACGTGTAGTGATTGCAGACGACGAAAAGAAGATTTGCAGGCTCCTGGAATATTTAATTGATTGGGAAGAAATAGGGGCGGAGCTTTTAGGGGTTGCTTATGACGGCATCTCCGCTCTTCAATTGATTCAGGAAAAGAAGCCTGATTTTCTGCTTACAGATATCCGGATGCCGGGTATGGACGGCCTTCAGCTGATTGAGGAAGCCAAAAAGCAGAATGACGCGCTGAAATGTATTATCATCAGCGGATACAAGGACTTTCAATACGCACAGCAGGGAATCCGGTACGGGGTGCGGGATTATTTATTAAAGCCCATTAACCAGGAAGATTTAACCCGTACCTTAAAAAAGCTGGTAAAAGAGACTCTGGAGCAAAAGAGCAATGAGGAAGCCCAGGTTCACTTGGAAAAAACCGTTAAAAATTATTCCGGCGAATTCAAACGGGTATTTTTAAAAATAGTGCTGGAACAAAAACCCGAGGAAAACCCGGAAACAGTTTTAAAGGAAATACGCAGAATAAACCCCTCCCAGGCCGACAGCCTTCAGGGACAATGCCTGTTTATAAAACCGGACATTGAATATAAAGAATTTACAAAAGAAGCTTATCATCTTTTAATAGAAAAAACCATGGAGATCCTTCCGGTTGAATTTGCTTCCGATGAGGCCGAATTGATTATGGAAGCAACCGATGAGGGAATCTTTTTGCTGTTCTGCCAGGAACCAACTGACAAAGAAGAGCTGATGAAAGCCCTAAACCGTGTAAAAGACCGTGTTATGGGGCTTCAGGATCTGTTTCCAAAACTCTATTTTACAGCCATAATCACAGAACCGGCCGATTCCTGTGAGGAGCTCATCCGCCAGATACAAAAAAGCCGGATCTCCATGTATGACAGGCTTCTTTCAGATAACATCAAGCCGGGACCGGGAGAAAAAGTTTCTCTGGTCTCCCAGCTTTCAAAGCTTCTGGAAGACAGGCCCGAAGCCTTTGAAACAGATGAAATCAAAAAATGCTTAACCGAAGCCAAACGGCTCATGTATGGAGCAAAAGATATTTCCGGCCTTGCCGTCAAAGCAGGGCTGATTCAGCTTGCCCATTACTATCTGGACGGCTTTAAGCAGCTGGACCCGACCTTAAACCAAAACCTGACCATCCGCAGCTTTTCCTGGATGTTTGAACACTGCGCCACCCTTGACCAGGCATTTGATCTTCTGGAAGAAACCCTTGTGAAAACTCTTCATGAGGTTTTAGATCATTTAAAAAACAGGGAAATAAAGCCGGTTTCCTATGCCAAGCATTATATAGAAGAAAACAAGGGCGTCAATATAAAGCTGGAGGAGCTGGCAAAAAACGCAGGCTTCAGCTATACCTATTTTTCATACCTGTTTAAAAAAGAAACCGGCAAAACCCTGACCGAATATATACAGTTGGTGAGGATCGAAACGGCCAAAAAGCTTCTGGTGGAAAAAGAACGGAGTATAAGCGAAATTGCGGAGCTGGTTGGCTATAATGATATCAAATTCTTTACCAAGCAGTTTAAGAAAACACTGGGCGTCTCTCCCAATGAATACCGCAAAATGTTTTTAGAACGTTAAACCAGGAGGAAATCCCTTGAAAAAACAATGGTTAAAAAAACGGATTACGATCTGGACCCGGTCCATGATCCTGTGGGCCTGCCTTTCCCTCATCCTGTTCTTCCTCATACTCTTAAAGCCAAGGCTGGCAGAATCCGTTCTCTATGGAGTGGCTGCATGGACAATGCTGTTCTTCTTTCTCCTGCTGCTGGCAATAGGAAAAATCTGGATCCTAGAGCCTTTTCAGACCATCCGGAGAAAAATAGAGTTATTTAATGACGGCATCATATTCACTGAAATTTTCAAGGACCTGGAAGGAATCTCCCCGGATGCGGATGCCCTGGTCCTAAAGATTCATACCATACTGGACAAGGATAAAATTATTGAAAATGCAAAACAGCAGGCAAGGTATTTAGCCCTTCAGAATCAGATCAACCCCCATTTTCTCTATAATGTGCTGGAATCCATCCGTTCCGATGCGATTATGGCAGGCGTTCCGGAAATCGGAAAGATCGCCGAAGCTCTTGCCGTATTCTTCCGTTATACAACCTCGAAAATGGAGAGCCTCAGCACCCTTCAGGAAGAACTGACCAATGTGGAGAACTACTTCCTGATCCAGAAATACCGCTTTGACGATAAGCTGGACTTAAAAATCAAGCTGCCTGAAAATGATAAGAGCATATTAAAGACCCCCATCCCAAAGCTGACCCTGCAGCCAATCGTGGAAAATGCCATTAAGCACGGGTTAGAGCCCAAGGTTGCAGGAGGCACCATTGTCATCGATATTGAGCACAGCGACACCATCCTTTATATTTCCGTGGTTGATGACGGAGTCGGCATCGAAGAAGACCGTCTGGGCCGCCTCAACGAAAAGCTGTCCCGCGTGGATGCCGGCGACGGCTCCGCCAATGAAAACGGGAAAGGCGGAATCGCTCTCATTAATGTGAATTCCAGAATCCGCCTTCTCATGGGAGACGAGTACGGCATCCACATTTTCAGCACCCCTGAAATCGGAACCGAGGTCTGCCTGACCTTTCCTTATATGTTTGAGCAGACAGAGGGGAGGGTCTGATGAGAAAAGAAATACTCCGCTATGAAAATATCCACTGCTCCCTGGATGACCAGACCTACATCAACGGCCTTTTTTTCCGGGCATTTGAGGGACAGCTCTGCTGCGTCATCGTAAACAACATCATTGAAAAAGAATACTTCCTGCAGCTCCTTTACGGAAACCTAAAGCCCGGCCATGGCTGGACCTATTTTGAAGGAAAAAAGATAACCTCCCCCCGCATGCAGGAGCAGATGGTAAAGCAGATCGCATTCATCGGCCGGAACCAGGGAACCTTTTCCGAATTAAGCGTGGCTGAAAATATCTTTGTGGCAAGCGGGCGTGTCCCCTATTTAAAGCTGGTGCAGCCCCTTTGCAGGAATGCCCCCGGGCTTCTTAAGGACTTAGACATAACCATACCGCTTCTGGAAAAGGCCCACATGCTGGATACGGGAATGCAAAAGCAGGTGGAGCTGCTGCGGGCCTATGTCTCAGGCTTTCATCTAGCCGTCATAACGGATGTTGAAGCCATCATGACCGAACGGCAGCTGAAAGAATTTTTCAATCTGGCAGCAAAGCTGAAAGCCAGGGGAATGACATTTATCTATGTTGTAAACAGCTCCAACAAGTTATACGAATACGCCGATGAAATAACCATCATCAAAAACGGCCGGACCATCGGCCATATGAACCGGGAAGACTTTTCCAAATCCCAGACCTATATGGAACTGTTTGAAAAGACTAAAAAAAATACATTAAAGAAACATGCCCTGTCGGAAAAAGAGGTTGATAAAAAAACTGTTTTAGAATTTAAAGACGTAAAGCTGCCTGATCTCCCCGCATTAAATTTATCCTTAAATGCAGGAGAGGTAGTGAATATTCTGGACCTGGATTCCACGGAATGCAGGAACATCCTTTCCATCCTTCAGGGAGAATGCGGATTTGAGTCCGGCAGAATTTTACTGAACGGACGCCGCCACTTCTTCCGCTCCGTCCATCAGTCCATCCGGGACGGAATCGCGTTCATCGAAGGGCGTCCCATGGAAGAAATGCTGTTTATGGACATGACCATTCTGGATAACCTGGCCTTTATGATCCAGCGCAAAAATCAGGGCTTCTTTCTCAGAAATAAATACAGGAAGATGACACGCCACTTGCTGGAGGGAATATTCAGCGAAGAGGAATTAACACAAAAAACATATAAAGCAAATGATGAATGCAAATTAAAGCTTTTATATTATCAATGGATCCTTATCCGCCCGAAAATCCTGGTATGTATAAAACCCTTTTCATCCGTTGACTTCCAGATGCGCCAGGTTACCATTAACCTGCTGAAAGAGGTCTTAAAATCAGGCATCGCCGTAATCATCATTACAAACCAGATTGCAGAAGCCTATACTATGGAAGGGAAAAATATTACGTTCCACAACGGAATAATTACCGGAGATTAGCCATTTCCACAAATTACTATTTGTATACTTCAACCATAAAAAAGTCTTATTTTCCTTTTTAATAAGACTTTTTTTCTTATTATTTAAATGCAATCGAAAAAAATACCCCCATTTAGCACAAAATATACCATTGTTCCAGCCTTTTTTTACTGTTAAAATAACAAACACACAACATTCATTCATTTTATCAAATCAAAGGGAAGTAAGAAGGGAGATTCAAACAATGAAAAGAAAGCTTTTATCCATGCTCCTAGTATCAGCCATGGTGGTTTCCATGACCGGCTGCGGAGAAAAAAAGTCCGCCGTAACCCCTGATACAAAGGAAAACACCGCCTCCGCCTCAGGCGATGTCACAATCGGTGTCATCTTAAAGACATTGTCCAGCGAGTACTGGGGATACGTTGCTGCCGGTGTCAACGCCGCTTCAAAGGATCTGGGAGTTAAGGTTGATTTACAGGGACCGGCTTCTGAGACCGCATACGATGAACAGAACAACATGATCGAAACCATGCTTTCCGGAGGCGTAGATGCCTTTGTCATCGCTCCGCTGCAGTCCGACTCCGTGGCAAGCGTAATCGGAGATGTAAAAATCCCCATCATAACCGTAGATACAGATGCCGACATTCCCGGAAAAGTGTCCTTTGTCGGAACAGGAAATGACAACGCAGCTTATCAGGGAGGCGTATTCGCCGCTCAGAAAGCCGGAAAGGGTGCTAAAGCCGTTATTATCGGAGGAGTGGAAGGAAACTCCACCAGCGATGCCCGCCAGGCAGGCTTTACCAAGGGACTTGAAGAAAACGGCGTAGAAGTTGTTTCCGTACAGTATGCTCAGTCCAATCCTGACACAGCCGCCAATGTAATGGAGAACATATTAACAGCTCAGAACGGTGACATTCAGATCGTCTGCTGCCATAACGACGATACCGCTGCCGGAGCTTCCAACGCGATCAAGCAGCTTGGCTTAAAGGATATCATCATCGTAGGCTTTGACGGCAACCAGAGCGGCGTTCAGAACATCATCGACGGCAACATAACCGCCACCTGCGCACAGGCCGCTTATACCATGGGCTATGAGGCCGTAGAAACAGCTTTAAAGGCTGTTAAGGGCGAAACCGTAGAGAAGTTCACTGATACAGGCTGTAAGGTCATTACTGCTGAAAATGCAAAGGAATATATGGAAACACTGAAAGGCTACTTAAAATAATCTGTCTGAATAGTTTAGGAAAGGTTTAATGACATTATGAGCAATTATTTGATTGAGCTTAAAAATGTAACGAAACGCTTTCCTGGTGTAGTAGCAATGCGGAATATGTCATTGCAGATCAGGCCCGGAGAGATCCATGGGCTGATCGGTGAAAACGGCGCCGGAAAGTCCACCCTGATCAAAGTGCTGACCGGCGTACATATTCCGGAAGAGGGCGAAATCTATATAGAAGGAAATAAGGTTTCATTTAAAAATCCAAATGATGCCGCCTCCTCCGGAATTGCCTGCGTATACCAGGAATTAAACATTGTCAGGCTTCTTTCCGTCACCGACAATATTTTTATCAATAAAGCCCTGAAAAAGAAAGGAAGCCCTTTCCTGGAATATCAGAAAATGCATGAAAAAGCACATGAAGTCATGCTTTCCCTGGGCCAGGATATTGATGTAAAAAAAGAATGCGGCTCCTACGGCATGGGCATTCAGCAGATGGTGGAAATAGCAAAGGCCGTCCTGATCGATGCAAAGCTGATCATCATGGATGAGCCAACCTCCAGCCTGGGAGAAAAAGAGGTGGAACAGCTGATGAAAACCGTCCGTTCCTTAAAGGAAAAGGGCGTTGCAATCCTCTTTGTCTCCCATAAGCTGGAAGAACTCTTTGAACTGTGCGACCGTGTAACCGTTATGAGAGACGGAGAACATATTCTGACCAAGGATACCTCTGAGCTGGATAACGATTCCCTGATTTCCGCCATGGTGGGAAGAACCCTGGATAACCAGTATCCGAAGGTAGAGGTGGAAGTTGGTACAGAAGCCCTCCGGGTGGAGCATTTAAAATCCGCAGGAGTCTTAAGAGATATCAGCTTCCACGCAAACCATGGGGAGATCCTGGGTTTTGCAGGCCTGGTAGGCGCTGGCAGAACCGAAACCTTCCGTGCCATATTCGGCGCCGATCCCTATGACAGCGGTGATATTTATGTAAACGGAAAAAAGGTACACATAAAAACCCCCCAGGACGGGGTGCGCTGCGGAATGGCTTTCTTAACCGAGGACCGGAAGGGCCAGGGCCTGGTTCTTTCCCAGTCTGTCCGGACAAACCTGATTCTCAGCAATATGAAACACTGTACAAAAGGCCTGTTCTTTGATGAGAAGCAGATCGACCAGATGGCCGAAGAAAATATTAACGACTTAAAGATCAAAACCCCCACTCCGCAGGAAGTGGTGGGCCAGCTGTCAGGCGGCAACCAGCAAAAGGTAGTCATTGGAAAATGGATCAATACAAACGCAGATATCTATATATTTGACGAGCCCACCAGAGGAATTGACGTAGGGGCTAAGGTAGAGGTCTACAACATCATGAACCGCCTGGTCAGCGCCGGAAAATGCGTAATCATGATTTCTTCCGAATTACCGGAGATCATTGGAATGAGCGATAGAGTGATTGTCATGAGGGAAGGAAAAATCATGGGAGAACTTTCGAGAAAAACGGATATACTGAATCAGGAAATTATCATGAAAGCTGCTTGGGGAGGCGAGATTCGATGAAAACAAAAAAATTAAAAGACATTATGGGAAAGGTAGCTCCTTTGCTGGCACTGGTGATTCTGTTCATTGTCCTATCCTTGTCAACGGATAAATTTTTCACCCTGAACAATATGATGAACATCCTAAGGCAGACGGCTGTTAACGGGCTCATTTCCGCCGCCATGCTGGTTGTGCTGATTACCGCCGGCATTGACTTATCCGTAGGAGCAAACGCCATTCTGTGCGCATGTATGATGGGTATGTTAAAAAACTCCTTCGGCGTTACAAACTCCTTTGTTCTGATCCTGGTCTGCATTGTAACCGGTATTGCCGTCGGCTTCCTAAACGGTATCCTGCTCACAAAAATGCACCTGCCCCATCCTTTCGTTTCAACCCTGGGCATGAAAAATGTTCTCTGCGGCCTGGCCCTGTTAGTGGTTTCAACGAAAACAATCTCCGACTTTCCGGCGGCAGTTACCTTTTTAGGTTCCAGCAACTTATTTAAAGTATCCGGTCAATTTTCCGGTATTCCTCTCTGCTTTGTGATTCTGCTGCTGGTCTACATCGTATACCATTTCTTCTTAAATAAAACCGCTCTTGGAAGAATGATCTACTGTGTGGGGGGCAACCCGGAAGCTGCCCGCCTTTCCGGAATCAATTCTGATAACATACTGATTTTTGTATACAGCTTATCCGGATTTATGTGCGCTATCGCAGGCCTGGTCATCGTAGGCCGTTCTGCAGTAGCTAACCCGTCGGCTGCCATCTCTCCCTATGATACGGATGCCATCGCTGCCTGTATCATCGGAGGCGCCTCCTTTATGGGAGGAAAAGGAACCATCTGGGGAACCTTAATCGGAGCCCTGATGATCTCCACCATCCGAAACGGCTTAACACTTTTAAATGCTTCCAGCTCCGTACAATATGTTGTTATCGGACTTGTAATAATCGCCGCCGTATTTATCGACGTAACCAGAACCAGAATGGAAGCAAAGGCAAAACGCCTTGCCGCCAAATAAAAGAGTTGGAAAAAATAAGAAATTAGAAATAAAAGATCAAAAATAAAAGATTTAAATCTCAAAATTAAAAAGCATGAAAGTCTCACAGCGCCTTTCATGCTTTTTGTCCAATATATGAGCTCAAGGGAGTATAAACAGAGCCTCGGAATGATTTAGCTAGTCCTGGTTTTTGACCGCACCCCCGTATGTGAAGAAATCTCTGCAAATCCATATCTTCTGTGGTAATAATGGGTCTATATCCTGCATAAATCACATCTCCGCTTTCACAGCCCTTACGATCTCTTCCATGCACGATTCCAGCTCCCGGTTGCAGAACCGTTTTTCAATCCCGCACCTTTTTAAATTTTCTTCCTTAAAATCCTCTTCGTCCGCCAGAAATCTTCTGCACATCTCCTTGTATTTGGGAACTTTCTGAGCTTTCTCACGCTCAACAGCCCTTAAAATCCGCTCCCCATCCTCAACCTCAAGGTAAATGGGAAACAGCTTGTCCTCTCCGAAATAAGCCCTGGTTTTCTCATATGATTCCAGAGTACCGATCATCAGATAATTGCTTTCCCCTGATAAATCAATCTGACCGTCATCCACGGTAAAATAGCTCCACGGCCCATAAACTGTCTTATAAGTCCTCTCTTCAATAAGCCGGTCCGCCCTGCGAAATTCCTCCAGCCTTTCCCCTACAGTAAAGTAATACTCCACGCCGTCCTTTTCCCCATCCCGGATAGGTCTGGTAGTATATAAAATAACCTTCTTCAATTGGGGAAGTCTTTCTAAAAGCCTTTTATAAACAGTATCTTTTCCGGTTGCGCTCTTTCCCATCACGTAAAATATTTTCCCCATCCTAATCCGCTCCATCATTTCATTCTATTTTCTTTCATCCACCACATAGAGAATTTCCACATTCTTATCTTCCATTCCCTGTATTGGAAGCCCCAATTCCCTGTATTTCACAATCAGATCAATATTGGCCTTTCTCAAAACCTCTCCCGGCGCAACAATGGGAATTCCAGGCGGATATACATAAATAAATTCCGCCGATACCAGCCCCTCAGCATCTGAAATAGGAACCCGATATCTTGGCGCATCCATGGCCTGGGCTATGGTCAACCGGCTTTCTGAAACCTCATCTATGGCCGGAGTTACAGGCACTTGGTTTTCCGAAAGCCCGTCTGAGGCCGAGAATAAGCTTTCTTTCCCTCTATTCGGCCTCTTAGCACCCAGTTCAGCATCTATCGCCAAAAGAGCTTTACAAAGCCTCTTAAGGCCCTCCTCTGTATCTGCCAGAGTGGTAATTGCCGTCACATAATCTGAACCGCACATTTCCATTTCCAGATGATATTCCTTTCTCAACCGGTCGTCAAGCTGAGCCCCGGACATTCCAGTCCCTTTTGAAGAGATAATGATCTTAGACTTATCCATATCATACACTCCAAAATGACCTGTAATTTCGTCTGTAAGAAGCCGTAGCTGTTCCATACCAGACAGCCTTTTACGAATCCTTTCCAACCGGTTATAAAACATCACCATCTGATCAGAACCTTCTCCGGACATATAGCGTATGCAGTTTTCAATTCCTGCCATAAAAATATAAGACGGACTGCTGGTTTGATACATATGCACATAGCGTTCCAGCCTTTCCAAATTCACATACCCTTCCCTGACGTGCATAAGAGCCGTCTGGGTAAAAGACGGAAGGGTTTTGTGAAGACTCTGTATCACCACATCCGCTCCCAATTCCAATGCCGAAACAGGAAATCCGGCTTTCTTGCCATAAGGGAAATGGGCCCCATGGGCCTCATCCACAATCAAAGGCAGATGAAATCCATGGGCGATCTCTGCAATAGCCTCAATATCCGAAACAATTCCGTCATAGGTCGGGGACACCACAAGCACCGCCTGAATCTCTGGATGCTTTATCAACATCTCTTCAACCTTTTCCGGCAATAATCCACCTTGAAGCCCGAACTCCGGTATTATTTGTGGATAAATATACTCCGCCTTCAGCCGATTGAGGAAAACTCCATGATAAGCAGACTTATGACAATTCCTGCTCATAAGAATGGTTCCTCCATTTGACACCGTACCGCTTATGGCGCTGAGTATCCCGCAGCTGCTCCCGTTTACCAGATAATAGGTCCTGTGGCTCCCATAAACAGCTGAAGCCCATTCCATAGATTCCTTCAAAATTCCTTCCGGATGGTGTAAATTATCAAAGCCATCTATTTCCGTAATGTCAATGGAAAATGGATTGGGAAAATCCTCAGCAAATTTCTCCCTGCTCTGCCTCTTATGTCCCGGCATATGAAAAGGATAAAAATCTGACTTCCCATACTCCATCAGCTTTTCCAATAAACCTGACATCTCATTCATCATTCAAACCGTCTTTCTTCTTAGATTTCTAAAACCTTTAGATTTCTAAAACCTGTTTTTTAGGCCTTATTTCTCTTTTAAATCCTGTACTTTTTTAAGGTTCATCTCTTAAGGCTCACCTTTTTAAGATTATCTCTTTCCTTTACTCGATCTCTTTTAATCCCGCCTCTTAAGTATAGCATTCTTATCCCCGCTTTACAATTTTTTCTGGCAGCGTTATAATACTAATTCAGAATATTAATTTAGAAATAAAAAGGAATGTGAAAAGTGCGCTGCCATCAGCAACGGAATGGAGGTCATTATGAGATTAATAGAATTTAAAATGGAGCGCCCCGGCCTGGTGAACGCAGGAGATGAAGTTCAGATCATAGAACGGGAAGGGACCAGCAGCTACAGCTACATCATAGATCCTGCCGTTGCCATGTCAGGCTGCTATGAGGGAAGAGACAGGATCAAGTCCGATCATGGAATTGTAAAAGAGGTAAAGCACAATGACAGAGGATATTACGTTATTGTTGAGTTCGATGAATAAGCCATTATTTCATCGGACTTTTTTAATTTTCTAATCTTTAATCTTTTTAATCATAAGGAAAAATAAAAAGCCCTGAAACATCACTGTTTCAAGACTTGTCCTGAGACACCGGGGACTCGAACCCCGGACAACTTGATTAAAAGTCAAGTGCTCTACCACCTGAGCTAGTATCCCATATGCCCAAAGCCGGAATCGAACCAGCGACACGAGGATTTTCAGTCCTCTGCTCTACCAACTGAGCTA
>JAEZFK010000082.1 GCA_023437715.1 Bacillota bacterium | reverse complement strand
TTTAAATTCATTGTCATAAGATTTTTGATTCTGTGCCATATGTTGTTTTCTCCTGTTCTCGTATTGATTATAATTATATCAAAATCCTTGAGAATAGGGTGTCAACTTTTATGATACAACATCATTTTGACATTTCTTCATGACAAGGGATATTTCGTCTCTGTTGTCAATCCGTTTGCAATGAAGAAATATGCGAAGAATAACAGCATCAGAGGGGCAAAGACTGACAAACTTGATTCGATAATGATTGCGAACTATGGAATTGAAAAATGGTTCAAGTTACAGAAATATGAAGGGGATGAAAAAACCTATGCTGAACTTAAACTTCTTGGACGCAGATATCGGCACTATATGGAGCTTCATGTGAAAGCACTGCAGGAATTGACGCATATCCTGGATTATGTGATGCCTTGTATTAAGAAGATGTTTAACAGTTGGAATGAAGCTAGTAGCAAGGACAAGCTCAGTGATTTTGTAGAGAGATTTTGGCACTTTGAATTAATCACATCTATGAGCCTGGAGGAATTCATAGAGGAGTATCTTATTTGGGCAAAGGAAAAGAAATACCACCGAAGCAGAACCAAGGCTGAAGCAGTCTATGAATTAGCTTCGAGTGGCATTCCCACACTGTCTTCCAGTACCCCATCGACCAAAATGTTAGTACAGGAAGCGGTATCAGTATTGAGGGCTGTGGATAGCTCCCTGTCTCTCATTTTAACACGGATGCAAGTACTTGCGAAGTCCCTACCTGAATATTCAACAGTCAGGGAAATGGGCGGAGTTGGTGATGTTCTTGCGGTTAAACTGATTGCAGAAATTGGCGATGTGAGACGGTTGCACAGTGCAAAGGCACTCATAGCATGGGCTGGAATTGACCCACCACCGTATGAATCGGGACAGTTTATTGGATCAAAACGCAAGATAACGAAACGAGGTTCTTCAACGCTCAGGAAGGTTGGATATGAAGTGATGAGAGTGCTTAAGAGTCATCCGGCTCCAAAGGATGATGCAGTTTTCAACTATATCTTAAAAAAGGAAGGTGAAGGTAAAAGTAAGAAACATGCAAAGATTGCCGGTTTGAATAAGTTCTTGCGAATTTATTATGCAAGGGTAATCGCAGTTTATCAATAGAACATAAATCCTATGAGTTTGTACAGGCTGGAACATAATGCCAGCCTTCTTGTTGTACACAAAAATAGATTGACGAAATAATTTTAAAACCTACTGAAAAGTACTTGACTTTTATTAGCAGGTTTTTATGCTAAAAACAGAATTAAGAACGCACTGTTTCCATAGAATAAAACAGGTCTGGAAAGGAGACTGCTCATGTCATATCTCATGTACCGGCCAAACGTTGTGCAGATAAAGAAGCAGAGACCTGCGGCGAGCAATTGCTGACCGGACTGGCTATAAAAAGGGATACCAGCAATGCCGCCGGTATCCCTCATTCAAACGTTCAGTCACCTATTCTCTTTATTTCAAACATCTGCTCCAAAATCAGCCAGTTGGCACGGAAAAATTGCATGAGCTGCCAATAACCTGCTCCAGTGAGTCCATATTCTTTAATAAGGTCAAATTTGGCTTTATAGCTTCTTGCATCCTCAAACCATACCTCATGCTGGACTCCATACTGCCAGTAACGGAAGTATGGAGACATAGCGACTTCGTCAAACTGAATTTCTGCTCCGTGTTCAATGGCAATCTGGACGGCCGCCAAATTGCTGATGGTTTCGGCTCTCGTCACTCCTCTCTCAAAGGGCAGAGGCCAGTCGTATCCGTAATTGGGGATTCCAAGGCTGATTTTTTCTTTTGGGATTGCAGTCAGGGCATAGTCTACGACTCTTCTGACCATGTTAATGGGGGCTACGGCCATTGGGGGGCCGTAAGTATATGGGCCGATAGGGTATAGGTAACTTAAAGGCGGGCCCGGAATGCCGGATGCCCGCCTATTAAATTACCTAACAATCGCAGTCATCGTTGCTGTCACATTCGTTTCTCCGACGGCAAGGAGCATTCCTGCACCCATCTCTAAAACCTCTACAATAGGCTTCTCTGATTTCCCGCCTGCATCGTTCGCGATCATCATCGTTATTGTCACAATCATTGTTGTTCCAGGAATTACATCTGCATCCGCAATTAAAGCAACTCATACATTTCACTCCTTTCTCGAGATTGTACTATATTATATGTGTAATATAGACGAGGAGTGAAGAATAGGGGGTAAAGCTTGTTCCTCCATCCCGGATATTGCAGCGCTCCGTCCTGATCAGAAGTGAACTTAAATATCGTCGGCTCCATCCACACACCAGATCTCCTGGGTTCCATTCTCCCTGGTATTCCAACAGGCCTCCTGCCCATTGTTTCGGTAAATATCAAAGGCGGTTCCACGCTGATGGTCAGAGCTGTGGGATCTGCCGGGAGCGTTGGTTACTTTCTTGCCGGGAGTGGTCCGCCCCTGGGCATATAATGCGTCCTGGCATTTGGAGGTTACGAATAAATCCCTTATTTACGCAATATAAATACATTCTTCTTGCCCTTTCAGACATATGTGATAAACTAAGCTTATAATGCGAATACTCATATGCAGGAGGGAGAACTATATGAAGAAAACAAGATTATTCTTTGCGACTATAATTTCCACAGCAGCAATGTGTATTACGGCTTTTGCCGGTCAGTGGAAACAGGACAATATCGGATGGTGGTATCAGAATGATGATGGGAGCTATTCGGCTAATGTAATTAAACAAATCAATGGGCCGTGGTACTATTTTGATAACACCGGATACATGAAAGTCGGTGATTACTGCTTTTCCGATGGCTGGTATAATTTCCGAGAAGATGGGGGCTGTTCTAACCCGATAAGTCAGCTTGATGGAACGCCGGTTGGCGGACCTGCTCAGGGTTGGATTCAGTTTAGTGGTAATATTTCCACTACAGCGCAGGCAATGGCAGACGGAAAGGTTGTTTATTATAACGATATATATTGGGCCTCACCTGACTACGTAAATAACTTAAAAGACCTTGTCGAAAGAAATATTGTAAAAAGAGAGCCAACAAATGTATTGCGGCCAGGAACAAAAATCGACTTTGATAATGGCACATATACCAACGATGAGGAATAATAAATATTTTTAAGGCGAGCCCGGAATACCGGATACCCGCCTTTTTGTTTATGCTGATGCGAAATAATATTATGATCCATTCCCTGAAGTACAGGTAACATTGGATATATCAAAGAAATTAACTTCACCTGCATACCAACCTGAACTTTCATTCCAGATACGGCCCGAAACCGTTTCACTGTTTTTGATCTCCGGAACCATCCAAAAGCTTTCACCATTTTTTAGCCTAATAAGAATCGTAACCCCCAAGCAATTCTCAATAGTAGATATAATCGTACTTACATTCGGATTGAATAGACCTGGAAAATTTATTTCCGCCGGTACTGGCGGTGTTGGCTCTGTAGGAGCTGTGGGTGTTGGCGAGGTAACTGGCTCCGGAGGCGCTGTCGGACCAGTAGGAGCTGTTCCTGTGTTTCCACTTTCTCCAGGCCCTTGCTGCTGTGTACGCATCCAATACGCTTCTGGGTCAACGCCTCTTCTTCCATATAAGTTTACATTCTTATTAATATAGTGCATATTTTAACTTCCTTGATTATTTATTATATATCATATCCTTATGCACTACCCACTTAAATATCATCACCCTGGTCAATCAACCATATCTCCTGGGCTCCATTATTCCGGCTGTGCCAGCAAGCGCACTCCAGCGATCCATCTTTCGTATTGTCCAGGAAGTACCAGTAGTCAACACTGACATAATGGCCACCGTCAATCAACAGCCGGACAAATTCAATCACTTTCTTTACATACCGGTCCACATCGAACATGTCATAGATGATTCCCTCGGTCATGGCCCACAGGCCTAAGATGTAGCGTTTGTAGAAGACCCCGCTATAGTTATTCCGGTATCTGGCCTTGATTTCCTCTGTCTTTTTCTTTCCCAGAAATCCGGTGGCCTTATCAATCCAGTTCGTTTTAAACCAGTGGTACGGTCCATCTGAGTTGCAGTTAAACCAGTACTTAGATCCATCAACGGAACATCTTCCCGTGGCCCGATTGACAAAGGACTCCGGCATCAACGCGACTTCATCGAAAAATACCCCGGCCAGCGTAATGCCCTGGATCAGGTCCTGGGACCGTTCATCTTTGCCGCCGAATATGTAGAAGTAGTTTGTAACCTTTCCCCGGCTGATCTCCACCAGGTTGTCAGCTCTGTGATCAATGACGTGATAGCCCCTGCTTTTAAGCATGAGTTTCAGCCAGAAAAGGACGTTCCGCCGGAAGCTTCCTATCGTCTTGCCACACATGGCGAAGTTCTGACCGTTGAACCGGTACATAGCCCACATCACAAAGGATAGAGACATGCAGACTGTCTTTCCTGATCGAATTGCGCCGTCCGCTATGATTCCATCTTTATCCTTGACCGGAGAAGTATCGCACCACCAAGTCAATACTTTTTTCTGTTTCAAGGAGAAGGGTTGGAACTTAAACACCTGCAGCTTTGCAGATATACTGCGCTTTTGCTTCAGCTTTTCAATTCGGGCTTCCAACGCTCGGATTCTCTCAAACATCTTCATCACTCCAAATCTCAGCAGCAGAGTCATTCATGGCTTCCATGAAGCCGTCGTCCTCAATTTCCTGATCCGTATTATCCCGCTTTAAGGTTTCCAGTTCCACTTTCATGATCTCCAGCTCCAGGCGGGCATCATCAAAGCCGTACCGATGCAGAGAATCAATGGCTTTCTGCTTGCGGGCCTGGACTCGGGTAAGGGCATCCTCCACAGCCTGGATCTGTCCCAGGACTCCAGTGTATTCCGTGATATCCGTCCACTTATCCTTTTCGGTACCGTGCTTATATTTCACAGCTGTCATACCGGCGGCCTTTATCTCCTCCTGATCGGTAGCAGCACGTTTAAGATCTTCGATCCGTTTTAGCATTCGCCGTTCCCTGACCGTAAGAAGCTGAATTTCCTGCAGGAGGAGTTGCTCTTTATCAAGCTGGACCATACTGATAAGCCGCTTCTCATCCTCTTCTAGGGCATTAAAAAAGAGAGCTTCAAACTCTTCTGTCTTAACTGCGTTCTTATTCTTTTCCGGGGCAGCACCGCCTTTGTTACCCACTGCATTTTTGTTTCCCGGCTGGCCGCCTTTCCCCTTTGTTGTACAACGTTTCTTTGATTGTTGTACAACATTCCATTTGTCCCGGCTCTTCCAGACAGCAATTACTTTCTCATCCTCATCAAGGACAGAGGCGATCTCACGATTTGTAATATTCCCGCCATGCTCCCTATATATCTCAAAGGCTTTATCCCTGTTCCGACTCCTTACCCCTGCCAAGCCTCACCACCCCTCAATCGTGTTTGTTTTTGGTAAAAGAATCAGCTCCACCTCTCTTTATTCCCCGGCTTGTCCCGCAGCTCCAGATCCGGACATAAGCCCGTGTATGTATAAGCCGGCATTCGCGCATTGAACGTTGTAGCTGGCAGTCCCTTTATCAGGTCTTCCAGCTCTGCCTGAAATACCCTTTCCCGCAGCACGCTGTCCACTTTATGTTCCTTTGATGACTTTCTCAATTTATCCTTCCTATCTTTTTCCTTTTACTACCTCTTGTTATTAGAACGCATGTTTGTTATAATTCATATGTTCAGAACATATGTTTGTCATAATTCTTCTCGAGGTGATGTATATGCCATTTCACACAGCCAAGCCACAGCCAAAGGAAACCATTGATTTAATCTATAATCGCACTTTGCCGGTGATCGCCAGCTTTAGCGCCCGTGGCGATTGTGTACCGGTTTATTTCAGATATGCTTTTTCTGACGGTACTTACACCGATGTTGCCATTGATCGCGTTGTAGATACTGATAAACGCTTTCGTCAGACCACTTATATTTGTGATGTTACTGTAAACGGTATACGCCAAAGGGTGGAGCTTACCCACTTCCGGGAGGATGGGTTATGGACTCTCAAGACAAATTAAATTTCAGTTTACCAAGGTAAGGCCATCTACGGCGTAGCCGCCCCGATATTCTTCCAACAACACACTCTCTGTCCCACACAAATCCCATGGCTCACTACAAACCACAAATACCTTACCCTTGTTCTTTTCTGCAACCACGTACTTATCATTCATAACAACTTTGTCTCCAATATTCATAATTCTGCCTTTCTCCCGGTACTCCGGGAAATCCTAATTTCACCGACATCCAGATACTTCCTGTATTATTATTTTCCATTCCACACACCATATTTTTGAGGTGATACGATGGAAAACAATTTATCTAAATTACTCTTTAAAAGTACCAGCACCAGACGTTACTTTATAACACTCCCGGTATGGTTGCAGATAATACTGCACGAAAATCATTCATACATTGATACCGCTGCGCAATTGCACCATGTTGCCGGAATATTATTACGGCAGAAAGCCTTGATTTAATCCCAACCCTAAGCCACCTGTTTTATGGCAATAAAAAACTACCAACATAATGTTGATAGCTGGTAGTTTTCCTTAACATATTCATTTCTCTTGATACAGAATACCAAAATTTAACTTTTTATTTTTCTCGTCTCAAGATTTCTTTTGGCGGCTCTATTTCATTTGCAAGCGTATGTTCGGTAAGTTCTGAAAGAAGTTTAAGCTTTTGGTTCACAATCGGCCGCATACAATTTGGCAAGTGCTCTTGATGCGCTCTGTGAATCGCTACACATTCTTTACAATTCCCATGATATCTGCAAGCCTTTTTACATGAACAATGATCTTTTTCTTTATATTCTTCCCGGAATTGCGCCGCAAATTCTTCTTGAAGCCTCAAGCCCTCGGCCCTATTTCCTTGATGAAAAGCATTCATGGCTTCTTTCTCTTTTTCATTTCCATCTATAAGCATAACGAACCCACCTTTGCAAATCTTTTTCGATTACAATTTTAACTCAAATACTAGCAACTATCAATATTAAGTTTTCAACGTACAACACTCCATAAAATTGCTGTTTTTGATAACAGTACTTTTTATGGCACATATATTAGTATAAAATATTAAAAATGGTGGCCAACTGCATGTCTAATTCTGAAAACCCAAATTATGATACTGCCAACATGCCAACTTTCCCCTCTGATTATGGACCCAACCCTTTTGTTATTGATCTTAACAAAGCAGCGCAACAAAACGATAATTTTCGCTCGACTTTATGGACAGGAGCTTATTTACAGGTCACTCTAATGAGCATTCCTGTCGGAGAAATTATTGGCATGGAAGCCCATCCTGACCACGACCAGATTTTGCGAATAGAAGACGGTTTAGGCTTGATTCAGTTAGGTGAAGATAAATTCTCAATGTATGGACAATATCTCGCGTTTACCAATTATGTTATCTTAGTCCCCGCCGGCACATGGCATAACATCATTAATGTGGGTAATGAACCACTTAAAATCTCATCTTTTTATGCCCCTCCTAATTATTCTTGGGGTATGGTTCAGAGGACAAGAATTCCTGATTCCAGCTCGCAAAACAACTCTTAATATAAAACTTTTTTCATACTGCCGGCAGGATCCCCCGATCTTACCGGCTCCTCCTTTTTTAGGTGAAAGTTTTTCCTGTTATTTCAGCCTCTTTTAAGGATAATCTTATATACTGCTTTTGGAGAGTAATCTCCGTAATACATACATTTTTCATACTGTTGCCGGCAGGATCTCCTTTCTTGTCGGCTTCCCCTTTTTACGGCAAATACTATTCTTGTTATCATAGGGTACCAGATAGACTTGTCCCAGCTGTGGGCTCGGAGAAAGATTAAGGACATCCCCCAGAAGTGCTGCATTCAAGATACTGGTACTGGTGCATTCCTGCAGGGCCGGTATGGACTGGACCGCCGAAACAATACTGGAAATATCGTGTCATCCGTGTAAACTGATGTTTCGTACTCCTGGGACGAAGCGGTAATTTCCGCTTTCAGCTCGTCAAAATTCCAATCAATCTTCTTCAGGAAACCATTGTCCTGGGGATTATATATTTTTAATTCCATATGTACCTCCTTATATCACCAGGAGAATTAAATCTAGCCGCCTCCCCGATTCCACACATTTCCAGAACCGCTTTTCAGCCTCAATCAGATATTTAATGTCCTCCTCGACATCCTTTCTTTCTATAAAATAATGCTTTGTTGTGATCCTTAACTCACCGTCCCACTCGCTTTTCGGCTGGGCCTTTAGGACGGCAAATTCATAACCGGTCATAGCCAGATAATGAAGAACTTGGCAGAAATAATTATCCGGGATCCGGTCTCGCCATTTCTCCTTCTGCATGGACTGTAGAATATTTGTTGTCTTGATCTCCAAAATTCCATACCGCCCGTCCTCATCCACCAGCTCCCCGTCAAGGGAAGCGTGCATCCAGGGATAAGAAGAGTTTAAGAACATATTGTTTTCATCATAGAAGACCTGATACTGCGGAAAATCCAAGAAAAACAGTGCTCTTAAATGCTCTTCAGCCCTGGCATCGGATCCGTCAATATGATTTTTTCTAGCCTGCAACCATTCCTCCCTGCTGTTAAATACGAGCTTTTCAACTGCCATTGCGCTCATTCCTCGCTTGATAAGTGATTTTCACCGACTGAAGCTTTTCTTCTGCAGGCTCTTCTCTGCAAGCACAGCGCTCCCCCGGATCCAGATTTGCCCCGCAATAGGGGCATTCTTTGCAATAACTCACCTTGATTTTCCCCTAAGAATCCTTTATAATAAGAGTGAAATATTTTTACATGTTACTTTGATTCCCTCATAGAGCCACAGATCCAGCATGGACACAGGACCAGTATTGATCCAAACCTGTCTTTCCTCTAAAAACAATCCCATTTCTTTTTCTCCTCTCTCACTTTTAAAACACTAAAAAAGCTTGTCCACCGATCCCGGCCTCAGCCGGTCTCCTCTTTTCGTAAATAAGCCGCCCTTAATACAGGATAAACCATTTGCCCAAGCAGCTTTTTACTGGCTTCCACCTCTTCCGGCGTCGTATCCTTACAGCAATCGTCGCAGAAAATAAAAGTTGTCGGTCCTTTTTTCACTACCTTTACTACGCCCATATCAACACCCCTTTCTGTTTGATTTTATGTTGACCGGGTTGTACAACTTTCCGTTTTTGATAATTTCTGCACGGATACCGTTTGCTACATTCCGGGTAGCAGTTACGGTATCAGCAGGATTTACATGATAACGTAATTTCTATATGTACCACTATTTCTTTCTTGCGGATAATGTTTGGCTTTCGTATTGTCTCTCATTTGTTTAACTTGTTGAATATTTTATTTAAAAAAATATCACTTATTTTTGCATTTAAAGCTTTAGCAAGTTTTAAAAGAGTTTCCGCTCTTGTCAAGTATGTTGAACGTTGTTATTGACATTCCTCTTAAACCGATGTACAATATGTTAAACAATATATTGGGAGGTCTGTCCAAATGACATTAGGCGATATAATAAGGCAGTATAGAGAAGAAAATAAAATCAGCATGGATAACTTTGCTCAAAGAAGCAGTTTAAGTAAAGGCTATATTTCTATGCTCGAAAATAACATAAACCCGAGAAATAATAAGCCTATTGCCCCAACATTGCCCACAATCAAAAAAATAGCTGTCGGAATGAATACGGATGTGGATTCGCTCCTTAAGATTTTAGATGGTAAGCAGAAAATTAGCCTTGAAGATGAGAAATCGTACTTAAACATCGGAAAAAGAACGCGGGAAGAAAAATCCCCAGTGCAAGCTCAGATTACCCAAACGGAGCAAAATCTCCTACATAAATATCGTTTAATAGATGATAAAGGGAAGCATACAGTAAATACAGTCCTGGAAATGGAATATAATCGTTGCAATAGCGCCGATTCGTCAAAGGTGGAAATGATAAGTCCAAAAGAGGATAATTCACGCCTAATTCCTGATGCTGCCCACCAACGCACGGACCTCTCAAAGAATGAACTAAGTGATAAAATAAGAAATAAACATGATGATGATATCATGGACGATCCAAACTTTTAGGGAGATGATTTTTATTGAGTTATGAAGAACTATTGGAGGCGACAAGTCAGGAGGAGCTGATCGTAAAAGAAAAACCTCTTTTGAATAATGATGGCCGTTTAAAAAGAAAAAGGTTAGCTATAAGACAGGATATTCCCACTACCTCCAAAAAGGCTGACGTCCTGGCCGAAGCCAGCACCGAAAATGAAACAACGGCCGAAGCCGTCCCAAGCACGGAAACAGAAACAACCAGTGCACCGGCTGAAGATGAACCTTTTGCTTCAAAATTATGTGAAAGCGGACTTGTTTCTCAAGAAGTCGCGAAGATAACCTATTCAATTTTAAAAAATGATATGGGGTTTGAAAAGATATCATTCACCGGAGCAAACAAATATTGATCTCAAATAACTTAAGCCCAGGCATGCAGAAACCGCCCAGCATTTGCAGTGCTGAATGGCTTTATTAAAGAATTGTTCTAAAATTACATTGAACAGCTGGAAAATCTAATTGAATTACAATTAAAATAGCCTATGGCGTTTTAATAGAACTTTACTTTTGGAGGAAACGAAAATATGAAATGCTCAAGATGCGGAAATGAGAATTGTCAAATTATTACGGAAACGTCATCATCAGGAAAAGATTTTTCAGCCGGAAAAGGTTGCTGCGGAGCATTACTGCTTGGTCCGGTCGGAATACTTTGCGGAGCTTGCGGAAAAGGCAAAAAAATCACTTCCACGAATTATTGGGTTTGCCCAAATTGCGGTAATAAATTTAAGGCATGATTCAGAAAAAGGATCTTCTCTGGATAAAATCAATGGAATGGTCTAAGAAATATTGTGGCTGTCATCAAATGCCGGAGCGAAGCTTTTTCTTCAAGGGATATCAATTACCCTTATGTGCAAGATGCACAGGAATAGCCTTGGGGCATATCACAGCGTTTATTATAGCACCTTTCCGTGTATTTAAATATTCCATTCTAATATTAATGATTCCTATGGCGATAGATGGAACCGTACAATATTTTAGTTCTTACAGATCAAATAACATCAAGAGACTATGTACAGGGTTTTTATACGGATTTGCTTTTACATCAGCGGTATTTCGAACTATAAATTTAGCCATCCGTTTTCTGAAAGCGAAATAGCAAAACCGCCCGGTGCTACCAACACCGAACGGCTTTACATAGATTTTCTCTCACCAGGCAACGCCCAGAAAGATATAATCATTCCCACACGAATTATATCATCTCCGAAACGTCCTGGCAAGAGGGCGTTATTTTTATACTCAAAAACAGAATGAAGTCTCCGCAGCATCCATAAAATAAAACAACAAGAAAGGAGCCCGTCTATGTCCTATCTCATGTACCTGCGCAAGAGCCGCGCAGACAAAGAAGCAGAAGCTCGCGGCGAGGGCGAAACCCTGGCCCGCCATGAACAGCTATTAACCGAACTGGCCATAAAAATGGATCTTGAAGTCGGTGCCATATACAAAGAAATTGTTTCAGGAGAAACCATATCCGCCCGGCCCAAAATGCAGCAGGTGTTATTAGAAGTCATGCAGGGCATGTGGGAGGGCGTCCTCGTAATGGAGATAGAACGTCTGGCCAGAGGCGATACCAAAGACCAGGGAACTGTAGCTGAAGCATTCAAATTCAGCAACACAAAGATCATCACCCCGCTAAAAACCTATGACCCCTCCGACGAATACGACGAAGAATATTTTGAGTTCAACCTCTTCATGTCCCGCCGGGAATATAAAACCATCAATCGGAGAATCCAAAGAGGCCGCATCGCAGCTTTCCGCGACGGCTGGTACATCGCCGGAACAGCTCCTTACGGGTATGAAAGGGTCAAGCATAAAGGTGATAAAGGCTACACCTTAGAGATTCTCCCAGAGGAAGCAAAAATCGTTGAATACATCTACGAGCTTTACACCGCCGGCGAACTGCAGGAAGACGGCAGCTATGCTCCATTCGGATCCTACCAGATCAGAGACCGGTTAAATGACCTAAACGTACCCTCCCGAACCGGAAAGTCCTGGTCCGCATCCTCCGTCATTGATATCTTAAGCAATCCAACCTACTGCGGCTACCAGCGCTGGCAATGGCGCAAGGTCCATAAGCAAATGGTAAACGGAAAGATCATTGAAACCAGGCCCAAGGATGCCGACTGCGAAAAGGTTCGTGGACGCTTCCCGGCCATCATCCCGGAGGAAAAATACAACCTGGTGCAAAAGATCAGGGCCGGCAAGCCACTCCCGGCTAACATGAATATAACTTTGCAGAACCCCCTTTCCGGCCTCGTATACTGCTCCAGGTGCGGAGCCCTGATGGTCAGGCAGACCAGTAACACAAAAGAGCGCTATCCCGTCCTGCGCTGTCCCAACAGCAAGTGCAGCAATATCTCCTCTCCCCTCACTCTGATCGAAGAAAAGGTCATTGAGGGCATAAGGGAATGGATTCCGGAATACGAATTAGACTGGCCGGAAGATCCGGAAAAGGGAAGCGAAACCACCCTGGCCGTATTGGAAAACTCCATCCACTCCCTTGAAGAAAAATATAACCAGACAGTAAAGCAGCTCAACACAGCGTTCGATCTGTTAGAGCAGGGCATATACTCCCTCGACATTTTCCAGGAACGCCGCAGAACCCTGGATGCCCAGAAATCAGAACTCACCACCGAGCTGGAGCAGATCAAACAGGAGCGGGACCGCACCGCCGCCATGGAACAGGCAAAAAGGGACTTTCTTCCAGCCATCAAGCACCTGGTTGATGTATACTGGGAAGTCGATGATGCAAGGCTTAAAAACTCCATGCTGAGAAATGTTTTAGATCACATAGACTACTTAAAAACAGAGAGAAATAAAAAAGGCGCCGGAAACACGGCGAACTTCACATTACAGTTTTATCCAAGACTCCCGGAAAACCGCTGAAATACTGGGTTTTCACAGGATTTATTATTACCTATGTGTTATCGGAGCATATGTATAACCCCACTCATAAGTCATAAGCAAAACCCTGTTCGCCGCCGCTCCCAGCAGCCCATAATCAACCCCTTCATACAACAGCCCGCTCTGCTCTGCCGACGTTTTCGGCGCCAGGGCCACAGTTACCTGGTAGCCGAACTGGTTCATAATCTGGGTGGTCCGTTTTACAAAGTCCGCATAAGCCAGCCGGTCATCGGCCATGATATATTCAAAATCAAAGTCCATGCCGCCGTATCCCATTTCCTGCATCTTAAGGCCCAGATTCCAGATGAGCCGCTGCTGGACCGCGGTATTGTGCACCGCGGTGGAAACCAGATTGTTGTTAAATCGCCCGTCAGGCCCAAGGGGAGTCAATGTCAGAATGGAACGCACGCCGAAGTTGGCGGCTCTTTCCAGCATCCAGCCCTCCGGGCTCATGGGCGGAACCAGATCACCGTCCTCCGTGAAGCCGTAGGAAAAAACATACAAATCAGTCAGAAATGGAAGCGTATTGTCAAGATTATCAGGATTGATGATTGGATATGCGTAGCCGAATACATATAGAGGAACCCGGTCCTCCGGCGGGCTCTCATCCCTAATATAAAGTGCCTGACCTATGGCCAGGCGGTACGGATAACTGATCTGGTTATCAAATATCAGATTTTCTACCGGAATGCCCTGAGACTGGGCAATGGAATCCACATTGTCCCCCTGCTTTACCACATAAATGTTCATAACCGCATCCTATTATCAGAATTGGTAAAATATATGTTGAAAGATTCCTGGGCATGATAGAAAGAGACAGCTATTTCCCCTTTCTTCAGAAAAATGTAATATGCTTTTTACTGCCTTCGTTGTATAATAATGGAAAAGGAGGTTTTCATATGCAAAATATCTTAGTGTGTGATGATGACAAACAGATCGTAGAAGCTATTGATATATATTTAACAGGCGAGGGATTCCATGTGATAAAGGCCTATGACGGCCATGAGGCCCTGGAGCTTTTAGAAGGAAATGAAGTGGATTTAATGATCCTGGACGTGATGATGCCTGGTCTTGACGGCATCCGCACCACCTTAAAGGTCCGGGAAACCAGCAGCATTCCCATTATTATTCTTTCCGCAAAATCAGAGGATACGGATAAAATCCTTGGCTTAAATATAGGGGCGGATGATTACATCACCAAGCCATTTAACCCCCTGGAGCTGGTGGCCAGGGTGAAATCCCAGCTTCGCCGGTATACCCAGCTGGGCAATATGAACCAGCAGCCCGCCGGTCAGGTTTACAAGTGCGGCGGCCTTGCCATTAACGATGACAACAAGGAGGTTACGGTGGACGGAGAGCTGATCAAGCTGACGCCCATCGAATACAACATCCTGCTGCTTCTGGTAAAAAATGCGGGCAAGGTTTTTTCCATTGATGAAATCTATGAGCAGATATGGAACGAGGAAGCCATCGGGGCTGACAATACCGTGGCCGTCCACATTCGGCATATTCGGGAAAAGATCGAGATAAATCCCAGAGAACCCCGGTATTTAAAGGTGGTATGGGGCGTAGGCTACAAGATCGAAAAACAGTAGGAGCGCGTTTATGAAGAAGAAAAAAGAGTTTGTGGTTCTCATGCACATGCTTTTCTCTCTTTTTGTTGTCATCGGCGTCACCATCATGTACAACAACAATCATTATGGGGAAGGCATAAGCTGGGTCATCCATGAAACCTATGAGGACACGCCTGCTTTCAGCCGTCAGCTCAAATCCGATATAGATGATATTTTCAGCTATGTAAAATACAAGGAAGTTTTTGAGACAAACGGGAAACTGGATTATACAAAGCCCATTATCCGGGTGACGGACGGCCCCGGCATGGAAAAGGAATATACCATAGACGAAATGATACGCCGGGCGAAATCCCTGGGCTATTATTTAAACGAGCAGTTTAAGGTCAGCGGCGGACGGCCCACAACGGATAACCCGGAGATGGCGGTAAAGGTGGAATACCGGGCCTATGAACCCAATTTTCAGGCTACGGAGCCGGGGGATTCCTTTCTCACCCTGGACCAGCTCTCCTATGAGGTCCTCTCCCATTTGGGTAATTATTATGCTTTCTATTACCGTTTTATCCAGAACTCCAGCAACCTAAAGTTTGAAATCCGCTATCAGAATACTGCCGATGACTATAAGCTTTACAGCAATGTCTCCCGGAAAAGCATTGACGACTTTAAGGCAATGGGAAAGTATCTTTACGTGACCGGAGAAGCCCTTTATGTGGACTCTAACCTAAGCTCTGTCCCCAAAAACGTCTCCTCCCAGCTGGAAAATATGAATCCTTACAACAACGGCAATTATTATATGATGGTGGCGGTGGATACCTCTTACCCTCATGACGATTCCTATGCTCAGGCCTCCGCGTCCTATGATCGGACCCGCCTTTCATTTATGGGTGGAATGATAAGCCTTTGTCTGGGTCTTTCCGGCTTTGCGGTCACCCTTTATTATCTGGTGCACCTCACCGGGCACAGGAGCAAAAAAGACGGTTCCATTTATTTAAACCGGATCGACCGGCTCCCTGCGGAGATCTGCCTGCTGCTCTTTGGAGCCGCCACCCTTTTTGCCCTGTTTCTTTCCTATCAGCTGGGCTATAAGGTCGTCCACCTTTTTCTCGATGATGTCCATTGGTATTACGGAGAAAAAACCCTTCGGATCCTGATTTATTACTCCATCGGCCTGGCAGCCGCTTTAAGCCTTTTAAAACGGTACAAGACCGAAACCCTCTGGTCCGGCAGCTTAACAAGGCGGGGGCTTCATAACCTTTCCCTGTATTTTAAAGACCGGCGCTTTACCGCCCGGATTATGTTTGCTTACACCCTGTTCCTGGTGTTTAACATTGCCGTGATCCTGGCCTTTACGTTCCTGCTGTTTACCTACGACAGCCTGGAATCCCGGATTCTCATGGGTGCGGCAGCTTTTGCGGCTCTTTGTCTGGATTTATGGGTCTTCCATCTGATGTATAAGAACGCTTGGGAAACGGATCAGATCAACCAGGCCCTTTTAAATATTTCCAACGGGGACACCACTTATAAAATTGATACGGAGAAATTTGTCG
This sequence comes from Bacillota bacterium, assembly GCA_023437715.1. GTDB lineage: Bacteria > Bacillota > Clostridia > Lachnospirales > Lachnospiraceae > Lacrimispora. Next base: position 66,274 of record JAEZFK010000082.1, on the reverse strand, counting down.
GGAAGGAAAGGGAGCTGGCAGAGAACATCAACCACATCAGCACCGGACTGGAAACAGCCCTGCAGGAAAAGGTGCGAAGCGAACGCCTGAAAGCAGACCTCATTACAAATGTATCCCATGACATTAAGACACCCCTGACCTCCATTATCAACTATGTGGATCTCATAAAGAGGGAACAGATTCAGGACCCCAAAATTCAGGGCTATTTAGAGGTTCTGGAACAGAAATCCCAGCGTTTAAAGACCCTGACCGAGAATCTGGTGGAGGCCTCCAAGGCCAGCTCCGGCAATTTGAAGCTTGAGATCGCAAGCATTGATTTTGTAGAACTGATCCAGCAGACCAACGGAGAATTTGAAGAAAAGTTCGCCATGCGCCATCTGGAGCTGGTATCATCCCTTCCGGATGAATCCATACTGATTGAAGCGGACGGCAGATATTTGTGGCGGGTCCTGGAAAACCTTTATAACAATGCCTTTAAATATGCCATGGAGCACAGCAGGGTGTATGTGGATATCGAAAAGGAAGAGAATAAGGTTATTTTCACCATGAAAAACATTTCTGAAAACCCGCTGAATATACGGGCGGACGAGCTGACCGAACGCTTTGTCCGGGGAGATGTTGCCAGAACCACGGAAGGAAGCGGACTTGGAATTTCCATTGCAAAGAGCTTAACAGAGCTTCAGGGCGGGGAATTCAGGCTCTATATTGACGGGGATTTATTTAAGGCCGGGGTGGCATTTCTCATTAAGAAATGAGCTGGAATAATAGAATGAATCTGGAATACAAAATAAGCCCCGAAGCCAAAATGGGACGGAAACCAAAAAGAATTGGAAAGCTAAATAGACTGGAAGCCAAAATAAGCATAAAGCTCAAATGAACTTGGAAACTAAAATGAACTTGGAAACTAAAATAAACTCAAAAACCAAAATAGACCGGAAACCAAAATGATTTCCAGATAAAAATAGATTCACCGGAAAAGCAATGTTCTTACCTTTTCCGGTGAATCTATTTTTTAACTTTTGCTTTTAACTTTTGCTTTTAACTTTTGCTTTTAACTTTTGCTTTTAACTTTTGCTTTTAACTTTTGCTTTTAACTTTTGCTTTTAACTTTTGCCTTTAACTTTTGCTTTTAACTTTTGCCTTTAACTTTTGCTTTTTACTTTTATTTTTTACCTTTATTTTTTAACCTCTACTTTTCTCCATCCATTCTCTACTGACCCGCTCTCATCATACCGATCCTATCCAAAGATTCTCCATCCGCAGATAAAATTGCTTTTCCACCAGGAGCTCAAGGACCGTTCCACCACGCGTCCGTTACTGGAAGAAGCGTCAATTACGCTTCCGCCTCCTGCCACGATTCCCACATGGCCGCTGACTACGATGATGTCCCCGGCCTGCAGGCTTCCGAAACTGGAAATCTTGGTGTATTTGCCTACGTTTCTCCAACCTGAGGAGGTGATATAGCTTTGTCTGACGCCTGCCTGATTTAAGGACCAATACACGAAGCCGGAGCAGTCAAAGGAACCGGGGCCCTTGGAGCCCCATACATAGGGGCTTCCCAGCTTGGATCTGGCGATGGAAAGCAGGCCGCTGACCCCGGAACCTCCCTTTACAGTTCCACCCTTGGAGCCGCCGCTGCCGGAAGAGCCCTTGGAACCTGCCGATTTAACTCCGCTTCCCGTAAGCTTGCTCATGGTCTGCTGTCCCACAGAGCCGTCAGCTTTCAGGCCGTTGTTGCTCTGGAAATTCTTTACTGCCTGCTCCGTCACCTCTCCGTAATAGCCGGTAACATTGGCGGAGGCCAGATATCCGTACTTATTTAACAGCTGCTGGATTCTGGTGACGGAATCTCCCTGTTCTCCCAGCATGAAACCGTTTGGCTGTGCCTCCGGGCTGTTTAATGCAATGCGGGTGGATGGCCCCAGATAGCCGTCTACCACCAGGTCATTGCGGGACTGGAACTGTTTTACGGCAGCCACCGTATCGTCGCCGTATGCGCCGTCAGGAGTGGTTATCAGATACCCCAGCTCCTTAAGCCGCTGCTGGCTGGATAAGACCACATCGCTCTTTTCTCCGTATGCCAGGTAATTTGGCTTGATTTCATCGCTGTAGAGCAGATTTATGGTCTGCCGCCCCACCTTGCCATCCACATTCAGGCCATTGACCTCCTGAAGCTTCATGACAGCCGCTTCTGTCTCATCTCCAAAGCTTCCCGATACCTGATTCGCGTTTGCCAGATACCCCAATTCATAAAGACGGCTCTGTATCCTTAAAATGTCGTCGCCTGCCACTCCCTTGGATACCGCATAATATTTGGCGTAGGGGGACATGATCGCTTCTAAGGTCTCGGGACCCACGATTCCGTCCTGGGTCAGGGTGTTCTGGCGCTGAAAAGTCTTTACCGCCGCTTCCGTCACATTTCCAAAGTACTGGGTGGGCTCGTCATTATCCATAAAGCCCAGAGCCATGAGTCTGGCCTGAAGGCTTGCCACCACCGGATGCTCCACACCGTTTCGCAGATATTCAGGAATGGGATTCTCCTTTAACTCCGGAACATCGGAAAGCCTTGGCATTAAATCACCGCCGGGCGTGAGAAAATCAATGGGCTGGGATTTATTCTGTTCCTCTGTAACAATGGCAATGGACGGGGTTCCGGTTCCCCCCTGAGCCGTAACCTCCTCCTTTTTTCCGCATCCGGCCAAAAGAACGGCCGCTGCGGCTGCAAAGACAATATAGGAGGACCGCCGTTTCCATATCAAGTCTATGTTCATCAATCGAATTCCTTTCTATGTAAAATCAGGTCTATTTTAACATAAATTTGTCGGAAAGGGAAAGGGAATTTCTCTCATTGCACCCAAACAGGGGATATGGTATAGTTAAAGATAGAAAAACCCGCTTTCATCTGCCGGTATATACGTGGCTATTCAGCCATGCCATTCATAATCTGGCGGAGCTTTATCCGCCAGATTATGAATGGCGGGAATCCCGCCCTATAGAAATATTTGTGGAGTCTGAGCTTGGTGAGCAAGCTCACCGGACTCAGACCCTGCAAATATTTCTGCGCGGCTGAATAGCTACATATTCTTGATGTATTTTTAACATACTTGACAAAAGGAGGTTTTTTATGACACCAATTTTATGGGCTGCCGGAGGCACCGGCTTTACGTTTCTCATGACCACTCTTGGGGCATCGGTGGTGTTCTTTTTCCGCAAGGAGGTCAACGAATCTCTCCAGAGAATCTTTCTCGGCTTTGCCGCGGGCGTGATGATCGCCGCCTCGGTCTGGTCTCTTCTCATTCCGGCCATTGAAGAGGCCGAATCAAGGGGAAACATCGGCTGGATCCCTGCTGCCGGAGGTTTTGTCCTGGGTATTCTCTTTTTGATTCTTCTGGACACTCTCCTGCCCCATCTCCATCCTGATATGAGCGGTCACGGGACCAACGAAGCCGAAGGAATTTCCTCCTCCTGGAAGCGCACCACCCTGCTGGTTATGGCCGTCACCCTTCACAACATTCCGGAAGGAATGGCCGTTGGCCTGGCTTTTGCCCTGGCTGCCCAGCACGGAGGCGATCCCACCCTTTACACGGCCGCCATGGCCTTAGCCATCGGAATCGGCATTCAGAATTTCCCGGAGGGAGCCGCCATTTCCCTGCCCCTTAAGCAGGAAGGCTTGTCCGCGGGAAAAGCATTTTTAGGAGGCAGCATGTCGGGCATTGTGGAGCCCATATTCGGCATTCTCACAGTGATTATTGCCGGAGGAATCGCGCCACTTATGCCCTGGCTTCTGTCCTTTGCAGCCGGAGCCATGATGTATGTAGTGGTGGAAGAACTGATTCCTGAGGCCCATTTAGGGGAACACTCAAATGTGGGAACCCTGGGCGTCATGTCGGGATTCTTAATTATGATGATCTTAGATGTGGCGCTGGGGTAAGAAAGCGAGGTAAAAAGCAATGAAAAAACTGACCGGCCGGGACTACCGGAAAGCCATGGATTATATTTTAAAAGAACCGGAATTCAATCTCTTTATTATCGGGGATTTAGAAGTCTATGGTCTGGATGACCCGGATGTGTCGGCTTATACCTCCGATTCCTGGGATGGGGGGACTTTTCCTTATTTCCTGCTGGATTACCGGAAAAGCTATGTATTTTACAGCCATCAGGAGAATTTCCCCGCCAGGGAAGCGGCGGAATTCTTATCTGCCCAGCCCATGAAGAATTTAAGCGGCAGGAAAGACCAGATTGAGCGGCTTCTGCCCTATTTAAAGGGCCTGGAGATCGTTCCCACCTACATGGCAAGGCTTAACGCCCTTTCCGGCCCTCTTAAGCCGTCTTCCGAAGCCAGAAGGCTTAAGGAGGAGGATGTCCCCGCCATCTGTGAGCTTCTATGCCAGGTTGAAGAATTTTATACCATGAGGCAGAAGACTCCTGAGGAAAACCGTGAAGACATCCGCGCCTCCATAACCCGCGGAGGACGGATGTACGGCATCTTTAAGGATCACACCCTGGTATCCGTTGCCGGTACTACTGCAGAAAATTCCATGTCCGCCATGGTGGTCAGCGTCGCAACCCTGCCGGATTACCGGAAAATGGGATACGCTTCTGCACTGGTGGCCCGTCTCTGCCAGGACTGCCTGAAAGAGGGCATGAAATTCCTCTGCCTGTTTTACGACAACCCGGAAGCCGGTCACATTTACCGTAAACTGGGATTTACTGAAATCGGACAGTATGCCATGGTCCGAAGCGTGGACTCAGGAAACTGAAGCCTGGGAAGCCGAAGCCTTGGAAGCTGAAGCCCTGTCGAGCCGCCCAATGAACGCAGGCACATTCCCCGGGCCCATCATCCACATAAAAAAGATACCCCACCGGCATTTCCTGCCCTTGGGATATCTTTTTTTATTTCCTGTCAAGCCGTTACCTTTCAGCCATGCATTCATAACCAAACTGCAACGTCAAACTTTAAACTTGTTCTTCTCACGAAGCCTTGCCAATGACCTGGCCAAAGAAGCTTCAAAATGCGAATGCTCCTGAAGGCTCTTACCCTGTCTCAACTGCTCGGCCGCTCTTTCCCTGGCTTCCTCTGCCCGGCGTTCGTCGATTTCCTCCGGACGCTCCGCGGTATCGACTAAAAGCGTGACACGGTTGTTGACAATCTGGGCAAAGCCATTTCCAACCAGGGCGTAAATCCACTCATCATTGGCGTTTAAAATGCGCATCTCTCCTATAGAAACCGCAATTACCATGTTTTCATGGTAAGGGAGAATTGCCTTTTCACCGTCGGCAAGGGGAAGCACAAGCTCCTGGCACCGGCCGCTGAAAAACACCTTATCGCTGGCAAGAACCTGAAGGAAAAATGTTTTCGTACTCACGGCAGCACCTCCAAGTTAAGCCTCTAATGATTTGGCCTTTTCAATCACTTCGTCAATGGTTCCCACGTTAAAGAACGCAGCCTCCGGATACTTATCCATCTCTCCGTTTACGATTGCCTTGAAGCCGCGGACCGTTTCCTTAAGAGGAACGTATTTTCCCGGAGTTCCGGTAAAGTTCTCCGCTACGGAGAAAGGCTGGGATAAGAACTTCTGAATCTTTCTGGCTCTGTAAACGGTGGTCTTATCATCATCTCCAAGCTCTTCCATACCAAGGATGGCGATGATGTCCTGAAGCTCCTTATATTTCTGAAGCAGCTCCTGAACCTTACGGGCTACCGTATAGTGCTCCTCTCCCACAACATCCGGTTCAAGGATACGGGAATTGGATTCCAGCGGATCAACCGCCGGGTAAATACCCTGTTCTACAATCTTTCTGGATAAAACCGTGGTCGCATCCAGATGGGCAAAGGTGGTTGCCGGAGCCGGGTCTGTAAAGTCATCGGCCGGAACGTAAACCGCCTGAACCGAGGTAACGGAACCATTCTTCGTGGAAGTGATTCTCTCCTGCAGCTCGCCCATTTCCGTAGCCAGGGTCGGCTGGTAACCAACCGCGGAAGGCATACGTCCGAGAAGTGCGGAAACCTCGGAACCCGCCTGGGTGAAACGGAAAATATTATCGATAAATAAAAGCACGTTCTTATGCTCTTCATCACGGAAATACTCCGCCATGGTAAGGCCTGTTTCGGCCACACGCATACGTGCGCCCGGCGGCTCGTTCATCTGACCGAACACCAGGGCAGTCTTTTCAATAACGCCGGACTCGCCCATCTCCGTCCAAAGGTCATTTCCTTCACGGGAACGCTCTCCAACACCGGTAAAAATAGAATATCCGCCGTGCTCTGTGGCGATATTGTGAATCAGCTCCTGGATCAGAACTGTCTTTCCAACACCGGCGCCGCCGAATAAGCCAACCTTTCCGCCCTTAGCATAAGGAGCCAGAAGGTCGATAACCTTGATTCCTGTTTCCAGAATTTCCGCAACCGGGCTCTGCTCGTCAAAGGCAGGCGGATCTCTGTGAATAACCCATTTAGGCCCATCCTCTATGGCTTTGCCGTCGTCAATGGTTTCTCCCAGAACGTTAAAAAGGCGTCCCAGGGTCTGAGTTCCTACCGGAACCTTGATTCCTTCTCCGGTAGCGGTTACTTCCATATCCTTGCACAATCCTTCGCTGGAGGCCAGCATAATACAACGGACCGTGCTGTTGCCCATATGCTGGGCAACCTCCATTACGCAGCGTTTCCCCTCGTTGATTACCTCAAGGGCATCCTTGATGCGGGGAAGGTCGCTGCCCTCTGCAAACTCAACATCTACTACAGGTCCAAGGACCTGAACGATCTTTCCTTTATTCATAATCTGTTACTCACAGTTGTGAGGACTCCTCCTCTCTGAATTAACCGAGAAATCCGGTCAAATTAAGCTTTCTTCCTTTTATTCTTTTGAGCTTTCGCCCCGCTGATTACCTCGGTGATTTCCTGGGTAATGGCAGCCTGCCGGACCCGGTTATAGGTGATCGACAGCTCGTCAAGCATTTCCTGAGCACTGTTTGTTGCCGCCTGCATCGCCATCATTCTGGAATTCTGTTCACTGGAATAGGACTCCACCAGACCGCCGTAAATAAATCCGGCGATGTAATTGGGCACAATGGCATCAATTACCGCCTGAGGCGATGGTTCCATGGTAAACTCCTCCAGATGGACATCAATGGGAACGCTGGCGGTGAACTCTGCTCTGGGGAGCGGAAGAAGCTGCTGGATCTCCGGCTCCATCTTCATGGCATTGACCATTCTGGTGTAGATCATATACACCTCGTCAAGCTTCCCTGACAGGAAATAATCCACAATCTTTTCTTCAATGATTCTGGCTCTGCTCATATTGGGCTGCTGAACGGTATACCGGAAGTCTTCCTCCACAGGTATTCCTTTTTTCGTAAAATAATGTTGTCCCAGCTCCCCTACTACAAACAGCATAGGATTTCCGCCCTTGTCGATCTGTTCCTGGGCCAGACGGAAAATATTATGGTTATAAGCGCCTGCAAGGCCTTTATCCGCCGTCACTACGATATATCCGATCCTGCGGTCCTCTTTCTTAATATCAGGACGTGCGTCCAGAAATGGGTCCTCAATATCCGGGATATGCCTTATGATTCTGGAAATGGTCCTTTGCAGCCCATAGAAATAAGGCTCCGTATCCGTAAGGGCTTTCCTTGCTCTTTTAAGCTTTGACGAGGAAATGGTATACATCGCATTGGTTATTTTCACGGTACTTTTAATGCTGTTTATCCTGCTTTGTATCTCTCTCGCATTTGCCATATCTTACACCCGTTTCTGTTTAAATTCAGCCGTTGCATCAAGGATCTTTTTCTTTCCCTCGTCAGACAGCACCCTGGTTTCCTCGATTTCCTTACAGATATCCGGATAGGTTGTCTCAATGTATTCGATCAGCTCTCTCTGGAACGCCTTTACCTTGGAAACTTCTACATCCAGAAGCAGACGGTTATTGGCCACAAGAAGGCTGATAACCTGAGCGTGAAGGCTCAAAGGATTGCAGAGAGGCTGCTTTAACAGCTCGGTCAGTCCTCTTCCGTACTGGATCTGCTCCTTGGTGGCAGCATCAAGGTCAGAGCTGAACTGGGTAAATACTTCCATTTCACGGCACTGGGCCAGATCAATACGGATACTGCCCGCTGCCTTTTTCATGGCCTTTGTCTGAGCCGCACCGCCTACACGGGATACGGAAAGACCTACGTTTACGGCCGGTCTCATACCCGCGAAGAATAAGTCGCTCTCCAGGAATATCTGTCCGTCTGTAATGGAAATAACATTGGTAGGAATATAGGCTGATACGTCTCCTGCCTGGGTCTCAATGATTGGCAGAGCCGTAATGGAACCGCCGCCCAGCTCTTCTTTCAGACGGCTGGAACGCTCAAGCAGTCTGGAGTGAAGATAGAAAACGTCGCCCGGGTAAGCCTCACGTCCCGGAGAACGCTCCAAAAGCAGGGACAGGGAACGGTAAGCCACCGCATGCTTTGATAAATCATCATAAACGATCAGCACATCTCTTCCCTTATACATGAAATACTCGGCAAGAGCCGTTCCTGAATAAGGAGCGATAAACTGTAAGGGCGCCGGTTCGCTGGCTGAAGCAGCTACAACAATGGTATAATCCAGGGCTCCGTGATGGCTTAAGGTGTTCACCAGCTTGGCTACAGTAGAAGCCTTCTGACCGATAGCCACGTAAACACAGATCACGTCTTTCCCTTTTTGGTTCAAAATAGCGTCAATGGCGATGGAAGTCTTTCCTGTCTGACGGTCGCCGATAATCAGCTCACGCTGACCACGTCCGATTGGGAACATGGAGTCAATGGAAAGAATACCGGTTTCCATTGGAACGGATACGCTTTTCCGGTCAATGATGCCGGGCGCTTCATTTTCAATGGGACGGTAATCATCTGACTGGATATCGCCCTTTCCGTCAATGGGCGCTCCCAGAGCGTCTACAACTCTTCCGATAAAGGCCTCGCCTACGGGGATGCCGGCGCGCTTCTTGGTTCTGGTAACCTTGCAGCCTTCCTTAATCTCCCGGTCTGAGCCGAACAGAATGCAGCCGATATCTTCTCTTCTGATATCCTGCACCATGCCCTTTACACCGTTTTCAAAAATAACGATTTCGCCGTACATGGCATGATCCATGCCATAAACTGTGGCGATGCCGTCACCGACGCTGATAACCGTTCCCACTTCCTGGTCCCGGGAATGAGCGTCATAATCTTCAATTTCACTTCTCAATATAGAAATAATTTCATCTGAATTGATGGAAGCCACGTTTTTCACCTCCGCATTATTTTTTGTTCTAATTGTTTAAGACGTCCCTTCAAACTCCAGTCAGTCTCCACATCTCCTACGCGGATGATGAATCCGCCGATCAAGCCGGGGTCTTCTATCAAGCGGAGCCTTATATCATTCTTCCGGTATTTCTTCATCAGCGTCTGCTTTATTTCACGAAGCTGTTCCTCTTCCGGTTGTGTCACATAGTACATTGAAGCCTCAAGTATCCCATTCTGCTTACAGACATAGGAACGCCATGCCTCAAAGACTTCATCTGCAAGTCCTATGTCCCGGCGGTCCACCAAAACCTTAAGGAAGCTTCTGATCTCCGCCGGAAATACACGGTCAATGACCCGGTGTTTGCTGCTTTTTGCTACAACAGGGCTGTTTAAAGCGCGTTTAAGCTCCGGCACCGTTTTAAGCGCCAGAGCCGCCTCCTCTATGACCGTCTCAGGAATAGAAAGTTCATACAGCACCTGCCCATAATTAATTGCTGCCTGCATCATGAGAATCACCTGCTTCTGCTAAAAATGAATCGTAAAGCGCCTGATTGGCCTTAGCGCTCACTTCCTGGTTGACTACCTTTGCTGCCGCCGCAATAACCAAGCCGGCAATCTGTGCCTTAGCCTCGCGCAGCGCCCGCTCCTGGTCAGCCTCCGCCTTTTTCTGTGCCTCCTCGATGACCCGTCCAGCTTCTTCTCCCGCATCCTTTAAGATCCGGTCATACTGGGCCTTGGCCTGGTTTTTCGCTTCTTCAATCAGTCTTAATCCCTCTTCTGAAGATGCGGCCATCTTCTCTTCGTATTCCTTTTTAAGTACCGCCGCTTTTCCTTCAGATTCTCTGGCATTTGAAATGTTCTGTTCAATCATCGCCTGACGCTTGTTCATGATGTTCATGACAGGCCCGATCAGGAAATGTCTGAGCAGAAGATACAGGACTATAAAATTCACGATATTCCACACAAGGTTCATATCCAGTCTAAGCATCTGTACCGCCTGCCTTTCTTTCTAATTTTCCCTCATAATTTCCTCTGTTCTGTACATGCTTTACACCATATACAGTTCTGGATTTCTGCATTATTTGAGGAATAAAATAATAAGAAGGGCAATAACGAAACCGTAAATGGCGGTTGCCTCTGCAAGGGCGCAGCCCAATAACAAGTTCTTGCTGATCTTTCCTTCTGCCTCAGGCTGTCTTGCGATTGCGTCTACGGACTTAGCGGTTGCAAGACCAATACCAACACCTGCTCCAATACCTGTAAATACTGCGATACCTGCTCCAATTGCTGTTAACATAATAATCTCTCCTCTTAATTCCTTTTAGATTTTAAAGTGATTTACTCTACTGCTTCCTTAATGAAAAGGGAAGTCAGAAATACAAATACATACGCCTGGATCAATCCGTCGAAAATATCAAAGTAAAAAGAAAACGGAATTGGTACAATAGGCGCAGCTACCAGCTTTATCAGCTCCATAACTACGAATGCACCCAAAACATTACCAAACAATCGCATGCAAAGAGACAGCGGTTTGATAAATAATTCAAGCACATTGATGGGTGCGATAATCGGCACCGGCTCTGCAAAGCTTTTAATAAAGCCTTTGAGCCCCTTTTGGTGAAAACCTGCATATTCAATAAGCGCGATACTCATTAAAGCAAGCGCTGCGGTGCCGTTTAAATCCTTGGTAGGCGGTTTAATTCCCACCAAACCGATCAGATTCGCCACACCGAGATAAATTGCCACGGAAATCAGATAGGGGATATAACGCTTCCCTTCCTCTCCAAGCAGGCTTTCAAAGAAATTGTAAATTCCACCGATTGCCAACTCCAGCACCTGCTGCTTCTTACCAGGGTTTTCCACCTGCAGGTTCCTCACCAGGATGATGGAAAGAAGCGTCAGCGCCGCTATGATGAACCAGGTCACCACAACAGATTCCGCAATGGGAATTCCGCCGAATATCGGAATGGTAAATACCGTTTCGCAGTTAAGTTCTTCCATTAACTTCTCTGCTAATTCCTCCGTAATGCTCACTTCCTTTCTTTAACATCTTTTTATATATTGCCACCCTTTGATAATTGTATTCCTCATAGTACAATTAACGAGAGGTATATCGTGTATCATACTTTCATCCGACAAAATTGTCAACTTTTTGAATAATTCGTAACGCCTTGTTAATATTTATAATTGTTTGAACATTTAGAACAATTTACCTTGCGAAAAACACTGGTTTTTTATTAACTTTTCATGATAAAAAACGCCTCATTCCTGAAACCATGATCTTTTCGAATATTTTTTCGGTTTTATGACGGTTTTTTCCTATATATTTTGTGAATAATTACCACGTTTCTTGTTCATTTTTTATTTTATACGTCATTACTGCTGAACATAAATAATATTTTAATATAAATAATGGAAGAAAAGGATATGTTTTTCGGTGCCACATTTTCAATCATAAAAAATTCCACAAATGCTCCGCCCTATTTTCTTTGTCGTTTTTTGAAGTTTTTCTTCCTATTATAATGAAAAAATATGTGATATAATAAATAGTAGCTAAAACGAGCTTAAAAAGGAGGTTTTTTATGGGTGAGATGATTTCTTCATTTGACGGAACAAAGCTGTTTTTAAACAGGGAAGTGCCGGAGGGAGCACGGGCCGCAGCTGTCATTGTCCACGGCTTATGTGAGCATCAGGGAAGGTATGATTACGTTGCGGAGCTGCTTCACAAGGCCGGAATCGGGACCTACCGTTTCGACCACAGGGGTCACGGGCGTTCTGAGGGGGAACGGACCCATTATGAGAATTTTAATGAACTGCTTGACGACACCAATGTGGTTGTGGACATGGCAATCGGGGAAAATCCCCATATTCCTGTGTTCCTCATCGGCCACAGCATGGGCGGCTTCACCGTTTCCTTATACGGCGCCAAATACACGGACAAGAAGCTTCGGGGCGTCATCACCAGCGGAGCATTGACAAAGGATACCGCCGGATTAATCAGCGGCGTTCCCAAGGGCTTAGACCCACACACCAAGCTGCCCAATGAGCTGGGGGCCGGCGTGTGCTCCGTAGCCGAGGTTGTGGAATGGTACGGCAAGGATCCCTATAATTCAGGCACCTTTACCACAGGCTTATGCTACGCCATCTGCGACGGGATTGCCTGGTTTGAAGAGGCTGTCGAAAGGTTCCAGTACCCGGTTCTCATGCTTCACGGAGAAAAGGACGGGTTAGTAGGCGTTCAGGATACTTATCAGTTCTTTGAGGCGGCACCGTCAAAGGATAAGCAGATGAAAATTTACGGAGGGCTTTTCCACGAAATCTTTAATGAATACTGCAGGGATGAGGTTATAAATGATGCCCTCCGCTGGATGGAGGCGCGGATCACCGGCTAGGGAAATGCCCCCTGCCTTTAAGCTGCTGCAAAACAAATTTGTGACACCAGCCTGCGCAAATAAACGGATATAAAACAGGAAAATGCGCTTTGAAACAGGCTCTTAAAGCCCAGATCAAAGCGCATCTTTCATGCAGCAACCTGTTTTTCTACTCATTCTATCTTCAAGCCTTCTTCCGCTTTCAGGCTTTCTACCAGCGAAGGACCGTGCCCCCCACCTTCTCTTTCTCCGTATCAAACACAAGGACTGTTCCAAGGCCTTTCACCCCTCCTGTCACAAGGAGGTCGCAGGCGTCCCCGATATCACGGTGGGCAAAAACAGCCACGTACTTCTTTCCTTTCCAGCTGATGGACAGGGCTTCCGCGTCAGAGGGATCCAGGGGCGCAGCCGGATTCTCGCCGGACACAGGGAGAAGGGAAAGCTCCGGGGCTTTATATTTCCCCTTTTCTCCTCCGGAAACAACGGTAATAATAGAAGAAAAGCCTTCTGCTTCCTTTTCAGCCAGAAGCTGTTTTCCTGTTTCCATCTGGTTATAATTTCTGGATAACCAGCCATGGGTCAGCTTCAGGCCGCACCCTTCCGTCAGAACCGTCAATTCTCCATCCGCCCTGCTGCCACAGTAGCGGACAGTGCTCCCGGAGCAGGAGACCTCTCCCCGGTTGTTAAAGTGGAAAAGCTGCTGATAGGCATGCTTTTCTCCGGAGAAAAACTCATCTACAATCACATAGAGGTCTGTATCAATTGCCAGCACCTTTCTGGTAATCCACACATTTCCTTCTCTTCCGTTTAAATAGCCGCCATGGCTTCCCTGGACATAACGGTATTTCCCTTTTTTGGTACAGCCTCCGAAATACGCCGGGGACATCCCATCCACGCCCCAGGCATCCCGGCATTTTAAGTAGTCGCGGCCGTCCACCAGGGGAACATTGTGGCCAAGAGCGCTTTTAAACCAGGTTCTCTTTTCTCCGGGTACATAATGATAACGCCCGGTGTCCATGAGGATGTCCTCTCCGTTGATCACAAGGTCAACATGGAGCTTGTCCGAGTGGCCGTGGCCGCCGCCCAGAAATCCGCACCGGAAATGAAAATAATCCGCATTTTCATCCCAGCCGGACCGGATATAGAGGTTTCCGCTGTTTTCCATCACCTTGTCCAGGAAATCCGGTTCCTCTGCTTTCAGTTCTTCGTAGCCCTCTATTCCCTCTTTTAAAAAGTCCCAGGCCCCGTCATAATCCATTCTGCCATAGCCGCAGAACTTCAGCACCGGATCTGAAAAAAGCCAGGCACTTTGAGCCAGTAAATCCCTGAGATCGGTTTCATCGCTGTCTCCCTGCATGGGCTGGCAGTGGTTGGGTTTTTTCCATGCAATATTCCCATAGGCCATCTGCCGGACCTTCTGCCTCATTTTCTCCGGAAGCTCAATGCCGTAGCGCCGGGCCAGCCGCATCACCTCCAGATAGCAGTGAAACACTTCATTATGATACATAGGAGACTGCTCCCAGTGGACCCCGTCATCGGGAAGCTGCACGTTAATTTCTTCATTCAGGCGCGTAAGTGCAGTATCTAAATATTCCCTTGTCCGTTCACCGGCGGGAAGAGCCAGGGCAATCTCCATCAGCCCCCGGTTTTCAATCACGCCCCAGTTGCTCTTAATCTGGAAATGCTTATATGTCGTCATAAGGTATTCCGCGTGAACGGTCAGACAGTCCATGTATGCCTTTAAAAGTCCGTCATCCACAGATGGGCTGTCCTTAAAGTATCCCATGGCCTTTACCCAGGTTTCCGCCCGTATCCCGGCCTCAATGCTCCTCCAGGTGGTATTTCTGGTCTCTTCTGTCAGGGGATTGTTCTTTATCCAGGATTCCAGAAGCTCTGCAAAGGCCTCTGCATATTTCTCGTCACCGGTTATGGCATAGGCCTGTCCCAGGCATTGAAAGAACTGGTGGCGGTTAAACTGAAAGATGAATTCAGGGTCATCTCCCGGCATATAGTTCCAGACCACTTCCCCGTCAAAATGAACCGGTTCATAGGTGCGCTCCATATCCCACCGCAGATCAAAGAGAAAGGTGTGCTCCGCCGCATCATCTGCAATGCGGAGAATATGGCTTACCTCCTCCGGCCAGTTCCTCCGGCAGTAATCCGCCACCCAGGCCTTATCCTCTCTGGTGATATAATTGTTCCGGTTTTCAAAATACTGTTCCTTTGACATCGTCCTCTACCTCTTCCATGACAGATTATTTCATTAGCTTTATTATAAGGGAAGTGAAGGCGGAATAAAATAAAAGATTTTCAGGATTCTTATTCTATTTTAAGTTTACGGCGTTTGGGAAGAAGCGTTCTTTTTTCTGAATATAAAAATAAAAAGACCTTCCGGCTGCTGCAAGGATCCTGCATCGGAGATCTTACAGCAGTTTGAAGGTCTGCACCCTTTGGGCCGCCGGCCCAGGTTAAATTCAGGACAAAAGAAAAGCCCCAACCCCGCAGCTCTCTGTCTGCAAAACCGGAACTTTTTACTGCGCCTTCAGGGACTCGAACCCTGGACAAATAGATTAAGAGTCTACTGCTCTACCAACTGAGCTAAAGGCGCTTGTCTTTTGTTTTTTATTGTGTGCTTGTCTTGAGCACGTGTGTAATTATATATCCCTGCACCGCAAAAGTCAACACCTTTTTTACAAATAATTTACAACATTTTCGAATTTATTTATTTTTCTTATTTTTCTGTATATTTTCGCCTAATGTTTTGTTCACTTCTACAAAAGATTTGTTCCAGGCGAGCAATTTCCTGTTAAGTTCTGTTTTATCGCTGGTAGCCTGGAGAAGTTTGCTGGTGACCTTACCTTTCATTCCCATAAGCACCGCCCCTGGCGTCTGATTTTATTACCATTATATGCAAACCGGCCTTAAGGTTGTGAGGCCTTAAGACCGGTTTTTCATTTATTTTCTCTCTGCTACCAGCTTATAAATGGGATTTCCCTTGGAGGAAAACTTCTCTTCATACTCTGTCATCACATTTCCCTGCCCCATATCACTGTGGTGAAGATCATAGGTATACTCTCTTATGCACCAGCCCGCCTCGGGTATTGCATTCAGGGAATAATCGAAAAGTCCTTTATTGTCGGTTTTAAATTCCACCGTGCCGCCGGGCTTTAAGATCTGGTCATAAACCGCCATAAACTCTCCGGATGTGAGCCTGCGCTTTTCATGGCGGTCCTTGGGCCACGGATCGGAAAAGTTTAAGTATATGGTCTGAACCTCTCCCGGCTCAAAGATTTCCGACAGATTTTTCGCATCCACGCACATAAAAAATATATTATCAAGGTCCAGCTTCTCCCGTTTCTGCAGCCCGCGCAGCAGCACGCTGGGATACCTTTCGATTCCCACATAATTTATTTCCGGGTGAAGAGATGCCAGTTCCATGATAAAACGGCCTTTTCCCATGCCTACTTCTATCTCTATGGGATTCTCATTGCCAAACACATCTTTCCATTTTCCTTTCTTTTCGAAAGGCTCCTGGACCACATAAGGGCTTCCCGCGATTTCTTCTTCTGAGCCTGGTATGTGACGTAACCTCATATTTATATTCCTCCAGATGATCATTTCCTCATATTGCAGGTAGATTGTAGCATAAACAAGGGCGGATGCGCAAGTTTGCAGAGCCTATTATTTACAGGAGACCGGCTGACGGAGAATTTGAAAGCAATGAAACATCTTTCTGAATCATGGGATTTCTGTATATTTTTTAATTTTCTCTTACAAAACAAAAATCTACAAAATAACAGGTGCGCAATTCATAATAATCTAGTATAATATCTGTATATTAGAATACAACCGCTTTGCAAAGGAGGAAATATATGGGAGCTACAGATAACAGTTTCTGGATCAGAATCCAGCAGGGCTTAAGAGAGGCCGAAATGCTCATGAACCAGAAGCAGTATAACATGGCCATGATTAAAGCTCGGCAGACCCTGGAAAACATGGTGAATTGTCTGGGAGAAAAGGCACTGATCGTAGAAGGCGATCTGGCCGACAGCATCGACCAGTTATTTGAAAGGCGCTTTATTTCCCAGACTTCGAAAGACCACTATCACAGAATCCGTGTGCTAGGAAACAAAGCGGTCCATGACGGAAACGACAGTCCCTATGACGCAGAGGAAGCATTTCGTCTTCTGTCTCAGGAAGTCCAGACCTTTGCAAATGCTTTTGGAGAAAGGAAGCCGCGGCCTACGGACGTGAGGACTGTGCCCATCGCTTCCAGAAATTCCTCTGCCCGCAGCACAGCTTTGGGAAATGAAGCACAGAAAGCAGGCCCACAAAGAAGCGGCGAACATTCCGGCACATACAGAGCAGGCGAGCGCTCCGGCCCGGCAAGAGGCGGAGAACACTCCGGTACATACAGGGCTGCGGAACGTCCCGGACCGGCAAGAAGCGGGGAACGCTCCGGTGCGGCAAGGCCCGGGGAACGCCCGGGCGCAGAAAGAGCCGGACAGCGCTCCGGCGGAACAAGGACAGGCCAGAGGCCTCCCCAGAGAAGCGGTTCCAGAAGCGGCCAGCAGGTTTCCGCCCAGAGCAAAAGCAGACGGAGGCCGAAAAAAAGAGGCTTTGACATTTATGATCTGGTAAAACCGGGGCTTATTTTTCTGGTTCTTCTTGTTATCGTCTTAATCGCGGTAAAGATCATACCCGGGAAGAATGATAAGAAAGAAACCACGGCCACGGAACCGTCCACCCAGATGACCTCAGAGGCTGTGGAGACCACAGAGGCCATGACCGCCGAGACAGAGCCGGAAACAGAGGCTCCTAAGGTTTATACCACCAAAAGCAAGCTGAATGTGCGTTCAGAACCGTCCACAGACGGCACCAAGCTGGGCAGTCTGGCCGCCGGCACAGTGGTGGAATATGTGGACACCTATGACGATAAATGGACAATCATTACATTTGAAGGAAAACAGGCCTACGTTGCCACCGAATTCCTGACCATAACGGACGGGGAAACAGCGGCCTCCGCCGGAGAAAGTCAGGCGGAGGAAAGCCAGACTACGGCTGCACAGTAAGCATATCCATACGAAAAGCGAAGAATTGAGAGAATATCCTCTCCTGTTCTTCGCTTTTTCTTTTATCCATGAATAACCGGGGCCCTAACTGAGTAACTTATATTTATGGTAAAACTCATTAATATTACGCAAATTTCCCAGAAAACTATAGAATTTTTTTTAATTTGTAGTATGATTATTGGTATCAAATGTATTATTCACTCAACGATCCAGTCGCCCGAAACCAGGGGCGGAAAAAAGGAAAGGAGGGTATCATATGGATACTGTGATAGAAAAAATATCTGAAATCGAATCGGCCGCAACTTCCATCATGGACAACGCCAACGAGCGCAAAAAGGCTTTTGCGAAGGAAATGGAAGAACGGACCGCCGCATTTGACCGGCAGCTTGAAGCGGAAACCGGAAAAAAGATCGAAGAGCTTCGCGCAGCCATGGAAATAAACATGAAGGACCGCCTGGAAAAGCAGCGGAGTGATTCAGACAAAGCGCTGGCGGCCATGGAAAAGCATTATGAAGAACATCATGCCCAGCTTGCAGAGGATTTATTTAATACGATGATAAAGGAGTGATCCCATGGGAGACTTACTGTCCTACAGCGGCATTACGACCAAGGTCAGGGCCATGGAAAGCCATCTGATCACCGACAGCCAGTTTCGGGAAATGGCGGCCCTTGAGACTGTTTCCGATGCAGTGGAGTACCTGCGGCGTCTGCCTGCCTACGGGGGACTGTTCGCAAATATGGAAGGGGTGGAGCTTCACCGGGGCGCCATTGAGCAGCGTCTGATTCTCTCCCTTTATGAGGACTTTGCAAAGCTCTACCGGTTTGCAAACCTGGCCCAGCGCAAATTCCTCAACCTGTATTTCATGCACTTTGAAATCGATATCCTTAAAAAGTGCTTCCGCAACGCCATGGGACGCAACCAGCTGGATATCGATCTCTCCGTTTTCCGGGAATTTTTTGAAAAGCATTCCCGGCTGGATCTGATGAAGCTGTCGGCAGCCACAGATCTTCACGAATTTATCGCCGACCTTGAGGGATCGGTTTACTATGACCTTCTGGCTCATCTGGATGACATGGACCAGCCTACCCTGTTCGATTATGAGGTCCATCTGGACCTTTTATATTTTAAAACCATCTGGAAGGTCATGGGCAAATACCTTGACCGGAAGGAACAGGAGCTTCTTTCCCGTTGCTTTGGCAGCCGGCTGGATCTGCTGAATCTCCAGTGGATTTACCGTTCCAAAAAATATTACAACTTACAGACGGCGGATATTTACGCCCTTTTGATTCCCATTAATTACCACCTGAATAAGGAACAGATTACAAAGCTGGCGGAGGCAGCCACGCTGGAGGAATTTTACGGGGTTTTAAGAACCACCTTCTACGGACGGGAAAAATATTTTGAATCCACAGACAGGGTAGACTTAGAGCATTTAACCCAGGAGGTGCTGGACAAAATTTACCGTTCCACCAGCCAGCAGAATCCTTACTCCATCGCCACCCTGAATTCCTATCTCTATTTTAAGGAGGAGGAAATTCACAAGATTATCACCCTCATAGAGAGCATCCGGTACCGGGTAAGTCCGGAGGAAATTATCTCCTATGTGGTAAAACAGTAAAGGGGGTTGCCATTCCGTGATAGAAAAGATGAAATTCTTAAGCATCACCGGACCCAAAGAGGACATTGACCGGGTCATCGACACCTATTTATCCAAGTATGAGATTCATTTGGAAAATGCCCTGTCGGAATTAAAAACGGTGAAAGACTTAAGGCCATATATTGAAACGAATCCATACAGGGATACGTACCAGCGGGCCCTGGAGCTGGAGGAGCTGCTTCCCTCGGGAAACAGGGCAGGCTCTAAGGAAAGGGTCACCATTGAACAGGCGGCCAAAACCGTTACGGAGATCGGAAAAGAAGTGGAAGCTCTTACGGAAAAGGAGAAATCCATTTTAGAAAAGCGGAAAGCGCTTCGGGAATCCCTGGACCGGATTCTTCCCTTTACCGGGCTTAATTACGATTTAAGCTCCATCCTGAATTTTAAGTACATCCGCTTCCGCTTTGGACGAATCTCCCAGGAGCAGTATAAGAAGTTTGAAAGCTATGTTTATGACACCATTGATACGGTCCTCTATAAATGCAAGGAGGATGACCAGTATGTCTGGCTGGTGTATTTTGTGCCGGAGACCATTTCCAACCGGATCGACGCCATATATTCCTCCATGCACTTTGAACGTTTTTTCCTGCCGGATGAATATCACGGAACGCCGTCAGACGCGGTCCGCACTCTGGAAGAACAGCTCAGAGTCGTACAGATAGAGTTAAACCAGGTACGGAAACAGATGTCCCTTGTGCTGGAATCCAGGCAGGAGGAGCTTCTGGCCTCCGCCGACAGGCTGGAAACCTTCTCCACCAACTTCAATGTCAGGAAGCTGGCCGCCTGCACCAAGCAGAATATCAATACCTTCTATATCCTGTGCGGCTGGATGAGCGACAAGGAGGCGACGGCGTTCCAGAAAGAGATCGCCGACGATGAGAAGACCTTCTGCATTGTGGAGGATGACCGCAGCAACATTATGAGCAGTCCGCCTACAAAGCTGCGCAACCCCAGGCTGTTTAAGCCCTTTGAAATGTTTATAAAGATGTACGGGCTTCCGGCCTATAATGAGATTGATCCTACGGTTTTAATCGGCGTTACCTATTCTTTCCTTTTTGGATTTATGTTCGGAGACGTGGGCCAGGGCTTATGCCTGCTGCTGGGAGGATTTCTCCTTTACCGGCTTAAGAAAGCTAATCTGGCGGCGATTATTTCCTGCTGCGGCATCTTTTCCACCATATTCGGCTTCCTGTTCGGCAGCATCTTCGGGTTTGAGGATGTGATAAAGGCTTTCTGGCTCCGCCCTTTAGAGCACATGACCAGCCTGCCCTTTATCGGAAGGCTGAATACCGTGTTTATTGTGGCAATCTCCATAGGCATGGGCATCATCCTGCTGACCATGGTACTGAATATCATCAACAGCATCCGGTCCCGGGATCCGGAACGAATCTTCTTCGATACCAACGGCATGGCCGGTCTGGTGTTTTATGCCGGCTTTGTGCTCACCATTGTTCTTTATATGACGGAGCATCCGGTTCCTGCGGCAGCAGCTCTCATTATTTTATTCGGCATCCCGCTGCTGCTCATGTTCTTTAAGGAACCGCTGACCAATCTGGTGGAAAAGAAAGCCCGGATTATGCCGGAGGGCAAGGGCATGTTTGTGGTTCAGGGATTTTTTGAACTGTTTGAAGTGCTTTTAAGCTACTTCTCCAACACCCTTTCCTTTGTCCGTGTGGGCGCGTTTGCAGTCAGCCATGCGGCCATGATGGAGGTAGTCCTCATGCTGTCAGGGGTGGAAGCCGGAAATCCCAACTGGGTTGTGGTTGTTTTGGGAAACTTATTTGTCTGCGGTATGGAAGGGCTCATCGTGGGCATCCAGGTGCTTCGTCTGGAATACTACGAATTGTTCAGCCGCTTCTACCGGGGAACCGGCCGCGCCTTTAAACCATATGGAAAGAAAAATTAAAAACCATTCAGGAGGTAATCGTTATGTCAACCTTAGTTAAGATCACATTAGCAGCCGCTTTAATTCTAAGCATTGCCCTGCCTTTCGGCGCATTTGCCATGGGCGAAAAGACAAAGGGACGTTATAAAACAGCCTTAGGCATCAATACATTCCTCTTCTTCGGAACCCTGATCGTATCCAGCATATTCTTATTCAACGGCCAGGCCTCGGCTGCCGAGGGAGCTGCCGCCCAGGCGGCAGGCGGCGTTGCGGGCATGGGATATCTGGCCGCCGCCCTTTCCACAGGGCTCTCCTGCATCGGAGGAGGCATTGCCGTTTCCGCGGCTGCCAGCGCTGCCTTAGGCGCCATCAGCGAGGATGGCTCCATACTTGGTAAATCACTGATCTTCGTAGGGCTTGCCGAAGGAGTCTGTCTGTATGGTCTGATCATTTCTTTCATGATCCTTGGAAAGCTGTGACCTATGAAAATGTATTTGATCAGCGACAACGTGGACACCTGGACCGGCATGAGGCTGGCCGGAGTGGAAGGCGCTGTCGTTCATGAAAAAAATGAGCTGAAAAACGAACTGGATAAAGCCCTGGCCGATAAGGAAATCGGGATCATCCTATTGACGGAAAAATTCGGAAGAGAATTTCCCGACATCATTGATGACGTAAAGCTTAACCGCAAGCTTCCGCTGATCGTGGAAATCCCGGACCGTCACGGAACCGGCCGCAAGCCCAACTTTATCACGGATTACGTAAATGAAGCCATCGGATTAAAACTATAGGAAAGAGGTGGTCATCTTGACAACTGAGGAAAAATTGCAGCATTTCCTGGAATTTTGTATGGAAGATGCCAGAACCCGCAGCGCAAAGATGCTTGATGAATATACGGCCGCCCTGGAACAGACCTTTTCGGAGCACCAGGCCGATGCAAGGCGCCGGGCTGAGCAGCAGGTTGCCCTGGAAAGTGAACGGATTGAGCGGGAAATCAACAAACGGCTTTCCCTGGAACAGATCAACATGAAACGGGAATTTGGGAAAAAGCAGGATGAGCTTAAGGAGAAGCTGTTTGCAGAGCTTAGAAATAAGCTGGCGGCCTTTATGGAAACCCCGGAATACACAAAGCTTCTGGAAAAGCAGATACTGGCAGCCAAGGAGCTGGCCGGCGGGGAATTCATCACCATTTACATTGATCCTGCGGATGAGGAAAAGATCAACGGGCTGTCCTTACCCAACAGCGCCGATATCCAGGTCAGCGAATACTCCTTCCTGGGCGGGACCAGGGCTGTCATTCCTTCCAGGCATGTTTTGATCGATAATTCATTTCAGACCAAGCTGGCGGAAGCAAAGCGGGATTTCCGCTTTGACGGGAAGTTTCTGATGGGAGGTAGGTTAAATGATTAATACAGGAACCATTTCCGGCATTAACGGCCCTGTCATTTATTTGAAAGGCGATTCCGGGTTCCGGATGAATGAGATGGTCTATGTGGGAAAGGATCACCTGGTGGGCGAGGTCATCGGCCTTACGGACCGCCGCACCATCATACAGGTATATGAGGAAACCAGCGGCTTAAAGCCGGGAGAAACGGTTTCTTCCACCGGCTTTCCCGTATCCGTCACCCTTGCGCCGGGCATTTTAAATAACATCTTTGACGGCATTGAGCGGCCCCTAAGCGAGATTGCAAAGACCGGAGGGGCTTATATTGACCGGGGTGTCCACGTGGATTCCCTGGACCAGTCAAAGCGCTGGAAAACCCATATGACCGTGAAGAAGGGCGACCGCCTGTTTCCGGGAACCATCATCGCAGAGGTTCCGGAAACACCTGCCATCGTCCACAAGGTCATGATTCCCCCGGATCTGGAGGGATATGTGCTGGATGCGGTTGAGGACGGGGAATATACCATCTCCGATCCCTTACTGACGCTGCAGCTTTCCGACGGCTCTGAAAAAAAGATCACCATGACCCAGAAATGGCCCATCCGTGTTCCAAGGCCTGTCTTAAAACGGTATCCGGCTTCCAGGCCCCTGATTACAGGCCAGAGAATCATTGATACCCTATTTCCCCTTGCCAAGGGAGGAACTGCCTGTATCCCCGGCGGCTTTGGCACGGGTAAGACCATGACCCAGCACCAGATCGCCAAATGGTCTGATGCGGATATCATCATCTATATCGGCTGCGGGGAGCGGGGAAATGAGATGACCCAGGTGCTGGAGGAATTCTCCAAGCTGGTGGACCCCCGTTCCGGCAATCCCTTAATGGACCGGACCACCTTAATCGCCAATACCTCCAACATGCCTGTGGCCGCCCGTGAAGCCAGCCTTTATTCCGGCCTGACCCTGGCGGAGTATTACCGGGATATGGGCTATCATGTGGCAATTATGGCCGACTCCACCTCCCGGTGGGCCGAGGCCTTAAGAGAGCTTTCCGGGCGTCTGGAAGAGATGCCGGCAGAGGAAGGCTTTCCGGCCTACTTAGCCTCCCGCTTATCCGCCTTTTATGAAAGGGCGGGGATGATGCAGAATGTTAACGGTACGGAAGGCTCTGTCACCATCATCGGGGCTGTCTCTCCCCAGGGCGGAGACTTTTCCGAGCCTGTGACCCAGAATACCAAGCGTTTCGTCCGGTGCTTCTGGGGGCTGGACCGGAACTTAGCCAATGAGCGCCATTTCCCGGCCATCCACTGGCTCAGCAGCTACTCCGAATATTTAACCGATCTGGCGCCCTGGTATTTGGAAAACGTGGATAAGAAGTTTGTGGATTACAGAAACCGCCTGGTCTTTCTCCTGACCCAGGAAAGCAGCTTAATGGAGATTGTAAAGCTGATCGGCGGGGATATGCTTCCCGACGACCAGAAGCTCATACTGGAGATTTCCAAGGTGATCCGGATCGGATTTTTGCAGCAGAACGCCTTTCACCAGGAGGACACCTGCGTTCCAATGGAAAAGCAGTTTAAGATGATGGATTTAATTCTTTATCTCTATAAAAAGTCCCGTTCTCTTGTTTCCATGGGAATGCCCATGTCCGTGCTGAAAGAGGACCCGATCTTTGATAAAATCATTTCTATCAAATATGACGTGCCCAATGACAGGCTGGATATGTTTGATGATTACAGAAAACAGGTAGATGCGTTCTATGATTCGGTCATCGAGCGCAACGCATAGAAAGGAGGCCGGCTATGGCAATCGAATATTTAGGACTAAGCGCCATCAACGGTCCCTTAGTCGTTCTGGAAGGCGTCCAGGATGCTTCCTTTGATGAAATTGTGGAAATGACCGTGGAAGGAAAAGCCAAAAAGCTGGGGCGCATCATTGAGGTTTACGAGAATAAGGCCATTATTCAGGTGTTTGAGGGAACCGACGGCCTTGCCCTCAGAAATGTCCACACCCGGCTCACCGGCCACCCCATGGAGCTTGCCGTGTCCGAGGATATGCTGGGTCGCACCTTTAACGGCATTGGGGAACCCATTGACGGGCTGGGGGATATAAACTCCGAGACCTTTCTGGATGTGAACGGAAAGCCCTTAAATCCCGTGACCAGGGAATACCCCAGGGATTATATCCGCACGGGAATTTCCGCCATTGACGGGCTTATGACCTTGATCCGGGGACAAAAGCTTCCCATCTTCTCAGGAAACGGCCTTCCCCACGACGAGCTGGCTGCCCAGATCGTCCAGCAGGCCTCTCTGGGAGACGACGCTAATACCAGTGAAAAATTCGCCGTGGTTTTTGCAGCTATGGGCGTGAAATACGATGTGGCTGATTTCTTCCGCCGCACCTTTGAGGAAAGCGGGGTTTCCGACCACGTGGCCATGTTCATTAACCTGGCAAATGATCCGGTGGTGGAACGGCTGATTACGCCGAAGGTGGCCCTTACTCTGGCGGAATATCTGGCCTTTGAAAAAGGGATGCACATTCTGGTAATTTTAACGGATATGACGGCTTATGCCGAGGCCCTTCGTGAGGTTTCCTCTTCCAAGGGAGAGATTCCCTCCAGAAAGGGATATCCGGGCTATCTATACAGTGAGCTGGCCTCTCTTTATGAGCGGGCGGGAATCGTTAAGGACAGACACGGATCCGTGACTCAGATTCCTATTTTGACCATGCCAAATGACGATATCACCCATCCCATTCCGGATTTGACAGGGTATATTACGGAAGGACAGATCGTTCTGGACCGGACCTTATACGGCCAGTCGGTTTATCCGCCCATTAACGTGCTTCCCTCATTGAGCCGTCTGATGAAGGACGGCATCGGAGAAGGGTTTACCCGGGCGGATCACCAGGGACTGGCAAACCAGCTCTTCTCCTGCTATGCAAAGGTGGGGGATGCAAGAGCTCTGGCCTCGGTCATCGGAGAGGATGAACTTTCTCCCATTGACAAAAAGTACCTGGTGTTCGGAAAGGAATTTGAGAACCGTTTTGTAGGCCAGGGAAACCGGGCCAACCGTAATATTGTAGAAACCTTAAATATCGGCTGGGAGCTTCTGGGACTTCTGCCCAGGGCAGAGCTGGACCGTGTGGATACCAAGGTCTTAGACCAGTATTACAAAGAAACCACCCTTGAGGCTTCAGAAGAATAGGAGGGCTGTCCATGGATCCAAGAACCTTTCCCACTAAGGGAAATCTAATCCTTGCGAAAAGCTCTCTGGCTCTTGCCAGCCAGGGCTATGAGCTGATGGATAAAAAGAGAAATATTCTGATTAAGGAGCTGATGAGCTTAATCGACGAGGCAAAGGGCATCCAGTCGGAAATCGATGTGACTTTCACCTCCGCTTATAAGGCCCTGCAAAGAGCCAATATTGACCTGGGCATTAACTATGTCCAGGACATCGCCATGGCTGTTCCTGTGGATACCACGGTGCGGATTAAGACCCGCAGCATTATGGGGACGGAAATACCCCTGGTGGAGCATGAAGAAATGCCCTTAAACTTAACTTATGCCTATTACAGCACCAGGGAATCCCTTGATGAAGCCCGTTATCAGTTTGAGAAAGTGAAAAAGCTGACGGTAAAGCTGTCCATGGTGGAGAATTCGGCATACCGGCTGGCAAACAGCATTAAGAGGACCCAGAAGCGGGCCAATGCCTTAAAGAACATTACAATTCCCAGATATGAGACTCTGACAAGGAATATTACCAATGCCCTTGAGGAAAAGGACAGGGAAGAGTTTACCAGGCTTAAGGTGATTAAGAGGAATAAGAGCGGAACTTAGAAGCCGTGGGCAATTACCTGACCTCTCTGAAGACACTGCTCTTAGACATGTAAGACAACACATAAGGAGCTGCTGCAAAAAGAAAGCCAAATGATAAACTTTCTTTTTTGCAGCAACTCCTTTTTTCCTGCCTTTCTATAAAGCTTTCGAGCTTTCAGAACGGAATTTATACTCTTATTACTTCGCCAGCAAGGTAAACACTCTGGCTTCATTGTCCGCCTTAATCACCGGCATAGGCAGTCCCGCATACATCAGCGCAGCCCCGGAAAGCTTTAATCCAAGCTCCGGAATCTCGTACACCATTTCCTCTTCAAGCCCCCGCAGCTTCAAATAAATAATTCCCTTATTTGCCCCGGAAACCCGCTGTACATACCCCAGAATTGCTTCTTTTTTATCCTGGGAAACGGACATAAAGGCTCCGTACTCCCTTTCTGTCTCCGGATTGGTCAGGCGGTAATAGTCTCCATGGGCGGACACCAGTCCGTGTTCCTGATAGTATTTTACCTGCCTGCGGACCGCCTCCTGCTCTTCCTCTGAGATCTTATTTAAGTCCAGCTCATACCCAAAGGTTCCGAAATAGGCGAGGGCCGCCCTCGTATCAATGGAAACCGTTCTTCCAGTCTGCTGGTTAGGGCATTCGGACACATGGGCTCCCATGGCAAAGGGCGGATAGATCATGGAAGTTCCGTACTGGATATGAAGCCTTTCCACCGCATCCGTATCATCGGAGCACCAGATCTGGGGCATATAGTAGAGAACGCCCATATCAAACCTTCCTCCGCCTCCGCTGCAGCCTTCAAAGCGCACATTGGGGAAAGCCTTTGTCATTTTATCCATCAGCTTATAAAGGCCCAGCACATACCTGTGGCAGACCTCTCCCTGCCTGTGGGCAGGAAGGGCCCCGGAAAAACGGTCCGTCATGCTCCGGTTCATATCCCACTTGATATAATCAATCTGAGCATCCTTAAATTCCTCATAAAGCTGACGGAAAATGGCCTCCACCACTTCATCCCTGCCAAAATCCAGGATCAGCTGATATCTCTGGCGGGTTGGCTTTCTTCCCGGAATCCGGATGCACCAGTCGGGGTGCTCCTCATATAGCTTAGAATCCTCGTTGACCATTTCCGGCTCGATCCAGATGCCGAACTTTAATCCCATATTGTGAATCCTTGCAGAAAATCCGGGAATTCCGCTGGGCAGCTTATTTAAGTTGCACTGCCAGTCTCCAAGGCCTCTGTATTCATCGGTCCTTCTTCCAAACCAGCCGTCATCCATGACAAACATCTCAACGCCCAGTTCCTTTGCCTTTTCGGCAATGTTCACCAGCATTTCTTCGTCAAAGTCGATCATGGTGGCCTCCCAGTTGTTGATGAGGACCGGGCACCTCTCATTGATAAACCGGCTGGGAATTAAATGGTTTCTGACTGCTCCGTGGAAATTGCGGCTCATTTTGGAAAGGCCCTCATAGCTGTAGGTCATGACCGCTTCCGGCGTCTCGAACACGCCGTCCTTTGAAAGCTCCCAATACAAGGTCTCCGGGTTGACTCCGGCCACCAGCCTGGTCTGTTTAAAATCATTGACTTCCGTTGTGATTGCAAAATTTCCGCTGTAAACCAGGGCAATCCCGCAGCAGTCTCCCCCATCCTCTGTCGCGTCAGGACTGCAGAGAACGGCTGAAGGATTCTGATAATGGCTGGAGATGCCTCTGGCACTGTCCACGGTAATCTTTCCGTGTCTCACAGGAGTTCTTTCCACGCACCGCTCATGGCCCCAGCTTCCGTAAAAGCTGATCATATCCATCTGATCCGTGGGGAAAGAAATACAGGTGGAATGGGCTGCATTGACAAACACGGTCTCTTTCCCCGCGTTCCGGACCCTGGCGCATCTCGTAATGATGTCATACTCTTCCAGCACGCCGTAGACAAGAGTCACCTCCACCTGGGTATAAGGGTCCTTCATCAGAACCTCCAGGGTCTGCCATGTGCCCTCATTGTCCCGCAGGGACGGCATTCCGCTTAAGCTGTATTTTCCGTCAGTCACCTGATGGGATACATACCTTAAGTCCACGCAGTTGGAGCCGTCTTCATTGATGATGCTGACTGCAGAAGCACGGAAATCCGAAACTCCGAATCCCGGATATTCCTGTTCCAGCACATCCAGGCAGACGGTCCTGTCCTTTTCCGACTCATAGGGGTTGGCTTCAAACCCGTGACGGATTCTAACCGGAAGATAATCCGCCGCATCGGAGATCTTTCTTCCATAATATAAGTGTTCTAAAAATCCAAACTCCGCCACCCGGAACTGATAGCTGGTATTCTTCGTATTCAGCAGAAACACCTTTTTGTCCTCAATATATTGTACACTCATAATGAACCTCAATCTTTCAATAATTTTAGAAAGAAAGCGGAAGTCTGTCCGATCCCCGCTTTTCTTTTCTGAATCCTATTTAATTATTTTATTTTCCTGTTACTTGATGGCACTGTCCACCATGCCCTGGATAAAGTATTTCTGTAAGAACAGGAACACCACGACCATGGGAAGTATCCCGATAAAGGCAGCCGCCGCCGCTCCGTTGACATTGGCCGAGTCTGCGGAAAAGAAACCTGCAATAGCCAGAGTGATGGTCTTGATCTTGGGGGACTGGAGTAAGTATAAGGCAAACTGGTAATTGTTCCAGCAGTTCACGCCGGTGATGATGATGACAGACGCGGTTACCGGCTTTAACTGAGGCATAATGATCCTGAAAAACGTCTGGAAGGGCCCGCAGCCGTCGATTGCCGCCGCTTCCTCAAGGGCAACCGGAATGCTGGTAATAAAGCTGGAAAACAAAAAGATGCTGGTGGGAAGCTGGAAAGTGATTAAGGTCACGATCATGCCCCAGTAGGAATTGATTCCCTGTATCTTTGCCATAAAGGAATATAAGGGAACCAGAATGCTTAAGGGCGGAATCATCATAACGCCCATAATGAACCCTTTCACCAGGTTGTTCAGCCTGCTTTTATTCCTGGCAAGAGGGTAAGCAGCCATGGCCCCTACCACCACAATAAACAGAATTGCCACACCGCTGATGATTACGGTATTTTTAAGGGCCAGGAACATTCCTCCCCGCTCCAGGGCGGTGTAAATGTTTTTTAAGTAAAGGTATCCCGGAAAGGCCCATCTGGAAGAATGGTCATATGGGGATTTAAAAGCGATGGCAACCACCATATAAATGGGAACAAAGTGGATTACAATGATGATTAGGGCCAGGACATACTTCCAGGCATTGGAAACTCTTGATCCTTTCATTACGCATCCACCTCCTTCCTGTCAAAATACCCCATGACCACATTGCTGATAATCATAATCAGCAGGAATGTAAAGATTCCGATTGCTGAAGCGTATCCTGCGGACTGGGCTGAAAAATACTGGTTTGTAACCAGAGTGGACAGGGAATGGGTGCTGAAGCCCGGTCCTCCGCTTGTAAGTGCCATAACCAGGTCAAAGAGCTTTAAGCCTCCGATCAGGTTTAAGATGGTAGAAGAGGATATGGCAGGCATCAGCAGGGGAATGGTAATGTGCTTAAAACGTTCCCAGAAAGTGGCTCCGTCAATCATGGCCGCCTCATAATACATGGCCGGCACATTCTGAAGCCCTGCCAGGTAGATGACCATGGCCACGCCCACAAACTGTAAGGAGTTTACCAAAACGATGATATTAATGGCAGTTCCTGAATGAACCAGTAAATCCACCGGCTCCATGTGGAGAGCGGTCAGAATATCATTGACCGCACCTCCGTCATACTGAAAGAAGAAGTACATGATGTAACCCATAATCAGCGGAGCAATCATAACCGGCATGTAGATAATCGTTCTGACAAGGGAACGCCCCTTAAACTTTGTATTTAAAAATAACGCATAGCCAAGTCCCAGTATGTTCTGGATTACAGTACTCATAACGCCGTAAATAAGTGTATTGACCAGTGCTGTCTTTACATTTGCATCCTGAAACAATCTGATGTAATTCTTAATCCCCACATACTTCATTGTCTGGGAATATCCATTCCAGTTGGTAAAGGACAGCCGGATACCCTGGACAAAGGGATAAATTACAAAAACAAGAAACAGTACCACTGCCGGAATATAAAACAGATTGATCGCTGATTTTTTCTGAATCTTCATGTTTACTCCTGTGCTTTCTTTTCCTCATAGCTTGTCTTCATCTGGTCTACTGCAACGGTCAGGGCATCGGACTGTCCTGAAACAATGGCTGCTCCTGTTACGCAGAGGTCGTTCCACATACCGCTGGGAAGGTATTTTCTGTCAAAATACGGAATGTTTAAGATGGAACTGTCATTTGCATATTTGTCATAGAAAGGAGCCAGTCTTCCTGTATCGCTCACTACGTTGTCAAGTCCGGACGGCATGCCGCATTTTGTTGCAAGGTAAGAGCTGATGTCTTCCCGGGCAAGGAATTCCATAAACTGCTTTACTTCCTCCGGATGCTCTGTGGTCTTTGACATTCCCACTGCAAAGTGCTCACCTGTCATTAAGGATCTCTTTAACCCTTCTTCTCTTGCGGGAAGAGGCATAAAGCCCATCTTTGTGTCAGGGTTCTGAACATAGGTTTCCGTGATTCCGCTGGCTGCGGTGAACATGAACGCCGCCTTATCGGCCGCAAGCGCCTTAATACCGGTCATGAAATCTGCGGTAACGGCATCTGTATTGAAGTAGCCCTTCTGTCTCCAGGAATCAATCTGGTTTACAACCACGTTCCACTTGCTCCAGTCAAAGCTGCCGTCTAAAAGAGCTGCCTGAGCGGCATCATCCTCATTTGTGATCAGGGTAGGCGCTACGAAATCCATCATATTTCCCATGGTGTAGCTGTCTTTTCCGCCCAGCTGGATGGGGGTAAGGCCTGCTGCCTTGATCTTGTCGCAGGCCGCTTCAAAATCAGCCCAGGTTTTGATGTCGTCTACATTCACACCGGCTTCTTCCAGAACATTTTCGTTGTAGATCATTCCGGTTAAATCCATGTCAATGGGAAGGGTGTAAAGATTTCCCTGGTCATCGGTAACCTGTCCCTTAATGCTTGGGGAAATATGGGATGCAAAGTCAAAATCATTTAAAGGGGATAAATATTCCGCATATCTTGCAACAGCCCAGCCATGGGTTGTCCACACATCAGGAAGCTGGTTGGAGGCCATTCTGGTCTTCATGATATCAGAAAAATTGGCTCCCGGCATAACTGCTTCCACGCCGATTCCCGTTTCCTCTGTAAACTGCTTGCAAACATCCTGAATGGCGTCGCTGACGGATTCCCCGTTTAAGTTATACAAAAATTCAATGGTAACACCTGTGGGGGCAACTGCATTCCCTTTGGTTTCTGTTTCTTTTGCTGCTTCTGTCACAGCCGCTGTGGTTGTCTCCACAGGCTCCTGAGGAGCCTTGGAGCAGCCGATCATGCTGACTGCAAGGAAACCTGCCAGTGAGGCAAGTGCTAACTTCTTCATAAAAATTCTCCCTTATGTTCATATTTTTTTAGCCGGCTATTTTGTATCCTTAGTTTAGCATAGTCCTTTTGATTCTGTAAGATACTCAAATCTACACTTTCAGGCTCATTTCTATCATTTTCCTCATAGGGGATTGAAAAACGTATATAATATGGATACAATATAGGCCCAGGAGGTGACCTAATATGAAAAAACGCCAGAGCTTTCAAAACCGGTTTTTAGCTCTGTTTCTCGTCAGCACTGTTTTACCCATTATCATCATGGCCACTATACTTGCCTTTTACTTTCAGAACAGGATTTACAGGAACAATGAAAAATACTTTTCAACCTCCCTTTATTCCATCTCAACCAATTTAAGCACCTATGTGTCCGACTTAAAAAGGCTGGCCCTTACCCCTTATATTTATGATGATATCCTGAACTTTTTTGCAGCCGTTGATAACGGGAAATATACAAAAGAAGGTTCTTTGGACTACCGGATCGAGCGTCACCGGCAAAATTATACCACGTCCATACAGCGCATTTTAAACACTGCAAGAGAGGATATCCTGGCAGTTTCTTTCATGCCTGTAAACCCGGACAACCACATCATGGTCACCGCAACAAAAAACAGCGACTTAATCAGCACCACGGACTACCCATATGAGCTTCAGCCCTGGTATCAGCAGGTTTTAAATACAACCGAACCATATTACTTTATGGTTTCTGAGGCGCCCCCTTATATCCGCTCTGAGACAACGGTCATTTCCGCCCTTCATACGGTCCGCAACGTGTACACCAAGCGGAAGCTGGGCGTCATCCGGATCGATGCCTCCGACAAAATCATCAAGGACATTTTCAGCAGCGTAAGCCTAAGCGAGAATTCAGGCTTTGTCATCACCGGCCCGGACGGGACTCCTGTTTACCAGGTGGGAAAGGTGGAGGAAAAAGTCATTGAAAGGCTTCCTTCCGCGGAAAGCACCATAGAGACTGATTCCGATACTTACCGCCTGTACAAAAGCGATATTTCAGGGATGCCCTGGCAGCTTATTTTTGTCTCCTCCCAAAATGATACTTTTAAGGAGGTATCCATTGTCTGGGGCCTGGCTGCAGTTTTAAGCCTTATCTCCATTCTGGCCGCATTCTCCATCTTCCGCTCCAACTCAAAAAAGACCGCCCTTGCCTTAAATTCCATTTTAAATACCATGAAAAAGGTGGCGCGGGGAGACTTGGAGGCCTCTGTTCCCGACACAGACCTTTTGCAGAATGATTCCTTTAACACGGAAGAATTGTCCCTGATTGCGGAGAATTTAAATGAGATGATCCAGAAGCTTCAGCTTTACATTGACCGGTCCTATAAATATGAGATCGACCGTCAGGAAGCGGAATACCGGGCCCTTCAAAGCCAGGTCAACCCCCACTTTCTCTACAATACCTTAAACTGCTTCCTGTCCATGAACCGGATCGGGATGAAAAAGGAGCTGGAGGACAGCATTATCCAGCTGACCCGGATCTTCCGCTATACCTGCAGCAATGCAAAGCTGACCACCGTACAGGAAGAATTTGAAT
This sequence comes from Bacillota bacterium, assembly GCA_023437715.1. Classification (GTDB taxonomy): domain Bacteria; phylum Bacillota; class Clostridia; order Lachnospirales; family Lachnospiraceae; genus Lacrimispora. The sequence continues at coordinate 32,781 of JAEZFK010000082.1, read as the reverse complement.
TCTGCATCCAGTACTGCAATCTCCTTAAAATACGGTATGATGACCGCCTGACCTTCACAAGCTCCATGGAGGAAGAGGCGAAGAATATTTCCATTCCAAGGCTTCTCATTCAGCCCCTTGTGGAGAATGCCTTAAAGCATGGAATGGAGGGGGAAGGCATTTCCATCACCATCTCCATTTCCGCCTCTGTTAAGAATCATACCCTGATTCTGGAAACCCAAAATAACGGGATTCCCATTAACATTCAGGAGGTATATTCCGATGGAAAGGTTGGCATAAGAAATGTGGAAAACCGGATAAAAATTTTCCACCCTCATGCTTCCTTTGAAATAAATCTTACCGGAGATATTACCTCCATGACAATCAAAATACCCCTGGAAGGAGGAACCCCTGCATGAAAATTCTTTTAGCTGATGATGAACGCCTCATCCGCCTTGGGCTAAAAAGCATGATTGAGGAGCTTTATCCCAACATGCACCAGTTTTTTGAAGCGGAAAACGGAGAAAAACTTTTAAAGCAACTGGAAAAAGATGTGCCGGACTTGATTTTCCTGGACATCCACATGCCGCTGCTCTCCGGGCTCCAGGCATTTTCCCGGTTTTACGAGCAAAAAATCTCGGTGGTCATGCTGACCGGGTATGCGGAATTTTCCTATGCCCAGGAGGCCTTAAGGCTGGGAGCCCTCGATTATCTCCTTAAGCCGGCCAGCCTTGAGGAGGTGAAAGCCACCATGGAAAAGGCAGCCTCCATTTTCGGAGAGCGGGAGCTCATACTGAAAAAGGATTATGAACTGGAATTTGAGAAAATCCTTGACCTTCACACCTCCATCCGGTTTTTACAGACTCCCCGGTACGTTCTTCCCCCTTATACAGCGGTTCTTTTTTATGTGGATCATTATCATAAGGAAACCTTTAAAAACGATTTGGATGAGTTAAATGCCCTGCTCTCTTCCATCTCCTCCCGTCACGGCGCCCGGTTTACATTTACATTCTTACCTACTGGGGAACTCTGTTATCTTACCAGCACAGTGATCCCGGCTGAGGAGTTCCAGTCAGAACTGGCTAAATTCCACCGGACCAGCGGATGTGTGGCAACCGGATTTCATATTTCCGCCGGGGATCTTCCAGAACTGTTTGCCCAGTTCGAGTCCGTTCAGAAAGAGGAAAGCCTGCGCCTTTGCGTGGGCCTTGGATCGGTCTTATCCGAGAAAGAGCGGCAGTCCTTCTCTCCCCTCCTGCCCTTTTCCGATTTGCTGGAAAAGCTTTTAATGGCCCGCCAGGCGGATGATGTTATGGGCTTTCAGAATCTCCTTCAGACACTTTCCCACTTTCCCAATGAGAAAAGGATTCTTGAGCTTTGTGACGATTCCTTAAACCGCATTCTCACAATGGAATCAGGGACAGCCGCAAGCATCGTCTCCTTTCACCAGCTGGTGGATTTTTTAAAGCAGATGACTTCCCAGAACCAGGCCGTTGATTTAATTGATAAAATCAATGCCTATGTTGAGGAACATTATATGGACCAGATCGGGATCAATACCATTGCGGATAAGATTGATATTTCTCCTAATTACTTAAGCAAGATCTATAAGATGAAGACAGGAGAAAAATTCGTGGACCATTTAACCGGCGTCCGCATTAAAAAGGCAATGGAGCTGATGTCCGGAGGACATACCGCCACGGTCCGGGATACTGCCGAGCGGGTGGGATATTTCAGCACCAGGTATTTTACCAAGGTTTTCTTAAAAAGTACGGGAATCTCGCCGTCCGAATATTTAAAGGGCCATCTGCTAAGCGGCGGAAAAACAGCCGCCCCTTAAGGGTCCCATCCATTCTATGGATGATGATACAAATAATTCAAAAAAAGATAAAATTACTCATATTGACCGAATCGGTTTATAGTGCTATAATCAGCCCATAAACCGATTCGGTCAATATATTTTCAGAGGTGAGCAAATGGAAAAATTCAAAGAACTTTCAGAGGAAAAACAGCTTCCCATCCTTGAGGCGGCATTAAAATGCTTCGGCAGGCACGGATACAAGAAGGCTTCCATGGGCGACATCGCCCAAAGCTGCGGAATATCCAAGCCCATGCTGTTCCACTATTTCGGAACCAAAAGGGATCTGTATTTATACCTATCAGAATACGCAGGAAATGTTATTCTCGATTCTTACAGGCGCAATGAAATTGATGGCTGCAGCGATTTATTTGAGCGCATCCTTGCAGCCTCCCGGATGAAAATGGGCATACTGGAAAAGCACCCTCACATATTGAAATTCCTCATCAGCATGTTCGGGGAAAACGACAGCGAGGTGGCGGACATCACGAAAAAAATCATGCCCAATGCCCGGCGGCTTTCCTACGGCCTGGTGGTTAAGGAGGAAGATACGGCTAAATTCAAGGAAGGGGTGGACATTGAAGTGATCATGCGTATGATGTTTCTCATGGCGGAAGGATATGCTCATGAAATGACTGAGAGCTCCTGTGATCTTGCCAAAATAACCGAAGAATTTGAAAGAATCACGCACATGCTGAAAATTCATCTGTATAAGGAGGAATACCTGTAATGTATATACTGAAAATCCAGGATAAGGAAGCTTCTTCCATTGAACTGTCAGGAGGCAAGGGCGCCAGCCTTGCGAGGCTGTCCCATCTTCTCCCGGCAAGCGTGCCGGGAGGCTTTATCATCACAACGTAATTTTTTAAAAAATATATTTTTCCTGTGGTAAAGGAAGCCCAGGGCGATGTGAAATCCGCTGTCGCCGGGGTGACCCTGCCTGAGGACGCCGTAAAGCTGATCCAGGCCGCCTACGGGGAGCTGGGGGACCAGACTTTCGTTGCCGTCCGTTCCTCCGCCACGGCAGAGGATCTGCCGGACGCTTCCTTTGCCGGCCAGCAGGATACCTTTTTGAACGTTTCCGGCCTTGAAGACGTGACAAAGGCGGTGGTCCGCTGCTTTGCTTCCTTATATAATCAGCGGGCAGTCTCCTACCGGGCTAAAAACGGATTTGAGGAAAACGAAGTCCAAATGGCTGTGGTCGTACAGAAAATGGTGGCCGCAAAGGCAGCAGGCGTCATGTTCACCGCAGATCCCATGACCTCGGACCGGTTTACAACAGCAATTGAAGCCGTGGAAGGCTTAGGCGAAGAGCTGGTGTCCGGGCGCAAAACGCCGGTTACATGGACCATCAAGAACGGCGTAATGAAAAGGAGCGGCGCAAAGCCCTGCCTCACCGACTCACAGGTAACCGCCCTGGCAGCCATGGGAAAAGAGATTGAGAAGAACTTTGGCAGCCCTCAGGATATTGAATGGTGCTTTGACGGACAAAAATTTTACATCGTCCAGTCACGGGGCATCACCACCCTGTTTCCCTGTCCCCCCTCCTCCGATGGATTTAAACGCTGCTTCATCTCCGTAGGCCATCTGCAGATGATGACCGATACCATGCTGCCCCTTGGCATGTCCCTTTGGGGGCTGATGTCAAAAACCATGAAAATCACGGAAGTGGGAGGCCGGCCCTACATGGAAATCACCCATAACTTAAAAGGTCCAATGGGAAAGGCCCTGGTACGCTTAAAGCTGTCCAACTCCGATGAGCTGATGAACAGTGCATTTCATCAGGTTCTGGCGAGAAAGGATTATATCCGTTCCATTCCCAGGGGCCAGAAAAGCGATTTTGCCATGCCAAAGGGTATAGGCAAATGTTTTGCCGCTGGATTCCGTATCTACCGGGAAAATGATCCGGCTGTCATTGACGGCTACAACAGGCGCATGGAGGCCGGGATCGCTAAAACAAGGAAAGGGCTTTCGGGGCTCACCGGCCGGGCGGTGATCGAATATATCGTAAAGGACGCGGACACCATGATGAAAAGCCTGTTTGATCCGGAGGGCCTGGGCCCCGTTGTAATCGCTTTCTTCCTCACAAAGCCCATTGATAAAGCAGGAAAGCTCCTTCTGGGGCGGGACAGCATAAGTGTTGACGTGTCAAAATCCATAAAGGGAAATATTTCCTCGGAAATGGGTTATTACGTCAGCCGCATCGCAGACGCTGCCCGGGATTTCCCGGAGGTGGTGGAATACCTGGAAACATCAGGAGAATCCTTTTGTATTGACGAATTAAGGAAGCTTCCGAATGGCGGCGAGGCCGCAAAGGCCTTTGAGGAATTTTTCCTGCGGTACGGAATGCGCTGTCCGGGAGAGATTGATATTTCAAAGCCCCGGTTTGCCGAGGAGCCTTTCAAGATTCTCCCAACCGTGCTGGCAGATATCCGGCTTCCCAAAGGCCACGCCGAGCAACGGCTCCTCCAGGGGAAACAGGAAAGCGATGAGGCTGTAAAGGCTCTGGTTCTGGCTGCCAGAAAGAAATGGGGCGTCCGAAAAGCCAGTAAGCTGGCAAAGCAGCTGTCCTTTTACCGGAATTTCTTAGGCCTGCGGGAATCGCCCAAATATTACTGGATGAAGCGTTACTGGGAATACAAGCAGGCAATTCTCCGGGAAGCAAAAAAGCTGGTCCAGGAGGGCAGACTAAGACGTGTGGAAGACATTTTCTACCTGGGCCTTCCGGAGCTGGCCGGCCTGTTTGCCGGGGAATATAAGCCTGACTATGAAAAAATTAGCGCCATAAAGGCAGATTACGAAAAATACGCCTCCTTAACCCCGCCCCGCCTCATGTTCTCCGACGGGGAAGTGGTAAAAGGCGAATATAAGCGCAAGGCTCCCAAGGGCGCGCTGCCCGGTCTTGCCGTATCAAACGGCATCGCCGAAGGCAGAGCCAGGATCATCCTGGACATAAAGGAAGCGGATAAAATAGAAAAAGGCGATATTCTTGTGACAAGATTTACTGATCCAAGCTGGACCCCTGTCTTTATCTCCCTGGGCGGCCTTGTCACAGAGATAGGAGGAATGGCAACCCACGGGGCAGTCATCACCAGGGAATACGGCCTGCCCGCGGTTGTGGGCGTAACCGGCGCCACGAAGCACATCAAAGACGGGGACCGTATCCGGGTAAACGGAAATCAGGGATACGTGGAGTTTCTGAAATGAGAAAGGGGAATGAACCGTGAACGCAATTGAAATTAAAAACCTGACCAAAACCTATGGGGAACACAGGGGCATTGAAAACGTCAGCTTTTCCGTGGAGGAAGGGGAGGTCTTCGGCTTTATCGGGCCCAATGGGGCGGGAAAATCCACCACCATCCGCACACTTCTGGCCTTAATTCACCCCACCTCCGGCAGCGCGGAGATCTTCGGCAAGGACTGCATCCGCCAGGCCGCGGAAATCGCAAAGGACGTGGGATATCTGCCCGGAGAATCCGCCTATTATGACAACATGACGGTCCGGGAGCTGGCGGAGTATGCGGCGGCCTTGTACGGCATAAAGGGCGACGGCAAAATAAAGGAGCTTTCCGGACGCCTGAACCTGGACTTATCCCGAAAAATCGCTGACTTATCCCTGGGAAACAAAAAGAAAGCAGGAATCATATGCGCCCTGCTCCACTCTCCTAAGCTCATCTTATTAGATGAGCCCACCAGCGGCTTAGACCCTCTGATCCAGCAGGAGTTTTTCAATATCTTAAAAGAGGAAAACAAGCGGGGGGCAACGGTTTTCTTTTCCTCCCACGTCCTGTCAGAGGTGCAGAAAATCTGCGACCGGGTGGCGATATTAAAAGAAGGAAAAATGATCGGTGTGCAAAAGATCAGTGAACTTCGGGCCAACAGCCATAAAAAGATCAGCGTCACGGCGGAGGAAATCCCTGCCGGCTGCTTTGACCTTGAGGGCGTTACCGGCTTCCGCCAGGACGGCAGTACCGCCACCTTTATGTTTATGGGAGATATCGGGGAAATTCTGGCAAGGCTGTCCGGCCTGAAAATCCACGACCTGTTTATCGAGGAACCGGCACTGGAAGAAATCTTTATGCACTACTACAGGTGAGGTGAAAGGAATGGCTGTATTTAAGTATGAACTGAAACAGTTAAAAAAGAATATCATCATCTGGGCCCTGTCCATGGGCGTGCTGATCTTTCTGATGCTGCCGACTTACCTTGGCTTCATCTCCGGCGCCGACGCTTTCATGACCCAGGCCATGAAGAGCAATCCCATGTTTGAGGCTCTCGGCATCGGCGCCGCCTTTGTAATGACCCCCGTTGGCATGTTCAGCTTTTTGAACAGCTTTGCCATGGCAGCCGCGGCCATTCATGGAATGAGCATTGCCTTTTCTTCCCATACAAAGGAATATGCAAATAAATCGGCAGAATTTCTGCTGACAAAGCCCTATTCCCGGGGCAGGATTTTCTGGAGCAAGTTTTTTGCCTGCGTGGCAGACAGCCTCATCGTGGGAGCCGCCTATATTGCAGGGGCCGCCTTGTCCCTTCTGACGGTCAAAGGCATTGCCGTTGACTGGCGGACTTTCTTTCTCATCGGAAAATCCCTTGTGCTGGTGGAGCTGATGTTTGTGGTTTTCGGAACAGCGGCAGGAACATTTTTCCCCATTGTGAGGACGCCTGTCCTCATATCCTCCTGTTCCATGTTTGCTTTCTTCTGCATAAACTCCGTATCAAATAAGATCAGCCAGCCTGCATTGAGCTATCTCACTCCCTTTGGTTTCTTCAATCCTGTAACCATTGCTGAGACAGGATTTTACCAGTGGAATTATATGATCTGGTACGTGATCCTGGGCGGAGGGCTCCTCTTTGCCAGCTGCAGGTCGTTTCTGAAAAAAGATGTTGTGTTTGGAGGTTGAGGATGAAAACGATTTATTTCAAAGAGCTGAAACTGACGCGGAAGCTGCTGGTCATATGGCTTGTGCTGATCGTAATGCTTACAGGATTTGCCGCAGTGGAATTTGTTGTGCTTAAAAATGCAATGGGAGAAATCGCAGCCATGGCGGAAAGCTTTCCCAAAATTGTTTTAATTTTATTCGGGCTGAGCGGGGTGAAAATTGACACCGCCCTGGGCGCTTATCAGTGCATGGTATTCTGGACCGACTTGCTGGCATTCTTTTTCGCAGGGTTTATAGGGGTATTTGCCGTTGCCAGAGAAGAGCGGTTCGGCACCAGTGAATTTCTGTTTTCAAAGCCTTATAAGCGTTCCTCCGTCATTCTGGCAAAATCCGGGGCAGCAGTAACAGATCTGGGGATATTTTCCCTCACTGTAGGGGTCATGTCATATCTCTGCATCATCCTGCCCCTGGGCGCACCCGGCATTCTGGGCATCCATATTGTCACAACCGCCGGAATATTTATCACCCAGGTGGTGCTTTTTTCCATAGGCCTCTTTCTTTCCAGCCTTGTGAAAAGCTATAAATCCGCAAGCCTTCTTACGGCCCTTACGGTAGCGGCCTTTTATGTCCTCAGCTTTGTCCTTGATTATGCAGGCAACCTGAATTTTCTATACTTTCTGACTCCAATAAGTTATTTTAATGTAATATCGGTTTCAGAAAGCGGATTAAGCCCCTTTTACCTGCTGCTTTCTCTGGGGATCATTCTGGCCTGCTGCTTCATGGCAATCAGGTTTTACGAAAGACGAGATTTACACGCTTCATAGAAGCAAAAATCGGGACTGTATTTGTGGATGGGGGAAGCCGGCTGACAGCTTCCCTCATTTTTTCTTACCGGTTCTTCTCACTGCGTGAAAATGCCCAGGTCCCCAGTGCCAGGAAGATAACCGTAAGGGCGACGATGGCAATGAAATTCACCACAGGGTTAAACAGCACCACTCCTGCGTATTCCGGCGTTCCCGCATAAACCACGGCGCGCACCAGGTCCAGGCAGTAGGTCATGGGCATGAGCCGTGAGAGAACGAACAGGATTCCGCTTGAATGGGTAATGGGAATAATCGCTCCGGAAAGGAACATCTGGGGCATGGTTATGAGCATGACAGCCATATTGGCCGCCTTTTGGCTTTTAATACATCCAATTAACAGAACAGCAAAGGCTCCTGCTGCAAGGCACATTAAAGGAGACAGGATGAGAAGCGCCAGAAGCTGCCCCGCCCCCAGCCGGATTCCCATAAACAGGCCCACCACCAGGGTGCCGGCACTTGAAACAATGGCCGAGAAAGACGAAGCGAAAATCGTGCCGATAATGATGCTGTACCGTGAAACCGGGGATACCATAATTTCCTGTGTGAAATCGGTTTCCCGGTCCTCCACAAGGGAGGATAAGCCCTGGGAAGTCATCATGAACAGCATATTGACGATCATTCCCACAAGCATGAACTGCCCGTAATCGAAGCCCAGCCCCCCTGCCATATTCTCGGACAGGTTGCCCCCTACCATTCCCATCATCACAAGGGGCATGGCAAGGCTCATGATTAAGGTTCCCGGAGATTTAAGGGTAACAGAGACCCCTCTCATAAAGAGAGTGACCACCGCGTTTATCTCCCGGAGAAAGCCGGATTTCATTCCCGTCCGGCCGGTTGTTTTTGAAGCTTCCATTATCATATCCATGTTCATGCGTTCTCCTTTGTTTTGTTTAAATATTCCACATAAGCGTCCTCCAAAGTGGGCAGGCAGACCTTGGGAGTGGGATCGTATGCCAGGGTGGTTTTCAGCTGGGCCGGACTGCAGCAGGCGGCGATTTTTCCGTTATTGATAATGCATACAGTATCCGCTCCCTCTGCTTCGTCAATATAGTGGGTGGTCAGGAAAATCGTAGTGCCGTTCTCCTGGCGCACGTTGTTTAAATATTCCCAGACGCCGCGTCTGCTCACCGCATCAAGCCCTGTTGTGGGTTCATCGAGAAACAGAACCTTAGGCGTGTGAATCAGGCTGCGGATGATTTCAAATTTCCGCTGCTGGCCGCCGGACATTTTCTTGACAGGTTTAAACAGCTGGTCGCCGATGTCCACAATTTCAGCTAAATCGCTGATGCGTTTTTTATAGGATGCCGGCATCATCCGGAAGGTGGGGCGGTAGGAATAGACGCCGTAGAGGCAGGCATGAAAGCGGATATTCTCCTCTGCCGTCAAGTTTACGTCAATGCTTGGCTTCTGGAAAATAATCCCGATCCGCTCCCGGACCTCCCTGGCCTGCTTTTCAATATCATATCCTGCAATTTTCACATCTCCCGATGTTTTTCCCAGGGTGGTTGTGAGAATGGAAATTGTAGTGGTTTTGCCTGCGCCGTTGGGGCCCAGGAAAGCGAAAAATTCTCCTTCGTTTACGTGAAAGCTGATGCCGTCAACCGCAGGCTTTGGAGCCTTTGCGTACTGCTTTGTGAGGTTTTTCACCTCTAATATAGATTCATTCATAAAAATAACCTCCGTTTCCTCTGGAATTATAGGATTCCAAATTAAACGGAGGTTAAATGCAATGTAAACGGACGGTAAACCGGGTTCCCTTTTGAATTTCGCTTTCTGCGGCAATGGAAAAGCCGTGGAGATCCAGGATTTTCTTTGCAATGGCAAGTCCCAGGCCGTTGCCGCCCAGGGCCCTGTCTCTGGATTTGTCCGCCTTGTAGAACCGCTCAAAAATATGGACAAGGTCCCTTTCGGAAATACCCATGCCGGTGTCCTCAATGGTGACGGTATTGTCCTTTAGCACAATGGAAACAATCCCGCCCTCAGGCGTAAATTTGATTGCGTTCCCCAAAAGATTCATCCACACCTGTGCAAGTAAGTCCCCATCGGCGGTGATGGACGCTTTTTCCACTTGGATGTCGATGGCAATATTTTTTGCCGACCACTGGGGCTCTAAGGCCAGGGCAACGCTTTGCAGCTGCCTGTCCAGGCGGAATTCCGTCAGGTTTAAGGGATGGTTTCCGCTGTCTAAGGCGGAAAGCTTCAAAAGATTTTCGCTCATGGCGGACATCCGGCGGCTTTCTGATTCAATGATTTCCGCATAATGCCTGCGTTCCTCATCGGTAATGTTACCGCTTTTCAGGAGAGCGGCAAAGCCTTTGATAGACGTGAGGGGAGACTGGATTTCATGGCTGACATTGGAGATAAAATCCTGACGCATGGTTTCTAAGGAACCCAGGTTTTGAGCCATCTCATTGAAAGCCTGGACCAGTTCATGAAAAGGGTCTCTTTCATTTGCCGTTAAAATCACGTCGAAGTTTCCCCCTGCGATTTCTTCAAGGGCATTTCGGATGGTATCCAGGGCATAGCTGCTGTGGGAATGCTTAAAGCGTTTTACCCGGATATAGCCAAAGAGGGCGGCAAAAAGGCAGAACAGAACAAGTCCGCCCATGCCGGATGCCATAACTGTCCCAAATTCCGAAAATTCCCAATACCTGACAACCTGATAGAAGAGAGCCATAAACACGGCAAATACGGAAAAAAACAGGGCAATGCCCAGAGCTGCTCTGATTTTTGACGGCTGGTGGTCCGGATTCCTGTTCTCTTCGTTCATGCCGTCACCTCCAGCTTGTAGCCCAATCCCCGCAGGGTGGTAATTTTAAAGCCGTATTTTTCTTCGGGGAATCTTTCCCGAAGGCGGCCGATATGGACGTCAAGGGTCCTCTCGTTGCCGTCAAAGTCGTACCCCCACACATCCTCAATTAAATTGTCCCTGGAAAAGGTTCTTCCGGGAAAGCCTGCAAGCTTGAACAGCAGCTCAAACTCTTTCATGGGGATGGTCTCGCCGTTCACGCTGAATCCGTTGCGGTCAATGGTAAGCTTACCGATTACAATGACCTGTGACGATTCAATCCTGTAACGCCGCAGCAATGCCTTGATGCGCATTAACAGTTCATCCCCTTCAAAGGGCTTTGTCAGATAATCATCCGCACCCAGGGAGAAGCCTCTGACCTTATCCGGCAGCCCTGATTTTGCGGTCAGAAGCAGCACAGGTAAGTTCTCATAATATTTACGAAGCCTTTCCACAAACTCAAAGCCGTCCATTTTGGGCATCATAATGTCCACCACGGCGCAGTCGCATCCGTCAATTTTTGCCAGCGCTTCCCGTCCGTCAGCGGCTTCGGCTGTGTCAAATCCGCCGTTTTGCAGTATTTTGCGCACCAGCTCCCTGATGTAGGGATCATCGTCCGCGATTAAGATTTTTGACATGATTCTTCACCTCAGAATTCATCTTATCAGACCAATGTAAACAGAGCTTAAACAGAAAAGCAGGCTCCAAAGAACCTGCATCCCTAGTATAAGTAATTATAGAATTATATTATCTCAGCTCCATCGCTTTATATTCTTCCTCTTCCATCACGCTCACATAAGCCGGACGGATGATCTTATCCATATTAATCAGCTCTTCGATGCGGTGGGCGCTCCAGCCTACGATTCTTGCAATGGCAAACATGGGGGTGAACAGCTCATTGGGAATGTCCAGCATGCTGTATACAAACCCGCTGTAAAAATCCACATTGGCGCTTACGCCTTTATAGATTTTCCTCTCATCGGCAATTACCTGGGGAGCCAGTCTCTCGATCATGGAATAGAGGTTAAAATCCTCCATTCTCCCCTTCTCCTCGGAAAGCTGCTTCACAAAACCCTTAAATATCTCCGCACGTGGATCGGACTTGGAATAAACCGCATGTCCCATGCCATAAATCAGGCCTTTCCGGTCAAAGGCTTCTTTATGAAGAAGCTTTCTCAAATACGTCTCCACTTCTTCCTCATCGTTCCAGTCCCTGACCTCTTTTCTTAAATCATCCATCATTTCCACGACCTTTATGTTCGCTCCGCCGTGCTTGGGACCCTTTAAGGAAGCCAGAGCCGCCGCCACTACGCTGTAGGTATCCGTGCCGGAGGAAGTGACAACATGGGTGGTAAAGGTGGAGTTATTACCTCCTCCATGCTCCATATGGAGAATCAGCGCCAGGTCCAGGACATGGGCTTCCACTTCGGAATACTTCATATCCGGCCTTAAAAGCCTTAAAATATTTTCTGCCGTAGACAGCTTCTCGTCAGGTCTGTGGATGTACATGCTTCCGCCCCGCTCATAGTGGTTAAAGGCGTGATATCCGTAGACGGCCAGCATGGGCATGACGCTGATGAGCATCAGGCACTGGCGCAGAACATTGGGAACCGATATATCACTGGCTTTCTCATCATAAGAAGCCAGTGTTAAGATACTCCGGGCAAGACAGGACATCATATCCTGACTGGGGGCCTTCATGACCACATCCCTTACAAAATTTGTAGGCAGCGTCCGGCTGTAGCCCAGAGTCTGGGTAAAGCGGTCCAGCTGGCTCTTGTCGGGAAGATCCCCGAAAAGGAGGAGATAGGCGATTTCCTCAAACCCGTAGCGTCCCTCATGGACCACCCCGTTTACCAGGTCATAAATGTTATAACCCCGGTAAAACAGCTGTCCTTCGCACGGAACCTTTTCTCCGTCCACGATTTTGTTTGATATGATTTTTGACACCTTGGTTAAACCTGCTACAACACCGCTGCCGTTTTTGTCCCGGAGTCCCCTCTTCACATCAAATCTTTCGTAGGCTTCCAGGTCAATTCTTTCGTCATTTAAACAAACATTGGACCACTCTTCTACATTTTTCATAAATTCATTTCTGTTGATCATGTAAACACCTCTTTCTGAAATCAGATTGTCAAGTTCCCTGCTTCTCCCCGGCGTCATCTCCTTTCATCCATTGTAAAATTATCCAATGGTTCACTTTAGAACTTTTTCATATAATATAAAATTTCACGAAAAAATGCAAGTAAATTTTTTCTATTGCCACGTATCTGAATGCTTTTATCCCCTTTCGGCATATTGACAAAAACCCGCCCAAAACTTATACTTTCTTTGTTTCCGTTCTCTATCTTCCATGAACGGCAGCTAACTTCCCTTAAGGGGCTCCACCGGAGGTCATCATGAACTTTGAATTTTCCTTTTTCTTCTTTGTTGAAGCCATCGGCACCATAGCCTTTGCCTCTTCCGGGGCCATGGTAGCCATTAAAAAGCGCCTTGACCTGCTGGGAGTCATTGTTTTAGGCGTCACCACCGCCGTAGGCGGCGGAATGTTAAGAGATATCATCATCGGGAACCTGCCTCCCGCCCTCTTTAAAGACCCGGTCTATGTCCTGCTGGCCTTTATAACCGTCATGCTTTTGTTCATCGTGGTGAGGATGAACCAGAAAATACTGGACAGCCGCTCCATCGAAGCCTACGAAAAGGTTATGAACATCTTTGATGCCGTAGGCCTTGGAGCCTTTACTGTGGTAGGAATTGATACGGCGGTAATGTCCGGATACGGGGAATACCATTTCCTCATCATCTTCCTGGGCGTCATCACCGGCGTGGGCGGCGGCATCCTTCGGGACATTATGGCCGGACAAACCCCTTACGTCCTCAGAAAGCACATTTACGCCTGTGCCTCCATTGCCGGGGCCGTGCTCTATGCCGGACTCTTAAACCGCATCAACGGAAACCTGGCCATGGCAGCAGGAGCCTGCTCCGTAATTCTTATCCGCCTTCTGGCAACCAGGTTCTGCTGGGACTTACCCACCGCAACAAAAAATAAACCAAATCAAGGAGAAAACTCATGAAACGGAAACTGCAGTATGCTGTCGGAATCATTTTTGCCCTGTGCCTGATGACCGTGCTTTTATTTACCTCCGTGGAGGCCGCCGTTTACTGGGTCCCCGGATACTTTGAAAAGGAATACTCCAAATACCAGGTGACGGAAGCCGTCTCCATGACCATGGATGACCTGCTGGACGTCACGGACCAGATGATGGCCTACTTACGGGGAAACAGGGAGGATCTTCATGTGGAGACCACCATGGGGGGCGTACATCGTGAATTTTTTAACGCCCGTGAAATCGCCCATATGGAGGATGTCCGGGGCCTGTTTCTGGGGGCCCTTGCCCTGCGCAGAGGCTGCCTTGCAGTCATGGCCCTGTGCCTTGTCTTACTGGCTCTGCTGAAAACCGATTTTAAAAGAACATTTCCCAGGGCCCTATGCGCGGGAACGGGAATCTTCTTCGCCGCCTCCCTTGCCGTGGCCGCAATTATTTCAACGGATTTTACCAGATACTTCATCCTCTTTCATCACATATTTTTTAAAAATGACTTATGGATTTTAAACCCGGCCACAGACATGCTGATAAACATTGTGCCGGAAGGCTTTTTCCGGGATACGGTGTTTCTCATCGGTTCCATTTACTTTTTAAGCGTTCTCATTATCTTTGCTGTCTGTCTTTTCTTCATACGCAGGTACAGGAAAGCCAAATAACCCCGGGCAGCAGCCGGTATTTAAAATAGCATATAAGACATAAAAGGACGCCTTTAAAAAGGGGTCCTTTTTGAAGCTTTCCGGAAAAATAATTACTTTGAATTTAAAAATATTTGAAAATGCTGGAAAAAAAGAGGTATAATGGGTGGGAAATATGTTGATACCTATATTATTGAAACATTTGATGGAAAGGAGATCCAAATGAAGAACTTATTGGTAAGCTACTTGGAAAACATTATCCCTGTTAATTTTGCAGTAATTCAAGATGGGGAAGAAAAAAGAATCGGAGACGGGGAACCGGAATTTACGGTGACAGTCAATAAAATGCCGCCTGCCCAGGAGTTTTTGACAAGCACCTCCCTGGCTTTGGGAGAAGCTTATATGCGTGGCGATATTGAAGTCGATAAGGATTTATACTTTGTCCTTGACCGTTTTTTAGGCCAGATGGGCAAATTTACCACGGATAAGGTTAAGTTAAAAAAATTAATCATGACTTCCAGGAATAAAGCCAACCAGAAGAAGGAAGTGCAGGCTCATTACGATCTGGGAAATGATTTTTATGAGCTCTGGCTGGACAAATCCCTCAGCTATTCCTGCGCCTATTTTAAAAAGGATACGGATACCCTTTATGACGCACAGAAAAACAAGGTAGAACATATTTTAGAGAAATTACATTTAAAGGAAGGAATGCGTTTGATTGACATCGGCTGCGGCTGGGGCTTTCTGCTGATTGAAGCGGCCAAAAAGTACCACATCAAGGGCATGGGAATCACCTTAAGCCAGGAACAGTGCAAGCTGTTTGAAGAGAGGATTAAGGAGGAGCACCTGGAAGGGTCCCTTTCGGTCCGCCTCATGGATTACAGAGACCTTCCAAAAGCAGGAGAAACCTTTGACCGGGCCGTCAGTGTAGGTATGCTGGAGCATGTGGGCAGGGGAAATTACGAGGAATTCTTAAAATGTATCAATTCCGTTTTAAAGCCGGGCGGGCTGTTCCTGCTTCATTATATAAGCGCCATGAAAGAGCATCCGGGAGACGCCTGGGTCAAGAAATATATTTTCCCGGGTGGAACCATACCCTCACTTCGAGAAATCATAAACCTGCTGCCGGATTATAATTTTTACACCCTTGACGTGGAAAGCCTTAGAAGGCATTACAACCGCACCCTTCTCTGCTGGAGAGAAAACTTCAACAAGAACAGGGAAGAAATTGAGCGGAAACGGGGAACAGAATTCACCCGCATGTGGGAGCTCTATCTCTGCGCCTGCGCCGCTACCTTTCATAACGGGGTCATTGATCTGCACCAGATCCTGATGTCAAAAGGAATTAATAATGATCTTCCCATGATCCGGGTGGTTTAATAACTATTCTCCAAAATAACTTTACTTGTCCCACTAAATAACCTATACTGTAAATTGAATAATCCTTTGGAGGGATGGCTCAATATGATTCGATTTACAAAAAGGCTAACTATATTTTTTTTATGTTTATATCTGTCTGTAACCTCCTTTGCAGGAACTGCCCTGGCGGCTGCCCAATGGCCGTCGGATGTGTCAGTCCAGGCAGAGGGGGCTATTCTCATGGATGCGGATACGGGAACCGTTCTCTGGGGCCAGAACATACACAACGAATATTTCCCGGCCAGCATTACCAAGGTTATGACCGCCCTGCTGGTCATTGAAAACTGCAATTTAGACGAAACTGTGACATTTTCCCATAACGCCGTGTACAACGTGGAATCAGGAAGCAGCAACGCAGGCATCAATGAAGGGGATACCATGTCCGTCAGGGACTGCCTCTATGCTCTTCTGCTCAAATCGGCCAATGAATCGGCTAATGCCCTGGCAGAGCATGTGGCCGGAACCACCGAGGCCTTTGCGGATATGATGAACGCCCGGGCGAGGGAGCTTGGGTGCACCAATACCCATTTCGCCAATCCCAGCGGCTTAAATAACCCGGAGCACTATACCTCTCCCTATGACATGGCCCTCATTGCAAGAGCAGCATTCAGCAACCCCACATTCCAGGAAATCGACTCCACTACCTATTATAAGCTTCCGGCAAACTCCACCAATCAGGACGGGCTTACCATCTATCCGGGGCACAAGATGATGCGCAAAAGCTCTCCCTACTATTATCCGGGAATTATAGGCGGTAAAACAGGATATACCACTCTGGCAGGCAATACCCTTATTACCTGCGCGGAAAAAAACGGGCTGAAGCTCATTACAATCATCCTGAAGGGCTCCACCCCTCAGTACTGGTCCGATACGAAAAATCTTCTGAATTTTGGTTTTGAAAACTTTGTTTCCTTAAAAGCTGCGGATTATGAAAAAACCTACAGCTCCATTACCAGCGATTTAAGCTTCAGCGGCCTTTCCATAGACAAGCCCGAAGCCCTGATCCTGGACCCTGACAGCCGGATCATCCTGCCGAAAACCGCAGACTTTTCCGACGCTTCCGCGGAGCTGAGCTACGACATCTCCTCCGGAGACCCGCCGGGAGCCATTGCAAAGATCAACTACCGTTACAATGACCGGGTGGTGGGCAGCACATTTCTGAAAGTGAACAGCCAGTTAAGTTCCAAAACCTCCCCGGATCCTGCTTCCAATGTATCCGGGGATTCACCCCAGAATTCCAACGAAAATACTCCTGGGGATTCGTCGCAGAACCCAGGTACCAATAATCCATCTGAGGCTTCTTCAAATTCCGGTCCGGATTCCCCGGAGCTTTCGGAATCTCCGGATTCCCTGGAGGCCTCTGCCGATAACACCGCTCCGGCAGCCGACGATTACAGGGAAAGGGCCTTAAGGCCCTTTGAAATTCCTCTGGCCGCCTGGCTCATCCTGGGAAGCGTGGGAGCTCTGGTCCTGATCGGGGCCCTGGCCGCTTACCTCATCTACCGGAAGCACAGGGAGGATGAATTCTCCCTCATCCGTAAGGAAGAGCGCATGAAGCGCCTTAGGGATTCCGGCATTTCGGCAGACGAATTCAACGCCGTGCTGGAGCAGAAGCGCAGCAGCTATACCTCCCGCCGGAAAGGGCGGCGCCGGGACCGTTTCAAACTTCGTTAGGAGAAAAAGGGGATGATATGAAAAATTTCAGATGCTTATCAGATTTATCAGAAAAAGACTTTTTACGGAATGTCTTTATAACCGCCCTTTTCCTGCTGTTTGCCACCGTTATCTCCTATGTGATGATGTTTATCGCAGGCTATACGGGCAAAGTGGAGATCGTCTACATGATGGCGGTGGTCCTGATCTCCCGTATGTCAAGCGGCTATTTGCCGGGGGTGATCGCTTCCTTTCTCAGCGTGATCTGCATCAGCTATGGATTTACCTATCCCTATTTGCAGCCCGGTTTTGCCATGCAGGAAACTCCGTTCACATTTTTCGCCATGCTGGCGATTTCCATTATTATAAGCGCCACCACCATCCATTTAAAGGATCAGAACCGTATCATCGGGGAGCGGGAAAAGCTGCTGATGGAGGCGGAAAAAGAGGCCATGAGAGCCAACCTTTTAAGGGCCATATCCCACGACCTCCGAACCCCCTTAACCGGGATCATCGGTGCCAGCAGCACATACCTGGAGAATACCGACACCCTGTCCGATGAGGAAAAAAACCGCCTGATTACAAATATCAATGAGGACGCCAACTGGCTTTTAAACATGGTGGAAAACCTGTTAAGCGTCACCAGAATCCGGGATACCGGCCCCCAGGTGGTCAAGCACTTGGAGCCTCTGGAGGAAGTGGCCGCAGAAGCCATTGAGCGCTTTCATAAAAGGCTTCCGGATGTGGCCGTACAGGCCACTGTGCCGGACGAGCTGGTCATGGTTCCCATGGATGCCACCCTGATCGTGCAGGTCATTATCAACCTTTTGGAAAACGCCGTTTACCATTCCAATTCTACGGAACCGATCCGGCTGACCATTTTCGTCCGTGACGGCTACGCCTGGTTTGAAGTCCATGACCGGGGCGTGGGAATCCTGCCGGAGCGGCTGAAAACCTTATTTGACGGGAATACCTCATCACCGGCCAGCAGCTACGATTCTCACAAGGGGATGGGAATCGGCCTGTCTATCTGTAAAACCATTGTTACAGCCCATAACGGAAGTATTTCGGCAGCCAATGAAGAACAGGGCGCAGTTTTTACGTTTAAATTACCATTGGGGGAAAATAGCTATGAGTAAATTAACCATTGTCATGATAGAAGATGAAAAAAATATCTGCAACTTTATTGTAAGCGCATTGGAAAGACATGATTACAAAGTGAATACCGCCAACAACGGGCGGGACGGGCTGGCCCTTATCAATTCCATCTGCCCGGATGTGATCCTGTTGGACTTAGGGCTTCCTGATGTGGATGGAATCGATATCATAAAAAGTGTAAGAAGCTGGACCTCCATTCCCATTATCGTCATTTCCGCCCGGACCCAGGAGCAGGAAAAGGTGGCTGCCCTTGATTTTGGCGCTGATGACTACATAACAAAGCCCTTTGGCACCAGTGAGCTTTTAGCAAGGATTCGGACTGCCTTACGCCACGGCAAATCCACCGTCAGCACCGTTGACGGCTCCGTAGTACAGTCCCCCTACCAGTGCGAAGAGCTGTACATCGACTTTGCCAAGCGCCTTGTTACCCTTAACGATCAGAAGATCCACTTAACCCAGATCGAATACAAGCTGGTCTCCCTTCTGGCAGAGAACTCCGGCAAGGTCCTTACCTATGATTACATCATCAGCCATATCTGGGGGCCTTACGCGGACAGCAACAATCAGATTCTCCGGGTCAACATGGCTCATATCCGGAGAAAAATAGAAACCAACCCGGCCGAACCAAAATACATTTTCACGGAGATCGGCGTGGGATATCGGATGAAAGAAAGTGAAATCTAAGGATTTCCTTTCTTTTTATTCATCTTCCTGCTCTTGGTCTTCTCCACCCGCTTCTTTTTGGCTTCTTCTTTTTTCATATAGATCTCACCCACGTCCCCGTCTTCCATGAGCCTCATGGTTTTTACCACGTAGACTCTGCCGTCATCGGCTTTCCTCATGCGGATCTTCCCTTTCACATTTCCATGAACCGGGCAGCACCCCAGAGCCGTATAAAACTTCTGGTTGGTGGAAAACCACCGGATCTTTTTCCGCAGCATCCGGTTGCATTTGCAGCAGATTAAATCCGTCACGGTCTTATCCTCGATGGCCTCAAGCTTTGACTCAAAGGGTCTGGAAATGTACTTGGAATACCCTGGAAATACCAGATATACCTCCTCCTCCTTATTCTCCGGCAGGCGGTAATAATCGGTTGACCAGTATTCCTTTACCTTCTGAAAATCCATATGCTTCATGACAAGCCCCGTATAATGGGCGTCATCCATGGCCCGGTGAAAGGGCCTTTCCTCCACCACCCCCAGCTCCAGGACGGCAATGTCCAGCGAGAGCCGTTCCTTTCCGTCACCGCAGCACAGGCTGTAAAGCTTCTGCACATCGTAGTAGAGAAACGGCTTTGGAAAAGGGTTGGCAATTCCGAAAAATGCCATGTTCCTCTGCAGCTCTGTCAAGTCCATGGAGCCCCATGTACAAAACACCGCTTCCTCCCCGCACCATGCAAGGAATTCCCCTATGGCTTCCTCAAAGCTCTTTCCCTCTTCCATCAGAACCTTTTCATCCAGATGAGTCACTTCCAGGATCTTTTCATGAAGTTCGGGGTACACCCTGGGCTTTATAAGACACCGGAAAGAATCTGTTTCCTCCATGCGGTCATTTAACCGGACCGCTCCGATCTCTATGATCTCAAAGGGGAAATGCTCTACCGTTTCCTCTTTTCCCCCGGCACTCTGGTTCCATTCCAGATCCAGTACAATATAATTTTTCATAATTAAAATCCTTTATTCCGTCAAACGTTTCAGTTTCTCACGCATTTTTTGCCTGCGTCTCCCGGTTTCTTCCAGATCCAGCCGCCACTCTCCAGACTCTTTGGAAAGGATGTCCCCTTCCTTTGCGCCCTCCGGCAGCCGACTGGCACAGAGCTTTATCTGTTCCCCATTTTCATCTTCACAAACAGCGATTCCTTCTTCAATTCTGTCTATGGTATACTGCATACATTACCCCTCTTTTCAAATCTGAGCCTGCGCCTTAAGGGTTGCAGATCTGGCAGGGCTCATACCCCTTCCCGATCAGCTCATCCCTGGTTCCTGAATACTCCTCCCGGTTCTCCGGCTTTATGGAAGCCGCTGATTTGCAATCCGGAAGATGGAACTTTTTCGTATTGGTATTTACCACGTACTCCCGGATGTCAGACCCGGCCTCTGTTCCCTGGGCGCTGCTGTCGTTCTTCCCATCCTCTCCCTCAATCTCAGGGAAAGTCACCTTCGTTCCGTCACTGACCGCCACAATGGTTCCAAGCTGGTCTGTCCTGAAAGCCTTGATATTGCGCTTTTTTAACATTTCCAGAATCTCTTTATGAGGATGGCCGTAATCGTTGTTCTTCCCGCAGGAGATCACCGCATAATCCGGGTCCACTAAATCCATGAACTGATCCGAGGAAGAGGTGCTGCTTCCGTGATGGGAAAGCTTCAGTACATCGGCTTTTAAGGTCAGGCCATTGGCCGCCATATCCGCCTCCGCCTCTTTTTCCGCATCCCCGCAGAGAACAAAGCTGTTCTTTCCATAGGTCAGCCGGATTCCCACAGACCAGTTATTTAAATTATCTCCATAATCCCTGTTGGGGGCCAGAATTTGAAACGACGCGCCTCCCAGCTCGTAGCTGTCTCCCACCTTGGGAAGAGTGATCTTTAAATTCTTATCCTCAATGGCATCCAGAAGCCGTTCATAAATCTTTATGGTATGTTCCTTTTCCGGCAAAATCACCTTGCCGATATCAAATTCCCTGATAACCGCCTCCAGGCCTCCGATATGGTCTGAATGGGGATGGGTCCCGATCACATAATCCAGCTTCTCAACTCCCCGTTTTTTCAAATAGGATATCACTGTCTGTCCCTGGTCCCGCTCTCCCGCATCTATCAGCATGAAATGCCCGTCTTTTTCTATGAGGGTACTGTCCCCCTGACCGACATCAATGAAGTTCACCCTTAAATCCGCCCCTGAAACAGGTCCGGAGAGCGCCGGAGAATTTAAGACCGGCTGGCTGCATCCAGCCATGCAAAGCGTAAAAAGAACGGCAACAGCCGCCAGCAAACGCTTATAAAATTTTCTTATTTTCTTTTCTGCCATTTCCGTCTGCTCCTCCGTGTTATTATATGCCAGAATCCCTCATCCTACAAGCATTTTTCTTTTCCCCATAAATAAAGAGTCCGCTTACGGACTCTTGCGCCGGAGCGCGGTTGCTTCAGCAACCATACTTCCTTGGCGCGGAGTGCGCATCCCCCGGAGGGTTTTTATCGTATAGGGCGAATTTTCCTATACAAATAAAAAGACGAACTGCAAAAACAGCCCGCCCGTTTTTCACTCTGATGCTCCCTTAAGGAATCCGCGCTCCGTCGGCCCCCACCTTATAGCCGTCCGGCGTCATCCCATTGGCAAGCATACGCCCGCTTTGGACATCGCAGTAATACTGCTTTCCGTTCCAGCTGATCCACCCGGCAGCCATGTACCCTTTTTCATTGAAGAAATACCACTGTCCGTCAATGCTCTGCCAGTTATTTACCGTATAGCTTCCGTCACCGTTTAAATACCACCATCCGGTCTGATCCTGCTTCCAGGTCCCTGAGGCTCCATTTCCTGAGGTCCCATTCCCTGAGGTCCCATTTCCCAAATCTCCATTCCCTCCGGCTGCCTTCACACGGTTTTGCTCCGCCGCGGCTCCGTCAACGTATTTCACAGGGGATTCTTTCCATTCACCTACATTATCCGGCTTTTCCTTGTTTACCGGACGAACCCGGAATGTATAGTTTCCCGCCTTTGTCATGGCTTCGGCAAAATCCCACCGGGTATCGCCTGTTTTCTTCACCGTTCCCACGGTCTTTCCGTCACGGTACAGCTTCACCTCATAGCTTCCTGCTCCGGCGGCCGGACTCCAGCCGGCTATGGCAGAGGTGTTCCAGAATGCCTCCCCTATGTCCTGTGTAAACTGGCTGACTTTCGGCAGATCAATGGTCACCGTTAAGGTCTGGCTGGAATCCTCTTTCTTCTGGCTTACATAGGTTCCCCCGCTGATGGTAAAGCTGCTTCCCGTTGTTGCAAAATAATACCCATCCTGGGCATACAGTTCTACTTCCAGCCTGGGTATATCCTCTCCGCTCCACTGAAAACCGGCATTGGTAAATTCATAATTTCCCACTTCGATCTTGCTGTTTTTTACTGTTATTTCCACCTGCTGGTCAAAAATGGAACCTCCCGGTATTGTCTCAGCCTCAACAGTCAGGCTTACCGTGGTGATCTTCTTTATGGCCGCCAGGGAGGTCATGGAGTTAAATCCTGATGCAAGCGCTGCCGCAAGCACAAATGATAAAATTTTCTTTCCATTCATAAAAAGTCCCCCTCCTTTCTTTTTCCCGCCCATGGTTTCCGGGCAGGGTCCGCCCCGCTTTAGCTGGCGTATAAGTCCATCCTTAGGCACACGCTCTTTCCGGCCCCTTTTTCCAGCCGTACAGCTGCGCCCTCAGGAATTTCCGAGTAACATACTTTGCCTTTTTCTGTAACCATTATAACCCATTTTCTGGTATTTGTGAATGACCGGAAAATCGTTTTCCTGAATTTTCCCCAAATCTGTCGAATCAAGGGATTGTTAAATAAATAACGTATTTGTTTTTCTTATAAATCTTATAAGTTTTTCCGATATATAACGTAAGTCAATTACTATGCTCTCCGCCCCACGGAGACCGAAAAACAATTGGAAAGGGACGAGAAAGATGAACAAACAAAACAATACTCCCGAAGATATTCAAAGGGAAAAAGGCTCATTTCTTAAAAGCCTGTCAATCAGCCAAAAGCTGATTCTGGGTTTTGGTTTAATGGTTCTGCTGATTATAGCCTCCGACGGCCTGTCCGCATTAACCACAAAGAGTACCGGATTTCAGGTACAGCGTTACTATCACTACACCGTACCGAATACAAACAGCACATGGACCATGCGGTTTAGCGCCGTATCCGCTCAAAAGTACCTGCTGCAGGCAGTTCTTGAGAGTGATGCCCAGTCCGCCCAGAACAACTTAGACAAGGCCAAGGAAGAGGCAGCCAATGCCGTTTCTGCCCTGGAAAGCTTTGCAGGCAACCAGTCCTCCAATGCCAGAGACAATGACATTGCCCAGTTAAAGGATCTCTTTTCACAAGCCGATTCCGCCAGCGCGGAGATTTCTGATCTGCTGAAAAGTCCTTCCGATTCCAACAGCCATAAGGCCTATGAGCTGTATAACAGCAATTATGTTCCTGTCATGGATAAGATCCAGGAAATCCTTGTAAGCTTTTCATCCATCCAGCAGAACTTTGCCACAGCACAGAAGCAGGAAGCAGTAGCCCTTATGGACAAGGCCTGGGTAATTCTTTCCCTGTCCCTCATTATCTCTCTCTTAGCCGCACTTTTCATTACATACAGAATCAGAAAGTCCATCCTTGTGCCTATAAAGGAAATCGACTTTGTATATGAAGAAATGGCAAAAGGAAATTTAAATGCACAGATCGCTTACAACGGTCAGGACGAGCTGGGACGCATGGCCCAGAATATAAGAAATACAAACGCCATCATAACTTCCTATATTCATGACATCACCGAAAAGCTCAATCTTCTGTCCCGGGGAGACTTACGTTTCTCCATGGACTTGGATTATGTAGGAGATTTTAACGCAATTAAGAACGCAATTTTAAAAACCGTATCCTCCTTAAACCAGACCATGGTGCTCATTGACACCGCCGCCGGCCAGGTGAATACGGGAACCGAACAGGTTTCCTCAGGCGCTCAGGCTCTGGCAGCCGGTTCTACAGAGCAGGCATCGTCCATAGAGGAGCTGTCCGCATCCCTTACCAGCATTACCGCACAGGCAAACAGAAACTCAGAGAACGTGAAAAAAGCCACCCAGTATGTGGAGCAGACCAGCTTAAACGTGAAAAACGGCGGTGCCCATATGCAGCAGCTCACGGCAGCCATGGACAACATCGGCTCCGCTTCCGACCAGATCACCAACATCACAAAGGTAATCGAGGACATTGCATTCCAGACCAATATTCTTTCCCTTAATGCGGCAATTGAGGCTGCAAGGGCAGGTACAGCAGGAAAAGGCTTTTCTGTAGTGGCCGATGAGGTCCGCAACCTGGCGGCAAAATCAGCAGAGGCCGCAAAGCAGACCGCAGAGCTGATCCAGCACTCCGTCAGCGCAGTAGAGGATGGCACACAGATCACCAAAAAGACCGCTCAGATCCTGAAAGATATTGATGAGACCACCGGCCTGATCAGTGACATCGTAAATAAAATCAATACAGCTACCGCCGAACAGGCGTCCTCCATTGAAGAGGTGCGCATCGGATTAGAGCAGGTATCCGCCGTAGTACAGACCAACGCAGCTACCGCCGAGGAGAACTCCGCTGCCAGCGAAGAGATGAGCGCTCAGGCATATACTCTTCGGGAAGAAGTTGGAAAGTTCCAGCTGAATGAGGGGCCAAAGGAGTATTTCTCTCCCAGTGCTCCCAAAGCTTCCGTCTACGTGGATGATTTCATGACAGAATCAAGTAACGGAAAATATTAATTCATAGAAAGAACGGAGCATGTCAAAAATATATGCCCCGTTCTTTTTTTCGCATCATCTCTATTTAAAACTCCTTTATTCCAGATTCACTAAGGTGCACTTTTTGATTGCCGTCCTGCCATAGCCTTTTTATGGTTTCTCAATTTCTTCTTCTCTGACAGGTTCCCCATTTCCATACGGTATGTTCCCCTGATGAAAGCCTTTCTTCCCTTATCTTAACCTTTGTTCCCTGCAAACTCAGCCAAAGCCTTATTGAATTCATCCTTCTGGTCATAAAATGAACCATGGCCGCTGAGCTCAAAAGGCATAAGAATAGAATTGCTTATATACTGGTGCTGGATTTCTCCCAATACAAAGGGCACCACCTGGTCATGGGTCCCGTGAATAATCAGGGTGGGAACATTAATCGCGCTTAAATCAGAAAACAGCACCTCTCTGATCCAGGTATTGGAGACTGCGGCCGTGGCCCAGCCTGCGGCCTGGAGACCGATCTGGAAGAACCAGTCAGAAAACGGCTGGGTGATGTGCTGGAAGAAAAACATATCTCCAAAATTCCTCAGCATGTTGGGACGGTCGGCGTAGGTGCCGTCAATGATCTGAAGCACCGCTTCCTTATCCAGCCCATATGGGAAATCAGGACGTTTTATGAGGCTTGGGGCAGCTGCAGCAAATAATGCAAGCCTTGATACCCCATACCCACTGTATCTTGCCATGTACCTTATGGCAATGGCTCCTCCGGTAGAATGGCCTGCCAGAGTGAGGTTCTGTAAGTTCAATGCTTCTATGACCTCTCTCACATCATCTGCCAGGCGGTCATAATCATACCCGCAGAATGGTTTGTCGGAATCTCCAAAGCCCCTTGTATCGATTCCAATGCACCGGAAGCCCATCTGAGGAAGAACATCAAACTGATACTCAAAAAGCTTGTGGCTTCCCGGCCAGCCATGAAGAAATAAAATCGTTTCTTTACACTCCGGATTCAAGTCCTCAACGTAAATATTAACATCTCCGTCAACTGTTATATAATAGCCCATAATACCATTTCACATAATCTTTTACCTTATACTATTCCCTTTCTCAGGGCGCAGTTACGTTTTTTTGCCGGCTGCATAAAAAAATCACCTCCCATATCCGGCAGGAAACTCCTGTCAAATATAAGTGGTGACTCCTATACCCGCCGCCTGATTTAAGTATTTTTTACAATTACTGCTTCAATTACATCCGCAGCATGCTCGCAGGTATCGCAGCATTTTTCCAGCTGCCGGTAAACCTCGGACCAGCCCATAGTCTCTAAGGGATCTCCGTTCCGGGTAAAGAGCTTGCGGAATGCCTGCATATACAGGTGGTCTCCCTGCTCCTCCAGACGATTGATTTCAATAATATCGGGCAAAATCGTTGAAGCCTTCCTGAAATTCGCAAATTCGTTAACAATAGAATATACTTTCTCACAGCACTGCCCCACAACCTTCAGCATTTCCATTGCTTCCGGGGTAATGGACCGGATATTATACATGTAAATCTTAATCAGCACATCCTCAATTGCATCGGTAATGTCGTCAAGCTCTCTTCCGAGAGCAATGATATCATCTCTCTCAATCGGGGTCACGAAATCCTTTACAACCCGTTTCATAAGCTCATGAGTATGCCTGTCTCCTTCGGACTCCAGCCTGTGCAGCTTCTCAAGCTGATCGGTCAGATTGTCCGGATTAAAATCCGTCAGCATCTCCGTCAGCATCTTTTGCGTTTTCAGCGCTACCTCTGCCATATCAACAAACAGTGAAAAATACTCACCACCGCTTTTTCTTGCCATGTTCCGTTCTCCTCTCAGAATGATTCACTCTAAAAAATAAGCAAAAACAGATGCGTCATCAAAAATCCAACCAGTCCGCAGCCCGGAAAGGTCAGTATCCAGGCCAATGCCATTTCCCTGGCAACGCCCCAGTTTACGGCGCTGATCCGCTTGGATGCTCCTACGCCCATCATTGCCGTGGTCTTTGTGTGGGTCGTGCTGACGGGCATACCGGTCAGCGTTGAAATCAGCAGACATCCTGCCGCTGCAATATCCGCCGAAAAGCCCTGATACTTCTCCAGCTTTACCATGCTCATTCCCACGGTTTTAATAATTCTCATGCCTCCGATAGAGGTTCCCAGACCCATTACCACCGCACAAAGGACCATAAGCCACAGCGGAACGCCGAAGTTGCTGGCCGAGCTGTCTCCTCTCGCCAAAAAGGTGCCCAATAAAAACACACTCATAAACTTCTGGCCATCCTGCGCGCCGTGCATAAAGGCCATGGCTGCCGCACCTGCGATCTGTGCTCCCCGGAAAAACGGCTGCGACTGAGCCCTGTCCGCCTTTCGGAACACAAATTCCGTGATCCGCGTCATGAGCCAGCCTAAAGTAAAGCCCAGAACAGCTGAAATCACCAATCCGTAAATAACTTTGATCCACTCGCTGCCGTTGATTCCCGAAAAACTTCCATGGAGTGCAATGGCTGAACCGCTCAAGCCTGCGATCAGCGCGTGGCTCTCACTGGTTGGAATTCCAAACCTCCATGCCATCACTGCCCATAAAACAATGGCTGCCAAAGCCGCGCAAAGAGCTGTCAAAGCGTCTCCTGCCACATTGGTGCCCTGACCGAAATCCACCATATTGTAAATCGTCATCGCAACCGTGGCATTCACCGAAGTCATAATCAAAATTCCGGCAAAGTTCAAAACTGCCGCCATCATAATAGCGGTTCTGGGTCTTAAAGAGCGGGTGGAAACACATGTAGCAATCGCATTCGGCGCATCTGTCCAGCCGTTTACCAGGATTACTCCCAGGGTCAGCAGCGAGACTACCAAAAGCGGTAAATTACGTGTTAATTCCATTAAAAATTCACTCAGGGAAACACCCAAATAATCACCCCCAAATTCAGATTGCGGGCACGCCAATCTCCCGCCGTTAAAAGGTTCAAAATATATGCTGTACAGCGTGTAAATGATTTCGTCCTCATGCGGCAGCTGCCTCGACGCATGTCGAAATACGCGGCAAAATCATGGATTTTACCCCTTTCGACGCACAGATGCGCGCTAAAAAACGACAAACCAGATTTAGTATAGCATAAAAGATAAAACTAGGCAATCTTTTTTCCGGGCGTGAAAAATGGAAAATTTGACCTGAAATAAGTGCCTTTATCTGCCGGATTTTTCCCGGTTCTGAGACGCTGTTCTAATGCAGATTTGGTTCTTTTTCTGTAACCCTTGGCCCCTCCGAGCTGATAAACCCTGTCCCCGGATACTTTTCCGTAAATGAATCCGGCAACCCTTTATCAGACACCACCCAGTCAATTCCATCCAGCCCAGTCACCACATGCTGGGAAACTCTGCCAAACCGCTCCTGCAGGCAGAGAAAAGCCTTTGTTTTGGCGTGTGTCAGCATGAACTTCCGTACTGCGGTCTCTTCCTCATTAATATCCATCACCTGTCCCTCCTCACTAAGGGCTGACGAGGAAAAAAACATCTGATCTACGTAAATATTTTTCAGCATGTCAAGAGCATAATAGCCTGTAGTTATAACATTGTTATAATCTGAAACCAGGCCTCCGGCGGTATAGGTTCTCACATGCTTTGACGCAAGCAAATGAGCGAGCTGAAGGTTATTGGTATATACAGTCAGATTCAGCTCTGCGTTCAGCACAAAAGCGAAGTTTAAAGCCGTGGTAGAGCTGTCAATGAATATGGCAGACCCTGGCTGAATCAGGCCTGCCGCATTGCGGACGACAGACAGCTTCTCCCTTTTGTTCTCCTGCTTTCGCATGGAAAACGGCGTCAGAGACGCTGGCTGGGACAAAAGAGTTACACCTCCGTAGGAACGTCGGACATACCCCTTGTTTTCCAGGCTGGACAAATCCCGCCGTATGCTGGATGTGCTGATAAAAAGCTTTGACGCCAAAAATTCCACCGTCGCATAATTTGTCGATTTTAAAATATCCAGAATCTCTTTCTCCCGCTGGTTTCTGCTCATTATACCTCCAAACTGCTCATTTCTGCTCATTCTTCAATGTTATCGCCATATATTGACCACAAATCCATCTTCCACTATTATAATATCAACAAAAGGAAAAAGAAAGGAATATGTCATGAATATAAAACATCTGATTTTCGACCTTGACGGCACCCTATGGGACACGACGGAGGTTTCCGCAAGAGCCTGGAATGAGATCTTAAGAGAAGACGGCAGAAGCTCCCTTGTGGCAACCGCCGATATCCTGAAACGGGAATTTGGAAAGACCATGACCGCCATTGCGGAAAGCCTCTTTCCCGAACTTGATGAAGAAGTCAGGGACGAACTGCTTCTTAAGTGCTGTGGTTCCCAGGCCGCCTTCCTGGAAAAGGCCGGACCGGAACTGCTCTATCCCCATGTCAGGGAGACTCTGCTCCAATTGTCAAAGAGCTGTCGCCTGTACATTGTCAGCAATTGCCAGACAGGTTATATTGAACAGTTTATGAGCAAATATGATCTTGAACCTCTCATCACCGACACAGAATGCTTTGGAAATACCGGGAAAAGCAAAGCAGAAAATATTAAGTATCTGATAGAACGGAACCATCTGGAAGAGGCCGCCTACGTAGGGGATACCGCCGGCGATTACGATGCAGCCACAAAGGCCGGAGTTCCCTTTATCTTTGCTTCCTATGGTTATGGAACTGTAAAGGACGTTCCTGCCATCAGCCACTTTTCCCAGCTATTAGACTTTGTAAGCCGGGAAAGCTTATAAAACATCAAATATTGATCTATAACGATAGAAAGGAATAAGGACTATGAAAATAAATTTAGAATGGTTTTCAGCCCCCTGCAGCTGCGGCCACACCCATGAAATCTCCGTAAAAAACATCTGGATCGAGCCCCAGGCCACCAGGTTCCTGCCTAAGCTCTTAGAGCCTTATGAAAATCCCATATTTATCTGCGATTCACGGACAAGGGCCGCTTCCATGGAAGCCCTGAAAGACCTTTTTGAAGTCTATCCTGTAATTGAAATCACCGCAAAAAATGTGGCCGCCGACAATGAGTACGTTGATGTTGTCATGAATTCCTTTCCCTCCGCTCCCGATGTTTTAATAGCGGTAGGGAGCGGCACCATTCATGATCTGACCCGTTTTGTAAGTCATAAGAAATCCATTCCTTTCATCTCATATCCTACCGCAGCCAGCGTAGACGGTTTTGTATCCACGGTAGCCGCCATGACCTGGTTTGGCTTAAAGAAAACATTTCCGGCCCAGGCTCCCCTTTATGTGGTCGCAGATACAAACATTTTCTCAAAGGCTCCCCGCCGTCTGACTGCCGCGGGCATCGGTGATTTGATGGGCAAATATACCAGCCTTGCCGACTGGAAGATCGCCAGCCTGGTATCAGGAGAATATCTTTGTGAAAATGTATACAATCTAATGGAAGAGGCTGTCAAAGAAGCGGAAGCAGCCCTGGGAGAAATCCGGGACGACTCCATGGACGGCATGGAAAAACTGATGTACGCTCTTCTGCTGTCAGGCCTTGCCATGCAGATGGTGGGAAACTCCCGTCCGGCATCAGGCGCCGAGCATCATCTATCTCATCTATGGGAAATTCATGTGATTAATCCCCCTGTCAGCGCTCTGCATGGGGAAAAAGTTTCCGTGGGGCTGCTTCTGTGTCTGGAACAGTATGAAAAGGCATTGAGAGCCATAAAAGACGGCAGATACACGATCTCTGCCAGTCTGGATTTCGAAAGGGATCTGCTTAAAAAATATTTTCAGCCTGCCGGCCTGTATGATATGATTATGGAAGAAAATCAGGAAAATCTGCTGACTCCTCAGATTGCTGCTGCCTGTGAAAGTAAAATAGGGGAGATTGCCGCTGTTCTTTCTGCTCTTCCCGGATATGGCAGGATGAAAGCCACCCTTGAACAGGCTGGATGCCCCACCTCTTTAACAGACTTAGGGCTGCAGGAAGACTTAAAAGAAATCTCATTGCAGCTCAGTCCATATATAAGAAGACGTCTGACGTTTATGAGACTTTTAAAGGTAATAAAATTGGTATAGCAACAGCAAAAATAGAATCGCAGCCTATAATTACATGAGGCTGCCGGTTATTCTGCGCTTAATAAAAGCCTAAAATGAGGCCCCGCGATAAACTGCGGAGCCTCATTTTTAATGCTTATTGTTTGATTTTGTTTCTTTTTTGTTTCTTTCTTCCCTGCTCTTTAGCTCTTATCTTTCGTCTCTGCGTCTACGGCTGATTGCCATATAAGCTGCCAGGAGGAGTCCGGATACGATTGCTGCAACGCCCTGTACAGGTGTCTTATCACCGGTCTTTGGAAGTCCGGCTAAGGGGATGTTTCCATCGTCGATCAGGACGAGATTTGTTGCACTGTTATCTTCCGGCAGACTTGCTAACGGAATTTGCCCTGGATCAATGGTAACCGTTGCGTCACCAGGACCTCCATTGGTGTAAGGACGGCTTGAGCTTGGGCCTCCGCCACTGGAACTGCCGCCGCCTCCGCCTCCGCCGGAACTGCCTCCGGACGATGTGACGGTCAAGTCACCTGAAATGTAACTAATATTGTAATTCGCAGTCACATCTCTTTCTCCATCTCTTATTACAGCTCCACTTGCTACATTCTTACTTGTTCCTACAGCAGTCTGGCTTCCGGTTACTTTCACCGTCCACGTCTGCCCATCCGCAATAGTTCCTGAAGTAATTGTTGTAGAATTATTCGTTAATGGATTACCATCGTAGGTTTTACTTGCAGAACCGGCTGTAAATGTAATATTACGTTTGTTGATGATTACCTTTCCTTCTACTACCGCTGTTTCACTATAATTAGGATTGGTAGCCTTAACGTATACTACGTAGACGCCAGCTTCTGTAAACGTAGGTGCCTCTTCTGTAAATGTCACATTGTCGGTTGAGTAATGTAAGGTTGAACTTTCTCTTACTGCATGTGCATCGGTCAAACCATAGGCACTTCCGTCATAGGTAACTTGACGCCCTGTTATTACTACTGCATTTTCATCAGAGGCAACAATTGTTAACTTACCGGGAATAATCGTTACTGTATAGTTCGCATTTGATTCATAAAAAGCTGTTAATGTGATATCATCTCCGACATTCTCTTTATCACGGTCATCATCTTTACGACCATACGTTACGATTCCCAAATCATCCTTATCAATCAGATCTCCATCGCCAATCGTTCCTGTGAATGTTAGATCAGCATCTTTCTGCCCGTAATTCTTGCTTATCGAATTGACAGTGATTGTTACGTCTTTCTTACTGATTATCACATCTGCGCTTCCATAAGCATCTGCATACCCATACAGGCTCGCCTTGAACTCTACCGTCGTCGTTCCGACATCTTTTCTGGTTGGACTCTCCGTCAGTGTATAGTTACCCTCTGCATCCTTATAAGTGATGGTTGCTCCTGCTGGTACGCTTACCGGCCTTATTCCGTAACTGGTTCCATCATATGTCCCCGTTACGTTCTCTGCACTTACGCTCAAACCATTTTCATTCAGCGTAATTGTAAAATCTGCCGGTACTACTGTGAAGCTGTAGTTTCCATACGTTTCATTTAACTCGGCTGCTGTCTTTCCAATACTCAGTACGCCTTCGTGGACCTTTACGCTATCATCACTGGCATCGCTCCGGGTCACTTTCAGATCTACGTTAACTAAGTCGTTCCCGATATATTCGCTTATCTGTGCATTCTCAAATGCCGGGTCTGCATTACCGTATACCTTGCTGCTGTCTGCTGCCGTGATGGTTACTGGCTTAGCTTCAATTGTCACAGTTGCACTTCCTGTTGCATCTGCATACCCATACTTGCTTGCCTTGAACTCTACCGTCGTCGTTCCGACATCTTTTCTGGTTGGACTCTCCGTCAGTGTGTAGTTACCCTCTGCATCCTTATAAGTGATGGTTGCTCCTGCTGG
>JAEZFK010000081.1 GCA_023437715.1 Bacillota bacterium | reverse complement strand
CTCCTGAGGTATGGACTTCATAAAAGCCCAAACCGTTGAACCTTTAGACAATGTGCCTAAAAGCAAATATTCGCCTGGAAGGAGAAGTTTCAACCATAATTGACTTTATGAATTAATCCCTCGTATTATTATATTCTATTGGGTCTGCGTAACCTGCCTCTTCAAAGGCTTTTAGCCTCAGGGAACAGCTGTCACAGGTCCCGCAAGCCAATTTTTCACCCCGGTAGCAGGTCCAGGTAAGGCCATAATCCACCCCTAATTCAATCCCTAGCTTTATCTCGTCTGCTTTGGACATATGTACCAGGGGAGCATGAATCTTGATTTTTCTGCCCTCTTCAACAGCACACACCGTACCTAAGTTAATAGCATTTTCCATGGCCGCAATAAACTCTTGTCTGCAATCTACATATCCCGAATAGTCAACTTCACTTACCCCCAGGAATATATCCTGTGCACCTATTACCTCCGCATAAGACGCGGCAAAGGATAAGAATATCATGTTGCGTGCCGGAACATACGTTACCGGAATCTTATTCTTATTATTATTCATATTACTGTCCAGATTACTGTCCGGAACGCTGATATTGGCATCGGTTAGCGCTGAGCCCCCCCATGCATTCATGTTTGTATTTATAATAATATGTTCTTTGACCCCTGCCCTTTCTGCAACTGCTTTTGCACAATCCAGCTCCTTGTAATGCCTCTGCCCATAATCAAAGGATATGGCATATACCTCGTAATCCTGGGATTTTGCCATATACAAGACTGTTGTGGAGTCCATGCCTCCTGATAATAAAACTACCGCCTTTTTCATATTGATTATCCTTTCATACTGCCAATATATATAATTTATTTTTATTTCTGTATAAGTTGATAATGCTTCTAAGCTGGGTGGAATATCCTCACGTGCTGCTGGCTGGGGCTATCCCCCTTCACCGCCACCCGGCAGCAGACCTGGTGGCTCTACAGACAGGAGCCGTGCCTGCTACTAATGAATATACCTTATTAATTATAGCATTTGGTATCCCTTTTGCCGGAATTTTTTTGGAAATACTGTGAATAGCGGACAACATAGGATTTTCAAGAGTTTTAAAGAGTTTTTGAAGAGTATTAATGATACTTTAACGACACTTTCGTGGAGGTTTTCTTTTGATTCATCTAAGGGCGCTACCCAATGGGTGTCGCCAGCTTTTAAGAGGCTTTTTAGGGGCCTAATTAATGAATTATTTACAAACCGTTGACTTTTCTGACAGGCATGGTATAATGTTAAAACGTTGGAGTTATTATATGCGCCCGTAGCTCAGTAGGATAGAGCGTCGGTTTCCTAAACCGCAGGTCGCACGTTCGAATCGTGTCGGGCGTACCACACAAAGCCGCTTGGCTGTAGAGATACAGTGAGCGGTGTTTTTATTTGAAATCTCTCGGGGCACATTTTAGGGCACATATTTTTTCAATCGATACAAAATTGGCAACAATTTTTGACATAAAACAACTCCTATGGCACCGTTCCAGAGCGGCTTTAAAGATCTCTACGGAGAAATCCTTGAGGGCTTTATTCCTAATAGTTGTAAGTCTTTTTTTTCTTTTTTATCCGAGCTGGCAAAGAACTTTATTTTATATAACAAACCAATACGCTCCTACATAAATAAAAAATGCAATTACCGCTATAACGCTCGCCATACCTATTAATGCTGCTTTATTAAATCTATCAAGACCATAACCTTCAATTACATCGGTTTCAAAAAACAGCTTCAGAATAAAGCCATAGACTATAATTTTAACTATCGATAATAGTACTTTACTATTAAATACCAATTTTGCGGGTATGAAGCTTTTTAAATCTGGAAATAACTGTGCAATTGACTTATTAAAAACAGAGTATATGAGATAACTCAACACAGCTAACAAGTTCAAAAAAAATAGTATAGCAAACAGTGAACTACCTCCAAACCATCCATATTTTTTAAGCCTTATAATGCCAATACCAGTTATGATAAGGATTAAGTTTATACCGGTTACATACCATGATACTGGAAGTGTAAAGAATTCCATACCTGCTGTTAAAAGTATTAATTGTTTATATCCACTGAATATTATTATAATTATTGCAACTACATATATTAATAAAGTTCGGTTTTCCAGGACATATTTTACCATATTATTTTTCATAGTTGGTCCCCTTAAGACTATGTATATTTAAAGTAATTCATTTTTTTAGTGTTATTTTTTTCTTAGGCAGCCGCTCCAGCATAATATTTTTAAGCACTGCAATTTGTCCGGTGTCCTTGAAGCATTTTTTAGGAATCAGAATTATGCTGTTTTCACTTGAATATATAATAAAATTATTTTTACTTTCTATAGCTTTGGATATGCTATTCCATGAAATATTGTTTTCCATTTTATATGTTGTCGTGATACCAAAATCTGAGAAAAAACAATTCATTCTCATAATCTTTTCAACCTTGAATTCTTCTTTCGTCAAACGCCAGTTTTTAACTATTATAAGGATAATAATAATTGGAAAGATAACTGCAATTGCTACCCCCGTCAAATGGGGTGAAATATCTCTTTCAAAATTTATACCCCTTAACCCAACAGTCATAAATAATCGGATAATATAAATCAGGCTGAATACACTTATTCCGGTCATCACACCATATTCCGGCTTGTTGAGAAGCAACCTGTATTTGCATAATAATATATCTTTTTGGGTTAAGCTTACATCAACACTGACGGTTTCACTTTTATACATCATTAGAACCTTTCTTTTCAGGTTTAATCTAGCTTATAGCTCTTTAATGAGTATACTTATCAACTCTGTTATTGAATTGAGCCTTAGTTTTATAATTATTATTAAGTGCTTTTCCAATGCTCCATATAACCTTACCATATAACCCGGGTCAACAGCTGATTCATTCCCGTATCAATATTTTACCATTTGTTCTGCATTAATGTAACCCTGCAATTCTTAAAGGCTGATGGCAGCATTCCACCCCCATCACAACACTAAATTTTCCCACCCAAATCTTTACAGGTTTAATTCCTCCTCCTATT
>JAEZFK010000080.1 GCA_023437715.1 Bacillota bacterium | reverse complement strand
TGGTCTGAAAAGATTCTTTGTAGTATATTCATGAGTCTATTATGAAGCAAAGTGAAACAAAAAGAAACCCCTAATCCCCTCAAGATTGAGGGGCAGGGGAGTTGAAGTGTCGAAGACACTTATTTATGAAAAAATGTCTTTTTATAAAAAGTCCTTGTATAATTTTTTGAAAAGTGGTATAGTTAATTTGAAAAGAGGATTATAAAGGGAACCAGAATAGACTAAAGCGGAAACAAGGATTGTCCGGTGAGAAAAGCCGGTGTTTGGAAGAGAGGCAATAAATGAAAAAAACAATGGTTGATTACATTAATCTGTCATCCGGCCGATTGGCTGAGAATTTTAAAAACCATGATCAGCTGGTAAGCAGGCTTTGTGAGAAGTATGTGGAAAGTGGTAAGGTTGGTATAAAAATAATTGCATCTGGTTCGTCCTATAACAGCGCCTTTGCTGTGAGGTATTATATGCAGCGTAAGCTGGGGGAAGTGGTGCATGTGATCACTCCGGATGCCTATGTGAATTTTGATGACCTGCCCCTGGAGAACATGTTTGAAATCGTGATTTCCCAAAGCGGATGCTCTACCAACTGCATAGAAGCCTTGAAGCATATGGGCAGACAGGGAAAGAACAGAATCGTTTTAACCGGAAATAGGGAAAGTGATATTAAAAATCATGGGGACCTGGTGATTGATTACGGCGTTGGAATTGAAACCGTGGATTTTGTGACCATGGGAGTTATGACATTGATGGAGTTTTTGATGCTTTTCGCTCTGGAAGCAGGCTGCAGAAAAGGAAGGCTTTCAGAGGAAGAGAAGCAGGAAAGCCTGGATAACCTTTATGACGCCATATTGAAACACGGTCTGGCGGTAGAGACGGTTTCTGAATTTCTGGACAGGAACAGGATGAGCTTATCGGATACGGGGACCACTTTTATCTGCGGGAACGGGCCGAATCTGGGGGCGGCCATGGAAGGAGCACTGAAATTTCAGGAGACCTTAAAGATACCGGCCATTGTCTATGAGACTGAGGAATTTATCCATGGGCCTGATATGCAGCTGAGGCCGGGCCATACGGTGTATTTCCTTGATGACCCAAAGCCCTCCGAACGCATTTTTAATATATTCCAGGCGGCCGGGAAGATCACAGATAAGGCATATCTTATTACTTCCCGGGAGGATGGAGAGAATGAGCGGTGTGTAAGGCTTCCCCGTGTAAAGGAGGAGGGGCTGGCTCCGCTGTTAAGCACCGTGGTTTTTCAATACTTATCAGCCCAGCTGTCCCAGATTCTCAATACCTGGGACACCCACCCATATTTTCGGGACTTTGAAAAAATGGTTTCCTGTAAGACAGAGGATTATGAAGAGATACTGAAAGGCCTGGAAGAAAAAGACCGGGCCCGGGAAAGAAAAGAGGCTGAGAGATGAGACATATTATTGTTGCGACTCACGGGGAAATGGCAAAGGGAATCGTACATACTGCGGAATTTATCATGGGAAAGCAGGAATGCCTCCACGCCCTGGCGGCTTATACCCAGGAATGCCTGGATTTTCCCAGGGAGCTGAAGCGGCTTGTTGAGGACCTTTCAAAGGAAGGCGAAGTGGTGGTTTTGACGGATCTTTTGGGGGGCAGCGTGAATAATGAGGCCTTAAGCCTTCTGCCCTCCCACAAGGTGCACATTATTACAGGGGTGAATTTAGCTCTGGTCATACAGCTTTTAGGAGGCGGTGCGGATATCCAAAAGAACATAGAAGGGGCCAGAGAGGCCATTATGTACTGCAATGCTGCCATTGAAGAGGGCGTGCAGGAAACAGAGTTGGATGAATTTTAGGAGGGGTAAAAATGATTAAAATGATTCGTGTAGATTACCGGCTGCTGCATGGACAGGTGGCTTTTTCCTGGACCTCCATGCTGGGTGCTGACTGCCTGCTTTTAGTCAGCGATACGGTAAAAAGTGATCCGCTTCGGATGCAGACCTTAAAGCTGGCAAAGCCGGAGGGGGTTAAGGTGGTGGTCAAGGATTCAAAGGAGGCTGTTGAAGCCTTGCAGAGCGGGGTAACGGATAAATACCAGCTGTTTATCATCTGCGAAACCATTGAATTGGCGGCTAAGATCGCGGAAGCGGTGAAGGCGAAAACCATTAACTTAGGAAATGTACCCTTTGAAGAGGGGAA
Source organism: Bacillota bacterium (assembly GCA_023437715.1). Lineage (GTDB taxonomy): Bacteria > Bacillota > Clostridia > Lachnospirales > Lachnospiraceae > Lacrimispora. Next base: position 3,299 of record JAEZFK010000080.1, on the reverse strand, counting down.
AAAGCAGGTGAGCAAAAGTGTTTTCTTAAACGAGAAAGAGGAAGGCCGGTTAAAGGAGATGCTGAAAGACGGCTATGAATTGTTTATTCAGATGGTACCAACAGAGAAAAAGATCAGTTGCCAGTCAATACTGGGCTAGGAGGCGGTAATATGTTGTTAAAAACAATGGGGATTGCATTCATTACGCTGCTGGGATATTCCGAGTGGCTGACCGGTACAAGCTTTTTACAGAGGCCCATTATTTTAGGTCCCCTTGTAGGGCTTATTCTGGGAGATGTGCAGAGCGGAATTATTATGGGGGCCACTCTTGAACTGGCTTTGGTGGGAGCTGTTTCCATCGGCGCTTATAACCCGCCGGATTTGATTTCCGGGACGGTGCTGGGGGTATCCCTGGCCATTCAGTCGGGGGCCGATGCTTCCGCCGCATTGACTCTTGGAATTCCGGTGGCAACCATTATGCTGGCTATGAATACGGGCTTTGGCCAGCCCTTAATGCTCATGCTGATCCACAGGTGCGACAGGAACGTGGATCAGGGCAATTTAAGAGCCTTTAAAACCAATATGTTTATTGCCGGCTATATGCAGAACTGGTGCGGGATTGTTTTTGTGCCGATTGCTTTTTATTTTGGCTCCGATGCCATTACCCGTTTGCTGGGGAACATCCCTCCCTTTATTCAAACGGGAATGGAAATTGCCGCCGGATTGCTGCCCGCCCTGGGCTTTGCCATGCTGGCGCAGATGATTATGAATAAGAAAGTGGCTCCATTTTTCTTCCTCGGTTTTTTCCTTGTGGCATACGGAGGAATTTCAACCACCGGTGCGGCGATTTTTGCAATCATTTTAATTTCCATCATGCTGTTATATCAAAATACCAATGACGGAAAGCCGGCGGCGGTTTCAGCCGGCGGCGATGTGGAAGGAGATGGATTCGATGAATTTTAAGCTGCAGCCTGAATATACGAAAACGCTTCAGAAAAAGGACCTGATGAAAGTCTTTTGGAGGAGCATCCCTTATGAGCATTCCTGGAACTATGAGCGTATGGGACACGTAGGGTTTACATTTGCAATGCTTCCCGTACTGCAAAAGCTGTATCCCGATAAAGAAGGGCTGAAAAAAGCCATGAAACGCCATATGGAGCTTTATAATATTACCCCCTATATCGTGACCCTGCCCCTGGGAATTGCGGCGGCCATGGAAGAAGCAAATGCGGAAAGTGAAGATTTCGATACAACCTCCATTGCTAACGTTAAGCTGGCGCTTATGGGACCTCTATCAGGCCTTGGAGATGCCTTTTACTGGGGGACCCTGCGCATACTGGCTACAGGAATCGGGACAACCCTGGCTCTTCAGGGAAATATTTTAGGACCTATTCTGTTTTTCCTGGCCTTTAATATCCCTCATTACATAATCCGCTACATGTGCACATTTTTGGGGTACCGCTTCGGCTCCGGGATTATCTCCAAGATAGAGGAGTCCGGGCTCATGGGCAAGATCGTTCAGTATGCATCCATTATGGGAATGATGGTGGTTGGAGCCATGACCATGGAAATGGTCCACATCAATTTCATATCCGAAATAGGAATCGGCGAATCCACCTCCACCCTTCAGTCCCTGATCGATGGGATTTTCCCGGGAGCGGCCACCTTATTATTATTTGGAATCACCTACCGGCTGCTGAAAAAGAAGATGAATCCCCTGGTCATTATGCTGGCGCTGCTGATTTTTGGAATCATAGGAGCTTACTTCGGATTCCTGGGCGCATAGAGATACAAAATTAAAAAAGCGAGGAGAATGAAAGTGATGTTAAGAAATTTCAATTTGGAAAAGTATATGGAAGACGGGAAAAAGACATACGCACAGCGTAAAAATATTGAAAACCTGGCTGATGCCCTGACGGAAAAGAAGTTCAGTAATATTATCGTCATCGGCATAGGCGGAACCTGGGCGGAGTGGTATGCCATTGTGGAGTACTGCAAGCGTTTAAGCGACTTCCCCATTTACCTGGAAAATGCCGCAGAATTTTTAATAAAGCCAAACTTGAGCTATTTGACGAAAGACTCCCTGGTTATTACTTCCTCGGCCTCCGGAAATACGAAAGAGATTCAGGAAGCGGTGAAAATGTGCATTAATAAGGGGATCAGCGTTTACGGGTTCACAAGGGATGAAACAACACCTCTGGCAAAGCTGATGGAGCGTGCAATTTATAATTCCTGCGGCGACTGCGAGCACTCCTATCTGATGTATTTCATGCTGGCCCTGCGCCTGTATCACAACATGGGATATTTTGATTCCTATGAAAGATGGGCGGACCAGATGGAGAACCTGTATCCGAATTTAGTGAGAATCCGGGAAGAGTTTGAGCCAAGGGCTGCGGAAATAGCAAGAAAATATGCAAAGGAACCTTATACCATGTTTGTTGGTTCCGGCCTGTTATGGGGAGAAACCTATTTATTTACCATGTGCATTCTGGAAGAGATGCAGTGGGTCCGCACAAAATCCGTCACCTCCGCAGACTTCTTCCATGGGCCCTTGGAGCTGGTAGAAAAGGATGTTCCGGTTTTCCTGGTAATGGGAGAGGATGAATACCGTCCCTTAGATGAGCGGGTGGAACGCTTTGCCGGAAAATTCACGGATAAGCTGGAAGTCTTTGATACGAAAGCATTTAATTTAAAGGATATTGACGATGAGTTCCGTTTGATCGTAACGCCCATGATCATTACAGCTATCCTTACGGAAAGGCTTGCCATTCACTATGAGTTAAATACGGGACACAGCCTGGAATTCAGACGCTATTACCGCCAGTTTGAATATTAATCAGGACCGCATTTCTCCGATATGAAAATATGAAAATAAGAGAGCATGCTTTAAAGCTATGATTTGAAAATCCATGGCTTTAGGGCATGGTCTCTTGTTTTATGTCCGGACGAAATCAGGGAAAACCCATGCTGGTCATGAGGTAAGAATATTATAGATTTCAGACAGAATATTAAATAGCTTTCCAAATCCAGTTTTAGTACTATAATACTATAATAAATGTTAGGTAATTGTTAAATGAATTTTTCGTTTCTGTGGATAGTTATCCACAGAAACGGGCCAGAAGTCCAGATCATCATTCAGATAAAATTCTGAATTGACATAGAACATCAGATTTTTGGCGTATTTTAATAAGCCTGGCAAAGAATTATGACAATTGATTTCTTTCTCAGGCAACTAAAGGTTTCAGGCTTCGAATGTATTGTGGACAATTCATTCTGTACGAAACAATTACTGTAAGCTGGCTGGCGATACCTGCCAGAAA
>JAEZFK010000042.1 GCA_023437715.1 Bacillota bacterium | reverse complement strand
TACCAATATCGATAGATTTTGAAAATGCACCCTTAGGGAGCTCTATTAAAGTTACCCTTTTTTACCATCGATATAAAAAAGAAATCTCTTGCTAATTTATACTTGACTTTTCATAGCTGGTCTCCTTCTATCCTTTCACCGAACCGCTGGTCATCCCCTCTACAATATACTTCTGCATGGTGACAAATATCAGACAGCTTGGCAAAATCAGCAGCACCCCGTATGCCATGATGCTGTTCCACTGGGTTCCGTATTGATTCATAAAAGTATAGATGGCCGAGGTCATGGGCCTCATGGCCTCTTTCGTATTAAATGTCATGGAGTAGGCCAGATCGTTCCATGCGAACACAAAGCTGAAGCAGGCCGCCGTGATTACCGTGGGCTTTGAAATCGGAATTGCAATGCGGAAAAATGCGCCAAATCCACTGCAGCCGTCTATTTTAGCCGCATCCTCCAGTTCTGCCGGAATGCTTAAAAAGCCGGGGCGAAGCATCAGCACCACAAAGGGGATGGATATGGTTGCCGTCGACAAAATCGGCGCCAGGTAGGTATTTAAGATATTAAGCTTTGAAAATATTAAGAACAGGGGCGTGAGCACCAGAGATGCGGGCAGCATCTGGGTGAGCAAGAATACCAGCACAAATATTTTCATCCCCCTCACCCGATATTTCGCCAGTCCGTAGGCCGCGGGCACGGACAGACATAGAGATAAAGCCATGGAGCCTCCGGCAATTAATACGGAATTTTTCATGGTGGTCTGCAGATTCCCCATCTGGTCCCCGTATGCCTTTAAGGTAAATTCCCTGGGCCATAAGGTGGGTGTACTTGCGAATATCTCGCTGTCCAGCTTAAAGGAATTCATAACGATCCAGTAAAGCGGAAACAAAAACACACAGGCAATCAATATGGCTATGATACACAGCAGGGCATTTCTCTGCTTATAGGATAAATGGATTTTCTTCAATTTACTGCGCTCCTTTCTGCATGATTACATCACTTCGTCCTTTGAAATAGTTCTCAAATAGACCAGCGCAACGAGAAACAGGCAGACAAACAATACATTTGCAACGGCTGCGCCCTCTCCGAAGTGGAACAGCTGGAAGGACAGCTTATAGGAATAGGTGGACAGCACCTCCGTGGCAGAAACAGGCCCTCCTCCGGTCATCACGTATACAAGGTCAAATACCTTAAAGGTCAGTACAAAGCCCAGCACAAGCACCGACATGATGGTCGGCTTTAAAAGGGGAATGGTTATTCTCATAAACTTCTGGAACCCGTTTGCCCCGTCAATGGAGGCAGCCTCATAAATATCCCCGGGAATGTTATTAAGCCCTGTGGTCAGCAGAAGCATGTTAAAGGGGATTCCCACCCAGGAATTTGCCATAATCAGCCCGAGCATCGCCGTCTTTCCCTGAATCAGCCATCCTACGGGCTTATTAATTATATGGAGATTCAGCAAAATGGTATTAATGATCCCGTTTCCCTCCGCAAGCATGAATTTAAAAACCAGGGCAGTGACCGTAACCGGAAGCATCCAGCTGATTACAATGAAGCCCCGGATATATTTTGAAAGCGTGAATTTCCTGGCAAAAAAAACGGCAAACACAAAGCCAAGAGAAAACTGAATAACCAGACAGCCGATTGTATAAATCAGCGTATGCAGTAATGAATCACGGAATACTGCCTCTGAGAAAACCGTCTTATAATTGTTCAGCCCTGCAAATTCCCGCGCCTTGCTTCCAAGAGTTTTCGCCGTCACATCCTGAAAGCTGATAATCCAGTTATATATGATGGGATATCCGATGAATATAAGCATATAAATCACCGCGGGCATGATGAGGCAGTACCCCATCAGCTGTTCTTTTCTTTCCCGTCTGCTCTCCCGCATTTGGAACCACTCCTTCCTTTTTATGCATAAAAGGTCCCATCACATCACAATGGAGCATTGTACATGCGATGGGACCATCTCAAGCTCTCTTACTGGGCATTTAATTTATCGATCTTAGCCTGTGCGTCTGTCATTGCGGCATCCACATCTTTCTGACCGGTGAAAACCTCCTGCTGGGCGGTGTAAATGGCTGCGGAAATTTCCGGCCAATCCGGTGACGGTCCTCTGGACTGGGCATTTGGCATAACCTCTGCAAATACGGAATTCAACGGGTCATCGGCAAACATCATCTGAATATCCACATCCGCCCTCGGTGAAAAACGGCCGATGGATTTGCAGATTTCCTGTGATTTTTCCTTGCTTGTCATCCAGGTCAGGAATTTCCAGGAAGCTTCTACATTTGCGTTTTTACAAATGGCTACGTTCTCCCCGCCTAAAACAGAGGCATAAACGCCGTCATCTGCCTTCGGAACCTGGGCTACCCGGTAATCAAGTCCGGGAGCATCGGCTTCCAGCCCGGAAAACTGCCAGGGACCGTTGATCATCATGGCCGCCTGTCCGGATGCAAACTGCTTCTCCGCATCCGCCTGGGTCCAATTGACGCATTCTCTGCTGATGTATCCCTTATCAATCATGGACTTTAAAAACGTCATGGACTTCTTGGAGCTTTCTGAGGTCAAATCACTTACGCTTCCGCCGGCGGATAAAAGCCAGGGCATGTACTGGAACGTGCCTTCCTCTGTTCCGATGGCTGAAATCGCAAGCCCTTTGGTCGTGCCTGTTGTAAGCTTTTCACAGGCGGCTTCCAGCTCTGACCAGGTGGTGGGAACCTCTACCCCTGCCCCGTCAAGCAGCTCCCGATTATAAAAGAGCCCCAGACAGTTATTTCCCCATGGAAGCCCATACAGCTTTCCCTCATAGTAGCAGGACTTTAAGGAGCCCTCCATAAAATCAGCATCCGGCCATGAATTATAAAGGTCGGTAATGTCCTCAAAAACTCCCATGGAAGCATAGGAATTGTGGTCCGGATTGTCCACCATTCCGCAGTCAGGCAGTTCTCCCGATACAACACCGATGGTATACTGCTTCATGAGCTCGGCTCTCGGAAGATACTGGGCCGTTACCCAGATCTCGTCCTGGGAATTGTTAAACTCATCCACCGCCTGTTTTACGTACTTGCCTTCCTTATCCTCTGACATGTAGTGCCAGAAAGTAATTTCCTGTCTGCCCTCAGCCTCAGCCCCAGCCTCAGACCCTGCTGCTGTGGTCTCCTGTGCCGTTGTGGCAGGCGGTGCCGTAGTGGCCGTCTCTGCCGGCGCCGATGATTCCGCCTTGCTTCCACAGCCTGTAAGCGCTCCTACGGATAACGCCAATGCCATAAGTGTCATAAATCTCTTTTTCATTGATTGCCCCTCCTGTTTTCTTTATGACCTCAGTATAGCTTCCATGGTACCTAAAAAAAATATCAATATCTTAAGAAAAGTGTACAATATTAAAATGAACTGTCTATGGCAAACTGTTTTGCGGAAACTCCCGTATATTCCTTAAAAACCCTGGAAAAATACTTCTGGTCAGGATATCCCACGGCGCAGGCGATTTCATAGATCTTCATATCCGAATCCAGGATCAGCTCCTTTGCCTTTTCAATTCTTATCTTCTTTAAATAATTGGAAAAGGTCATGCCGGTTTCCTTGGCAAATAAATTGCTTAAGTACTCCGGGGTCAGACGGAATTTCTCAGAAAAGGTATCCAGCCCTATGCGCATTCCATAGTTCTCCTCTATGGCCGCCACCATTTCCCGCACCGCCAGGGAGTACCGCTCCTTCTCCGGATCAGAGGAAGGCTTCTCTCCGTCTCCGGCCGTCAGCTTCATAAGTAAGTTCTTCACATCGGCGATCATTACCGGCTTTAAGAGATACTCCCTGACGCCAAGCCCGATTCCCCGTCTGGCGTATTCAAAATCAGCATAGCCGCTTAAAATGACGAAGGTGGACTCCACTCCCATTTTCTTCGCCTTTTCAATCATATCCAGCCCGTTCAGCTTCGGCATCTTAATATCCGTTATTACAATGTCACACCTCATATCCTGGATCATCTTCAGGCCTTCATATCCGTTTTCCGCCTCGCCCGTCACCCGGCAGCCCATGTCCACCTTATTGATTAAATTTGCAAGGCCCTGTCTGATACGGAATTCATCCTCTACGATAATGATTGTTTTCATCTTCCCCCTCCATATCTTTCCCCTACTGGTAAAGCTTTTTTTCCGGCATATCCGGTATGATCAAAATAAACTCCGTCCCCTCGCCCAGCCTGCTTTTTACAATGATCTCCGCTTCATCCTGATAATAAAGGCGAAGCCTGTGCAGACAGTTGCTGATACCGATGCTTTCGCTGTTTAAAGCGCCCTTTTTTGATATTTCTCTCCGGATTTTTGAAAGAGTGCTTCCCGACATCCCGCAGCCGTTGTCCCTTATGCGGATTTCCAGCCTGCCGTCTGGGCGGACAAATGCTTTTACGTAAATCATTCCTCCTGATTTCACCTCTTCAAAAGCGTGTAAAATGGCATTTTCTATGAGGGGCTGCAAAAGCATTTTGTAGACGGGAAACCGCATGGCTTCCCCTGTAATATCATACTGGCAGTCAAAGGAATTCTGATAGCGGTCTCTTTGAAGAAAGATGTATTTTTCCAGCCAACTGATTTCCGCTTCCAAAACCACCTTCATATCAATGTTTGACACGCTGTACCGCAGCAGGCTTCCCAGAGTGCCCAGCATGTTGCTGATTTCCTCTTCATCGTGTTCAATGGCCCTCCAGTTGATGGAATCCAGAACATTATAGAGAAAATGAGGGTTGATCTGGGCTTCCAGAGCCTTTAACTCCGCATGCTTCTGGCTGATGGCCGCGGCCTTTATCTCTTCATTTCTCTGCCTCAGGGTTTCCACCAGGGAGTTGACGCGGGCTGTCATGGTGTTAAACTGCCGCACAATCACGTACAGCTCATCATTTTCATGAATGTCCGTTATCATCTGATCTCTTTCCGTTCCCTTAAAATCATGGATGTTCTGGGCGATCTTCTGAATGGAGCCGATATACCTTTTTGATATGAAAAACAAAATAATAAAAAAGAGTATTGTGACAGCCACCATCAGTATAAATACCGTATAGATAAAGTGATATATCTCCTTTAAATAAACAGCGGTATCAATGATATTAATGATGGTCCAGTCCGTATCCTCAATGCTTCTCCTGTTTTCTGAAATCCGTTTCGAACCCCCAAATTCCTTTTTTAAGTAATCCTTATATCCTTCATTTATGTAGGCTGAATCAACTCCTGCAAGGAGCTTGTCGCTGCTGTCCGTAATCACTGTAATGACGCTGCCGTCCTTCTCCGTCTGTTTTTTATGGCCGTCGTCGAAGAGAAGCACCGTATTCTCAAGCGCAACCACAAGGACTCCGCTCTGCTCCTTTGTCCTTAAATTCTTTACCGGATACCCCATGAGAATCACGTAATCATCGGTCTGGGAGGAATTGCTTAAATTCACGGTGGCAATAAAGGTCAGCCCCTGACCCTTTTCAATTTCATCATGAACCTTATTTCTCTGGCCCTGGTCCGACCAGATGTTATCGGTATAGTTCCCGTACCATTTGGAATAGTTCACGTATCTGCCGCTGTCCGCCAGAAAGGTAATGCTCCGGATTCCATCATAGGTATAAACAGCGCTCCGGAGAAGGTCCTCCATATGGGCGGAGTCCACCAGAAATGAGCTTTCATCCCCTGTATTGATATCCTTTGACAGCTGGATGTATTCTTTTTTTGTGATCAGCTCATAGAGAACATTTTCATAGGCATCCATCCGTTCCTGAACCACGGTCTCATGCAGGCGGGCATTCTGTTCCACCAGTCCGTAGGCGCTCTTTAAAAAGCTCTTATAATAAATGGCGCTGGCAGATAAGGTTATGATGATGAGAGGCAATACCCCAATCAGCAGGTATATGATGATGACCTTCCTTTGTATGCTTGACCTTTTTCCGAAAAAGCTTTCTATATAATTTTTCATAAGCTGGCATCTCCCGCATATCATTTGCAAAATGTCTGTCTGGAAAAACTTCGACAATCTTATATGAATATATCATAAATGATTTATAAATTCAGCAATTATATTGACTTCACGGCAAAAAATAGAAAATATACAAAAATACCGGAATGAATCCATAAAACAGAATTCATTCCGGTATTTTATTTAAGCTTTTATTCCAGTTCCGCAGCTCCCGTATAAAGCTGATAATACTTGCCCTTTTCCGCAATCAGCTGGTCATGTCTTCCCCGCTCAATAATCCGGCCATGCTCCAGCACCATAATCACGTCAGAGTTCTGGACCGTGGAAAGCCGGTGGGCGATGACAAAGACCGTCCTCCCTTTCATCAGCGCATCCATTCCCTTCTGCACAATGGCCTCGGTTCTGGTATCAATGGAGGAGGTGGCCTCATCTAAAATCATGACCGGCGGGTCCGCCACTGCCGCACGGGCAATGGAAATCAGCTGGCGCTGCCCCTGGGAGAGCCCGCCTCCGTCGCCTTCCAGCATGGTCTGGTATCCCTCCGGGAGCATGCGGATGAAGCCGTCTGCATTGGCCAGCTTTGCAGCCGCAATACATTCCTCATCAGTGGCATCCAGCTTTCCGTAACGGATGTTATCCATTACTGTTCCCGTAAACAGGTTCACATCCTGAAGCACGATGCCAAGAGAGCGCCGTAAGTCCGCCTTTTTTATCTTGTTGATATTAATGCCGTCATAACGGATCTTACCGTCGGCGATGTCATAAAACCGGTTAATCAAGTTGGTGATCGTGGTCTTTCCCGCTCCCGTGGAGCCGACGAATGCCACCTTCTGCCCCGGCTCCGCGTAAAGGGTGATATTATGAAGGACCGTCTTCCCTTCCTCGTAGCCGAAATCCACATCATCAAACCGGATATCGCCCTGAAGCAGCGTATAGGTGACTGTTCCGTCACTGTGGGGATGCTTCCACGCCCACATATCCGTCCGCTCCGGGCATTCCGTAATTTCGCCGTTTACTTCCTTTGCATTGACCAGGGTAACGTAGCCTTCGTCCTGTTCGCTCATCTCATCCATCAGCTCAAAGATGCGTGATGCTCCCGCAAGGGCCATGATGACCATGTTAAACTGCATGGATATCTGCCCGATGGGGTTGACAAAGCTTCGGGATAAGGTCAGGAATGAAACAATGGTACCGATGGACATGGTGCCGATTCCCGTCAGACTTAGATTGGGGACTCCTGCAATGCCTGCCGCACCGCCCACAATGGCCAGGATTACGTAAAGCATATATCCCATATTGCCCACCACCGGCATGGTGATGTTTCCGTATTTGTTGGCCTCGGTGGCGCTGTAGCACAGCTCATCATTCTTCCTGTCAAATTCTTCTTTCGTCTTTTCCTCATGACAGAAGACCTTCACCACCTTCTGTCCGTTGATGATCTCTTCAATATAACCGTTGACATCGCCCAAAACTATCTGCTGCCTGATAAAGTACTTCCGGCTTCTGCCTACCAGGGCCTGGATGGTCTTTAGGAGCACCACCGTAAACACAGCTACAATTGCCGTCAGACCCACGCTTAAATAAAGCATGGCGATAAACGCCGCCAGGGTGGAAACCGCAGAAGAGACCATCTGGGGCAAGCTCTGGGAAATGGCCTGGCGCAGGGTATCCGTATCATTGGTATAGCGGCTCATGACATCCCCATGGGAATGGGTGTCAAAGTACCGGATAGGCAGAGACTGCATATGGGTGAACATTTCGTCACGCACCCGCTTCAGTGTTCCCTGCTCAATAAACACCATGATAAAATTATAGGTCAGAGTGGCAAGAGTACCGGCCAGGTAAACCGATCCCATAAGAAGAATCATGCGGAATAAACCTGTAAAGTCAGGATTTGACTGTCCTACAAGGGGAAGGATGTATTTGTCAATCAGTGTCCGCAGAAAAAGGGAGGAGCATGCACCGGCCGCGGCGCTTATGAGTATTCCCAAAATCACCAGAACAAACTGAATTTTGTACCTTGCCATATAAGATAAAAGCCGCTTTATGGTACCCGGCTTAAAACGGCCCTGCGCCTTTCCGGCCCCGGCTCCTGCCGCCTGTTTTTCGTCCTTATTCGTCATGTCACTCACTGATAACACCTCCTCTGTTCTGAGATTCATAAACTTCACGGTAAATCTCACAGGTTTTCAAAAGCTCCTCGTGAGTTCCCATGGCATTGATCCGTCCGCCATCCAGCACGATGATCTTATCCGCATCCTGAACAGAGGAAACCCGCTGTGCGATAATGAGCTTTGTCGTATCCGGCAGCTCCTCACGGAAAGCCTGACGGATTAAGCTGTCAGTGGCTGTGTCCACCGCACTGGTGGAATCATCCAGGATCAGAATCTTCGGAGTCTTCAGCAGGGCCCTGGCAATGCAGAGTCTCTGGCGCTGGCCGCCGGATACGTTGGTGCCTCCCTGTTCAATATAGGTATCATACTGGTCCGGAAAATCCCGGATAAAGCCGTCCGCCTGTGCCAGCCTGCAGGCCCGCTCCAGCTCTTCATCCGTTGCATTTTCATTGCCCCAGCGAAGATTTTCCTTAATGGTCCCGGAAAACAGCACGTTCTTTTGAAGCACCATGGCAACCTGGTTGCGCAGCGCTTCCAGTCCATAGGCTCTTACATCCTCTCCGCCTACCAGCACTCTTCCGCCTACAGCATCGTAAAGCCGGGGAATCAGCTGAACCAGACTGGATTTTGAAGCTCCCGTGCCTCCGATGATACCCACGGTTTCTCCCGACTCAATAGAAATATTAATATCGGAAAGAACCGGCTTCTCAGCCCTTGAGGAATAGGAAAACGTAACATTTTCAAACCGGATGGAGCCGTCCTTTACATCAAGAATGGGATTTTCCGGGTCGGTTAAATCGCTTTTTTCATCCAGGACTTCCACAATACGCTGGGCAGATGCTCTGGAAATGATAATCATGACCAGTACCATGGAAAACATCATCAGGCTCATGAGAATCTGCATCGTATAGGTAATCAGGCTGGTCAGCTCTCCGGTGGACAGCCCGGCAACCGCATTGTTGCCGCTTCCGATGATCTCTTTCGCGCCAAACCAGGAAAGAAGCAGCATGCTGGCATATAAGCACACCTGCATGAGAGGCATGTTAAACGCCAGACGGGTCCCGTTCTTTACAAAGTCCCGGTAAATGGATTTCGATATGCCGCTGAACTTTTCCTCTTCATAATCTTCCCTGGTATAGGATTTCACCACCCGAATGCCGTGCAGGTTCTCCTGGACCACATTGTTCAGCCTGTCATAGGTCTTAAACACCCGAATGAAAACCGGATGCACATGAGCGATAATGAGCCACAGTCCCAACCCAAGAACGGGAATCACCACCACGAAGATTAAGGATAAGTGGATGTCAATGCGGAAAGAAAAAATCAGCGCAAAGATCATTATCATAGGCGACCGCACGCCAAGGCGCACCAGCATCTGAAAGGCATTCTGCACATTGGTAACGTCCGTGGTCAGCCTGGTGATGATGCTGGAAGTGGAAAACTTGTCAATATTGGAAAATGAAAAGGTCTGCGCGCTGTAAAATATGTCATGGCGCAAATTTCTGGCAAAGCCTGCCGATGCCTTGGCCGCGCTGCGCCCGGCCAAAACTCCTGTCACCAGGGAAAAGAACGCGCTGACCAAAAGGGCAAGGCCGATGAGAAAAACATAGGACATGTTTTTCTTATAAATCCCGTCGTCAATGAGAAACGCCATAAGAGTAGGGATAAAAATTTCAAGAATTGATTCAATTATTACGTATACCGGAGTGAGGATCGTATCCCTCTTATATTCCCTCACACTGGCTGCAAGCCGTTTAATCATAAAAATCTCCTTACTGGTTCTGTGCCTCTGAAATATTTTCTTTCATTCTGTCTAAATACCTGCCGAGGTCTCTCACTTCTTCTTCTGTAAATCCGCGGAGCAGACAGCTCTCCATCTCTTTCTTATTTTTTGCCATCATCTCATGAATGGCCCATGCCTTATCTGTCAGGACGATCTTTTTCAGCCGCGCATCCTCCTTTACAGGCAGCCTGCGAATAAAGCCCTTTTCTTCCATCAGGCCCAGCACCTTGGAAGCTGTGGACTTGGCAATGGTGAAATGGTCCTCAACATCCTTCTGGTAAATATCTCTCCCTTCATTCTCCGCAAGGAAGCCGATAATCCAACCGTTGTTGTTGGTGATTCTGTCAACTTCCTTTCTGGAGGGGGAATTAAAAAAACAGCGCCGGATCATGTTGCTTAAGCAGTGAAATTTTATGGCTATATCTGCATTTTCCATCTTCCGCTTCCTCTCCGTTCTTTTAGTTCATGGTAGAACTGTTAGACATAGAACTATTATAATCATTACGGTCAAAATGTCAATAGTAAATATATCATTTACACTTTGATAATATTTCATGAATAAGAGCGGAAACTTTATGCTGGCAGCCCAGAAAATGCCAAATTGGTGCTTGACAAAAAGAATGAATGCAGAAGCGTATAGTTACAAATATACTTTGAAGCGCATTTTGATCTGCTGTACAAAGGGCTGGTGAACAAGGGAAGATATCATGACACACTAAAAAAGACCGGCGCACAGTTTAACTGGGGCGTTAAGGACGGCAGCGAAGTGGTGCGCCTCTGCCCCGGACTTAGGCAGACCGGGCTGATCAATTTTACCGATGAAATGCGGCATCTGCTGATTCCCATTATGTATATCTCGAATAACCGCCTGGGCATCTATACCTATAAAAAAAGGTCATGATTATTTAAAGCCGGACTTTCAAAAGGAGTGTGGTGCAATCATACGATTGCACCACACTCCTTTTTTATTACTGCCGGCGACCGGAATCGAACCGGTACGGGAGGTAAGTCCCGCAGGATTTTAAGTCCTGTGCGTCTGCCAGTTCCGCCACGCCGGCATTCTCATATACAGCAGCGGTGTTCCGCTGCTATACGGACTGGGCGGAGAAGGATTCGAACCTTCGAAGTCGTCGACAACAGATTTACAGTCTGCCCCCTTTGGCCGCTCGGGAATCCACCCATGCTTTTTATTAAGCAAGCGAGTGTTATTTTATCATAGGGACATGGAAAAATCAAGGGTTTTTTTCAAAAAACAGGACAATCCTTATCGGTCTGCAATCAGCAGAACAGAGCTGGTTCCAGGCATGGCAAGCACCACCTGGCCGCCCACCACCGTATAGGATATTTTCCCTGCGTTATAGCCGTTTTCATAGGTCAGCATACAGCGGGACATGGTTTCCCCGTCCTCCAGCCCAAGCTGCCATACAGGAACTGAAACCTCCCGTTCCCCCGACAGGTTATTGACCGCCACGGCGCAGATGCTGTCGCCCAGAAATCTTCCGTAGGCGATGAGATGGACATCAGCCAAAAGTGGCTTTAAGGACCCTTTACAAAGGGCTGGAATGGTGTGGTGAAGCCCTGTCATATAGCGGTGAAACTCGATCAGCTCTAAGTCCTCATTTCCCCAGGGATAGGTCCGCCGGTTGTCCGGATCGGTCCAGCCGCAGACGCCTGCCTCATCCCCGTAGTAAATGGTGGGGGCGCCGGGCCAGGTCATCTGGATCATGACCGCCTCACGGAAGATTCCGTAGTTGATGCCCTCGGAAGCCGCATCCGGCCCCAGAGTGGACGTCCGCCCCACTCTCCGGTTGGTTCTGGTCAGAAAACGGGAGTGGTCGTGATTTGACAGCTCATTCATGGCCGCCATAGCAGACCCTGTGGTCATGCGGCTCATATGGTAAAACATGGATTTAAAAAAACTGACCCCGTCTCCGAAAAGGCTGGGATTGCTTTCGTCGCTGTGCTTTTCCATGCCCGTCAAAAGCCAGGTGACAGGCTCCATAAAGGCATCGTAGTTCATCACCGTATCCCACTGGTCGCCCTGGAGCCAGCCGGACGGATCGCCGTAGTGCTCCGCCAGGATTATGGCCTCAGGATTTGCTTCCTTTACGGCCCGGCGGAAGTCCCGCCAGAACTTATGGTTGTATTCGCTGCTGTGGCCTAAGTCCGCAGCCACATCGAGACGCCAGCCGTCTGCGCCGTAAGGCGCTGAAACCCATTTCCTGGCGATTCCCATGATATAATCATAGAGGACGGGTGAATCCTCATAGTTAAGCTTTGGAAGCGTGGAATGGCCCCACCAGCCGTCATAGGAACTGTTGTAGGGCCAGGCATCCTCATTGTAGAACTTAAAAAACGTCCGGTAAGGGCTGTCCTTTGACACATAGGCCCCCGGCTCATACTTTCCGGACATCTCATAGAGCCTTTCTCCATCCAGCCACTTGTTAAAGGAGCCGCAATGGTTGAATACGCCGTCCAGAATGACCCTCATGCCCCGGCTGTGGACCTCTTCCATAAACCGGGCAAAGAAAGCGTCGCTGGCTTCCAGATTCTCCTTTTCCGTGGTTCTGACCATGTACTTTGTGGCATTCCGGTTATCACCGGCTCCCGGCTCCACGGTCCCTTCCCCGTCCTTTACGATCACGCCGTAGTGGGGATCAATGTGGTCATAATCCTGGCAGTCATATTTGTGATTGGAGGGCGACACGAAAATTGGGTTAAAATAGATCACGTCTACCCCCAGATTTTTTAAGTAATCCAGCTTATCCAATACCCCCTGCAAATCTCCTCCGTAGAAATCTCCCACATCCATCTGGCTGGGATACCTTTCCCAGTTTTTCACGCCGGTTACAGGGCGGCCGATGTATACGTATTCGTCATCCGCCACATCATTGGAGGGATCTCCGTTGCAGAAACGGTCCACATAAATCTGGTACATGACGGCCCCTTTGGCCCATTCCGGAGTGGAAAAGCCGGGGACAATGCGGAAGTGATAGCCTCCCCCATTGTCCATGGTAGCCCCCATGCGGTTATAATAACAGCTCTCGCTTCCCTTTACCACCCGGAAGCTGTAGCTGATTTTCTCATTTCCTGCTGTCAGTCGGTGCTCATAATAATCAAATAACCCGTCGGATTTTTTCTTTTCCATGGCAGTCTCTTCATTCACTCCGTCCTGAAGATAATAGACAAAATCCACGTTGTCTCTGGCCGTCCGGAAAAGCAGGGTTATTTCATCCCCCTCACCGGGTTCTTCCGGGAGGCGGAAACTTTCTGTCTCATCAGTAAATAACGCATCTCTGTTTAACGTCTCAGCCCGAAAGCACATAAGTTCTTCATTTCCTTTCTCGTCGTCTATAAACTCTATTCTATCCGATTGAATCCAAATATACAACCCCGCCTTTTCCGAAAAAGAGCAGAAAAAACGGTCAGCGGGGTAGCTGACCGTCTTTCGGAGAAGGTATTTCGTTTCTTATGGGGTGTAGCAAAAACTATATAATGTATTGGGGGGGTTTACGATTATTAATATACCATACCCGTCAAAATAAGTGTGCACAAACATCATTTTTTTCAAAACTTATTTTTATACATTTTTACCTTCCTGTCCTTTATAGTCCAAAAAAGTACGGGCCCCGGCGAAAAAACTTAGATATTTTACCGGAACCCGTACTTTCGGAACAGGGACAAAGGCGCTGTTTCTGCTCTCCGCCTTAACCCTCCAACCCTGTTTCTGTTTTTTCAGAAAACAGGGCTTCAAACTCCTGCTGACCGATCTTTTCTTTTTCTATGAGAAGCTTGCTGCAGGCATGGAGCACATACTCATACTTTAAGATGATGTCCTTTGCCTTTTCGTAGCACTCGTCAATAATTCTCTTTACCTCGCCGTCAATGGTGTTGGCCGCCTGATCGCCGTAGCTCTTGGCATGGGCTAAATCACGGCCGATGAATACCTCATCGCCGTCGCTGTCATAATTGATCATGCCCACCTTGTCGGACATGCCGTACCGGGTCACCATGGCCCTGGCTGTTGCGGTAGCCTGCTTGATATCCTGGGAAGCTCCGGTGGTAATATCTCCGAAAATAAGCTCTTCCGCAATCCTTCCGCCAAGCCCTACCATAATATCCTGAAGCATCTTGCCCTTGGTATTGAACATGTGGTCAGTTTCCGGCAGGGGCATGGTATATCCGGCAGCGCTCATTCCCGTAGGGATGATGGAAATGGTGTGAACCGGACCCACGTCGGGAAGTAAGTGGAACAGGATCGCATGGCCTGCCTCGTGATAAGCCGTGATCTCCTTTTCCTTGTCGGTGATGACCTTGCTCTTTTTCTCAGCGCCGATCCCCACCTTAACAAATGCTTTATCGACATCGGCCTGATTGATGTATTTCTTGCTGTGTCTGGCCGCATAAATGGCTGCTTCATTCATAAGGTTCTCCAGATCCGCACCGGTAAATCCGGCCGTGGTCTGGGCGATCCTTTTTAAATCCACATCTTCTCCCAAGGGCTTTTCCTTGGAATGGACCTTCAGGATTTCCTCTCTTCCCTTTACGTCAGGTCTTCCTACTCCCACCTTCCGGTCAAAACGGCCGGGACGCAGGATGGCGGGATCTAAAATGTCCACCCGGTTGGTGGCTGCCATAACGATGATCCCTTCGTTGATTCCGAAGCCGTCCATTTCCACCAGAAGCTGGTTTAAGGTCTGCTCCCTTTCGTCGTGTCCTCCGCCCATACCGGTTCCCCGGCGGCGGGCCACAGCATCAATTTCATCGATAAATATAATACAGGGGGCATGCTTTTTGCCCTCTTCAAACAAATCTCTTACACGGGATGCTCCCACGCCTACAAACATTTCCACAAAGTCAGAGCCGGAAATGGAGAAAAACGGAACGCCAGCCTCTCCTGCCACCGCTTTGGCAAGCAAAGTCTTGCCGGTTCCGGGAGGTCCCACAAGCAGAAGGCCCTTTGGAATCCGGGCTCCCACGCTGGTGTACTTCTGGGGATTCTTTAAGAAGTCCACCACCTCTTCCAGCTCCTCCTTTTCCTCTTCCAGGCCTGCCACCTTGCTGAAATTCACCTTGTTGGTATCCTTTGCCAGATGGGCGCGGCTTCTTCCAAAATTCATCATTTTGGAGTTAGCGCTTCCCGCTCCTGCTCTGGCATTCATCATCATGAAAAGAAAAACCAGGGCTACCGCCGTAAGGATCAACGGCAGAGTGATGGTCAAAAATAAATTCTCCTTCTGTACCGCATCAATGGTGTAAACCACTCCGCTGCGGTCTAAGCGGTCCTGAAGCTCGATGACATTGGATACATTGGCCTGTTTCGACGAATCGTCGGTCATGGTCAGCTCGACTCTTCCTGTAGGGGGCGGATCGCTCTGCCGGATGACCGCCGAGCGTATGGTCCCATTGTCAATGGCCTGCATCAGTTCCTGGTTTGTGATGATCACACCCTTTTGGGGCAGCCTACTGGCAAATATAAGCATGATGACCAGAAGGAGCAAAAATCCCAAACCTCTGAATGGTTGCTGTTGTTTCAACATGCTGCCTCCTTATTGCTGTTCTATAACTCCTATATATGGCAAATTCCTGTATATCTGATCGTAATCAAGGCCGTATCCGATGATGAACTTATCCGGCACCGTAAAACAGGTGTATTTTACCTCCACCCGCTTCTCCCGGCGCTCCGGCTTATCAAGCAGTGTGCAGAGCTCAATGCTGTTTGGATTCCTCTGCTTCAATACCTCAATTAAATAAGACAGGGTATTGCCGGAATCAATAATATCCTCTACGATCAGCACATCCTTTCCTTCAATCGGCTCATCTAAGTCCTTAACGATCTTTACGATCCCGCTGGACACGGTTCCGGAGCCGTAGCTGGATACGGACATAAAATCCATGGTAAGGGGCAGGCTGATTCTTTTCGCCAGATCACAGGTGAAGAAAACACCTCCCTTTAAAATGCAGATCAGGTGAAGAGGCTTTCCCTCGTAATCCCTGCTGATCTCCGCAGCCACTTCCTTTATTCTCGACCCGATCTCTTCCTCTGACAATAAAACACGTATCTTGTCATCCATTGTTTTCTCCTCCGTTTAGCTGTATTTGTATGACTGTATGGGTATCATCTGTTATCTTATAGTATTCACTGATCCGGTATCCGATTACCCACAGGACATGGGAGCCATCCGCCACCAGCGGAATTCTGCCCCGGTCCTCTCTCGGAATCTTTTCATCAATCATAAATGATTTGACCGTCTTTCTTCCGCCTTCGGACAGCGTCATGTAATCTCCTGTCTTTCGATACCTCACAGAAAGCGTACATTTGATTTTATCATAATCAAACCATTTCGTATACCCGTTTTGGGGAATTTCCTGACCTTTTTTGTAAGGAAAGATCTGAAAATCCACCTGGGGAAGAGCCAAAACTCCCTGATTTTCCACAGGAACTTCCTGATTTTTCCTTTTTATCCACAATTTATCCCCTGTCCGCAGGGCTAAAAGCCCGTAAGGCAGGTCCGTCTGCCTGCCGCCGGGGCCGGATAAAAGGGCGGCCGCCTGCTCCACGTGGACCATGGAGATATCTTTCATGGAAGCGCTGACACAGTGGATCATTCTCCGGATGACATAGCTTTTTATGATGTCCTCCTGGGAAAGCAGAACCTTTATTTCCACGCCGCAGGCCAGGCACTTTCCATCCTCATCATTTTCCAGGGTTTGGCCGGACCTTAATACAGCCTCCGCCTGTTTCTCCAGATATGCGTCCGCCTTTGCGGCCATTTCCCCTGCATGAAGAATGTTTTCCCCTGCCTTTTGATTGATTTGTTCCTTAATGGCAGGCAGAAGCAGGCCTCTGATTCGGTTTCGCGCGTAATCCGTGGAAGCATTGGTGGAGTCCTCACAATAAGATATCCTTTTTTCTTCCAGATATGCAAGAATTTCTTCCCTGCCGACTGCCAGTAAAGGGCGGACAATATTGCCCCGCTGAGGGCGCATTCCGCCAAGGCCCTTTAATCCGGTTCCCCGGAAAAGGTTGTAAAGAATGGTCTCCGCCTGATCGTCTCCGTGATGGGCCACGGCGATCTTTGTGCCCTGAAAGGCCAGCCGTTCTCTTTCAAAAATCTCATACCGGAGATGACGTCCTGCCTCCTCCACGGACATGCCGTGTTCCCTTGCGTAAAGGGCTGCGTCCACCCGGACGCAGGAAAAGGGCAGGCCCAGGCTCCGGGACAGCTCCCGGGCATAAAGGCTGTCCCTGTCCGCCTCTTCCCCCCGCAGGCCGTGATGGACATGAACCGCCTTTAAGATGATCCCCAGCTCACCTTTAAGCTCATTTAAGACCACAAGAAGACAGACCGAATCGGCTCCTCCGGAAAGCGCCACAATCACGCGATCCCCAGTCGCAAAGAGCCGGTTCCGTCTGATAAAGTCAAGTATCTTTTTGTACATTCGTTCACCTTCCTTAGTTGGATTTTCTCCTCCCGTTATTATAATATACCTGTAAAATATGATTGTTGCAATGGGAAATAGCAAGGCGGACTGCGCCGTCAGCTCCTCTTCCAGATTCCTGCCGTCAAAACCGTCATATCATCCGCCGCTTTCTCCGTAAAGGACCTGGCAAATAAAAGAATACGGTCAGCCATATCCTGTGGATTCTTAACCGGCATCCCGGCAATGAACTCCTGGAGCATCAGCTCCTTGTCGTCCACGGGAAGGGCATCCAGCACCCCGTCGCTTACCATGATGATCCGGTTGTCGTCCCACAGCTTTTTAGACAGCAGCACCGGTTCCACCTGATTTAAAATGCCTATGGGAACATCCCCCGCCTCCAAAAGCTCCACGCCCCTTTCACTTAAGATGTAAGTGGCCGCGGCCCCCAGCTTCATGGCCTCTAAAATTCCGGTTTTTAAATCAATGCAGCATAGATCCAAGGTAGCCGGATGCTGGGAAATCCCGGTCAGCAGCAGCACCGTGTTCACCATTTTAAGAGCAGCTCGCGCGGAAAAACCGGCCTCTAAAAGCCGCTGGGTCAGCTCAATGACCTGACGGCTCTCCTCCTCTGCTACCCTGCCGCTTCCCATGCCGTCGGAAAGGCTTAAGATCGCCAGTCCCGGCTGGACTTGTCCGAAGAAATAATTGTCCCCCGACACCTCTTCCCCGGTTTTTACGGCCTTGGCAACCCCGTAGATCACCTGATACTGCCCCTTTTCCACAAACCGGATGGTATCCAGCTGCTTTGTCACCAGATTTCTGCCGTCAGAGGATACGGTCCATTCTCCCTCATTGATGGCATCCTCCAGGATTTCCGCCGCTTCCTTTACGGTGACGCACCGCCCGTTCATGGTCTTCATGGTCAGATAGGCTTCCCTCTGGCAGTTCTGGTATTCCAGAATCAGCATTTTTTCCACGCTTATATGATTGCGGCGGAACGCCCGCCTTACGCTTTCCTCCCATTCCGGCGTTATATCAATGGCATTTTCCACCTGATGGGAAAACTCCTCCAATATGACGGCCAGCTCCTTAAACTGGACGACCACCGCATCCCGGCTTTCCAGAAACCGGTTTTTCCAGGCCAGGTTCATGGTGGCCCGTCCCAGCCCCCGGTTCAGCTGGTCGATGTATTCTTCCTTTCTTTTACAGGTTTCCAGAAAAAAACGGGGCATGTCCCCGTAATCCACATTTCCCTTCTGCTCAAATGCACGAACCAGATATTGCAGATAATATTGATCCTGTTCTTTCCCGGAATATGTGATACATTTATTGCAGCCCGCGCATACCATCGCCGCTGCCGTCTGCAAAGCCGCAATGCCGTCCTCTTTCGTAAGTCCCTGCTGGTTGGATAACTCATCGGTACATGCCCTGGCAAGCTCACCCAATGAGTTTGCCATATCATTTAATCTCTTTGCAGTATATACATTCACATCAGCCATATCGTGACGCGCCGCCTTACGTCTGAACACAAAAAATCCCTCCTGCCTGTTTCATGGTTTAAACCACATTATATACAGGAAGGAGGGAAATATTTGTCAAAACAACTGGTCCGTTCATAAAAATTATGCGACAGTTTTCCGCTTTATTGTCCATGTTTTTACTCACTGCTTCTGGGACGGCTTCAGGAGAATTTCGTCAGGATTTACAAGACCAAGCTTCTGCTTCGCCACCTCTTCGATATACTGCTTTGTCTGGACATAGACCCGGTGCTCCTCCAGCTCCTTGGCCCGGTCCTTCTCCTTGTCCAGCTGGGCCTGAAGATTTTCCAGGCGGAGCTCATAATCCTGCCCCTTTTCCTTCAGTGCAATGCCTTTTATGGTTACGGTCACGGCAAGGCTGAATACGACAAAAGTTATACCGATCAGGGCCATACGGTTGCCCCACTTGTCTTTTCTTTTTCTTCTTGACTTTCCCATCTCGCTCATACGTTCACCAGTCAATCCTACTGCCGCCTTTTTGGGCGCAAAAATTTATGTATCTTTATTTTAAGATATTTCTGTAAGTTTTTCAAGGACTTTAGAAAAAACCTGCTGACAAGCCTGTCATATAAAAACATGCCTGCAAACACGCCTGCAATGACATAGCCTCTTAGTCCTCCGTCGTTCTGCTCATACAGAAGAGAAAATGTGATGAGCGCAGCGTAAACCCAATAGATCATGTCCTCTATCCCCACAAAAAAATGGGAATGGGGAATAAAAATACGGAAGATCCGCAGCAGGTCATACGTCATCATGAGCCCTGCGCCCGTCAGCAGGCTGTAGAGCAGAAGTTTCACTTCATAAACGATAGGAACGCTCATATGACTCCTTCTGATCCTTATTAAACTCTTATTTAAACAGCCTGGAAAGCAGAGGCTCCCCGGATCTGCGCAATGCAGCGTTAGAGGAGTAGGTAAGGCTTTCTATTGTGCCGTTTAGATCCACTTCCCCCTTTTCCAGGGTCAGGCGGCTGACATGAAGCTCTTTTCCCTTCAGGGTCAAAAGGCCCATATCCGTATCTAAAACCACCTGGTTCTCGTCAAAGGACACTACCTCCCGGATTCCAGTCATCGTACCGGAGGCACGGTTCTCTATTGTCAGCCTGTGAGGGCGGGTACTTACTTTTTCATCCATAAGAAAAACCTCCTAATATACCTGTCTTTAGTATATTAGGAGGTCTGCTTCAATATTCCTGAAATTTATCCTGCTCATGGGAACCGTCAGCTATAAATAGCGGTAAAGTTCTTTGGCTTCTTCCTTTTTTACGGTCTCCGCCACATCAAGGACTTCCACCTTTACCGAGCTGGTTCCAAAATGAATCTCGATGATATCGCCTTCTTTCACATTGACGGAGGCTTTCGCGGGCTTTTCATTGACAAACACACGGCCTGCGTCACAGGCTTCGTTGGCTACGGTCCTTCTCTTAATCAGGCGGGAAACCTTAAGAAACTTGTCCAGTCTCATGGATTATTCGTTCACCATGTCTTTTAAAGCTTTTCCTGCTTTGAACTTTGGTGTCTTGGAAGCTGGGATGCTCATAACCTCGCCGCTCTTGGGATTTCTTCCTTCTCTGGCTGCTCTCTCAGATACCTCAAATGTACCAAAACCAACTAACTGAATTTTCTCGCCCTTAACTAATTCTTCAGATATTACATCTGTTAAAGCCTTTACTGCCTTTTCTGCATCCTTCTTGGACAGTTCTGCTTTTTCTGCTACTGCTGCGATTAACTCTGCTTTATTCATTGATATCTTCCTCCTAGAATGTAGCCCCATGCTACGATTTTTCGCGTTTACACGATTACTATATCATTTATAGCTGTTTCCCCTGTTTTTGTCAAGGTTTTTCGCTCTTTTGGAGCGCTTTCTCCTGCATTTTTATTTTCTCCCACAAGGCCCGTCCTTCTTCCGGCGTATTCACCGTTTCATCGCCGAAAACATGGGGATGCCTGCGGATCATTTTCCTGCAGATACCGTTTATCACATCATCAATGGTAAAGGCGCCTTCTTCCTTTGCGATCTGGCTGTGGAGCATGACGGAAAACAGGACGTCGCCCAGCTCTTCGCAGAGATTCTCCATATCCTTATTGTCAATGGCACTTAAAACCTCTCCGCATTCTTCTTCCAGGCATACTTTCAGGCTCTCATGGGTCTGTTCCCGGTCCCAGGGGCAACCGTGCTCTGAACGCAGTTTATTTGTAATATTTACTAAATCTACAAAAGTATACATCATTGGCTTCTCCTTCGGAATTATTCATAATTTTCCAATTTCTGACGATTTTCTGACGATTGCATTCCTCCCCTGTTAAAAATGGACGGTTTTCGATATAATAATGGATAGCATTATAAAAACGGAGGTAAATATGAGACATTTTAATATCTGGAAAAAACTGGCAGCCTGCGTACTGTTTTTAAACATCGTATTTTCTGCCTTTTCGGCAGACCTTTTGACAACAAAAGCCGTAGAAGGAGAGCTGGCCCAGCGGGCCATGAAATTCGGTCCGGCCCTGGATATCGGTCCCGGAGGCAAGATCTTCGGCGGAGGAAGCCTATCCTTACTGGCAGATTATGACAACCGGCAGATGCTTTCCATGGTGCTTCAGGATAAAAACGGAGCCCTGGTGGTCATTGACGGAGGCTGGGATATTGATGCGGACCATTTGACAGATGTCATCCGTTCCAAGGGCGGACATGTATCCGGCTGGTTTGTCACTCATCCCCATTCCGACCATGTGGGAGCGCTCATTCAGATACTGAACAATCCCAACAGCCAGATTACCATTGACAACGTATATTATTCCCTGCCGGACCAATCCTGGTATGAAAAGGTGGAAGCATCCCGTGCGGATTATGTAAACAGCTTCCGGGCCGCTCTGGCAACCCTGCCCGCAGAGAAGCTTCATACGGTGCAAAAGGATCAGGAGATCCAGGTAGGGCTTATTAAGGCCAAGGTTTTAAATAATCCTTATCTCCTGGATGTGACCTCTGTAAATAACAGTTCCGTGGTCTATAAATTCTTCATGAATGACGTCAGCATCCTTGTGCTGGGAGATCTGGGGCCTGAGGGAGGACAGCTTCTGTATTCAGAGCGCACTGCCGAGGACTTAAAGAGCGACATCGTTCAGATGGCCCATCATGGGCAGTACGGAGTGGGCCGGGAAGTATATGCGGCCATCAATCCCCAGATCGCCCTGTGGCCCTGTCCGCTCTGGCTGTGGAATAACGACGGCGGCGGCGGAATTGGAACCGGAGACTGGAAGACCCTGGAAACCAGACAGTGGATGGAAGAGCTGGGGGTTAAGGTGAACTACTGCATTAAGGACGGGGATCAGATCATTTATTAATTATTAAATCCATTAATATTAAATTCATTCCTGAGGGTGCCCTGAAAGTTAAATTTCAGGACACCCTCAAATTTAAGAACTCACATCTTATCACTTCTGACCACCAGATTGCGGCCGTTCTGCTTTGCATGATATAAGGCCTTATCTGCCATCTCAATGATCATTTCCGGCGTGGTACTCTTATCCGGGATCAGACAGGCAATGCCTATGCTGACCGTCACCCTTTTATGGGCGGAGCGGGGATGGTCAATTTCCAGCTCTTCAATTCCTTTTCTGATGCCGTTGGCAAATTCTTCTATGGTATCCTCACTTGCCTCTGGCAGGAGAATGACAAATTCTTCGCCTCCGTACCTGGCCGCTAAGTCAGTAGCCCGGCAGACCTTCTCCCGCAGCAGGCGGGCAATGGCCTTTAAGCATTCGTCCCCGGCCTGATGTCCATAGGCATCGTTAAAGGATTTAAACAAATCAATATCCAGCATCAGCAGAGCCATGGGCCTCTGGCAGGAGACCGCGGATCTTATTGCTTCTACAATGGCAATATCCAACTGGCGTCTGTTGGAAAGACCTGTAAGGCCGTCTAAAAAGGACAATTCGATCAATATATCGTTGGATTCCTGCAATTCCCTGGTCCTCACCGCCACTTCATCCTCCAGATGGGAAACCATATTGGTCAGCTGCAGGCCCATTTTGTTAAAGGACCGGGTCAGCTTTCCCAGCTCATCCTTTCTTCCGCTGTCGGGAATGGTGACAAGTCTGCCGTTTGTCATCTCCTCTGCCGCATTGCTTAAGCTGACAATGGGCTTTGTCACCCGCCCTGCAAGCCAGGTCGTAAAGCATATGGAAAATAAAAGGAAGACAGCCAGCATGACGGCGGCCTGCATAACCGCGTTCTTCGTCGCCCCCAGGAAGTCCTCCTCCCCGGAGATCACATAGATGTTCCATTGAATGCCGTACTGCCGGTACTCCGAAACTCCCACCAGATACCGTTTCCCTTGGTACTTAAGCTCAGGCACATCACCCGTGCCCTTGCCCTGCATCAGGGACAGGGAAGTCCGGATAAGAGGATTTTCACTTTCTGCGGCAGGCATCAGCCCGGAGGAGCCATCCGCCTCTCTGCAATTGAGGCTGCCAAGGGAGCTGCCCACCAGCATCCCGTCGCTGTCCGTCACAAATATCTGGCCGGAAGCGCCCAGGGGCAGGCTGCTTAAGGAATTGTCCAGCCAGCTTAAAAGGTAATCCACGCCGAATACGCCCATTAGGCGGTGATTGGAATCGTAGACCGGCCGGCTTACGGTTATGGCTGGCTGGTGAAAAAGACAATGGCTGTAGACACCGCCGAAAACAGGGGCCCCGGCTTTTGCCGCATTCTTATACCAGGGCCTGGTCCGCGGGTCAAAGCCGGGAATTTCCTCTGCAGGTTCGGTTCCTTCCCCTGAATCTGAGGTCTTGTAAAACCGGGAATCCCGGACCACCTGGAATTCATTGTCCGGGGTGCGCCGCGCGCCGTAAAAGGAGCCGTCCTCCAGCCCGATAAAACACATAGCCACATCAGGATAGGGCCTGATGTGATTCACAAAGTACCGTTCTCTTTCCCCGGGGGAATCCAGATTCAGAATTCCGTATTGGAAAGAATCATAATTGAGCTGGTTCAGCCGCATGGCATCCTGTAGTCTCTGGGTCAGATGATCCCCGATATGCTGCTGCATCTGCACCAGCAGCTCCCTTAAGATCATGCGCGAGCTGCTGACGCCGGCATGGATCAGAATAAATCCCATTAAGCCGACGCTGACAACCAATTGCAGGACGAAAGGTATGATAAGCCACTTCCGCATAAATACCCGCCTCCCCTTCTACCGTTTTTAAGTTATTCATGAATCCCGTTATTTTCTTTCTCAAGCATCCTTACAAATGCTTCTGCAATCCGGGGATCAAACTGAGTCCCTTTGCGGCGCCGTATCTCCCTCAAAGCCTCCTGCTGCTCCATGTTCTTCTGGGGATCTGCTTCATTCAGCATATAGTCATAGGCATCCGCAACCGCAATCATGCGGGCCAGAAGCGGTATCTTTTCCCCCTCAAGCCCCTTGGGATAACCGGTGCCGTCCCAGCGTTCATGGTGGGCCAGCACGCTTTCCGCCAGCTCCATGGTAGTGTCAAAGGAATTTAAGATTCTGTATCCGATCACCGGATGCTTTCTTATTTCATTGGCTTCCACCGCGCTTAAGGCAAAGACCCGTTCCAGAAGCTCCGGCTCCATAATCACCTTGCCGATGTCGTGGAGATATCCCGCATCCATGAGCCGGCTCACATCGGATTCCGGCAGGGATAAAGCCTCCCCCAGACGCCGGCATAAAGCCTTTACCCGCAGGGCGTGCTGTCTTTCCCTGTCGCTTTTCTCAAAGAGGGCGTCAACCAGCATGTTCAGCTCTCTGTTTAAGGTTTCATCCCGTTCCAGGGATTTTGCGGTATACATCTTCGCCTCCGCATTGTTAAGCGTCCGGAAAATGTCCTCGGATTCGTCGGCCTTGGTGTCATAGCCCAGGGAAATGCTGCAGCGGATGGCCCGGGTCCGCCTTGTGGAAAGCTCTGCCTTGATTCTTCCGGCGATCCTTTCCGCATCCTCGGGGCCTGTCCCTGGAAGCACCACCACGAATTCGTCGCCGCCCCACCGGGCAATGATGTCATCGCTGCGGCACACCGTCTGCATGGCCTGGGCCACAGTGATAAGGAGCAGGTCTCCGGCCCCGTGGCCGAATATGTCGTTGGTGAGCTTTAAGCTGTTGACGTCTCCCATGAGAATGGTAATGGGATAGTTTCTCCTGGTATCCAGGCGGAGCAGCTCTTCCTCGAAAAACCGTCTGTTGTATAACCCTGTGAGAGCGTCATGGAAGCTCATGTATTCGATTTTCTCTCTCTGTTCCTTTTTCTCGGTCACATCCCGGAAAACCAGCACAACTCCGGCAAGAGCCCCCGTATCGTCGGGGATGGGCGCTGCGTTGTTTTCCAGATCGTAGGTTTCTCCGTTTCTGGAGGTCAGGACCATGGGACTGTCAAGGTCCTGCGCCTCGCCGGTTAAGAACACCTTTTCCAGAACATCGTCAGCGGTCATGCCATCCGGCTCGCCGGACAGGGAGAACACCTGCTTATAATTCATTCCCCTGGCTTCTTCCAGGGGCCAGCCCGTCAGCCTGCTGGCCGCTTCATTTAAGAATTCAATATTCCTGCTGCGGTCAATGACCATGACCCCGTCTCCGATGGACAGCAGGGTCTGGTAGTATTTATTGCGCTCATAGGCAAGGGTTTCAGAGGCTTCCCGACGCTGCACCGCATTCCACACGCCGCTCATGAGCATGGTCATTTCCGTCACATCGGTATCGTCATAATCCTCATCCTTATTGGCAAGCCCCACAGCCGCCACCAGCTTATCGGCAATGATTACAGGAACTGACATAAAGGTTTCAAACCTGGCAGCCGACTCCCGGCCCCCTCCGTCCAGGGGACCCGGCCCCTTGATCCGGTTCAGGATGAAAGGCTTTCGCTGTATGGTCATCTCTCCCCAGACACCCGTTTCCTCAAGCTTATATGTCTCCGGCAGATCCCTGCCTCCCTCATCTCCCGTGCCTCTCTGCCTCCAGCAGTTAAAGTGAAACTCCTTTTTCTCTTCATCATAGGAATAGATATAGCCGTACTGGCTTCCTGACATCTCCAGAAGCTCCTTGAGCGCATAATCCAGCTGCTCCTGAGTGTTCCGGAATCTGCGGCTTAATACCGCCAGCAGCAGCCGGTTCCGTTTTATCATCCGCTCCTGGGTCCGCTGGAGCACATATTCCTCCGTGATATCCCAGATATATGCGCCTACGCCCATGGAACCGTCAGGTAAGGGAACCGGGAACTTTGTGGTTCTGAAATGACGGCCATTCCAGGAGTCTATGGTAATCATCAGCCGGTTCTGCTTTAAAGCCGCTAAGTCCGTCTTTGTGCTTATCTGGGCAAAGCCCTTCTCCAGCAGGGAAAAATCTCCGCGCCCGATGATCTCGCTGTAGGGACGGTGGAAAAAGTTTGCCAGGGCTCGGTTGATAAATATGTATTTTAAATCCTTGTCCTTTAAATACACATAGCCTGTATCCGCATCATAAAAGGTCCTCCAGAGCTCCTTTACATGATCCAGCTCCCTGTTTACCTCCGCAAGCTGCTTTATTTTCCTGTTCAAAAGCGTCAAAAGAAAGAACAGGAGAAGCAGGCTCCCGATGATTATCCATGGAACAATGTCCGCTGCAAAATTTCTCATGACAGTCTCCCCGCTTCCCGGACGCTTTCATGGGTTTGGGTGAGCATGCCGGACGCATCGTCCATATATTTGACCGATATGCTTTTAAATTTTTCTTCCAGCGCAAGAAAAGCATTTACAACGTCAGGATCAAAATGCTTCCCGGCATCCTCCCGTATGATGGATACGGCCTTTTCGTGGGAAACAGCCTCCTTATATATGCGCCGGGAGGTGAGGGCGTCGTAGACATCCACCACCGCCATGAGGCGGGCGGGCAGAGGAATGGCCTCACGGGATAAGCCGCTGGGGTAGCCGCTTCCATCCCATTTTTCATGGTGGAAATATGCGATCTCTCTGGCACAGGTCAGAAACGTCTCCGCCCCGCCGATGAGCTTTTCCACGTTCAAGATGGCGTCTCCCCCTAAAACCGCGTGTTTTTTCATGATCTCATACTCTTCCGGAGTCAGTTTCCCCGGCTTTAACAGGATATGGTCAGGTATCCCCACCTTTCCGATATCGTGGAGAGGGGAGGAAAGAACAATCATGCGGATTCTGTCCGGTGTGAGAAAGGCCTTATAGGCCTCCATCCGGCCCATGTGTTCGGCCAGCTCTCTGATATACAGCTTGGCCCTCTGGATATGGAACCCGGTCTCATGGTCCCTGGTTTCCGCCAGGATCGCCATGGCCATAATAGAGGCCTCCTGTACCGTGGAAATTTCTTTCATGCGCCGCTGGATTTCCCTGTCAAGGAAATGGTTCTGATCCTCTAAAATGTCCCTGGAACGCTTTAAGGCCAGGTGGGTCTTTATCCGCGCAGTCAGGATGCTGGGGCTGACCGGCTTTATGATATAATCCGCGGCTCCCAGCATAAAGCCCTTTTTTTCATCCTCTTCATCGGATAAGGCGGTCAGAAACAGGACCGGAATGTCCTTTAAGTCTTCGTCCTGCTTCAGCCTGGCGCAGGCTTCATAGCCGTTCATTACCGGCATCATCACATCCATCAGGATAATATCCGGCCGGGTGCTCTTTGCCACCTCAAGAGCTTTTTCCCCGTTTGTGGCGACCTTGATCCGATACTCATTTTTTAATATTTCATTTACCAGGGTGATGTTGTCAAGGGTATCATCCACCACAAGCACCACCGGTTTTTCTCTTTCCCGCAGCATGACACCCTCCTTTCTCCTCTATGGAGACCCGTTTTCCAGTATTTTCGCCGCCTCTAACAGCTCATACCGTCCCACAGCCTGCTCCAGAGCGGCATAGTCCGCTTCCTTCATCTGCACCTTTAAATCTGTTCTTACATCCTCAAAGCATTCTACCGCTTCCATATCGCTTTCCTTTAAGAGCCTTAGAAAGCGCTTGATCTCCCGAAGGCCTTGAGATGTGTTATTTCCCGGCTTTTCCTTTTCCTGCCTTTTAAGGAAAGGCGCATTCTCAATGCTTTCCCCGGCCTGTTCCAGGCAGAGGGCCATATCGTCAAAGGCCCGGAATAAAACCTGATCCTCCTGTTCCGACTGGATACAGCTTTCCATGCGGATGATGAGGAACAGAGCCCTGCTTGCCCCAATGTTGCCGGCCAGACCCTTTAAGGTATGAATCAGCCGCCCGGCCAGAGCCAGATCCCGGCTCTCGAGGGCCATATGGATTTCCTCAAGGAATTCTTTCTGCTGTTTTGCAAAATTTAAAAGCAGCTTTCCATAGAGCGGCCAGTTTCCTGCGGTACGGCGCAGGCCCTGCCTTGTATCGATTCCTTCGATCCGGATATTTGTCTTTTTCCCGGTCTGTTTCAAGCCCCTGCCTGGGACCGCCAGCCATTTGGACAGGGCCTCGAATAAGGTGTCCACGTCAATGGGCTTGGAAACATGGTCGTTCATGCCTGCATCAAAGCACTTCTGCTTTTCGTCCGCCATGGTCCGTGCGGTCATCGCAATGATTGGGACGGCCTGGTCCACTTCCCGGATACGTCTTGAGGCTTCATAGCCGTCCATTTCCGGCATCTGCAAATCCATCAGGATCAGATGGAAGGCTCCGGGGGGAGCGGCGTTAAAAATGGAAACTGCCTGCCGCCCGTTCCGGGCGGTTTCCACAACCATCCCCTGGCTCTCCAGCAATTCGGCAGCAATCTGTAAATTGATCTCGTTGTCCTCTGCCAGAAGGACCCGGAAGCCTTCCAGCCCATAATCCTTCTCCTGAAAGGTGAGTTCCTCCTCAGAGTCTTCGCTCTCCGGAACAAACAGCTTTACAAGGCAGTCGTAAATCATGGACCGGCTTACAGGTTTTGTCAAAACCCCGTCAATGTACGGGCCGGGAAGCAGGCCTAAGGACTCCTCTTCCCCGGATGGGGCCAAAAGCACCACCAGGGGCTTGTGGACCAGCTTTCCGGATTCCTTGAGGGCGGCGGCTGTCTCCATGCCATCCATGCCCTGCCCCATATGCCAGTCAACGAGAACCGCATCAAAGGGGGCCTCCCTGTCCCGCTGCTCCGCCAGAGCCACCGCTTCTTCTCCGGTGGATGCGGCCTCTGCCGGGAGCTTCATGGCTGTTAAGTATTCCACAATCGTATTTCTGTCCATCGGGTTATCATCTGCCGCCAGAATCCTTTTTTCTTTCATGCACCGGGGCACGGACTTCGGTGTTTTGCATTTTTCCTCGGCCTCTTCAAACCATGCGGTGAATGCAAAGGTGCTTCCCCCGCCTGGGACGCTGGAAACCTCAAGGTTTCCTCCCATGAGCTCGGCCAGCCGCCTGCAGATCGCAAGCCCAAGGCCCGTGCCTCCGAATTTCCTGGTAATGGAGCTGTCGGCCTGCACAAACGCTTCAAAAAGATGGCTTTGCTGCTGGTCCGTCATGCCGATTCCCGTATCGCTTACGGCAAACCGGAGCTTTACCCGTTTTTCCCCTTTCTCTGCCATGGTGACATCAACCGCGACCTGGCCTTTTTCCGTGAATTTCACCGCATTGCCTGCCAGATTATACAGAATTTCCGAAAGGCGTAAGGGATCGCCTCTGATATAGGCCGGGATTTCCGGAGAAATGCGGCAGATAAATTCCAGGCCCTTTTCATGAGCCTGTCTGCTTAAGTACAAAACGCTGTTCTCCAGAACATTTTCCAGATGGAATTTTATATTTTCAATGGTCAGCTTTCCCGACTCTATCCGGGAAAAGTCCAGAATATCGTTGATGATTCTAAGCAGGGAGGTGGCGGACTGATGGATCTTTTCAATGTAACCCCTCTGCTTTGGCGCAAGCTCTGTCTTTAAGGCCAGATAAGCCATGCCGATAATAGCGTTCATGGGCGTGCGGATCTCATGGCTCATGTTGGCAAGAAACTGGGATTTTGCCTGCTCCGCCTCCTCGGCCTGATGAAGAGCTTCCATTAAATCATTTTCCCGCTTATGCAGGTCGCCGATATAGCTATAGAGCCTGTCCGTCATGGCACGGAGGGCATCGGCCAGAATCCCCAGCTCGTCCTTTGAATGATGAAGGATCTCCACATCCAAATTTCCCCGGGTTATTTCCGCGGCGCTTCCCGCTATCTTTTCCAGAGGCGCTGTAATGAAGCGGTGCACATAGAACAGCAGGGCTGCGATGATGGCTACCATAAAAGCGAGTTCAATGAGAACCGCTTTCACCATGCCCTTGTACCACAGGCGGTTGGACTGTTCCAGGGACACTCCTGTGGCAAGAGCGCCGATCACATTCCCCTTTGCATCCTGAATGGGCTTGAATACGGTCATATAGGCCTCGCCGCCCACATCGCTCTTTCCCGTATATACTTTCTTGTTTTCCAAAACAGTCCGGGCGATCCGGTCTTCCATCCTTATGCCCAGGACAGGGCGGCCGTCATCTCCCAGAACAGTGGTATTGGCCCTTTTATTTCCGATATAAACGGAAAAGTCATTTCCTGCCATGGCTTTTAAGGAGTCTACAAAAGAGGGATCCATGAGGGAATATCCGGTCATAACCACGCCGATAATCTCTCCCCCATTATTCTTCACAGGCACCCCTGTGCGGACGCCCAGCTTCCCGTCATTGCTGAATTCAAGGTCTGTGGTAACGTTTCCCGCCACAGCCTGTTTAAAACTCTCTTCCGATGCGACAGACCCTCCGGTCCCGTCTCCATGGATGCTGGCGATCACCTTTCCTTTCGTATCGGCAAAGGTAATAAAATTCATGCCCAGCCTGACCTGCTCCATCACCTGTCCGGCTATGGTATGAAGGGCCGTCTGGTCTCCTTTCTCAAAGGCTTCTTTAATCCTTCTGTTGGCCGATAAGTATTTTGCGGCCGCCTGGGAATCCTCCATGTAATGATCCAGAACGGCTTCCATGACGGAAAGGGCATTCTTACTCTGGGTCACGGTTGCCTGATCAATTAGGTTCCGGCTGCTGTTTAGCATGTAAATGACCGAAGCTGTCCCTACGATAAGAATGCCGCAGACCGACACAAGGGCAAGTGTAAAGGCTATCTTTCTGTAAAAGGGCATCTTTGTCATAGGAATACCTCCAGTCTAAAAATGGAAACTTCAGCCCTGCCGGGAGCCGGTAAAAAACCGGGCAATGGAAAAATATTGTGAGATGACGGCGCAGAGTGCCCCGGACTTACGGAATATGCTGTCCTGATATTCCGCTGACAGAAAGTAAAGATAATAGATGGGATTGGGCAGACGGTCCTGCAGAATGCCGGAGAGGTGTCTGCTCTCTTTAAAAAATGCTTTTATTCTCATAGAAAAGACGGCCGCCTTCCTGAAACCAGGCGGCCTTTGCGCAGCAGACAGAGGGAAATGGACGATCCGGAACACCTGCTGCTTCCGCCCGTCCAAGAAATAATATTTTTCCTGCTTATCCAATTTTCTGCTCATGTCAATTCCCCCATTTTATCCGGCCATTTTAACTGTCAGACAGGTTTATAATACCCTTTCAAGCTTTGGTATATTTTACCATAAAATCGGATGAATTTCAACAAATAGAGGGAGCCGCCCTCCTACAGTTTTTTACCGGAAAGCCCTTCCTGATAGGCGTCCCACAACTCCCGGGTAAAGTCCACAGTTTCCATCTTGTTCTTCATGACTTTTTCATACATCATGGAAGAAATGCGGTCGGTTTTTAAGACATGGACCCGTTCCCGTTCCAGCTGCCTGTCAATGGTATAAATCAGCGTTAATCCGTCGATGCAGAGTACCGCTAGGTTGGATAACTCACTTTTCGCAAGCTTAACCCTGTCATAAATTTCTTCTCTGAGATAAAAATTATATCTTTGGAGATAGGGAGCACGGGCGTCCTCCGGATAATTGACGGTTCCCAGCAGAGGAACGATAATATTTCCTGAGGAAAGAAACCGCTCCATGGCGTCAAAGGAAACCACGAAGGTTTTATTGGTCGTAAGGGTACCGTTTAGCAGCTTCCAGACGGCATCCTGAAGGCAGGTGCTTGCAGCCTTCGCATCCAGCTCACTCCGTTCCAGCAAATACCCGATGGAAACAAAGTTGTATACAATATCCACGCCCTTGTCCAACAGATCTGGAACAACCTGGGGATGGGATTCCAGATAGGCGGCCGCCTCGTCCTTGCTGTAGCTGATCTTTTCCGCGCCCTTTTTCATGAGCGAATTATAAAAGATAACCAGATAGCCTTTATTGGTGACAGGCATCATGATGAGAGAACCGTCTACCCAGCTGTTGAAAAGCAGCAAAAGCTTTCCTTTTAAGAGCACAAAGAGCTGGCCCATATCATTTTCGCATTTCCATAAACTGAGGTCAAAAAGGTCCAGGGTTTTGGTGAGAAAGGAAAAAATCTATGCCCTGATTTTCACCCGGACCTTTTAAATCAGATTCTTCAAAGAGAAGATTAAAGGCGACATGTTTGCATTTTTCAGGAGCCAAAACCCGGAT
The DNA here is from genome assembly GCA_023437715.1 of Bacillota bacterium. Taxonomy (GTDB): domain Bacteria; phylum Bacillota; class Clostridia; order Lachnospirales; family Lachnospiraceae; genus Lacrimispora. The sequence continues at coordinate 65,746 of JAEZFK010000042.1, read as the reverse complement.
ACGGCGGAACATGGAGGCGTAGCCCGGATGGAACATGGCCATGCTGCTGTAAAGCTCAAGGGGAACCTCCCCTTGAGCTGTCACATAGTCGGAGAAGAGAATACACATTACGTTTAAGATTGACTTTTGGCCAAGGAAGTACACCCCTCTTTCCACCCGGTCTATATCCACTTTATTTTCCGCCGCAAAGGCATCGTCAAGGGCATACTCCACAGCGGACATCAGAAATGACCGGAACTCTTCCTCAGTTTTAAAATCATACAGGACAGGAAAAATATCTCTCAGCTTTAAATAGCATCCCGGGCAGTAAATCGCTTCGGTAAAATAATCAGCCGCCCGCTTTGTAAACTCCCTTCGTTCTTTCATCAAGGGAAGCCTTTTACCGGTCAGGATTTTACTCAGTCCGCTGGGCGTCATGTGCATGCTCAGGGCAAAATCCGTCTTGGGCTTTTCGGCTATCTCAATGAGATCCTCTAACAGTGTGTTTATCTTCATGATTCACAACTTCCTCCAACGTATCTTCACGTTATTTTTCTGATGATCTTTAAATGATTCTATCACTCCTTTTGGAATTCTGCCTTCCACTTACGGAAAAAATCACGCTTATTTTTTCCTTTTTATTCAAATCCGTATTTCTCATGTTTTTCGGTCTCCCTGGAACCCATAATACCATAGGAAAAGTTTCTTTAACAACATAATATTTAACAGGCTTTCTAAAACCTATTCCTCTTCTGTGTAATCGGAAGCGCTTCCTTGACAAAACAGGGAGAACAGGGTATCTTGATTAAGACATCTTGAAATACTTTCGACAGTTAGGAGCTTCCTATGAACAAAGAGTACTTAATTAACGATAAACCGGCCAAGGCTCTGGCCGTTTTCACCCTGCCGATGATCATCGGCAATCTGTTCCAGCAATTTTACACCATGGCAGATTCCGTCATTGTGGGCCGTTTTGTCAGCGAGGATGCCCTTGCCGCAGTGGGCGCTTCCTATTCTTTCACCAATGTATTCATCTGCATCGCCATCGGCGGCGGCGTGGGGGCTTCGGTAATCACAAGCCGTTACTGGGGGGCCCGGGATTATAAAAAAATGATCCAGTCCGCCACCACGGCCCTCATATCCTTTCTCGTACTGAGCGTTATCCTGGCTGCCATGGGAATTTTATGGGGCAGGACCTTTATGGTTTATTTAAATACACCGGAGAACATCCTGGACATGGCTTCCGATTATCTTCGGATATATTTCTGGGGACTTCCCTTTTTGTTCATGTACAACGTGATCTCCGCCATATTCAACGCCATCGGACGGTCCCGCATCCCGCTGTATCTTCTGATATTCTCTTCCCTGTTAAATATTCTGCTGGCAATATACATGGTGTACTGGCTGGGCATGGGAGTGCGGGGCGCTGCCTGGGCAACCTTCTGCGCCCAGGGCGTTTCCGTCGTCCTGTCCTTTCTTCTGCTTGTAAGAGAATTCAGGAAATACTCCTCTTACCTGGAAACAGCTTTTGACACGCCTGCCTTTTCGGAAATGGCAAATGTGGCCCTTCCCTCCATTTTACAGCAGTCCACCGTTTCCATCGGAATGCTTCTGGTTCAGTCCGTGGTAAACAGCTTCGGAAGCGAAATGCTGGCCGGATTCTCCTCCGCCATGCGGGTGGAAAGCATCTGCGTCGTGCCCCTGGCCGCCATCGGAAACGCCATGTCCTCCTACACCGCCCAAAATCTGGGCGCAGGACAGCTGGACCGGGTGCGGAAGGGCTATTATGCCGCCAATAAATATGTCCTGTTTTTCAGCGTTATCATCTGCATTGTGCTGGAAAGCTTCCACTCCTCCATCGTCCGCCTGTTCCTGGGCGGAGGCGGAACCCAGCTGGCCTTTCAGACGGGAAGCGGCTATTTAAAATTTATGGGCTTCTTTTTCGTCTTCATCGGTTTAAAAATGAGCACCGACGGCCTGCTGAGGGGGGCTGCGGATATGAAAATGTTCACCATTGCCAACCTCACCAACTTAGGAATCCGGGTATTCATCGCCGTCACCATGGCCCCTCATTTCGGCATTCAGATGGTATGGTATGCGGTTCCCATAGGCTGGCTGGCAAACTTCGTGATATCTTACGGAGAATACCGGACGGGAAAGTGGAAGCGGTTAAAAGAGGCTGTTTAAAGTCCTGCCTGCCGGCGGCGGCTCATGAAGGGGCAGAACCTTTAAAAACGGCAGGGCAGAAGGCAGGAAAGATAACACCGGAAAGCAAAAGAGGCAGAGCTGCCGAGAAAAAACCTCAGCGGCTCTGCCTTTTTCATTATGAACAAATAAACATCCCATCTCATACCGCCGTTTTACAGGCATTTCCGGCAATCTCCATGATCTCCTCATAAAGGGCTGTGGCTGCCTCTTCATGATAGCCGTACATCAGCAGGACATCCAGCACATAAGGGGAAAAGGAAATGCCCATGATCTCTTTTGCAAAGGCCATGCCGGCAATTTCCCCCAGGCAGATGAGCCTGGACTTGTTGGAAAGGGGCTTTTTCCACAGCTCCACTTTCTCCGTCATGGTATAAATGGTATCCTTTTTGCGGTATTCCACCCCATGGAATATTTCATGGGCCAGCAGCAGGCCGCGGATATCCGCCTGTTCCAGCAAACCGCTGAGAGCATTTTCCTCAATGAGAATCTCGGCCCGCTCCACCGCATCCAGAAAAACGGTGATTTCATCCGGTTCTTCATATTGGGCAAAAATCACGTGAGCACCTCCAAGGGGAACCTGGGGTGTTAAAACCTTAAGCCCCATTTCTCCGGCAAGAGCCTCCGGGACCCCGGTTTTATACCGGTCCTTCAAAAGCACCGCCTCCTCCCGGCCGCATTTTCCCGCCTTTAAGATATAATCCAGCTTCTGTTCCCTGTTAAACTTCCGTTCCAGAGGCTCCCGTGACCAGGCGTACAGGCCCAATTCTTCATCCGTCAGCTTCACCAGCTTTTCGATCATGTCCCGGACCGGCAGAACTTTCCCTGTCTCTCCCATTTCCAGATCCAGCATCTCCTGTTTTCCAAACAATCCGCGAACCAGCCTGCCCGCCGCTTCTTTATTCATATGCCTGACGCCTGCCTTTCTTAAACCGCTTTCTGCTTCATTCTATACCTGGTTCCTGGCCCCCACAATGATAACCTCGTCATTGGTGTCCACGGTCTGCATTTCCACATCCATCAGCATGAGGATCTGCTCCAGCTCGCCTGTTCCGTTAAAGTCCATCACCCTGGCTCCCACACAGAGATAATAGTCAGGCCTTAAAATGGCATCCGCCTTGAATATGGACAGCTCCTCCCACATCCGGGAAACTGCACTCCGGTAAGAGGACGCCTTGGCAAGGACCACCTGGCCGTCATTTCTCTGAACCTTGATAAAGCCCTTCTTATCCAGAATCCGGAGCGGCTGTCTGCCTTTCAAATCCACATTGTATACATAGAAATTGGAGGTCTGGCCCACCAGGGTGATGTCCTCAGGCCTGGAGCGCAAATCCTCTGCCGCCAGCTCCCTGGCTTCCCTTTCCGTGCATTCCTTTAACAGATCTGTGGTCTTTACTTCCGTGGAACCAAGGGCAATGGCTGTAATCTTGGAAGTCTGGGGATCGATTTCAATATGGACCTCCACAGAATCAGGAGCCGCGCCGCTCTCCACCGCCTTGTCAACCGCTTCCCGCCGGATGCTTCTGATATCCTCCGGGGTGGGGCTTGGAACCACTCGCTCCACCACATCCCGGACCATGGCAAGGGCCACGCCAATGGAGGAGATGACCTCTGCATTCTCCGGAACGCTGTATTTGATCTTCATCTTATCCGCACAGAATCCGATGAGGGACGTGGCCCCGCCGCCAACGCCTACCAGGGAGATCTGGTCATATTCCAGCCGGTATTTCTCCGCCAGCTCCAGGATGATGGGTTTGATCTTTTCATATGCCCTTGTAAGGATCTGAGTTGCAGCCTCTTCCACGGTCACGCCCAGATAAGCCGCCAAGGGCTCCATAGCCTTTCTGGCCGCATTGGCATTTCCATAGGAAAAGTCCTTTGGAGTCACCAGCCCCAGCACATTGGCCGCGCAGCTGTTGGTTATGGTAATCCTTTTTCCACTGGCCAGACGGATGGCCACGTAGTCATCCGGGTCCCCCTCCTTTGGAGAGAAAAACTCCAGCTTGGGGTCCACGATTTCGGCTTCATCTGTAAACACCGCATAATCCAGGCCTGCAATATGGGCGGACCGGGGGCCCACGTCATGAACGCCGCTTTTGTTCGCCCGGACCATGCTTCCGCCTGCAACGCCCAATACCCGCACGTCCAGGGAGTTGATATAGGTCCTGTGTCCGCCTACGACGGAATAGTCGATGGCAGGACGGCCGTTTTTAATAACACCGATATTAGTGGTTGTACCGCCTACTTCAAAATATACACCGTTGGAGGCCCTGAGATACATGAGCGACCCCATAACGCTGGCCGCCGGACCGGACAGCATGGTCAGCACCGGGCGCTTTTTCATCTCATTGATTTCCATAACGCCGCCGTCCCCGCGCATGATCATGAGAGGCACCTCCACTCCGGCCTTGCGGACGCTTTCCTCGGTGGAATTTGCAGTGTTTAGCATCTTTGGCAGGATGCTGGCATTGATGGCCGCTGTCCTGGTTCTTCTGGTAAGGCCGTAAAGCTTCGTGATGTCAGAGGCCAGGGTGGTCTCAAGGCCCATTTCATCATGGGCGATTTCAAACACAAACTGTTCCCCGGAAATGTCATCCACACCGTAGGTATCCGAAGCCACCAGCACCTGTGCGCCGTCTGACTTTAATTCCTCCACCGCTTTTCTGACCGTATTTTCATCCACCTCCTGATCCGCCACGTAGCGGTTCCTGATTTTAATGCTTCTTCCTGACCCAAGATCAATGTCCTTTAACCTGGCCTGGCATTTGGAGAGAAATCCCTCAATGCCCTTGGGGCCCATGGCCAGAATGCCGACCGTAGCCACATCCCCTTCAATCAGGGCATTGGTGGCCTGGGTGGTGCTGTGTGCGACGAAGATAACGTCCTCAGGTGCAATATCATTTTCACGCAGGCAGTTCTGGAATGCAGCCACAACTCCTGCAGCCACCCCGTATTTATCATCATGAGTGGTCTTAACCGACGATTTTCCTATGATTTCATGTGTTCCATTGTCAATGGCAACTGCTTTTGTATGGGTTCCCCCTACGTCAATTCCCATTCTCACCAATCTTTTTCCCATGGTTTTCTCCCTTCATTAACCGAACATAACAAATGTGATGACCTGCAGGATAATGCAGATGATCCAGCCGCAGACCACGCTCATTTTCAAGAAATCCTTGGTGGAAACCTTTGCATAGCTGATTCCCCATACGATCCAGGACTGTGTGATACAGCAGGAAACATTCATGACCGTTGTGGAAGCGATCATCAGGGGTGCAAGGAACGCAGTGGAAAATCCGATTCCCTTTAAAATCCCCAGCGTGGCCGCTCCGCATCCGTATAAGGTAAAGGGGCCGCGGAACAGTCCCAGAGGAGCCAGCACGCAGAAAATAACGGTGATGAACAGGGTGCTGTGTGGAATCACATTTCCCAGCAGGGCATTAAAATAGGGAATGCACAGTTCAGCCGCCTTGTTGAACATGGGAACCATCAATAAAAAGCCTACCAGGGGAGCCGTGTCCACAACCCCGTCAAAGAAATCCTTATTAAAGGTACGGCATGCGCTCCGGAAGCTTTTCAGCTTTCCGCATACCAGAAGAGCGTAGAAGCCGCCGATTAAAAAGCCCATGATAATGGGAACCTTGAATGCGATCAGCAAAAATACGGGAATAAATGGCGTAAGCAGGGACTTTCCGGGAGCAAAATCAATGACCTGCCTCACAGGTCTCCTGGCTGCCCAGGCGTGAACCGCTTTCCTCTTTCTCGTACAGAACAGGACCAGAAGGATGTTGAAAACCAGCTGCACCCCAAAGGCAATACCTCCCCAACTCACATATTGGTCATAGGGATAAACGGTTTTTCCCTGGGCATCCAGGAAAAAGGCGGTATACTGCCCGAATAAAACAGGATTTAAGAACATGCCCGCCCCGATGCTCAGCATAAAGGAAACCACCGAGAGGACCTTGGGAATTCCCAGGGACATGAGAATCGGAAGCACGATGACTCCGATGGCAACCACTGCTCCGGCCCCGAAGAGGGAGGAAAAAATAGCCGCCGTAACAATGGATAACAGAATGCAGGTAACGGCAGGCTTGTCGCCGCCCAGCTCCGTCGTCTTGCGGATCAGGGTGGAGGCGATGCCTGTTTCTAAAAGGACACGGCCAAACCATGCGCCGAATACCACGTTTACGAGAACATTGCCCCATCCCTCAGGGCCGCTTTGAAATACCTTTGCAAAGGCCTGGTTCCAGGTGATGGTCACTCTCTCCCCGTTGGCTGCAAGGAATTCAGGATTGGTGGCAAATGTATTGCCAAGCATGGGCAGTACGGTCCAGAGAATCGCCATGACCAGCATTCCCATCATCAGGTTTCCGCCTCTTGCCGCATAAAACGCCAGACCAAAGAATGAAACTAAAATCAGTATCCCTATAATATATTCCATTGACTTACCTCTCCCTTTACGCTTTTATTTTCCTTCCTCTGCGGATTTATTTCTCCAGAGAATTCAGCTTCTCCCATACCTCATCAATAACCGGAATGCCGTTCTTTAAATTGTCCTCTCTTGTCTTAAGCTCCAGCTCTCCCGGATAGAACACTTCCCCGTTCTCCGCTGCCGGCTCAGAAGCCTTGATGTCCTTTAAAATCTCATCCATAATGGCATCCGTCTCTTCCGCTGTGTTGAATTTCTCAGGAGAAATGGCGATCATAACCTGGGACAGGCCCACCTCATCCCCAAAGGTTCCGATCTTTCTTACGGAATTTCCATCAGTCAGCACGGTTGCGATTAAGTCCAGGGCAATGGAAATACCGCTTCCTTTCCAGTATCCCATGGGAAGAACTCTCCAGGTCTTCTCGATCTCAGCCGGGTCATCCGTAAGGTTGCCCTTCGTATCATATCCGCCCGGGACCGGAAGCTTCTGGCCTTTCAGTCTGGCCTCCTCAATCTTCCCGTAGGAGAACTGAGATACCGCACAGTCAATGACCGCATGATGTCCGTTGCTCTTTGGAATTGCCATGATGAAAGGGTTGTTTCCGATCTTCCTGTCCTTACCGCCCCATGCAGGCATGTTTGGCATGGTATTGGACCAGCAGATTCCGATGCAGCCCGCATCCGCCGCCTGCCAGCCGTAGCTGCCGCCCCGCATCCAGTGGTTATTATTTCCCAGAGCAACGACTCCCACTCCGTATTCCTTTGCCAGTTCACAGGCCCGGTCCATGGCAAGCTTGGCGTTTAAGGGGCCAAAGCCTCTGTGGCCGTCCCACCGTTCTATGGCTCCCATGGAAGCTTCACAGGTGGCAATTGCACCCGGATTGATCTCTCCCTTGTCTAAATACTCCACAACCCTGGGGAAACGGTTTACTCCGTGAGAATACACGCCGTCAAGGCTGTTCTTCGCAAACACGGCCGCCGCACTTTCCGCATGATCCGCGGAAAATCCCCTGCTCTCTAAAATCCGTTGAAACTTCGCCAGTAAATCCTTGTACTCTACTCTCATATTCTTTTCCTTCCTTTCAGAACTCTTTATTCCCGGCTTTCTGCTTTGAGAAAGCGCTTTCTTATGCCATCATTATAACATCTATACACTTTATGTCAATATTATCTTTATATTTTTTCTATTCTTAGTGTAATATTACCGATTTTATATTGCTTATTTTGTACATTTCCTCCATAAAAATTTTACATCAAAAAAGCGTTTTCTATTTTATAGTAAAAAAAATAATAGCCAGTCTGATTTTCATCTCATAACAGGCTATTATTTATAGCGAAAGCGCTTTTATTCCTTTACGTTGTTCCCCGTTCAATCAGTTCCGGCTGGATGGCCAGATCAGCGGTGGGAGGTTTCCCCTCCATCACATCCAGCAGGACCCGGGCGCATAGGCCCCCCAGCAGTTCCGGCTTATTGTCCAGGGTGGTCAGCTCCGGCTCGCAGATCAGGGAATCGGGAGAATTGTTGCAGCCGGTGACGGCCACATCCTTTGGGATGGAATATCCCCTTTCCCGCAGCCCCTTCATCACTCCGATGGCCGTAATATCCTCGCCGCAGATAATGCCGGTAAAGGGAATCCCCAGGCTGCACAGGGTTTGTGCTGCCGCCCGGCCTCCATCCAGGCCATACTTTCCGGTTATGACCCGTTTTTCCGGCTCCGGAATATCGTGGAGCTTCATGGCCTCTAAAAAGCCCCGGCGCTTTGCCAGGCCGCTTTCCGTATCCATATCGAAAACATAGACCAGATCCCGGTGGCCCTTCTCAAATAAATAGTCGGCCACAGACCGGATTCCCTTTGTATCATCCACAAGAACGGAATAAAAGCTGGGAAGTCTCACCCTTCCATTGGCCACAACCACGGGAATGTCCTTAATCTTAGCCGTAATTTCCGGCCTGTCCTCCAGCCGGTTAAATACGGAACCGATGAGCACGATTCCGTCCACCTGCTTCTCCGAAAGGATTTCCATATATCTTTCGCACTCTTCAATGGAGCCCCCGGTATTGCACACCGTAACATTATAGCCCTTGTTGCTGAAAAACTGTTCAATGACGTAAATCATCCGGGCATAGTGAGAAACCCGGACATCCACCGTCAGAATGGCAATGCTCATCATGGTCTTGGATACCATTCCCCTGGCAATGGCACTGGGCTTGTAATCATACTTTTTCAGCACCTCTTCCACCCGGCTGCGTATCTGAGGGTTCACATTTCCTTTATTATTTAACACACGGGAAACCGTTGATATGGAAGTTCCCGATTCTTTTGCAATATCATAAATATTCACAATATCATCCCCTGAAAGCGTTTTCTTAACTACATTGTAGCCGATTTACCGGAATTTGTCACGCTCTTCCTCAAATATTTTATTGTAAATATCTCCGCCGAATCCTGTGGTAAGGGGCTCGCCCACAGAAAGCCGGTAGCTGCGGCTTCCGTCGTCCCGGCGTTCCGCCCGTAAAAACAGGTGCTTTTCCGAGCCCTGGCTGAAAACAGCACTGGCAAATTTATAAAAATGACTGACAAAGATAACCCTGACGCCTCCGTCCTCCAGGGCCGAAACCACCTCCATGGCAAGCTCCGAGCCTTCCTGTTCGTTGGTGGCCGCAAAGGATTCATTCATCAGAAGCAGGGAGCCCGGGGTTATATGGTCGATGATCCGGCTCATCCGCTCCAGCTCTTCATCCAGCTTCCCGCTTTTCATGGTACTGTCCTCCTCCCGCTTAAAATGGGTGAACACGGCTCCAATGGAGGCAGAAAAGGCTTCCCCTGCCACAAACATGCCGCTTTGAAGCATAAGGCTGGCCTGGCCCACGCTCCGCAGGAAGGTGGTCTTTCCTCCCTGGTTGGCTCCGGTTACCACCACAAGCCGCCGCCCGTCGCCGTCCACTGCGTTCCCCTCTATTTTTCTCTTTAACTGGAGAGCCAGGCTGACATTATAAAGGCTGCGGCAGGACAGAAAGCAGGTACCGCTTGGAAATGCCTTAGGAAAAGCGCAGGAAGCGCCCAGGGCGGTTAAGTGTTCCTGCAGGTTCATGCAGCCGATATAAAAGGAAAGCTCTCTTTTAAGGGCCATAAAAAAGGCTTTCACATGGTCACAGGATTGGGATACGGTGTTTGCAATGTCTTTCACGCTCTCATCCTGCAGCTCGGACAAAATCCTGCCTCCGCTCTCATCCCGGTCCGCAATGGTAAACCCATAGGCCCCGTCCCTTTTTCCAAAGATAAATTCCATAAGGCTCCGCTTCCTGTAGGGCAGATCATGAAGCGTATAATGTTCCGCCTTCAGCCGCTTTCCAAGCGCTGCACTGACCAGAATCCCATTGGGAAATTTCAGCTTTCTTAAGTAGCCCTCCATACGGGCCAGATAGGAGGCGGATAATTCCTCACGGATCATCCGGAAGAAACGCTTAAGCCCCTCCGATTGCCAGACGGGCTCCGAATCCCGGGCTGTCTGGGCCAGAGACTCAAGCATGGGCACAAAAAGCTCCAGGGTTTTGACAGAGCCTTCCAGCACGTACCGGGGCGTATCGCCGAAGATTCCTATGTTTCTGCTCTTTTCATTTTTAACGGCCTCGCAGGATAATTGGTAAAGGGCCCTCACTTCCTCCGGGCGGGCAAGGCAGTCCTTTAAAATCATCTGCCTGTATTCAATTTCCTTTACGTCAGAAAGCCCCCTCAGAATAACGGTCCGCGCCGTTTCCAAAAGAAAGGAGTCGCCCTGGGCCATCCCCTCAAATAAGGCGGGCAGCTCTAAATCCTGGACCAGACTTTCCGACTGTGCCGGAAGCTTTGACGGAAATTCGAAATCACGGTTGCTGTACAGCAGGAATACATTCATAGGTTCTGCCAATCCTTTCCTTAATATCCTCATAGGTCAGATGGTACTTCTGGGCGATAAAAGCCGCATATGCTTTCCCATCCGCCGGCCTTCGGACTATTTTATAGGTTCTGGTTCTTTTATCCGCTTCAACGGTACTCACCATGCTCACGGTTTTATCATCGAAGGAGGAAAGCTCCTCCAAAAAGGTCACATAAACACACAGGGCATCCATTTCTGAAATCTGCTTCATCACCTTTTCGCCCAGCCAAACAGCATCCTGAAGCGTGGTGGAAGCGAACATTTCGTTTATGACAATCAGGCTGTCCGGCGTTGCACACCTTAATATTTCATGGATTCTGATAATATCGTCCTGCAGTTTTCCGGAAAAAGCCGCCTGGTTTTCCTGGCGTTCAAAATGGGTGAAAATGCGGTCCGGCAAAAACAGCTTCGCCCTGGTTCCCGGCACGTAAAGCCCCAGGCTGGCCATATAATGAAGCTGGCCCATCATGCGGGCAAAGGTGGTTTTTCCGCCCTGGTTGGGCCCGGTAACGATTATCATTCTCTCCCTGCCCTGAAGGGAAAACTGATTGCAGACAGCTTTCTGCCCCCTGCCCCATAAGTTTGCCGCCAGAGCCAGATCAAAGCAGTCATTTCCGGAAATCTCCTTAACGCTTCCAGACAATTCCGGAATACAAAAATACAGCCCCAGCTGCTTCAGCGGTTCCATATATTCCAGATAGGAGATATAAAACTGCAGCTCCCGGTCAAGCTGCCGGATGGCCGGCAGCATAAACTCCTTATTTTCTTCGGCAAAGGCATGAAGATGATTGAAAATATCCGGGTATATTTTGCCAACCAGGTCCATGATACCGGCCTCCACATGGTTTAGATCCCTGTCCTTAAACCTGTACTGAAAGACCGGGACCTCACCCTGACGGAACTTTTCAAAAAATCCCCCTATCTCCCTGCTGTAGTCGGCCCCACCGTCATACTTTTGCACGTCAATATGGTTTCCCCTTATATACAAGCTGTAAGTTACGGTTTCCAGGGCCCCGGTTATTTCTGAAGCCTCCTGTTTTAAATGACCGAAGTCCTCTGACTTTGCATAAGCGGACAGGCAGTCTAAAAACGCCAGAAGCCCCTTTGATTTCGGCCGGTTCCTGTTCAAGGAATCAGAAAGCTTTTCCACGCTCCTGCAATAAACAGACGCGGCTTCCAGCAGACAGCGCTCCTTTGTCTTTTTATAATAGAGCTTTGGAATTTCAGCGGTGATTTTCCGTATCTCACCCATTTCATCGCCGAATTCACGAAAAGGCCGGAAAAGCTCCGGATCCTCCAGATCCTGAAGGATTTCGTGGCGGTACTGAATATCCGCTTCATGCTTCAACGGCATGCGAAAGAATGCGTCCAGATCATACTCCCCTTTTCCTGCCGACACTGCCTCAAGAACCTGGCTGATATTCAAGTCCTTTAAGAAATCCGCTTCCTTGTCTATCTCCTCCGGTATCTCTCCCATAAATAAAATGCTCTGATAAGCCATTTTCATCACCTCTCTTTTACCGGCAGCAAAAAAAGCCGGCAGCCTCTGTTTTATATACAGAAGCTGCCAGCTTTTAATATTTATGCTGCATTCACACTCCCACGGGAGGTTCTTCCACACAAATCCGGGCAGCAAAAAAGCTGGTAACTCCTGCATTCATGTAGAAGTCATCAGCTCAAATCGCAGTTTAGGCAGTTTGCCAAGGGAGAACTCCATTCCCTGTTTTTCATATCCTACCATACCCGGAGCAATTTGTCAATCTGACCGGATTCCCTGAATTATGCCGATCCGGCAGCCCCCATCTCCATTTCTTAATAATTCTTAATTCCCCTAAATTCCATTGTCATTCTATCTATAAATGATATAATTTTTCATATTTAAATAATAGAAAAAAAGGAGGCTTCTGGCCATGGATGGGCAGCAGCAGATCTTAGTGGTGGATGACGATGCGGATATCCGGGAAGTCCTTCGCATTCACCTGGAAAATAAAGGCTATCTGGTTCTGGAAGCGGCAAACGGCCAGGATGCGGTGGCAGCGGTCACAGGCAATTCCGATATTGACCTCATTATTTTGGATATCATGATGCCCGGATTGTCCGGCATCGATGCCTGTACGGAAATAAGGAAAATCTCTTCCGCTCCCGTATTATTCCTGACGGCAAAGTCAAAGGAAAGCGATAAAACAGAAGCTTATGAAAACGGAGGGGACGATTATCTGGTAAAGCCTTTCTCCCAGGCCGAGCTTCTCATGAAGGTCTATTCTCTTTTAAGAAGATACGTTGTCTATAAGGGAAAAGGGGAGCCTGTTTCAAATGTTTCGGAAATCCGCCTGCAGGATCTTCTCATTGATACCGCCGGCCGCTGTGTCTACAGGGAGAACCAGAAAATTGAGCTTACGGACACAGAGTTCCAGGTTTTAATGTATCTGGTCAAAAATAAGGGAAAGGCTAAGGATGCACAGGCGATCTACGAAGGGGTGTGGAATGACAAGTTTCTTCTTTCTTCCTCCAATACGGTCATGGTCCACATCTTGAAGCTTCGGAAGAAACTGGAACTGGATTTCAACAATCCCGCCATCATACGAACCGTCTGGGGAAAGGGCTATCAGATTGATGAAACATAAATGGATCTCATCCTTACGGTATAAGCAGATATTTGTATTGGTTCTTGGAGCGGTTATCAGCTTCGGGATGTATTTCACTTCCCAGGCCTTTGGAAACTATCTCATATCCAGAAATCACTTAAATGAAGCTGCCGTATCAAAAAGATTAACCGGCTATTTTGATTCCTTTGAAAATTATATCAAGAAGTACCACGTATCCGTCAAGAACGTGAGAGCCGTTTCCAAGTGGGTAAAAAATCACAAATATGTTTACTTAACCATTTTTGACGGCAATGAAATCATTTATGAATCCGGCTTCTGGAATGACGCCTATTCCTCCTACGAAACCTCCGGCTCCACCGGAGAGGACAGCAGGCAGGCCCTGCGCAGCGTAACCTTCAGCGACGGCACCTATTCCGTATCCATCATCGATTCATCGGAGATCAAATGGTACAGCTTCGTGCTTTATATCTCCTGGGGAATCTTTTTCCTGGTTCTGTTTGCCATCCTGATTTTTTACAATCACCGGATCATTGCCCGGATACTGCTTCTGTCAAAGGAGGTATCCCTGATTGAAAAGGGGGACTTAGACCAGCCGATTTTTTATAAGGGAAATGACGAAATCTCCCTGCTGGCAAAAAATGCGGATAACATGCGCAACTCCATTATCACCCGGTATAAAAGCGAAAAGGAGGCCTGGGAAGCCAACAGCGAGCTCATCACATCCATGTCCCACGACATCCGGACCCCTCTCACCTCTCTGATCGGCTATCTGGAAATACTGGATTCCAAAGGCTATCATTCAGAGGAACAGCTTGAAAAATACATCAAAAGCTGCAAGGAAAAATCCGTCCAGCTAAAGGATCTCTCCGATAAGCTGTTTCAGTATTTCCTCGTATTCGGCAAGGAAAAAATATTGATGCAGATGGAAACCTATGATGCGGGAATCCTGCTTCAGCAGCTGTTTGCCGAGCATGTGTTTGATTTAAGCAATTCAGGCCTTGACGTGAGAACCGAATTTGAGGAGCAGGCCTGCAGCATTACCGTGGATATCCAATACTTAAAGCGGCTGTTTGACAACCTGTTTTCCAATGTTAAAAAATACGCGGGCCCGGAGGGACCAGTCATCATTAAAACTCATGTGGCTGACGGCTGCCTGACCGTCACCATTTCCAATGAAACCGGGAAGAACAGCCTGTTTCAGGAAAGCACCAACATCGGGCTGAAAACCTGCCAGAAAATCGTGGAGCAAATGAACGGAACCTTTGAAATAAGGAAAACCCTCACAAGTTTTGAAGCCTGTTCCTCGTTCCCGGTCCAGCCGGCAGAAAGGAGTAAGGACCTATGAAAAATGTACTGGAATATCTTGAACACTCCGCCGGAATTCATCCGGAGAAAATTGCGGTAAAGGAGGAGGGAAAAAGCTGCTCCTACGGAGAACTGCTCTCCAACGCGAAAAGGCTGGGAAGCTTTCTTTCCCTTTCCCTGCCGCCGGGAAGTCCTGTCGTTGTTTTTATGGATAAAGGAATTGAAGCATTGACCGCATTTATGGGAATTGTTTACGCCGGAGGCTTCTATGTTCTCATAAGCCCCGGGCAGCCGTCTCCCAGGGTCCGGCAGATACTTGAGGTTCTGGAAGCAGGCTGTGCCATCACTCTGAGGGATGGGAAGGCAGCACTGGAGGCGGCCGGTTTTTCGGGGAATCTGCTTGATTATCATGAAATCATAAAGGCGGATATAAAGGAAGACGCATTGCAGCACATACGAAGCCAGGCCCTGGATGTGGACCCTCTGTACTGCAATTTTACTTCAGGCTCCACCGGTGTTCCAAAGGGCGTCCTGGTCAGCCACCGTTCTGTCATTGATTTCATGGAGTACTTTCCTTCCATGTTCGGCATCACGGGAGAGGACATCATCGGAAACCAGGCACCTTTTGACTTTGACGTGTCGGTGAAGGACATTTATTCCACCCTGAAAACCGGGGCCACCATGGTCATCATACCGAAACGGCTGTTTTCCATTCCCACAGCGCTTCTGGACTGCCTGTGCGAAGAAAAAGCGACCACCCTGATCTGGGCCGTTTCCGCCCTGTGCCTGATTGCCCAGCTGAAGGGTTTTACTTATAAGGTTCCATCCGATGTCAACAAGGTTTTATTCAGCGGGGAAATGATGCCGGTAAAGCATTTGAGAACATGGCAGAAGTACCTGCCGGACGCAAGCTATGTAAATTTATACGGTCCCACGGAAATCACCTGCAACTGCACCTATTACCGGGTGGACCGGGAATTTGAGCCCGGTGAGATTCTGCCCATAGGAAAAGCCTTTCCCAATGAAAAGGTCTTTCTTCTGAACCAGGATGACCGGCAGATCACGGAAAAGGAACGGACCGGAGAGCTGTGCGTATCAGGAACCGCCCTGGCTTTGGGATATTATAACAATCCGGAGCAGACCAGACGGGCCTTTGTCCAGAATCCGCTTCACTCCCGCTATCTGGAAACCATTTACCGGACCGGGGACCTGGCCTTTTATAACGGGGCTGGAGAGCTTTGCTTTGCAGGCCGCAAGGATTTTCAGATCAAGCACATGGGCCACCGGATTGAGCTGGAGGAGATTGAAGCCGTCATAAACAGCTATCCTGACATCCAAAGAGCCTGCTGCGTTTTTGATACGGCCAAAAACAGGATCGCGGCGTTTTATACCGGGACCATGGACGGAAAGGAAATCTCCGGCAAAATGAGGGAATCCCTGCCCGCCTATATGATTCCCACGGTATTCCACCCTCTTCCCCAGCTTCCGGTTACTGCAAACGGAAAGCTGGACAGAAAAAAATTATTGGAGATGTCACAATGAAAAGCGAAACAAGGTTTCCATATGATCTTCAGGAATACAAGACTCCCCTCTATATTTTTGATACGGACATTCTGGTACAGCAGGTCCGGAAAATCAGAGATGTTCTGGGAAGTAACATCCAGCTATGCTATGCCATGAAAGCCAATCCCTTTGTTATTAAGGACTTGGAAGCTCTGGTGGATTCCTTTGAGGTCTGCTCTCCCGGAGAATTTTCCATCTGCCAGAGAGCCGGAATAAATATGAATAAGATCGTCCTGTCCGGTGTACATAAGGCCTCTGAGGATATAGAATACGCTCTGGACCGGTACGGAAATGAACTCATCTATACCATTGAGTCCCTTTCCCACTGGCAGCTTCTGAAAGCCGGTGCGCAAAAGCGCGGGCTGACAGTCCGCGCCCTGCTCCGCCTGACGTCGGGAAACCAGTTCGGCATGGAGGAAAGCCTTATCCGGCAGCTCATGGCAGATAAGGACAATAAATGGATAAGCATTGAGGGAATCCAGTATTATTCAGGCACCCAGAAGAAATCACCCTCAAAGCTGGAAAAGGAGCTCGCTTCCCTGGACCGGTTCTGCCGGGAATTAAAGGATCAGTACGGCTTTACCGTCAAAAACATAGAATACGGCCCGGGACTTCCTGTCTGCTATTTTGAAGAGGAAAAGGACGAAGCGGATTCCATGCTGGAGTTTCTGGCGGACTGTATTAAAAAGCTTGAGTTTAAGGGCGGCATAACTCTGGAAATGGGAAGGTTTATCGCCTCACCATGCGGTTTCTATGTGACAACCGTGGTGGATACAAAAATAAACAATGAAGTGCCTTACTGCATCGTGGACGGAGGAATCCACCATTTAAACTATTACGGACAGATGCTCGCCATGAAAAAGCCGCCTGTCCTTCATCTGGGGAATCATCAACCAGGTGATTTTCAACCGGGCATACAGGAAAAGGGCACAAAGGAGTGGACGGTCTGCGGTTCCCTCTGTACCGTAAGCGACGTACTCATAAAGCAATACCCACTTAAAAATCTTCAATTGGGTGACCGGCTGGTCTTTCAAAAGACCGGCGCTTATTCGGCAACGGAAGGCATTTCCCTGTTTTTAAGCCGGGACCTGCCCCAGATTCTTCTCTGTTCCTCAAAAGAAGGACTGCGCACGGCCAGGCCCGGGGTTCCTACGAATATCCTGAATTACCCCCATCCGGACCCTTTAAATTTAAATTACTTTCTATCGTAAAGGAGATAAAACCATGGAACAATTATTAGAAATCTTAAACGGAATCAACCCAGGCATTGATTATGAAACAGAAACAAGGCTCATTGACAGAGGCCTTCTGGACTCCTTTTCCATTCTCTCTCTCATTCCGGAGCTGGAGGACGCATTCGGCATTGAGATCACCCCAATGGACATGGTACCTGCCAACTTTAATTCCGCAGAAGCGATATGGAGCATGATTAACCGGCTGCAAGAGGAATAAAAGATGACCTACAATTCGATCCTGTACCTTTTCATCTTTCTGCCGGCAGTATTTCTGGCCTACCAGCTTGCGCCCCAGCGCCTCCGCTACATAGTACTGCTGCTTGCCAGCTATATCTTCTTTCTTTCCATAAGCGGAAAGCTTTTGTTTTACCTGCTCTTTTCCACCCTCTCCATTCATCACATGGGCCTGTGGCTTTCTTCCTGTAAAAAGGACTATGAGGCGGCAGACCATAACCAGGAGAACAAGAAAGCGCAGAAAGCAGCCTACGAAAAGAAACGCCGGAGAATCCTATGGCTTGGAATCGGGCTGCAGGCCGGCATTTTGCTGGTTTTAAAATACTCCGGCTTCTTCTGCAAAAACATGGACTATTTGCTGGAGGCCCTGTCCCTTTCAGGATTTCTGCCCTCCATGAGCTTTGCCCTGCCCATAGGAATCTCCTTTTACACCTTACAGGCAGTCTCTTACCTGATTGATGTTTATTATGAAAGAATAGAAGCAGATGACAATTTAGGCAGGCTGGCCCTTTACCTGGCTTTCTTTCCCACCCTCATGGAAGGGCCCATCTGCCGTTACTCCCAAACAGCCCAGGCCTTGTATTCAGGAAAGCCTCTGGAATACAAAAACCTGGCCTACGGTATGCAGCGAATGATCTGGGGCCTGTTTAAAAAGCTTGTGATCGCAGACCGTCTCAACCTGCTTGTGGAAACCATCTTTGACACACCCAACCAGTACGGCGGAATTCTGGTGATTACAGGGGCTGTTTTATACACCTTTCAGCTGTATGCAGATTTTTCAGGCTGCATTGACATGACCATCGGCACAGGCGAAATGCTGGGAGTGACCATTCCCGAGAATTTCCGCCAGCCCTTCGCCTCCAGAAACGCATCAGAATTCTGGCGGCGCTGGCATATCACCCTGGGGACCTGGCTTAAAGATTATATCTTCTATCCCATATCCCTCACCAGGTTTTCCAAGAACCTGGGAAAGAAACTCCGGGCAAAGTTCGGGAAGCAGTCAGGCCAGGTCCTTTCCTCCTGCCCCGCCCTCTTTGGCGTGTGGCTTTTAAACGGACTGTGGCACGGGACCGGATGGCATTATATTTTCTATGGGATGTATTACTTTGTCCTCATTCTGTGGGGAAACTTAACGGAACCGGTGGTTCAAAAAGCTGCGGCTGCATTAAGGATCAACCGGGACAGCTGGTTTTACCGTGGCTTCCAGACGGCAAAGCTGCTTTTAATCGTGTTTACCGGAGAATTGTTTTTCAGGGCGGATAACCTGACCATCGGCATCCGCATGTTCCTCTCCATTTTCACCGGTTTTCACTGGTCCGTGTTCACAGACGGCTCTCTGCTTAACCTTGGGCTGACTCTGCCGGACTTTGCCGCAGTTCTCATCGGCTTTCTTGCGGTGTGTATCGTCGGCTCCATTCACCAGCGCGGAATCTCCATCCGTGAAAAAATTTCCGGCTGGAATATTGCCGCCCGCTGGAGCTTTCTCTACGCCGCTGTTCTTCTTGTCATAATTCTGGGCGCTTATGGAGACGGATATTTGCCGGCACAATTGATTTATGCAGGATTTTAAGAGGTGATGGGATGAAAACCAGAAACATGAAGAAACCAATTTTATTCTTTGCCGGACTTTTTATGGTATTGTACGCGGTGTCCTATCTGCTCATTCCGTACAACAGCGTGGAAAACGGCTTATACAAAAAAAACAGCAGCATACTCAATGAGCCAAGGAACACCATAGACTATGTAACCATCGGCGACAGCGAATGCAGCACCAGCATTTCACCCATGGAAATATGGAATGCTTACGGTTATACCGGCTATAACTGCGGCCTTCCCGGGCAGCGGCTTCAGGATACCTATTATCTGCTGGAAAAGCTGCTGAAAAAGCAGTCCCCAAAGGTTGTCCTGCTGGAAACAAATGCGTTTTACCGGGATTTTAAATACATCAGCGCCCTTGAGACCTCCTTTGAGGAAGCAGCCAAGAATCTGTTTCCTGTTTATAAATACCATAATAACTGGAAATATTTCCATCTTTATATGCTGAAGGCTATCGGCCAGAAAGTCAAGCAGGACCCTGTCACCGTTTATAAGGGGTATTTATACAGTTCTGTGGTAAATCCCTATAAGAACGGCCCTTATGTCAGTGAAACCTCCGATGTCTTCGAAATCGGCGAACAGCCCTTATTCTATTTAAATAAAATTGAGGAGCTATGCCGGGAAAACAATATTGAACTGATCCTCTACAGCGCCCCGTCGCCGAAGTGCTGGACCTATTCCAAGCACAATTCCTCCGAAGCCTATGCGAAGGAGAACCAGCTGGCTTATCTTGATCTGAACCTGGATATTGATTCCTTAAATATAGACTGGATGCAGGATTCCCGGGACGGAGGAGATCACTTAAACTATTATGGGGCGAAGAAAGTCTCCGCTTACATAGGGAAATATCTGCATGAGCATACAAAGCTGGAGGATCACCGCGGAGAGGAAAAATTTGCGGGGTGGAATCGGGAAATGAAAAATTACATTAAGCTGACACAGCAGAAATAAAAGGGAACACCCCGGAAAGCCACAGCTATCCGGGATGTTCCCTTTTGTTTTTTAAACTTCTTATTTATTTTAATTTGCCTGCCGTATTTAAGTACTTCCAGCAGGTATTCTTAAGTATGCTCATTTTCGCAGATTATATTCTATTCCCTTAAAATTCTTTTTCATGGAGCTTGAAAAAATCATAATATGCACGGACATTCGATAGCTGTGTCCATTTTTTAACATCTGACGGATCTTCATCCATATCATAAATCTTAGCCCCTCTCATTGAGAGAAGAAAGGGAGAATGGGTTGCTATAATAAATTGGCAGCCAAAGAAACGGGCAGAATCTTCAAGAAATCTTATAAGCTCCTGCTGCCGTTCCGGAGATAAGCTGTTTTCCGGTTCATCCAAAAGATAAAGCCCATTTCCTTTAATTTTATCACAAAAATAGATAAATGCACTTTCTCCATTGGAATGTTCCCTGACATTATCCATGAGGCTGTTTCTGATGTAACGGGATTGGGTCTTGCTGCGCGCCTTATTGACCTTTCTCAGTTGTTCATAATCATCCAATGATTTCATCCGGAATTCCGAATATTTCACATCTAAATATTCCTGAAGCAAATCCTCCCGTTTTTGATTAATTCCATCATTGATGGTTCTTAAATTTAACATAAAATCAAAAACATCATCGCTTGTAATGATTCTGCTTTCCTTAGTAAGACGATTGTCCAGTTTATAAGAACAGAGGCCGGTATAGTCTTCAAAAAAATTAGTCCGGTTAAAGAGGGTATCTCTTGTGAGCCCTAACTTTTCTCCGATAACATTAAGCGCCGTTGTCTTGCCGGAACCGTTGCCTCCGTATAAAATCGTGACCGGTTCAAAATCCAGCATGGAAAGATGGTGCTTTGACAGAATATAAAAGGGATAAAAGGTATCATAGCATGTCCTTTTTTCTCCCATAACAAAACTGTATTCCCGTTCTATATCCGGGAAAGAAAAATGAGATAAATAAACCATAATCATGCTCCTTAGGTTGTTTCCAGATGAATTGCCTTACCGTTATGTATAGCTGAAATAATCGGTTCTTCATATACCATACATCATAGCTTATTGCGGATCGTTTTTGTTTTTATGGATTAGGGAGCCTTAATGCTTCCAGCCTTTTTGCTCCTTCGAACGCTTTTTGCAAAAATTCCGCTGCCGATAAATGCTTATAATCCCAATTCATGGCCTCTATTGCAGTTGCACCGGAATAACCCACTTCTGCAATATTTTTCATGGCCTCAGCCCAGTCAATCGGTCCGTCAAAGGGTAACTGGTGTTGGGCATAATTTCCGCCAATATCATGTAAGTGAAGTGCCATCAACCGGGAACCGTACATGGATAATAAATCATGGTCCGGATAGTAGCGGTAGTGATGCCCGCAGTCGTAACAGAATCCCATATGCGGGGAATCTACCTGCTCCAGCACATATGCCAGATTGGGAAGGTTCTGTAAATTCTCCAATGCAACGTTGACACCAAGCTTTTCCGCTTTTTCAGTGATTCTCTTGATTCTGTCCAGTCCTAATATGTTATATGGATTGTCCTCACCGGGTAAGTGCACCACCATTGTGGGAATTTCAAATTCGTCACAATCTGAAACACATTGCAAATAGCAATTGGTTAAGGCTTCCCCTTTCAGATTGTCAAGCCAGAGGTCATTTTGGTTTTGTACCGGCGTATGGATATTTTCTATAAAAAGACCTGCCTCCCGTGCGATTTGCGGTGCGTTACGGTAATCGTTCCGCCCAAAGCCTTCACTCCACCATAATAAAACACCATCAAATCCGGCCTTTTTTATTAACTGATAACGTTCCTTTATTTCCAGTTCATAGCCAAACCAATCATAAATTGCAATCATAAGCCACCACCTTTCTTAACTTTTCCATCGTTGCTTTTATATAATTCACAAACTTCACCTTAGGAAAGTCCAATAAATAAATTAAGGTTTCTTCCCAGCTTCCCATTACGTTTAGAGAGCTTCCCATTATTGCTGTGATGAATATAAAAATGTCCTGCTAATAAGTAATTATATACTATGTTGCTTTAACTTTCCAGAATATATCAAGGTAATAAAAAAAGACCTCACACGTTCATATGTGAAGTCCCTTTATTATCCGAAAAATTTGCTGCTGTCAGCCTATTTCATCCCCGTTACTTTCAATCACCTTTTTATACCAATCAAAGGATTTCTTTTTTCTCCTCTGCAGACTCCCGCTTCCGTCGTCCGCCCTGTCTACATAAATAAGGCCGTAGCGCTTACTCATCTCTCCTGTAGACGCAGAGACAATATCAATACAGCTCCAGACCGTATACCCCATCAGCTCCACTCCGTCCTCCACGGCTTCTTTCATCGCCTGGATATGGCTTCTCAAGTAATCAATGCGGTAATCGTCCTGTATGCTTCCATCCTGCTCCACCTTGTCCCTTGCGCCAAGACCATTCTCAACAAGAAACAGAGGTTTCTGATAACGGTCATACAACTGGTTCATGGTAATTCTAAGACCCAGGGGGTCAATGTTCCAGCCCCACTGGCTTGTCTGTAAATAAGGATTTTTCACAGAGCGGATGATATTGCCCTCATTTGCTGTTTTATCATTCATATCCGCGGCTGTGCAGCGGCTGGCATAATAGCTGAAAGAAACAAAATCCACCGTGTTTTTTAAAATCCCCAGGTCTCCCTCTTCCATGATGAGTCTGACTCCCTTGTCACGGAAAAGCTTACGGGCATAAGACGGATACGCGCCCCGCACCTGTACGTCGATGAAAAATAAGTTTTCCTGCTCCTTTTTCACAGACTCCCAGACGTCCTCAGGTTTACAGGAATAAGGATAAAAGCTGCCTCCTGCAAGCATACAGCCAATCTGATTGCCGGGATCGCATTCATGGGCCAGCTTAGTGGCTAAAGCGCTGGCCACTAAAATATGGTGGGCTGACTGGTAGATAACCTGGGCTTTATTTTCCCCTTCCTGAAACGCAATCCCTGCGCCGGAAAACGGGCTGTGCAGGATGATATTAATCTCATTAAAGGTCAGCCAGTATTTCACCAATCCTGAAAATTCCTGAAAGCAGGTTTTTGCATAGCGCAGGAAAAAGTCTGAAACCTTCCGGTTTCTCCATGAACCATACCGTTTTACCAGTCCCATGGGAATATCAAAATGGCATAAAGTCACCAAAGGCTCAATGCCGTACTTTTTACACTCCAAAAACATGCTGCGGTAAAAATCAATTCCCGCCTGGCTGGGCTTTTCCTCGTCCCCTTCAGGAAAAAGCCTGGACCATGAAACAGAAGTGCGGAATACTTTAAAACCCATTTCCGCCATTAAAGCAATATCCTCTTTATAATGATAATAAAAATTAATTCCCTCATGGCTTGGGTAATATTCCCCGTCCTGCAATTCAGGACGGGAAACATTCCCTTTTTTTACTTCCAGCCTTCTCTCCCCGTGAGGAATCACGTCAATGTTACTCAATCCCCGGCCGCCTTCACGAAAGGCGCCTTCCGCCTGGTTGGCAGCGATGGCCCCTCCCCAAAGAAAGCCCTCAGGAAATTTAAAATCGCTCAATTTATTCCTCCTCTTCCGGAATATCGTCAAAACCAATGACCAAGGTCAGGATAAACGACAATACAATGGATAAAATCGTAATACCTGCAATCCACGCAATGCTGGTTCCCGGATGCTCCGGATCAATAAACTGCAGTCCCGTTAAAACACTGGGGGAAACCATGGAACGGCTTGCAAGCCCTCCGATTCCTGCTAAACAGCCGCAGACAAAGCCTGTAATCAAGGAAGCGATCAAAGGACGTTTTAAGCGGACCGCAACGCCGTAAAGAGCCGGTTCCGTAGTTCCCGCAATCAGGGCGGAAGAAGCTGCCGCAAGAGCAGTCTGGCGAAGCTCCCTGTTTTTGGTCTTTAAGGCTACGGCCAATGAAACTCCTCCCAGGGAAAGGTTGGCGCCTATTTCTGACGGCATAACGGTTCCTTCCATTCCGGTATCGGAAATAGTCTGCAAAATCGTGGGAGTAAATACTCTGTGCATCCCTGTAATAACCAGCAGCGGCCAGATTGCGCCCATAATACCAACTGCCAGGAAACCAAGCTTTGTCTGTACAAAGAATACAAATTTAGAAATTGATGTACCAATTAAAATTCCTGCAGGTCCAATGATTAAAATTGCAATAGGAGCCGCAATTAATAAAATCAGCATGGGCTTTAAGAAGTTTTTCGTCACTGCCGGTGTAATTCTGTCAACGCCCCGTTCAATATAGGATAAAATCCAGGTCATACAGATTGCAGGAATTACTGTATAAGTATATTTTACGGACGCTATGGGGACTCCCAGGAAATGGGCCGCTGTCTGCCCTACCGTTACGGCCTCCATTAAAGCGCGGAAATCAGGATGAATCAAAGTTCCCGCAATGGCAATGGCAAGGTACATATTCGTTTTAAACTTCTTGGAAGCAGAAGCCGCTACCATCACAGGCAGGAAATAAAAAGCGCCGTCGCCAATTGAGTTAATAATCTTATAGGTGTCACTGTCTGCCGGCAGTATATTTGCCATAGCCAGCAGCATAACCACCAGCTTTACCATAGAACCGCCGATAATTGCCGGAATTAACGGGGACATGGTTCCCACAACAGCATCCAAAATGTTATTACCGATTTTCTTCAAGGTTAAAGGCTCTTTCTTCTCTCCCCTTGCAACCTTGCTCTGCTCTCCGAAATCTCCTAATTTTAAAATTTCCTGATAAGCAGTTCCTACATGGTTCCCAATAATAATCTGGTATTGACCTCCCTGCTTTACAACTCCCATAACGCCGTCAATGGCCTTGACCGCCGCTTCATTTGCCTTGCTCTCATCCTTTAAGACAAATCTTAAACGTGTCATACAATGGGTAAGACTGGAAATATTATCGACTCCCCCGATATTTTCCACAATCGCTTTTGCTACAACTGTATAATCTCTTGCCATCTTTTCCTTCCTCTCTTGCAATTTGATGAATTTGTATAGTTTTTTGCTGATTGTGATTATACTGTTTATCAAGTTTTTTGTCAGCAATTCCAGGGCGTAAAAAAACAAGTGACGCTGTTTCTCACTTGTTTTTTTCACGTAACAGTATGTTTTAAGTATTATCCGTTTTTTCGGAAGTATACTGGTACAGCTTCTTACCCAGCCGTTCCACAATGCTCATGGCAGGAATCTGAGTGGTGATATCATAAGTCTTTAACCGCATATAGGTCACATAATAAGCGATGTTATAGTCCGATAGCTTGGCCACCGTGCAATTTTCCGAATTGGTCACACTGAAAATCTGGCAATTCTGCTCCTTAAAACGGATCACATGGCCGATGGTATCGTGAGACTCGCCGGAAACGGAAAATACAATGACCAGTGCATTTTCAAAAAACTTGCTTTCCGTGGGATAATGAGGCTCGTCAATATAAAGGCAAAACTTTCCCATGCTGGAAAAATACCTCGCCCCATATTTTGCCACAATTCCGGACATGCCGCTGCCCACGAAAATTACGCGGTTTGCGCGGACAATAACCTCCGTCAGCATTTCCAGCTTTTTCTCAAACTCTTCCGAAGAAGTTTTCTTTAAAAAGTCAATGACCTCCGTTACATCATCCGTCACGTGCAGCTCTTTTCCCCCGTCAAAATGCTGCTTTAACTTTATCTTAAACTCGGCATAGCCGTTGCAGTCCATTTTTCTGCAAAAACGCAGCACCGTGGAAGTGGATACATGGGCTTCCTGGGCCAGCTCCCTGATTCTCATGTACTTTACCTTATCATAGTTTTTCATCACATAATGATATACTTCCAATTCCAAATCATTAAGCGCCTTAACCTGTTCCACACGAAACATTCCCGTACCCCTTCTATGGAATTACCCATTCCGTCATTTTATATTATACTTATCGTAACCCCGTATACCCATTGCGTTACCAGCGAATTCACTGTATACCTATTTGCGGTTAATTGCAAGCCGGCTTCCTGTATATCCCTTAAATCTGAATCAGGGCCTGTTCCTTACAGCTTTCTATATTTGTGCTGCGGTCTTCCCACTTTTCCATATTCAACCAGCTTATATATCTTTTCTTCTTTTTCCATAAGTTCCAGATATCTTCTTACGGTAACTCTCGCTATCTGAAGCATTTCCCCAAGATTTTCCGCAGTATAATACTCTTCCCCGCCCTGCTCTATTTTTTCCCATATGGCCTGATAGGTATATTTATTAAAGCCCTTGGTAAAATCCGCCTCGTTCTGGGCGGCAGTCTGGCCTGAGAAATACCGGTCCAGATCTTTCTGCTCAATCACTTCGCTGTTTTTAAAGCTGTCATACCTGTCCTTAAACTGTAATAAAGCCTCCTTAAAGCGCTCAAAACGAAAAGGCTTAATGAGATAATCTACCACCCCATAACGAAACGCTTCCTGTATTCGTTCAATGGATTTATCTGCCGTAATTAAAATGATATCTGCATCAAGCCCCTGACTTCGGATCCATTTCAAAAAATTCATTCCATTTTCATTGGGAAGATACACATCAAGCAGAATCAAATCCGGCTTTTTGGAAAGCATTGCCTTTTTTGCTTCCTCCAGATTCGATACCGCTTTATATAAGGAAAATCCCTCCACTCTTTTTAAAAACTTCGAATTGATTTCCAGAACCATTGGATCATCTTCCACAATCATAACTCCAATCAAGTCATTCCCCCCTTTCCATTGGAATTGTAATATCCCATTCCACTCCTTCTTCCGACGTTAAACGAATTGATCCCCCGCATTCCTCAATAATCTTTTTCACAATGAATAATCCCCATCCCCGCTGCCCTTCCTTGGTGGAAAAGCCCTGTTCAAATATCTTTTCCCGAAGCTCCGGAATGATTCCTTCTCCATTATCCTTTACCCGAATCGTTAGGAAATGGTTCTCCTCGACAATCCTGATATCTATCCGGCCTGTCCCGTCATTTTTTACCGCATCCAGTGAATTTTCAATTAGATTTCCCATGACAGAACCCAGATCCTGGGAACTCATGCCCTGAGGCAGTTTATTCAGTCTGGAACTCTCATCAATGGTTAGCTTTATTCTGCACTCTTCCGCTTTATTATACTTGGACAAGAGCAGAGCGGACACGGCTGAATCCTTGATATGATCCGTGAGAATGTGACTTATTTCCGTTCTTATCCTGGCAACATCGGATATAAACTGCAGGGCTTCTTCATATTCCTCCAGCTGTATGAGTCCGGCAATGGTATGAAGCTTATTCATAAATTCATGGTTCTGTGCCCGTAAGGACCAGGTCAGCTTTTTTACTCCTGTCAGCTCTTCCGCCAGCTTTGTTACCTCGGTTTTATCCCGGAAGCTGGCTATAACCCCGATCACCTGTCCCCGGTTCATGATGGGAATGCGGTTGGTAACAATAGGAGTATCATGAAGCCTCTGTTCATCATCGAATTCAGCCTTTTTCGTACTTAATATGTTTGTCATACCGGTATTGGGGATTATCTCTTCTATATTTCGTCCAATTACCTGATACTTCATTTCATCCTTATTGAAGCCAAGAATCTCTAAGGCCGAATCGTTCATCAATGTGATCCGTCCTTCCCGGTCAATGGCTACCAGACCTTCATGAATGGCATCCAGCATTCCCATTTTCTCATGATAAAGCTTTGCAATCTCATCCGGTTCCAGTCCCAGCAGCATCTTCTTGATATTGTTGGCCAGCAGAAAAGCCCCCGCGCTTCCTGCCGACAGTCCTCCGAGGCCGATTAAGACAATATAAAAAACAGCCATTTGCTTCGCCTTTTCAATCCGCGCAATCAGTGTTCCCACAGATACAAAACCGATCTCCTGATTATTTTTATTATATACCGGCGCAAAGGCCCGCAGAGCTTTTCCCAGGGTTCCCGTTGCTTCAGATACATAAGTCTCTCCCAGATGAACCACACGGTACTCATCTCCCCCCTCAAATGCTTTTCCGATCATTTCAGGATTTGGATGGGAATACCGGATGCCCCGGTTATCCGCCACTATAATATAATCTATAAGCTCCAGATTTTTAAGCTGCATATCAATATAAGATGCAATCACCTGAGTATCCTTTTTTTCCAGTGCATCAATCACCTCATCGGAATGGGCAACAAGCTCCGCCACGTTCATGACATTGGTCTTTGCTTCCTTTTCGATATTTCTGGTCATCCATGATGCAACAAAAGAAATAATGATGGTAATTGAAACAAAAACAACTGCAATGACTAATAGAATCAGCATTGTCCGCAGCTTCAACGGTTTTTTTCTACCCATAGCAAACAGTTAATCCTTTTCCTTTTATTTTACCAAATAATCCGGGGGATCACAACGCCCTTTCTTTTGTATAAAAGAATACTCCCACGGAATGCAAACATGTTTTATTCAAAGTCTGCCTCCATGGGAGCGTCGTATTCGTTAATGGCTTCCTGAATTGTTTTTATCCGTCTGCCTCAGTACTTCTATTATTTTTAACCGTACTCAACTGATTCTGTCTAAGCTTTTTAAATACAAAGGATACAATAAACGGGCAGAGGATTGCCGATACCACACAGGCTGCGGCTACCTGTGCCGTTGCTGCCGCTGCAACCACGGCAAGAGCCGGATCGGCCGCTGCAACCGCCTCGGGTGTTGCCACCGCATTTCCCGCCGTAGAACCAGTCGCCAAGCCAATGATGGGTTCTTCTTTAAACAGCTTCAAGAGTATGTAAGCCCCAATTCCGGTGAATGATGCCACAATCCCGAGTAAAATGCCGGGACCTCCTGCTTTCACGATTGTTTCCAGATTCATTCCGGCTCCCAGAGGGAAAGAGAAAAACGGAATCAACAGTAATTTGCTGCTTCCCAAAAAGGCTCTCATATCGGAATCCAGATTTCCTAAAATCATTCCGATTACAATGGGAATCAGCACTGCGATTAATGCTTTAAAAGGAACCTGTGCCAGACCGGAAGCTCCAAGTGCCACCAGTGTAAAGAACGGACCATCCTTAATTGACAGCAGGGCATATGCCCCCACATCCGTCTCATCCCCATACTGTGAGGCAAGTGAAGCATAAAGGCCTCCGTTGCAGTTGGTTAATGCCGCAAGAACGGCTAAGGGAGAAAGTCCAAGTACACCGGCTGAGCCAAAGATCTTTCCGACGAGAATGCCAATTCCCGCTCCTACGATGAATTTGCCTGAGATCAGCAGGACGCCCTTTTTTATTGCCTTTGGGGCAAGCTTAAAATGAATCTGTGAACCGATTAAGAACATAAAGCATGCCAAAATCGGTGTGGACGCCGATTTACTGAATAAGGCAGTTGTAAATCCTCCCATTTCCAGAAACTGAGGAAAAAAGGTGTTGACCAGAACTCCCAAAAATAAGGGAACCACCATCATACCTCCCGGTATTTTATCCAGCGTTTTTTTGATTGGAATCTGCATATTTCAATCCTCCTATTTTTATGCAAGCCTTTCCGACTCTGCATTGTGATTACTGCAGGTAGTTTAAGATGCTTCTTCTATATTCTGGCTGCGCCGCTCTCCCTGGCCGCTTTTTTTACAGCTTCCTTCACGTTCTCTGAAACCTTTTTATCCAATGCATTGGGAATTACGTATTCCGCGTTTAATTCCTCATCGGAAATCATGGAAGCAATGGCATATGCCGCTGCAAGCTTCATATTCTCGTTGATTTCCCTGGCTCTTACCTCCAATGCACCTTTGAAAACTCCCGGAAAAGCCAGAACATTATTCACCTGATTGGGAAAATCCGAACGGCCGGTCCCTATAACTCTGGCGCCTGCTTCCCTGGCCGCCTCCGGCATAATTTCCGGTGTCGGATTTGCCATGGCAAAGAGAATGGCATCCGGATTCATGGAGCTTACCATCTCCCTGCTTACAATATCAGGAGCAGATACTCCGACAAAAACATCCGCGCCCTTTAAGGCATGGCTTAAATCTCCCTTTAACTGATCCGGATTTGTTATTTTCGCCAGCTCCTGCTTGGCATAATCAACGCCGTCTATTCCCTGATACAGAATGCCCACCTTATCACATACAATCAGTTTCGTAACGCCGCAGGCAAGCAAAAGCTTTGCAATGGCAGTTCCTGCTGCTCCCGCACCATTCACCACTACTTTAATTTCCCTGATATCTTTGCCCACTACCTTTAAGGCATTGATAATTCCTGCCAGTACAACGATGGCAGTTCCATGCTGATCATCATGGAATACGGGAATATCAAGCTCCTTTTTTAACCGTTCTTCAACCGCAAAGCACCTTGGCGCTGAAATATCCTCCAGATTGATACCTCCAAATCCCGGTGCGATCCATTTAACTGCTTTCACAATTTCATCCGTATTTTTTGTATCAAGGCAGATCGGAACTGCATCTACATCCGCAAATTCCTTAAACAAAATTGCTTTTCCTTCCATAACCGGAAGACCCGCTTTCGGTCCGATGTCCCCAAGCCCAAGCACTGCCGTTCCGTCAGTAACCACAGCCACCAGATTTCCTTTTGAGGTATACTTATATACATCCTCTTCATTCCCATGAATTTTACGGCACGGCTCCGCTACTCCCGGAGTATAGGCAAGGCTTAAATCCTCTCTTGTAACAACCGGAACCTTAGACTTAATTTCAATCTTTCCTGCATGACGTTCATGTAACTTTAAGCTCTCTTCAAAATAATTCATTGTAAATCCCCTTCCCGCTTCATACTTTTTAGTTAAATTGCTACAAAACGAGGATAGCACAAATGAATTATAGTGAAAATATTAGTAACATAAAGAATCTATATTGTTCATATTGTATACATTGTTAAATACTAAACATTTTAAAGGAACCCTTTGCCTCAAATTTCAAAACAATTTGTCAGATGCCGGACACATCAGAGAAGAAATCCGGTTCATCAGTCCCAATCTCAGAATCTGCGCAAATAAAAAGAACAAGCATTTGCGTAATGCCTGTTCTTCTGACCTTTTTGACAGCCCGAAAGCGGCCGGATGAATGGATGAAAATATATTTAAGCCTGATTTTGGAACTGACTCATATAAAGCTTTTCATAAAAGCCTTTCTTTGCTATTAATTCATCATGGGTCCCCTGTTCAATAATCGCTCCGTTATTCATAACAAGGATTAAATCCGCGTTTCTGATGGTTGAAAGGCGGTGTGCAATAACAAAGCTTGTTCTGCCCTTCATGATATTTTTCATAGCTGTCTGAAGCATTAACTCAAGTCTGGTATCGATGGAACTTGTGGCCTCGTCAAGGATTAAAATAGCCGGGTCCGCCAGGAACGCTCTGGCTATTGTCAAAAGCTGCTTCTCACCGACCGATACGTTTGAGGATTCTTCATTTAATATCATATTGTAGCCATCCGGCTGGGTCTTGATAAAATGATTTACATTTGCTGTTTTTGCAGCATTTTCAATCTCCTGCTGGGTTGCATCCTCTTTCCCGTATTTTATATTATCGGCAATGGTTCCGTTAAACAGCCATGTATCCTGTAACACCATACCAAAGATGGAACGAAGATCATCCCGTTTCATATCCTTAATTTTTAAACCGTCAACCTTGATTGCGCCTTCATTTACGTCATAAAAACGCATTAAAAGGTTGATAAGGGTGGTCTTTCCGGCTCCGGTGGGACCCACAATTGCTACCATCTGACCGCTTTTCACATTGATATTCAGATGCTCAATGAGCATTTTATCTTTGCTGTAACCAAACGATACGTCTTCAAAGGTAACATTCCCTTTCAGGCTGTCTATCCTTACCGGATTGGAGGCTTCCGGTACTTCTTCTGTCTCAGAAAGAAATTCAAACACTCTTCCCGCTGCCGCCATGGCAGACTGAATGGAAGCCGACAATTGGGAGACCTGCTCCAGCGGCTCATTTAGCTGCCACATATACCGGATAAACGCCTGAAGCTGCCCAACCGTTATGGCGCCTGTAATTGCAAAGGTGGCACCTAATATGCAAACGGCCACAATCGCTATATAAGTAAGAAATGAAATCAGGGGTGACATAAGCCCGGATATAAACTGCGCCTTAAATCCGTTTTCACAGAGATTATTATTAATCTCCTTAAACTGTTCTATAGAATCTTCCTGCTTTCCGTATAGTTTGATTTCGGTTAAGCCGGTGTATCTTTCCTGAATGTAACCATTTAAGTCGCCAAGTGCCGCCTGCTGTTTTTTAAACATAACGGAAGAGCGCTTCATAATAAATTTCATCACCAGGGCGCTTCCCGGTATCAGCAAAACTGCAACCGCACCCATAACCGGATTAATATAAAACATCAGTACTGTTGCCAGAATAACGGATAAGAAAGCGCTCAATATCCTTGATAAACTCTGCTGCAGCGCATTTGACATAGTATCAATATCATTTGAGATGATACTGAGCATATCTCCCACTGTACGTTTATCAAAATAGCTGATGGGCAGCTTTCCAATCTTTTTCTGTACATCATTTCTTAAATCACGCATTGTGTTTTGTATGCCGTTTGTCAAAAAATATTGAGAACCAAAGTTACTTAATATGTTACCTATATAAATAGCAAGCAGCAGCTTTAAGATTTTAATAACATAGGAAAAGCTGATGGAGGCCCCGGGAACCTTATTGGCGATATTTACAATATCATCTTTCAGTCTTGTTGTAATTAACCCTTCCACCATTGGCGCCGCTGACAGGAAGCAGGAGTATCCTATGGTAAGGAGAATAGCGGCTATAAAGAATTTTAAGTATGGCTTTATATATGGATATAATTTTCTCATCGCTCTAACTCCTCCTTTGTTAATTGTGAATCTGCAATTTCATAATATATATTGCATGATTTTAACAGTTCTTTATGGGTTCCCATACCGACCACTTCACCCTCATTCAGGACGATTATTTTGTCCGAATTCATGATTGTACTAATTCTTTGCGCAACAATGAATACAATGGATTCTTTTGTTTCTTCCTTAAGTGCAGCCCGTAAGGCAGCATCTGTTTTATAGTCAAGGGCAGAAAAGCTGTCATCAAAAATGTAGATTTCAGGTTTTCTGACCAATGCTCTGGCAATGGAAATCCGCTGTTTCTGTCCTCCCGAAACATTTTTTGCACCTTCACTTATAAATTCCTGTAACTGATCCGGCTTGCTCAGAATAAACTCCTTTGCCTGTGCGATTTCAATTGCATGATCTATTTCTTCCGGAGTCGCATCAGGATTGCCGAATTTAAGATTTTCTTCTATGGTTCCCTTAAATAAAAATGCTTTTTGAGGAATAAAGCCAATTTTTTGACGAAGCGCCTTTAAGTCATAGTTACGTGTATCCACGCCATCAATTTTGATAGAACCGCTTGTCACATCATAAAATCTTGGAATCAAATTAATTAAAGTACTCTTTCCGCTGCCTGTACTCCCGATAAATGCTACGGTTTCCCCTTTGTTGGCAGTAAAAGATACATCCTTTATAACCGGCAGCTCGCCATCGGGATACTGAAAGGTGACGTGGTCAAATTCTACCATACCTTTATTTTCAGACGTACTTCCTCCGGAAGGACTTTTCACTAATGGTTCCTCATCTAATAATTCCTGAATACGGTTGGCAGATACCCGGGCTCTGGGATACATTACAAATACCATGGAAAACAGCATAATAGAAAACATTGCATGAAACTGATACTCTAAAAAGGCGACCAGCTGTCCGACCTGTAAAGTGCCTTTATCAATCATTACACTTGATATCCAAAACACTGCCATCATTGCAAGGTGCAATAAGAAGAAAAAGGCAGGCTGTGTAAGTGACATGATTTTAAACAATTTCTTCGAATTAGAAGCATATTCTTCATTGGTTTCTGCAAAGCGCTCTGCCTCATATTCACTTTTCCGAAAGGCCCTGATTACACGGACTCCTGTTAAGCTTTCTCTTGAAATTCGATTCAGCTGATCCATACCTTTTTGCTGCTTCTCAGAAAGCGGATTGGTTAATTTAGCAATGATAATAACACCCGCCACGATAAAAGGAAGGCTTCCTCCGATAACCAGAGAAAGATTAATACTGGTTCTGATGGTCATAAAAACACTGATAAAAATCATTACAGGCGCCAGAAGTGCAGTCCGAAACAGCATATTGGAGAACAGCATCAGCTGAAACGCGTCATTGGTTGTTCGTGTAATCATTGATGATACACCGAATTTATTATATTCTGTGTGGGAAAACCTCTGTGACTGAACAAAAACATCATTTCTGATATCACGAATCATATAGGTTGAAATTCTTGATGATGCGAAAGTTAATAAAATGGTCCCTGCACCTCCAAGAACACAGACAATCAGCATGATTCCTCCCATATTCTTAATATAGGCTATATCACCTCTGCCTATTCCGTTATCAATCATCCATGCCATGACCGTGGGAATTCCCAGCTGTACCGCTACGAAGCTGAAGATTCCCATGATATTTAACAGAATCAGCTTTGGATATCTTTTCAGATATTTTAACATTAATTTCATAACGTAACTCCTTTCCCTTTTTGAAACAAATACATAAATAAATTCAGCCATAATCCTTGACAGGAAAAGGCCGTCTGACTATTATAAACTATAAGGTTGTCTTATAGTCAAGAAAAAAACAGTGATAATATGTACGAAGATTTTTTCTGTTTTTTAATATCCGCTCAGTTGATATGAAATACTTGAGCGAAAGGCAGATAATCCATAAAATGCAGCATGGAACCGAGGTGAATTTATGTCTGAAAAGAAAAATGAATACTTAACAACCGGAGAATTTGCAAAAATCTGCGGAATCCCCAAGCATATTTTATTTTATTATGATGAGATAAATCTTTTTCAACCTGAGATCACAAAAGAGAATGGTTACCGCTATTACTCTTTCCGGCAATTCGATACTTTTTCTATTATTTCTGCCCTGAAAAAGCTGGGAATGCCATTAAAAGAAATTAAAAAGTACATGGATGAAAGAGACCCTGCAAAATTGGTAGATTTGCTGGAACAAAAATCAAATGAAGTGGCTAAGGAAATTATAAAATTAAAAAATACAAAACACGGAATAGACTTTCTCAAAGATTTAACAGAAAATGCCTTATTAATGAAGTACAATGTCATTGAGCCTGCTTATCATAAAAGCATGGATGCCCTATGCAGTACTCTTATGGATAACAGCAATGACGATTCTTACTTAAATTTTTTAACAGAGCTGATCGCTTTCCGAAATAACAGCAATGCAAGTATGATTGATTTCCTGGGGGCATCACTTACCATTGATAATATCCTGAAAAAAAGATACGACAGCTTTTCCTATTTGTATACGAAGACAGGCAATGC
Organism: Bacillota bacterium; assembly: GCA_023437715.1. Lineage (GTDB taxonomy): Bacteria > Bacillota > Clostridia > Lachnospirales > Lachnospiraceae > Lacrimispora. The sequence continues at coordinate 30,353 of JAEZFK010000042.1, read as the reverse complement.
TGATAAAAAAAGCAATACTCTGGTGCGAAAAGAAGGCTGGTATCTCCAGGTCTATTATAAAGGAAGCTATCGTAATATCAGTGAAATGTATACAAAGATCATACAATATGCAGAAGAACATGAAATAAAACTGGGGAAAAATGCTTATGAGGAATATCTTATATTTGAAATAGGTACAAAAAACAGAGACGATTATGTTACGTTAATATTAGTTGAAATTGAGGGCGAACCGCAGAAATGAGTAGGGGGGCGGGGCGGGAGGCTTCTTTTTTAGCATTTGTTTATTTGGCTTTCATCACCATTTTAATTAAATAGCACAACCTTTTCAATTTTACAAACAAGGCCTAGATATTTTCATAAACAAGAAAAAAGACCCCACACCTTCATGCGGAGTCCTCAGTACACTTTTGCTGTTTGTTTATGATTTGTTTAAACCTTTTTCATCCGGCCTAAAGCTGCAATAAATCGCTTTATTCCATCGTGTAAGGCATAAGAGCGATTTATATACCATTCTCACCGTCACCATTCGTCAGCACCCATCAGCTATTTTTCTGAATACTCTAACAATTCGTTCAAATTCGTCAGTTGTTGTACTGCTCGTTTCGATTTGTTTACAGATTTGTTTAAACAGGTGTAAGGTGCTATAAAATTTGTTTACAAACCACAGGAATAAAGTATCTGTTTCTAAAAAAGCGTGATAATCTCTTTTATGGGTTCTCTTCTTATATATATTAGTGCATTTTTATACAGCAAAATAATTTTGACTAATATTGAATTATCCCTTCTCATATGCTATACTACAGTTAAGAGGAACAACCGCCCACTGGGGGTTGACCGGAAGAAGCAGAAAATCCACCTATCTTACTCGGCAAAGTATATCAGGGTGGGTTTTCTTTTTGTTGTTATGCTTTTATTGCTATGTACTACTTACAAAACATGAAAACGAATGTAAGTAACGCAATTAGAAACATACCAAAGGTCATCAAGTCCTTAAAGTCATATTTCATAAGCATCACCCCCATTCTATAAAGAATGAGGTCAACACACCCTGTACACGATTGTTCCATGACAATATTCTACCATACCCTTGTTGCTTTGACAACTCATGCCACCAATCAAAAAAGGCCCCAAATGAAAGCCATGACGCTGAAGACCAGCATACTTCCAGCCTCCGCAAGTACACTTCTTGACCGGTTATTATCATCAGAAATTAACGGCGAGTGGGGACGTAATGTCCATTTCTGGCAACACTGTTCCACTTCACAAACAGAGCCCGATATTGTGATAGAGTTAGAGCAGGTGGTTATTTTAATCGAAGTTAAGTTCAATAGCAAGTTATCAGGCAATGATCAGCTAATTCGGGAAGCAGAGTTACTTACGAGGAACTATCCGGGAAAGGAAAAAATTTTAATATTGCTTGCGCGAGAAGAATCTGCACTTACAATATTCAATGACCAAAAATCAAACATTCCGGCAGACATATCCTTTGGTTATATCACATGGCAACGCTTATTTGATATTTTTGATAAAAATAAAGCAAATAGTCTTATTTGCGGGGATTTAGCAGAACTTTTAGATGAGAAAGGTTTTGGCGGCTTTAGAGGGTTCAATGGGATGAACGAAGAAACAATAAGGGCTTTTAGGACGGTACATGAAGTTCATCAAAATGTACAGGAGTTCATCTCTCACTGTATTGCACTTGCTAACCAAAAAGGTGAATTTGAAGTTGCTCCAATGACAGGAAATAATACATTCCTTAGATGGAATAGTGACAGAGATTCTAATGCATGGTCTTACTCTGACTTCATTGTAATATTTCAACGGTGCTGTGATACCTATGTATTACGGCGTGATTGAGTTTCCAGAATATGAATCTGATGAGATGTATTGCGGAGAAGCGGAAGAGCCGCTTACGCGCTACTGGTGTTTAAAACGTGTAATGGGGTATGAAATCCCCTTGTCAGAAATCACTGCTAGTAATGCATTTGAAAAGGTATTTGGCATATTCAATGAATTGGCAAGCAAGAAGTAATTGAATTACCAAATCAGTCTTTGTACAGTTAAATCGCAGTTAAATCAAAAATGATAATATTGAATTATCCTTTATCATATGTTATAATACAGCTAAGAGGAACAACCGCCCACAAGGTGGTTGACCGATTATATGAGAAGCAGAGCCACCCAGTAACCGCCAAGTATACCAGGGTGGTTTTTGCTATGCCCTGATAACCGCACCCAGGGCTTCCGGAAAATGCTCTTATAACTCCCCTCCTCCCCCTGAGCTTGCAATTATAACGCTAAAGCGTAAAAAAGTCTGCGGAGTTTATAGCCAAATTTCCATATAAACTTTCATGTATATTGTGGTATCAAAAAAAGACCCCACACTTTCATGCGGAGTCCCTCTGTAAACATCCAATGCTTAATGCTTCTGATGTTTGTTTATAATTTGTTTAAAACTTATTTAACTAGCCTAAAGCTGCGATAAACCGCTTTATTCCATCGTATAAGGCATAAGAGCGATGTGTCTTGCTCTCTTAATTGCAACTGTAAGCGCTCTCTGATGCTTTGCGCAGCTGCCTGTGATACGTCTGGGAAGAATTTTTCCTCTTTCAGATACATATCTTTTTAACTTATTAACATCTTTATAATCAATAACGCCGTTCTTCTCGCCGCAAAATACGCATACTTTTTTTCTTCTGCGCATGCCGCCTCTTCTCATCTTAGCGCCATCAGCCTTATCGTTCCTGTTAAATGCCATTGGTACTACCTCCTGTTAGATTTAGTTGAATGGAAGTCCTTCGTCTTCGACTCCATCCGGAATATTCATAAATCCATCGCCGATTGCACTGGATGGTGCCGGTCTTGAGGTCGGCTGATAGCCGCCGCTCTCGCCCGGAGCTCCGCCCTTGCTGTCAGCGAATTCCTGGTCTTCTACAACGATATCTGTTGTATAAACCTTAACATTTTCTTTATTCGTATAACTTCCAGTCTGGATCCTTCCGGAAATCAGCACTCTCATACCCTGACGGAAATACTTCTCTGCAAACTCTCCTGCCTTGTCAAATGCAACACAGTTGATGAAATCTGCAGTCTGTTCATTGCCGTCCTGATTCCTGCGGCCCCTGCGGTCAACGGCAAGAGTATATCTTGCGATTGCCATGGAACGCTCTCCCTGGGAATATCTTACTTCTGGATCACGGGTCAATCTGCCCATAAGGATTACTCTGTTCATACGATCACGCTTTCTTTATCGATTATGCCTCTTGTCTTACGCATAAATATCTGATGACCGGCTCCATAATACGAATGTGTGCTTCCAACTCGTTGGGAGTTGTGGAATCGCCATCAAATTTGATGAAGTAGTAGAATCCTTCTTTCATCTTCTGAATTTCGTAAGCTAATCTCTTCTTACCCCATTCATCAATGTTGGTCACAGCGCCGCCGAAACGAGTGATATAACCCGTAACTTTTTCAATGGCTGCTGCTCTCTCTTCATCTTCGAGCTTTACGTTAAGAACAACGGCTAACTCATACTTGTTCATGCTTGTTTACCTCCTTGTGGTCTCTGGCCCCTGCTTTCAGTTTCAGGAGCAAGGAATCTATGTGTCACGGTTTAATATTATACCTGAAACTTATGATAAAAGCAAGCATTTTTCTCACTTTTCGGCATTTTTCCGGCACATTCTTCTCTGTTTTACGCTGCTTTACGTCTTTGGCGTCCCATCATGCCCCTTCAGCCCCCTGGTGTTCTTCTCCACCAGCTTTCTGGCTACCATGATCTGATGGCCGCAGCCCATACATTTTAACCGGAAATCCGCACCTACCCGCAGGATTTCCCATTCCTGGCTTCCGCATGGATGCTTTTTTTTCAATTTTACAATGTCTCCAACCTCGTAATTCATCCCATACACCTGCCCCTTTACAGGAAAGTCAGCCTTTCCTGACGGTTATTTTAAAATAGTGTCGATCTCTTTCAGCTCTTCTGCCGTAAACTCAAGGTTTTTTAAGCAGGCTGCATTGTCTCTCAGCTGCTTTTCGCTGCTTGCGCCTACCAATACGGAGGTAACAGCCTCTTCCCGCAGCACCCAGGCCAGGGCCATCTGCGCCAGAGTCTGCCCTCTCTTACGGGCTACCTCATTCAGCAGCTTAATCTTAGTCAGCTGTTCCTCAGAGAGGTAGCGGCCGCCGATGGTAGTGCCTTTTCTTGAAGCCCTGGACCCTTCCGGAATGCCGTTGATATACTTGTCCGTCAAAGCGCCCTGGGCAAGAGGGCTGTAGCAGATACAGCCGGTTCCATGCTTTAAGAGCGTATCAAACAGGCCGTCTTCCGCCCCCCTCTCGAACATGTTGTATCTGGGCTGTTCGATCAGACACTGGACGCCCATGGTTTTCAGTATTTGAATGGCCTCTTTTGCCTCTTTGTCTCCATAATTGGAAATACCCACGTAAAGAGCCTTTCCCTGTTTCACAATATCAGCCAGAGCGCCCATGGTTTCTTCCAGAGGCGTATCCGGGTCCGGCCTGTGGTGATAGAAAATGTCCACATATTCCAGCCCCATGCGCTTTAGGCTCTGGTTTAAGCTGGCCATCAGATATTTTCTGGAGCCCCAGTTTCCGTAAGGCCCCGGCCACATGTCAAAGCCGGCTTTTGTGGAAATCATAAGCTCATCCCGGTATTTTCCCAGGTCGCTCTTTAAAATCTCCCCGAAGTTCTCCTCTGCCTTTCCGTTTGCGGGGAAGCCGTAGTTGTTGGCCAGATCAAAATGGGTGATCCCCATGTCAAAGGCCTTTAAAAGAATCTCCCTCTGTTCTGACAGGGGCTTTTCCATTCCGAAATTCTGCCATAAACCCAAGGATACCTTGGGAAGCATGATGCCGCTCGCACCGCAGCGCTTGTATTCCATTTTTTCATACCTGTCTTCTGCTGCCTGATACATATTTCTTCTCCTTTCTCACTCTTAAATCCTTGTCAGCCTTAAACCGCCTCATAAAGCACCTGTCCCAGGCTTTCGCTTATAACCAGGTCCGCCCGGCCGTCCATCGGGGTGACCGTCCGGTTAATGAGCACCAGTTTGTTTCCCTTATAATAATCAATGAGCCCTGCTGCCGGATAAACGGTCAGGGAGGTTCCGCCCACGATCAGCATATCCGCACCTGCAATATAGGATACCGCCCGGTTAAGCACCGTCTGGTCCAAGCCTTCCTCATAGAGCACCACATCCGGCTTTATGGTTCCTCCGCAGCCGCATCTTGGAATCTCATCGGGCCCCATGGCTTTCAACATCTCCTCAAGGCCGTAGAATTTTCCGCATCTGGTGCAGTAATTCCTTTTCACGGAGCCGTGGAGCTCCAGCACCTGACGGCTTCCCGCCGCCTGATGAAGGCCGTCAATATTCTGGGTAATGACCGCCTTTAATTTTCCCATGGCCTCCAGCTTTGCAAGGGCCAGATGGGCCTTATTGGGCTCTGCATCGGGAAATATCATTTTATTCCGGTAAAAATGATAGAATTCACCGGGATTTTTCACATAAAAACTGTGGCTGATGATGGTTTCCGGAGGGTATTTATACTGTTCATGGTACAGCCCGTCCACCCCCCGGAAGTCCGGGATATTGCTTTCCGTAGAGACTCCGGCCCCTCCAAAAAATACCACATTTTCACTTTCTGCGATCCATTCTCTTAACTGTTGAATCTTTTCCATATTCCCGCCTCTTCCGACTGCATCCATTCCTTTGCCGGCAATTTCTCATGGAACCAGCTTCTTACGTAATCTCATCAAAGAACACGCCTTTTAAAGGCCGTATCTTATCCAGAACCGTCTGGCTTTCCTCGGGTACAGACGGCAGCCTGTAGCCAAACAGCCAGGCCGTCATCTCGCTGATTTTCAGGGACAGATGAGGCTTTTCCCTGGTCTCTCCCTTGGAGCGTGTGAGCTTTGACCCGTCCTTTGTTAAGCACCACCGGAACAGGCCTGCATTGTGATGAATGAAATCGTCCTTCACTTCAAGGAGCAGCTCCATTTCACTGACCGGACATTCTTCTTTTAAGCGGATCACGGAAACAAACTGTTCCAGGTGAATGATCCGGCCCATGACAGAGGGCTTTAAAGGCCCTGTTTCCACGGAATATTCCGGCAGGCAGATAAGCTCTCTCTGAGCCCCGGCAGTTTCACCGTAGTAAGCCAGTAAGCCTGCCAGACGCTCCTGTTCCTCTCTGGTATAGAGAAGGATCAAATCGCCCCGGTCGCTTCTCACTTCCCGGCACAAATCCCGGTAATAGCTTTCATCCCGCAGGGCATAGACCTCATATTCCTTTTCCAGCTGCTTTCCCGCAAACTCTGCGGCTTTCCGGCACTGGTCCGGCCCCTCTACAAGGGCGCGGCGGCTTAAATGCAGATTGCCGTTTTCATTTAAGGTCCGCTGGGGAAGATCGCAGATGTAGACGAAATCAAAGGGATGGTAAATGGCCGGGTCCACGGGGACCAGGAAGCTAAATCCCATCCGCTCCATATACATATCGGAAAAACAATGATTTAAAAGACGGCTCATATAGCCCTGATGGCGGAAATCCGGGTCCGTTGCGACTCCGGCGATGTAATCCGCTTTCCATAAGCGGTCCTTCACCACCACATGATAGGGATTGCGGTGAAGCATGGCTGCCAGCCGGTCCTCTTTCCATTCGGTCAGGATTTTATTCTTCCTCACCCTGTCTGAATAATAGTAATCCAGAAAGCTCTGGGAATCCTGGGAAAAGACCTTTTCCCACAATGCCCTGCTTTCTATTTTCTCTTCCTGCTTTAAATACCGTATCATAGTGAAATACCCTTCTGAATCACTCCGTACTTCCTTGCAAAACCAATGGGATTATAAGACATTTTAGCCTGGCGCAGACCTTCCATTCCCACATCATCCTCCCGGTTTACAAGCACTAAATCTTCCGGATACTCGTGGATCAAAAACTGCTGATTGATAAACTGATACAGGCCCTTAATCTCTGGGTCCGCCTTTTCGATGTGAATGACCGCCATTTTTTCCAGCTCATTATAGGTGCCTATGGTAAAGGCCTTCAGACTTCCGTCGATATAAACTCCTGCCATCCTGACATTGAGCAGGGCGCAGTTCTTTAAAATATCATGAATTCCCATGACCTCATAGTCCAGCTGGCGTTCATATTCTGCGGCTTCCACCTTATTCTCCCACCAGTCGTCAAGGAATTCCAGTACGCTGTCCCTGTCGGAGCAGCTAAGAGCCCGGAATTCATACCGTCCCTCATATTCCCTTAAAAAGGAATTTAAATGGTTCTTCTTTTTATGAAGCTTTTTCCCTGCCAGAGTTCTCATGGCCTGGGCATCATAAAGGTAATCCTTTAAATCCTCTTCTTCCTTTACCTCATATTGATCCGGGTCCAGATTCAGGAACCGGACCGCCTCCTCATCCCCGAGGAAAATCCGAAGAGGCTTTTTCAAAACCTGATTGAAATAATCCCTGATCTCCTCAAAATAATGGGGAAGGTCCTCCTGCCTGCACATGGGCATGGCGGAAAAGGGTTCTCCGTCCTTTTCCATCAGAAACTGCAGGGCCTTGCCGTCGCTGACGGCATATTTTACGTGGTAATATTTTCTCCAGATAAAACTGTCCAGGTACACGCTGTCACACGTCTTATTGGGCCGTAAGGCATAAAACGGAGCTATTTTGGATATATCCTCAGCCTCAATAGGCTTAAACTGTAAACTCATAATCTTCCCTTTCTGATCGTACTAGCTTTTCTTTATAAAGTCAGTATTGCATTTGGGACAGTGAATGCTTATCTTCCCTTTCCCTCTTGGAATCCTGATTTTTTGTCCGCAGCCCGGGCACTTATAAATATGGTATTCCCTAAGCTGGCGAAATGTAAAACGCCACTTCCGTATTTTCTCCGAAATGCGGAACCAGATGCGCTCAAATTTCTGGTTCTCCTCAAAACGCTTTCTCACATTTCTGGAAAACATCCGGGAATAGCATAAAACCAGGCAGACAATGGCTGCGGCATCTGCCCAGGGACCGCGGAGAAATAAGCCGGCGACAATAAAAGCGACGGCTGCGCCCATGAAAAAACGACCCAGCCTGTCATAGCCGTATCTTCCCACCATAAACCTCGCAAAATTCTCCCGAAACCGATTCATTTTCGCTTACCGTTCCTTTTTTCGTTTTGCCTTTACTATAATAACCCACCGGCAGAAAGTCAATGATACCGGAGGATATTTCATAATCTTTTCAGATTTGATCCCTGGTTTTATCCCGGTATTGCTTAGGCGTCATCCCGTACCGTTCCTTAAAGAGACGGTGAAAATAGCTGCTGTTTTCATAGCCCACCTCAGCAATGATCTCTTCCACCGGCTTTGAGGTGGAAGCCAGAAAGCTGGCCGCACGGATCATGCGGATCAGCTGCAGGCACTCCGTAAATGTCATTTGAAAATACCGTTTAAACAAACGGCTGATATAATAAGGAGGCTGCATGGACTTGGCCGAAAGCTCCTCCAGGGTCGCTGTGGAATAATTATTTTCCAGATACTGGTATGCAGCCAGGGCGATCTGCTCCTCATACCGGGCCGCATCGTGGAGATTTTCCCGTCCCGCATCATGAAGAAGCTCCATGATCAGTATTCCCATGGTTGCCTGGTTAATTTCCTGCCTGCCCTTTCTTTTTCCCATAAAGGACCAGATCATATTTTCCAGTAAGTTCCGGGCGGGCATCACATCCCGCAGCTGAAAATGCAGATAGTCCGCCACGGAAATGCCGGCGCCTCCTGCTCCTGCTATAAAATGGCGTAAAACGCTTCCATCCTCCTCCATCAAAGCCGGATAGAAAAAAAATTCCGGCATCAAAAGAAAATATACCGCAATATCGTCTTCTCCCGCCGGTTCAACGGAATGGCTGGTTCCCTGCTTTAACAGCAGCAGATCATTGGTTTCCAGCCGCAGGATTCTGGTTCCGTTGATCACATGAGTCGTGGAACCGCTGTACATGTAGACCAGCTCCACATAATTATGGCTATGGTCCGGAATCGCTCCATAACGGGGCTGACAGCACATGTTCATCAGCTTTCCGGCACCGATTACCTTTTCTTTATCCACCACATTGCTCCCCGGCTCCTTTAAACAGCTGCAAAGGACCGAAGCCGCCCCCTTTGATTCATCCCTTTGTCCTTCTGACATGCTCCTTAAAAAGTCCAGAAGTTCCTCATTCATGTATGCCCCTCCAAATGCCAGATTTTTGGCCTTTCCCCGCTTTATTATACCATCATTTTTCACACATTTGCAAGAAAAGACGGTTTTTATACAAATTTAGACGTGGTTTATCAGTTACATTTTTACTATAATGCAATTAATAAAACCGTTTGAAGTAACTACACTAAAATATCCATGAAAATACGAGGTAAAGAATATGAAAAGATACCCGCTCCGCTTGAGAAACATAGAAGAAGCAACGGCTTTCGTTAAGATCGCCAACAGGTTTGATTTTGATATGGACGTTTGCAGGGACCACATCATTGTGGATGCGAAATCGATTCTCGGAGTTATGACCGTTTGTATGCACCCTGATCTGGAACTGGTTATCTATGATAATGCAGATGATGCCATTATGGATTCTTTATCCGCTTTTCTTGTAGAAGAGAAAATCGCTTGATTTGTACATAGTAAAAATAAAAATACCCCCTATGCCGGTGATGCCGGGCCTGGGACAGTTGCAAAACTGAAGGACATACCGGCGGGGACGGAAAGCAGACAGCCAGTCATAAAAAGAGACGGCTGTCTGTTTTTGCTGTCGTTACATATCAATGGGGCAGATGGGGAAAATACGTTTCCATAACCTGTTTCAGCTTTTCCCTATCCCCCTCTTTCATCCTTGTGAGAGGAAGCCTGTAATTCTCTCCGCACAGCCCCAGAATCGACAGCGCCGCTTTCACAGGCACCGGATTCACATCTATAAACAGGGCATTCATCATATTGAGCAGCTCCAGCTGCATATCTCTGCTTTTCTCAATTTCCCCGTCAAAAAAGTACTGGCACATCATATGGGTTTCAAAGGGCATGATATTAGCCAGAACCGATATAACCCCTATGCCTCCCAGGGAAAGCAGGGGCACTGTCTGGTCGTCATTTCCGGAATACAGATCCAGCTTTCCGCTGCATAAGGACATGGTTTTTGCGATCTGGGAGATATTTCCCCCTGACTCCTTGATTGCCTGAATATTTGGATGCTCTGAAAGCTCCCGGTAGGTTTCGGGATTGATATTGATTCCGGTCCGGGTGGGCACATTGTAGAGGATGATGGGAATCTCCACGCTGTCCGCAATTGCTGTAAAATGCTCCACCAGCCCGTGCTGGGAGGACTTGTTATAATAGGGGGTGACCAGCAAAAGGGCGGAAGCCCCCAGTGCCTGTGCCTTGCGGGATAAGCGGACCGCATGGGCCGTACAGTTGCTTCCTGTCCCCATGATGACCGGGACCCTATGGTTTACATAATGCACCGTAAATTCGATCAGCTCCAGCTTTTCCTTTTCCTCCAGGGTGGCGGATTCCCCTGTGGTCCCATTGACCACAATGGCATCCGTACCGTTTTCCAGCTGAAACTTCAGCAATTTCTCCATTGTCTTAAAATCAATATTTCCCTGCTCATCCATGGGGGTCACAATGGCTGTCCCGGAGCCTTTAAAAATCGCATCTTTCATAGGTCTTCATTCCTGACTTAGAGATTCATACTAACAAAAATATGACAAACATCCGCTGTTTGTGCCATACACAAATCAAATTTTCCATCATATAAAGCCATTATAAGGAGTGATGACCGTATGCACAATTTTCTTCTTTTAGGCGGCGATTCAAGGCAGCTCTATTTAAGCCGCATTCTGGCCCAAAACGGCTTTAACGTGACCATTCACTATGATAAGGATTCCTCATTTTCCATAGAGGATGCCATAAAAAACAACGATGTTCTCCTTTGTTCCATCCCTTTTACAAAGGACAGGATCAGCCTGCTTTCCGTTCACGAAATGGATGACTTGGGGATAGGGAATATCCTAAGCCTTCTGACGCCGGAGCATACCTTATTTGGCGGAAGTATTCCGGCTTATGTAAAGGATTTTGCCCGGGAAAATGAGATTGCCTGCTTTGACTATATGGACATGGAAGACGTAACCGTAAAAAATACCATTGCCACCGCAGAAGGCGCCATTGCCGAAGCCATCCGCTTAAGCCCGGGCCTCATTCACAGGCGCAAATGCCTGGTAACCGGCTTTGGGCGGTGCGGCAGAACCCTGGCCCTGAAGCTGAAAGGCTTAGACGGGGATGTGACCGTTGCAGACCGGAAAGGGGAACAGCTGGCCCTGGCCGGCTCCATGGGCTTTCATACCAGTCTGTTAAGGGATCTGTCTTCGGATCTGGGGAAATATTCCTATATCTTCAACACCATACCGGCCTCTGTTTTTGAAAAGGATTTAATCCGTCTCATGAACCCGGAGGTCACTATTATTGACATCGCCACCGCTCCCGGCGGCGTTGATTTTAATTTCTGCAAAGAGCAGGGCATCCGCGCCAAATTATGCCCGGGACTGCCCGGAATCTATGGACCCGAAGCCTCTGCGGAAATATTATTTGAAGCAATTGTTAAACATTTAACGTAAAAGGAGTCTCCTATGAAACTGGAAGGAATAAAAATAGGCCTGGCAGTCACCGGGTCCTTTTGCACCTTTGATAAAATAGAAAAAGAGGTAAAAACCCTGGTGGACAGGGGCGCCGACGTTTATCCCATTTTCTCTGCAAATGTACAGACCACGGACTCCCGCTTTGGGGATACAGGAGAATATATTGACCGGATTTCAGCCATGACAGGCCACCAGCCCATTTTAAACCTGGAGTCAGCGGAGCCTATCGGACCCAAGAGCTGGCTGGATATCCTTCTCATCGCCCCCTGCACGGGAAACACCCTGGCGAAGCTGGCTAACGGCATTACCGACACGCCTGTGCTCATGGCAGCCAAAGCCCATTTGAGAAATTCCAAGCCTCTGGTCATCTCCATCTCCACCAACGATGCCCTGGGAATCAATTTTAAGAACGTTGGGGAGCTGTTTAACATTAAGAATATTTATTTCGTTCCTTTCGGGCAGGATGATCCGGTGAAAAAGCCCAATTCCATGATCGCCCATACGGACCGGATTGCAGATACGCTGGAGCTGGCCCTGGAGGGGAAACAGATTCAGCCGGTGATTCTTTAATTTCAGGCCGGAAAGAGGCGGATGCCGCATAATCAATAAACTTCAATGATTATGCGGCATCCCATAATGCGCAAAACCAAAAGAACAGAAATACCTCCGCCTGTACGGAAACCCCCGGTCAATGCAGGATTGTCTTGTAATTGGTAAACTGGATTTTATCACCCTGGTTATAGCTCATCAAATAATGGGTCCGGGATTCATCATATATTTTAAAGCCAAAGCGATTTAACAGGCTTTGAACAGGATTGGATTTGTAGGTTATCAGAAACGCAGGCTTATCCGTCTGCCTGGAAAGAGAGGTAACATGATCCAGGAAGAAAGATCCCATCCCTTTATTCCTGGCGGGTTCTGCGATCTGGATGGAGATTCCGTCGATTTTCCCAGCCTGTTCCCCATATGAGAAAAAACCGGCGGTTGCGTTGTCTAACAGTATTTTTTGAAAACAGGCGGAATTAAGAAGCCGTTTAAAGCTGTCTGTATTGATTACCGTTTGAATGTCATCCATCCAGCCTCCATTATACTGGTCAACATATTTTTTAAAGCAGGCTCTTTTCATGCTTATGTAATCATTCAGATCTTCGTCTGTCACATCCTGCAGGGAAAATTTCCGGTGGATCAGTTCGTCTGTCAATACCATAATATCCTCCTGACTTGTTATATCCCTTTTTATTTTTCCGTTTTATTTTCGAACTAAAGCTGATTTGACAGCTTTTTCCCTGGTTTCTTTTTTCATCATATGCCTCGTCCAACAGCTTCATTCCTGTATTTTCCTTAAGGCGTACTTAAAGCAAAAGATCCTGAAAACAGCCTCTTACAGCAGTTTTCAGGATCTTCATATCAGGCAGCGTCATGGAACGCCGCCCGTCTATTTTTTTTCTGTTTCTTTTTCTTCATTATTTCCTAAAATTGAAGTATTTATCCCGATGACCTTATTCACCGGCATGGCAAAGCAAATCCCGTGGAGCGGTGAATTCCAGCCCGCTTTTTCCTTAATGGTACACATAATCCTTTTTGCCTTATTTACATCAACAACAGTCAATATGACTTCTTTTTCAGAATCAACGGTGATTCCCATGAACGATTCATGGTTCACCCCTTCGCCTCGTGCATTTATTACTGTAGCACCGCCTGCCCCCTCAGCCCTTATGATATCCATGATCTCGTCTGTATAACCGGCATTCACCACAATAAAAAGGGCTTTGATATGGTCGGAACATTCCATTTGACTAATTTTCCTCCTGGTATAATGAAAGTTAAAATGACATACCCACAATGGGCAGTGTAAAGGCTATCCCTGTATTGGGCTGGCCAAAGTTAAACTCATTCAGCAATATATCAAATATAGCATCTACCTTTTCTTTTGGCAAGATGCAAGTCATAATTACCTTATTTTCTTCGGGAACCAGCCCCAGCATATCCAGCAGATAGTTGGGTTTGACCGTTCCCTTTCCATACATTGTATTGACGATCCGGCTGTCAATGCTGCACATTCTCTTCAAAAGCACATCCTTTTGCTTTCTGCCTGTGATTAAAACCATATATTCTATATTTTCCATAGGGACCCTCCTAGAAGCCAGTGTTTTGTTCTAAATCATATCAGGATCATCATACATATCGCCGAGAGTCTCATCGTCTTCCATCTGTGACGCATACAATGACAATTCTTCATAATTTTCAAACTCAAATTTTTCGTTAAGCGCCTGTGTCCGCTTCACCTGTCTGTCGTACAATATACCCAGCGCCTGTACCGCGATCAATGGGGTCACGGATATAAATGCGATGATTCCGAACCCATTGGTCAGCACGGACTGGGCCTTACTGCCTGCCGTCAGCGCAACCGCCTGGGCGGTTCCCAAGGTTAAGGGTGTTAAAAAGGCTGAGGTCAGGGCGCCGCCGGTCACTCCTCCGGAATCAAAGGCCAGCCCTACGAACAGGGAGGACGTAAACAGCATCATGATCAGAGCCATAGCATAAAGGGGTATCAGGAACCAGAGAATATTTATCTGGGTCAGAATCTTCAGCATGGACAGCAGGGAAGCAAATCCGATTCCAATGGCAAGGGTCATGCGGATGGTCATTTTTCTGATATGCCCGTTGGTTATCTCCTCCAGCTGCTCGCCTAAAACCGTAACAGCAGGCTCCGATAAGGTAATGGCCATTCCCAGGACAAAGCCCAGAGGGAGAAGAAGCCATTTAAACCAGTCCGGACGGGCAGCATTTAAAAACACCTCCCCGATATATTTTCCCGCAAACGCAAAGCCGTAATCAATTCCTGATAAAAAGATGAGTAATCCAAGATACACAGGTACCGAACCTAACAGAGTTCTTATAAACTGCCTTTTAGGCAGCTTAATGAGATAAAACTGCAGCGGTATAAAGACGATAATAATGGGGAACAAGGCAAGGGCCACACCGGAAATATTGGATAGAACTATTTCAAAAAAGCTCTCCGCAGCCCCCGGGTCATAGACTCCGGCCGGAGGAATATTTCCGTCATGCATGAGATTTAAGATGATTCCATAAATAAACACCGCCAGTATGGGGCCCACAGAGGCCATACCTATAATGCCGAAAGTATCATCATTGGTTTTGCGCTTTGACATGGTAGCCGAAATACCAACGCCCAGCGCCAGAATAAAGGGAACGGAAATGTCACCGGTGGTCGCCCCGCTGCCGTCAAAGGCCAGCGCCACAAATTCCTCAGGCACAAATATCACCGTTAAAAATATCAGGATATAGAGGATCGCAAAGACCACCTTAATATTCATATCCTTGATAATACGGTGAAGTGCAAACCCGACGAATACGCCCACACCCGTGCTCAGTATCCATACAAAAACAGTTTCGTTCACTTCATTCATGATCATATGAGTCTGCCGCGCAAGTACTGCAAGGGCAGGCTCCGCCACCGTTGCAAGAATCCCGAACAAAACACCGAATAATATAATAAATATTCTTCTGTGGAATTTGATCAGGGAGCTTCCTACAAGCTTCCCGATGGGCAGGATGCTGGAATCCAGTCCGACAAGGAAAAAAGCCTGCCCGAATACAACGCTGGCATAGCCTATCAATAATTTAAAATAGTCGGAAAGATTTTCCAGAGGCGCTACAAATCCGCATACAATTATTATTATAATAACTAATGGGAGTGAAGATAAAAAGACTTCTTTTAATGTACGTAATGTTTTCATATTCTTATTATATTAAAAAAAAGGGCGAATTGCAACTTTTATTTATATTTTTTCTGATAATTTAATATTTCTAAAATTTTCTTAATAAAAGAAAGCGCTGTCTTTCCCTTTGCATCCGCTATTAAAAAAAACCGTATTCCCAGATTTACTTTTTTGATTTATAAATCCAATTAAGGCTGAGTTTTATTTAAAATTTGATTACCACATTCAGTGCCTCATCAACCTTTCCTGCTGTTTTGATGGCTTCCGAAATATCCTTTAACCCAAATTCATGGGTGATGATGGACTCCAGATTATATTTTCCGCTCTCCATCATTGACATGACATCCCGGACATCCTCCGGCATATATCCGCCGCTGCCAATCAGAGCCTGCTGGGAATAAGTCATCGAAAGTATATCTACAGGGCGCTTGCCGGCCAGCACCGCTACTACAACTATACGGCTTTCGATTTTACCTGTTTCCTGATAGAAATCGAGAATGGAAGGAGCCCCTGCCGCGTCGACGTAGATGTCCGCATCTGCCGTCTGACCAGACAGACTGGGCGCAGTTCCAAACACCTTCATTGCTTTCTCTTTTAGATTCTCTTTCGCAGAATTGCAGATTTCAAATCCCAGCCCCTTTACTTTTTCCAAACGGAAGTCGGAAATATCCGTTACCATAATCTTGCCGCAGCCAAACTGCTGCAGTGCAATTGCTACCGCAATACCGATCGTACCCGCGCCAAATACAATGGCACTTTCTCCCTGTTTCGGTGCCGCACGCCTGGCCGCGCGATTTCCAATTGTAAAGGGCTCGATCAGGCAGCCCACTTTAGATGAGATTTTATCGCTTACTGCATAGACTTGTTTGTTCAGTTCAGCATTGGGCACCAAAATGCACTCGGAGAAACCGCCCAGAGTGCCTGCACGGTTCTTGTCGCCTTTAGCGAGAATTGGATATGGGTAAACGCGCTGCCCCACTTTTATATCTCGGACATTTTTACCAACGGCAGCCACCTCAGATATGGTTTCATGTCCGAACTCTCCTCCCACCGTCACTTTATGTCCGGTAGCAGGGCCGTGGTTAAAGACGGCAACATCCGTACCACAGATACTGGAATAAATATTTTTGATGATGATATCACCGTCTCCGCAGACCGGCGATTCAAGATCAACGACCACAACATCCTTCTCACCGTTATAAATAGCAGCTTTCATTAAAAAGACCTCCATCTGATTTTCAAGAATTTTATCACAACACTTGTACTGTTAATACAAATTAAGTATAATATCTGCATCAGAGAGGCACAATCATCAATTTATTTTCAAGTGTCGGGATAATAGCGGGAAAGGGATCTCAATGAACACAAAAAATAATCAACGGTTTCAGGATAATGAAAAGAAAATCGAAGAATGCTTTGTCTGCATGCTGGATACCCATGATATCCGGCAGATTACCGTTCGTTCCATTTGTCAGGCTGCAAATATCAATCGGACCACTTTTTATTCTCATTATCAGGACGTTTACGATCTGCTGGATAAATTGGAGAAAAAAATGAATGCCTGTCTGTTGTCACAATATGATCCGGGTAAACTGAATGGAGCTTTTTTCACCACAGCAGAATACATTCTGCCGTTTTTATATTTTATACGGGATCATCAGCGCTTTTACCGTGCCTGCCTGAACAAAC
This sequence comes from Bacillota bacterium, assembly GCA_023437715.1. Classification (GTDB taxonomy): domain Bacteria; phylum Bacillota; class Clostridia; order Lachnospirales; family Lachnospiraceae; genus Lacrimispora. The sequence goes on along the minus strand of JAEZFK010000042.1, from coordinate 13,238 downwards.
GAAAAAGTTTTCCCATTGAGGCTGGCTTTGAACCCCTATGGAACATGGCAGTAAAACCGAACGCCTTTCAAAAGGGAATCACCTCGGAGGAAGAAATGATGTACTATTTTGTCTTTTATCAAGCCGGTATTACCATGTGCTTAAAACGCTGGGTTGATCATGGCTGTCAGGAACCGCCGGAGCAAATCTGCAGTTATTTTATGAACTGCTTTCCGAAATAAAAAGTGTCCTTAAAGGGGAGGCTGATGGTCTACGGCAGCTTTACCGTTTCTCTCTCCACTAAATTCACGCCGATCACAGTATTTTCAGATAAGGCATCCATGTGGTTCAGCCGGTAGATCAGCCTTTGAACCACCCGTTTTCCCATGATTTCTTTATTTACATTGACGGTGGTCAGTTTTGGCCTTATTTTCTCGCACATATCTATATTATCAAAGCCAACAATGGATATGTCTACCGGAATCTTATATCCCAGCACCTGCAGAGCCATCATCAGGGCCAGGGCCGCCTTATCATTGGAGCAGACAAAAACCTCCGGCAGATGTTCCTTGCTTTTCACCAGCTCCACAATCTGCTTATTATAATTATTCAAAACTGCCGACTCAATCCCCTCAAATATGGAATACCTATCCACATATTCCCCCAGATGGGCCTTAAGCTCCTCGGGCCCCAGAGCTTTCAGCGCCTCCTGGTAGCCCCAGAACCGTTCCTTAATGCTCAGGGAATAAGACAGCTCTCCAAAGAAACCGATTTTCTTAAATCCTTTCTGAAGCAGATACTTAACCACAATGAAACCGCCCAGCCTGTTATCCGTCAGGATGCTGTCTATATTTTTTATCAGCGATGCGTGATCGGCCAATACCATGGGGATTTTATATTTCTGCAGGGTATCAATGTTGCTGTCACTGATTTTTCCGATGACAATGATACCGCTTCCCCTTCGTTCCACAATCATCTTGGGAACCTCCATCTCATCATCATCGAAAAAATTCATGGATACATCGTATCCGTTCCGTTTGGCTTCCTCTACAACGGCATACAGAATGATTCCATAGAAGTTCATATCCTTGGAATACCTTTTCTGCATCATCACACAGAGATTGGTCTTTTCATAGGTTCTTAAGAACTTCTCCTTTTCCTCCAGATATCCCAGTTCATCTGCGGTGCGCAGGATCTTAAGCCTCATCTCCTCACTGACTCCCGGTTTATTATTGAGAGCAAGGGACACCGCATTAATGGATACCCCATGTACATCAGCAATATCTTTCATCGTTGGTTTCATGTCAATTCCTCCTCCTGTTGTCCACGACCAAAAGTTTGCAGAGCTAACCGGAATACTTATTCACCCAAAGATTGCAGCAGGAAGCAAGCTTATTCACCGCCGATGCCGCTTCTTCCTTCCCTGGCCCTTTTACCATGAGGTAGAGCTTTAGTTTTGGCTCTGTGCCTGACGGGCGGATGATGATTCTGCTGCCATTCTCAAGTATAAGGGAAATAACATTGCTTTTTGGAAGTCCCGTATTATCTGTTAAGTAATCCGTGCTGTCCTTGACAGCCCCACCCGGGAAAGCCTTTCTGTCATTTCTTATGTCAGCCATGATTTTATCCATGGCTTTCCTTCCGTTGACTCCTGAAAATTCATAGGAAAGCAGCTTGTTCTCATAATATCCATAGATTGAATACAGCTCTTCCAGGGCCTGGAGTAAGTCTTTTCCCCGTCTTTTATGGAATGCCGCCATTTCGCAGATAAGGACAGCGCCGTTTACTCCGTCTTTATCCCTGACATAGGTCCCTGACAGGTATCCGCAGCTTTCCTCAAACCCAAAGATAAAACGTTCTTCCTCTTTTTCCTTTTCCAGTAAGCCGATCTGCTCTCCGATGAATTTAAAGCCTGTAAGAACATTTCTCAATTCCACCTGGTATTTTGCCGCTATGGCCTCTGCCATGGGCGTGGTGACAATGGTCTTAACCGCTACGGGCCGCTGGGGCATAGTACCCGTCCGCTTCCGAAAGCCGCAGATATAATCAAACAGCAGTACTCCGATTTCATTTCCCGTAAATAACCGTTTCCCTCCGTCTTTCGCCACGGCTCCCACCCCCACCCTGTCGCAGTCGGGATCGGTGGCCAGGAAAAAGTCCGCCTGTTTTTCCTCAGCCAGCCTTGCGGCAAGCTCCATAGCCGCCCCGGCCTCCGGATTCGGATAGGGGCAGGTTGGGAAGCTTCCATCGGGCAGTTCCTGTTCCTTCACTGTAAAAACCCTTAAATCAGGATACCGTTCCAGCGCCCTTCTGACAGGAATACTGCCGGTTCCGTTTAAGGGGCTGTAAACAACCTTAAGGGGCTCCGGTTCCATGGCGGTGGAAGCTTTCATGACTTCCTGAAAATAAGAGGCCTCCGCCTCATCACTTATGAATTCAATCTGTTTCTCATTGAGATATTGGTCGAAGCTCCTGCCCAGGCCCCGGGAAGTCCGGGGCTCTTCCATAAAATCTTCTATAGGATTTTTTATAGAATTTTCTAAAAAACAGGATTCCTTTTCTATATAAGCAGCCACCTTCCCGGCAGCCTCCACGGTCAGCTGGCAGCCGTCAGGGCCATAGACCTTATATCCATTATACTCTCCGGGATTATGACTTGCAGTAATTACAATTCCTCCGCTGCAGCCGTAATATCTTACGGCATAGGACAGCATGGGGGTTGGCGCAAGCTTTCGGTACAGATATACCTTTATGCCCTTTTTGGCCAGCTCCCGGGCGGCCAGCCTTGCAAAGGCTTCGCTCATGTTCCGGCTGTCATAGGCAATGGCGCAGGAGGGCTTCTTTGCCATTTGCAGCAGATACTTCCCAAAGCCCCTGGTGGCTCTGGCAACCGTGTATACATTCATCCGGTTGGTTCCTGCTCCCAGTTTCCCCCTAAGTCCGCCGGTGCCAAAGGCTAGGTCCCAGGAAAACCGCTCCTCAAGCTCTGTCTCCCCGCAGGCGGACAGCTCTTTTCTAAGGGCCTCATCCAGCTCCCCATAGGCCATCCATTCCCTGTATTTCACCTTCCAACTCATGAAGAGCTCCTTTCTATTACCTCAAATTACAGGACGCCCAGATGCTTATAAACATCCGCCAGGCTGATTTCCGCCATGCAGACGCTGTCATCTGCCGCTCCGTAATAGATTTTCAAATTCTCATCCTCACAGATACAGCCGCAGGTGAATACGACCTGTCCGAAGAAGCCGTTTACCTCATAATCCATTTCCGGCTCCACCAGAGGCTGCCGGGATTTTGCCAGAATCTTCTCCGGATTCTTTTCATCCAGAAGAAAAGCTCCCAGACAATACCGGTTGTTCCGGTCAGCGGCATGATAAATCTTCAGCCATCCCTTTTCCGTCTTGACCGGAGGAGCTCCTCCTCCGATTCTTCCATTCTCCCAGCCCTCCTCAGAGACACCGCAGAAGTGCTTATGCTCTCCCCAGTGGATCATGTCCTTTGACTTGGACAGCCAGATATCCGGTGTTCCGATTCCCTTAGGCACAGGCCGGTTGAAAGCATAGTAATCCTCTCCCACCTTCTCCGGGAAAATGGCCACATCTTTATTTTCCGGCAGGAATATAATCCCCTTTCTTTCATACCGGATGAAATCTTCTGTGGTAATCAAAGCGGTGGCCGCTCCCTGAGGGGATACCGCCGTATAATTAATATAGTACACATCCCCGATCCGGGTTATCCTGGGGTCTTCCATTCCCCAGCACTCCTCATTGGCATTGGGCATAATCGTAGGCTTATCATCCAGGGTAAAGTGTATCCCGTCCTTTGATCTGGCCAGCCGTAAGTGGGATAAGGTGGTTAAATATACGACGCTGCTGTTTCCGTCTCTTCCCCTGGTAATGGTTCTCGCATCATCAAAGCAAAGCTCCGGATGCTCTGATTTTCTGATGGTAATTATTTCAAAATAATTCTTCTGGTCCTTTTCGGCCACGACCGGAAAGCAGACCTCATCTTCCCTTTCACTTTCCACGGCCTCAGCCACCCGGCATAAAAGCAGATATTCGTCCTTATATTTTGTTGCACCGCAGTTAAATATCCCTTTTACAACAAAGTTATGGCAGGATGGCTTTACATCCTCTATTTTAAGGAGAGGGTTATTTTCACACCTCTTCAGCCCGGTCTCATTCATCATTGTCTTATCCATTTATTTTCACTGCCACATGTGACATCCCTTTCTTAATTTTCTTTCAGCCCTTTTCCTATTTCAGCATAAAATTAATTCCTTCTTTAAAGTACTTTGAGAAACACAGGAATAAAATAATGACCGGAAGGGTCAATACAACAGAGGCGGCGTACATAGGTCCCGGCAATGTTGAATTCTGATTAAACTGTGTGGAAATCATGACATTTAAGGTCTGCATTTTTATATCAGGCGCCACCAGCATATCCCACATCAGCTCATTCCATCTCGTCATAAATACAGATAAAAATACGATGATGCTGATAGACTTGGTAGAAGGCAGGGCTATCCTCATCAGTATTTTAAAATCACTTGCTCCGTCAATCCTGGCCGCCTCAAACACGGAGGCAGGGACTGTCTTGAAGTAATTGATATACATGAAAATTCCCCATATGGAAATGACAAGGGGAAGAATCATTCCCAGGTAATGGTTCGCCAGCGGCCTGATCAGCATATACCTTGGCACCAGCAGAATGATTACCGGGAAAAACATCTGGAATAACAGGGAGGAATAGATGATTCCCTTTCCCTTATATTTCATATGGGTGGCGGCGTAGCCGGTCATAAGGCCGATCCATACGGAAATTGCCGCCGTAGGAATGGATACGATAAAGGAATTCATCAGGGCCCGTATCCACTGAAGGGCATCGCCGGAGCCGGCTCCCTTTCCGCCCAGTAAGTACCGGTAGCTGTCTAAAGACACCCCTTTGGGAATCAGGGCCTTATCCACCATGTTCCAGGGCAGAAAGGACTGAAGGACCATGTAATAATAGGGAAACAGAGATATCATCATCAGTCCCAGGGTCACGATACAGACAATGACCGTGGAAGCTTTCACTTTCTTTTTCATCCTTTCACCTCCTACCATCCATATTTTTTGCTCAGCCTGTTCATCACCCAGGTGATTCCCTGTATGACGATGAAGATCTGGACCGCATTGGCAATTGCCATCGCCGCTCCGTAGCCGGAACGGAACCTTACAAAGGATGCGTTATAAATCTCCAGCTGCCAGGTCGTGGTTGACAGGGAAGGACCGCCTCCTGTAAGCAGGAAAGGCTCCGAAAAGATCTGAAAGGACAGTCCGGCCGCCAGAACCACAACAGAGGTTAAGGTGGGCAAAATCATGGGCAGGGTAATATAAGCCAGCTTCTTTATTCCCGTACACCCGTCCAGCATGGCGGCCTCATAGACATCCTCCGATACGGATTCGATTCCCGACAGCACAAACAGGGCATAATAGCCTGCCATTTTCCATATGATCATGAAAATAATAATGCCGAAAGCCATATCGCTCTGCAGCCAGTTGATGTTTAGGTTCATCTTCTCTCTGAGAAATGTGCTGAAAGCGGAATTATAGCTGAATAAATATTTTACCATAACAGAGGTGGACACCCCTGAGGTCAGATAGGGAATGAAAAACATAACTGCCGCAAAGCCCTTAAGCTTCTCAGGAAGCTTGGATACCAGCAGGGCAATGCCCACCCCAAAAACGAAACACAGGATAACAATAGGCACCAGATATCGCAGGGAATTCCAAAATGCTGCATGAACCTTTTCATCGGTAAACAGCTTTATAAAGTTTTCAAGCTTTACAAAGTTATAATCCGGAGACATGAGATTCCAGTCTGTAACAGACAGCCACAGCGCCCAGCCCAGCGGCAGGAATAAAAACACCAGCGAATAGATGATATAAGGAGAATTAAAGATCCATGGCATAGGATTCCATCGTCTACTTTTATTCACTTGTCTGCTCCTTTCCATAAAGGGAATTGGGCATCGCTTACCGGCGATGCCCTATAATGATTATTCTAATTCGCCTGCTGCCTTCATTGCTTCCATGGCAGCGTCCACATATTTGGATACATCCGGATTCTGGTTGATTCCGTTTTTCATGGTTACTTCATTTACAAAAGGAATCACCGCTTTTTCTCCTAATGCAGTCATGATTTCCGCAACCTTTTCATTGGCCATTCCGGGAATGGCATCCGCCACATAGGTGCTGATATCCTTCATTGCAGGATTTTCATTGAAATAAGAAGCCAGCTTCTCATTAGTGCCTAAATCTCCCCGTACCGGAAGCATGGTTGTGGCTTCCAGCCAGTCTAAATCAACGCTGTCCTTGCCTTCCCCGGTGAACACGTATTTCAGGAATTCAATGACTCCCTGGTGTTCCTCTTCCGGGATTTTGCTGTTCTTATATAATACGATTCCTTTGGAATCCGCGTAGTTATAATGTCTGTCGCCTGCATTCTCCACTAATGTGGGTCCGAATACGTAATCGCCGTCCAGGCCATATGTTTTGCCTGCCGCATTGTTGGAGGAAACCTCCCAGGGAAGACCCTGGCCCATAACAACGGGAACCGTATCCTGCTGCCATACCCCGTCAATGGTTCCGGTTAAAAGGGAATCGCCCATTGCTCCGTAGAATTCAAACACCTTGGCAAGAGCGTCCTTATCTGCAGTCAGCTTATTTCCCTCTACCAAAGGCACTCCCTTGGAAAATGCATCGTAAGGAGATTCGATGTCAAACCACCTCTCCCAGTAGTTGGCTGAGTTTAACAGCTCCGCGCGGTACATGAAATGAGAGATTCCGCTGCCCGCAAGCTCGTCTTTCTTCTCGCTGTAGGCTGCCAGCAGCTTGTTGAAATCCTCCATTGTTTCAGGCACCTTCGTGATTCCAAGAGCCTTTAAGGCCTTGCTGTTATAGCAGTAGGTAATAGGGTTTACATAAAGCGGAATCACATACTGTGCCTCATCAATGGCCCAGCTTTTGGTCACGTCCTCAATTTTCCTCTCCGCCACAATATCCTTAAACCAGTCTTCGCCGCTTAAATCATAGACCGCCTGGGAATTGGCAAGAGTATTGGCAAAGCCTCTGTTTACATTTTCAGAAGCAGCTGGTACAGTCCCGGTGGCAATGGCATTCTGAATCCCAGCTTCTGAAGACGGCTGTGCAGGCATCATCTGTACCTTTACTTCCACCTTGCTTCCGTTCAGCTGGATGTTGCTTTCATTGAATTTCGCTGCATACTTTGTCCAGAAATCCAGATTGTACTGCTCCGGAGCCGTCCAGAAATCTACTGTAATGGTCTTCCCTGTGGAAGCATTACCCTCCTTGGATGAATCCTTGGCGGCTTCTGTTCCGTTTTCCGCACTCTTATTTCCTGCATCAGCAGATTTGCCTGAGCTGCTGCAGCCGGTTAATAATGCAAAGCCCATTGACGCCGCAAACAGGCTTGTAAATATACGCTTCTTTATTGCTTTTCTCATTACCTGTCCTCCTAATTATAAAATAAATACTTTTTTCATAACCGTAGCTACCGTGCTTTGATTACAACACTTTTATACTTGAATTTCAATTGCAGTTTACTTGAATTTCACTTTTTTGATGAATCTGTCAAATTATTTATATGCTTTTTGTATATTTTAGACAATAGACCCGGGATATATTTGGACATTAAAACAGATGTCCCGGCTGTCAGCTTGAATATACTTTAAAATATATTTTTTCTTCCCTGACAAGCAGTTTGTGAGCCTTTCCCGCCTTGGGGCAGGTTCAGGCTCACAGTCAGTCAGGGCTTCAAACACCGGGAATTGAGGATGCGAAAGAATAACAGAAAGGAATTATCAGGGAGAGATGATCAGAGGAAATAAGGACTGATAATACTCTTTAAATACACTGTTCCTGCGCCAGATGTAATTGAACTCGTGATATAAAGGGAAATCCGGGATTTCAATCTTTTGCAGGGTCCCGTCCTGCAGTTCTTTCTTTACTGCTGTTTCATACAGAAAGCTGATGCCGCAGTTATTTCTGAGGAGATGCTTAATGACGTGAATGCTGCTGACCGTCAAAGAGCTTTTAAAATCATCAATGGAATACCCCTTGTCCAAAAGATACCTTTCTAAAATTTCCTTTGTTCCGGACCCATCCTCCCGGGCAATCAGGTTGTGCTTAAACAGCTCATCAAGCCCCGTATGATCCCCTATAGGATAGTCCTTTCCGCAGACCAAGATATAAGGCTCCCTTGAAACCGTCATAAAGTCATACTGGTTTTTCTGAAAATAGCCTTCTATGATTGCAAAATCAATGCTTCCATCATCCAGTAAGTCCAACAATTCCCTGGTGTCCGCAATTTTAAAGTCAATATGGACGTTTTTGTTTTTCCTAATAAAATTGCTTAAATTTTCCGGCAGCATGAACTCACCGATGGTCAGGGTCGCCCCAAAGCGGATGGACCGTATGGACTCCGCCCTTTCCCCGATCATGCGTTTCAGCAGAATATTGTCACGCTTTATTGAAATCATGGAATCTCTTAACTGTACTCCCGCCTGGGTCAATTCCAGGGATTTGTTGGAATAGCAGAACAGCTTGTCCCCGTAATAGTTTTCCAGATATTTAATATGCTGGGACACTCCCGGCTGGGTAATATTTAACTCGGCCGCCGCTTTTGTATAGTTCATATATTTGCAGACGCATAAAAAGGTTTCTATTCTGAAATCCAGCATGGTTCCACCTTCTTTTTCTTTTAATCATAATTTATTTTTATGATTATATCAAGATAAATAATTTTACTTTATGTATTGCGGTATGATATTTTATGTTTAAACAAATGACAGAAATGAGGAAACAAAATGAATTTTTTGAAAAAGAAAAGCAAAGGCATTTTATTATGCCTTGCAATAGCAGTTCCGGTATGGATTTTAGCAAAATCCATACATATTCTTGAAATTATCGGCGCTCCCATCCTGGCAATCTTAACGGGCATGATTCTTGGATCCATGGGGAAAAATCTGTCCGCCTTTCAGGAAGGGATCTCCTTTACCTCCAAGAAAGTCCTTCAGTGTGCCGTGGTATTATTAGGCTTTGGCTTAAACCTTCAGACAGTGGGAAAGGTTGGAATAGCTTCCCTGCCGATTATCCTTTCCACAATCTCCACTTCTTTGATTGTATCTTTTATTCTGCACAAGGCCTTACACGTGCCCTCAAAGACTTCCACCTTAATCGGCGTTGGTTCCTCCATCTGCGGCGGCTCCGCAATCGCCGCCACGGCACCGGTCATAAATGCGGATGACGAAGAGATTGCCGGGGCAATTTCCGTGATATTTCTCTTTAATGTGATTGCCGCCATTATTTTTCCAGCCTTTGGCTCCTTTATTGGCTTATCAGACAACGGCTTCGGAGTATTTGCCGGGACAGCCGTCAACGACATGTCATCCGTTACGGCCGCAGCTTCTACCTGGGATACTATTCACGGAACAAACGGAGCGGTGCTGGCCCACGCCACCATTGTCAAGCTGACACGGACCTTAGCCATTATACCGATTACACTGGGGCTTTCCTTTCTTCAGTTCAAAAAAGCCCGGCATAACAGCTCGGAATCAGCGGCAGCCGTATCCTTAAAAAGGATTTTTCCCATGTTTATTCTTTATTTTGTACTGGCTTCGGTCATTACAACCCTTATAACCGGCCTATGCTCCGGCAATGTACAGGCCTTTGCTGCCGATTTATTTTTTCACCTGAATCAGCTGAGCAAGTTTTTCATTGTAATGGCCATGAGCGCCATTGGGCTGAATACAAATTTAGTAAAGCTGGTAAGAAGCGGAGGCAAGCCTATTGTTATGGGATTTTGCTGCTGGATTTCTATTTCAGCCGTAAGTCTTTTTTTGCAGAGTGTGCTGCATATCTTTTAGTTCTGTTTTATTGTGTAAAAGATTTCTCATCACTTTTAACAAAGTTTGTTTTAATCTTACCTTTGCTTTCCGAACAAAGTTCACTTAACTATATAAGGGGTTCTTCTTTGTAAAGATGTCTGTTACAAGACTTCATTCTAACAAAGTGGGAACTCTTTATCTATTGTTTTAACTTCGCTGAAAATATAGTAAATATACCGTACTGAGCATCTTGGGATGGATTATCATGAATAACTCAGGTTTTAATGGCAGAATTGCAGATAATGTAAAAGGAACGTAATTCGTAGATGATTGTTAAAAAAGTTGTATTAACCCGGAAGTGGATACAAGGAACTTTAAATAGGAATTTCTTATTCAAAAAATGGTAAGTTGAGAGAAGATCATTTCTCCGGACTTTTGTAGGAGAATAGTGGCGGATATTGAGTTGTTTTTTTAGTTTTACATTACTATTTGTTATATTTGTGTTTTAAAAATCGCGCTACTTAAAAGAAATAATCACATAGGAGATACTAATTTATGCTACATATTATATTATATATAGTAAAATAATTGCTCATCGTAAAAGTCTTTGCAATAGCAATAATGCCTTGATATAATATCAAAGAAAGCATACTACGGATGAGGAGAATATGACTATGTTATGTGACATGATAGATAGCAAAGAAAATCTGTCAAAATTTCAACGCATTTATGAAAAATATAAAAATACAATGTATTCAGTTGCATATGATATTTCAAAAAATTCGTATGATGTAGAAGATATTGTTGAAATCTCTTTAATTAAAGTAATCGGTATTTTGAATGATATTGACTCCGAAGATATCGACAGACTCAGGTGCAAGAACCTAATAATTACAATTACTAAAAATACTGCAATTGACTATCTGAGAAAAACTAAGAATGCTCCAATTCCATATGAAGATGTTGAAACTCAACGAGCAGAGAAAAGTACAGAAGAGTTATACATTGATATGGAAAATTATCGGGAAGTGATATTGTACATAGATGAGATGGATGATAAATACAGAGATGTTTTACGATTAAAAGCACTCCATCACTTAAGTTCCAAGGAAGCAGGAAAAATCTTAAATATAAGTGAGTATAGTGTTAATGTGCGCTTTATGAGAGCCAAGGCAATCTTAAAAAAGAAATTAAAGGAGCATGGCAAAAAATGAGCAAAAATTTCAGGAAGAAAAAGAGTGATTATTTATTAGAGTTAGCGCTTGAAGAACAATTGAAACATGATACAGAAATGGAAAAATATAAGATCTGCGATGAAGTAGAGAATCCTCATTTATTCTCACCGGAACATAATAAGAGAATGCAGGAAATATTTAAAATGGCCGAGAAGGCCGAGAAAAAAAACAAACGTCTTAGAAGATTCCATCAAGTAGCAGCAGGATTTGTATTGCTTTTTTGTATTAGTGCATTTTCCATAACGCAGGTAGAAGCGTTCCGGCTCCCAATTATCCGATTTTTTATGGAAATAAAGGAAAAATCCACTTTATTTGGAGCAAGTGAAGAAAAGAACAGTGGCCTTACTGAAAATTATAAAGAGTATGAGCCACATTATGTACCGAATGGATTTGCCGTACTAGAGGTACATGAGGAAAAAGGGACATTTACCATTAAATATTTGAATGATCAGAAACAGCAAGGATATAAATACTATTTTTTTGAAAGCATGAAAAATACGGCAATTGATACGGAAGATGGAGATACTGTAGAAATCAAGATAAATGGTAACACGGCGTATGTGGTTCAAAAAGGAGAAGAAGTAAGAATATTAATGAACAAAGATGATAAGCGGTTTTATTTAGCTGGTACCATACCTTATGAAGAGGCCATAAAAGTTATGAAGAGCATAAAGTAATTTATATTTTTTGTTATATTACAATTCCTCCAACCGTATAATACATGAAAAAAATTATAAGGAGGAACTTTATGAAACATTTAAAGAAAAAGCTTTTAGTATCTCTGTTTTTAATGGTTTTGGTATTATCATCTATTACTGCATATGCATCTACTGTATGCACCCCTACGCCTCTGTGGTCATATCTTACAATGATAACTGCCGGTATGGACATTAATAGCAATAATATCGCCGAGATATCAGTAACATGTGATAGTGATATGTTCGATACGAACAAAATCACTGCAAAATGTGAACTGCAGCAGCTGAGCGGTTCCTGGAAAACAATTAAAAGTTGGAGTGAAACCAACAACGATAGTTACATAATGTACACAAAGGAATATGCAGTTGCCAAGAACTACAGTTATCGATTAAAAGTAACGGCATCGGCATATAAGGATTCAAAATTACTGGAAACAGTTACAGAATACTTTGACTATGGATATTATCAATAAAAAGATCGGCAAGTACATTTATTATTTTTTCAGGCACGACACAACATTTTTCGAAGACTACGATTTATATAATGGAATCAAATTTCTTTCTAAGGGACAGATACAATGGATTCCGCTTTTCGCTTAACTTTTTGTCTGAATATAAAAATGGACTGTATATAGCAGAATTAGATATATACAGTCCATTTTTTTGCTTAGCAGTAACTGTATTGAAAATATAATAGAAAGAATTTCCCAACGCTAAAAAAATATGGCTCAGAAAATAATAAAGTAATAGCACTTAAATCTGTTGTTTGATTCTTGATAGAAATGAGGAATGCAGCATAAGATTAACCAATTCAGAAACTTGTAAATTTTTTTCGATTAAATTGTTATATCAGTGAACATTAAACCGTATAAAAAGTAAATAACCTAATAACAATAATATTGAGATTGATAAGGGGGGAGTCCATTGTACATTTAGTGAGAATAATACAATATGCAAACCAACTATTACAAGAAAGCTTTTGCACTCCCTCTAAACGTGCTTTGTAGTGTAGCTTCTTGAAGTTATTTTATCAAGGAAATAGAGGCTGTCAAAACTTTCATCACTATTTATGCTGCCACTTGGCGGCGGAATGGAGATTACTATGAGAATAAAAAAAAGATTATGTTTTATATTTTCGTTGTTTTTATTAGCATTTTCCTTTCAAGTAAATTCATATGCGTCCAGTACATATGAATTAGCAAAAGTAGATAATGATGGTTCAACAGATGCCTTGGGAATAGCATTAGAAAATGTTACGGAAGTAGATTCTGCTGTACTAGCAAGAGTATCAGATATTGCAAATGTTGAGGTGAGTCTGTGAAAGTTTTTCTGTAAATAAGGTTTTTGAAGGTCTTCTATGATAAAATATTAATCATAGGAGGCCTTTATTATGGCAAGAGAAAAGAAACCTGTACACAAAGTACAAATGACAGATGG
>JAEZFK010000075.1 GCA_023437715.1 Bacillota bacterium | reverse complement strand
GTCGCGGGTTCGAGTCCCGTCTCGCGCTCTTTTTATTTGTAGCGAAAGTCTTGAATTATCAGGATTTTCGCTATTTTTGTTTTTAAAACGAGGCTTTTTCGGGGTAGACCAGGGTAGACTTAAAACTGACAGTTTTAATGTATAAGGGAGAAATCATGAATAGGAAATCAGGAATAAGAAAACGGTAATAAGGTATACAGAAATTTGATAATGTGGTAAAATGCAGATATATAAAGACAAACAGCACTGCAAAAGAGCCATGCTGAAAAAACGATATTTGTTCAGCGGAAGATAAGGAGGAGCGTATGTTGGAAAAGGTGATTACAATTAGCCGGGAATTTGGCAGCGGCGGACGGGAATTAGGTATGAAGCTGGCGAAACGGCTGGAGATCCCATTTTATGATAAGGAATTAATTTTCTTATCGGCGGAGGAAAGCGGATTGTCAGAGGACGAATTTCTTCATTATGATGAACACATCCCGGCTTTGCAGCAGTCTCTGGAACAGAAGCTTTATACTCCGTTTTCTACGATTTACGAAGTTTCCATGTCGGATCAGGTTTTCCTGGCCCAGTCACGTATCATAAGGAAACTGGCGGAACAGGGCCCATGTATCATCGTAGGACGCTGCGCCGACAGGGTCCTTGAGAACAGCATCAACTTGTTTGTATACGCCAAAATGGAAGCCAGGATCAAACGGATGAACTCCCTTGCTACCGGTGTGGACCCGGAGGTGATGGAAAGCAGAATCCGGGAAATGGATAAAAAGAGAAAAGATTATTACCAATATTATACAGGAAATGAATGGGGAAAGGCCCAGAATTATCACCTGTGTCTGGAAAGCGGCCTGGTCGGGGTTGACGGGTGCTTAAATGCCGTTTTGGCGTATTTGGGCGAAATGTAAGAATATTGTAAACGATAAAAGGGAAAATGAATGGTATAATGTTACAAAAAGGAGTGTTTGGAAAATGATGGGAACAGGAAAACGATGGAAAGGCCTTGCGGCAATGGTATTTGCAGCAGTTTTGGCAATATCCTCCGCCATAACCGGATATGCGGAAAACGCAGCCGCAAGTTCTGATAAAGCTGCAGGTCCGGGAGTGGGCCTTAGCGCAGGCAATTCGAAGTCTACCAATGGCGTGACCATTTACGTGAGCAAAAGGACGAAGACTCTGCTGTTAAAGCAGAACGGAGCCTTGATTGCGGAATATCCAGTTTCTATGGGAGCGTCGTCAGCGGAAGGAAATAAAAAGGTGGAGGGTGATATGAGAACTCCCAGCGGAGAGTTCTATGTCTGCACCAGAAATGACAAGAGCGTAGCTTATTTATCTCTGGGCCTTTCCTATCCGGCCATTAAGGATGCAGAGAGAGGCTTTGCCGATGGAATCATCACCGAGGCTCAGCGGGATGAAATTATAAGGGCCAATCTGGCGGGAGAGCAGCCGCCATGGGATACGCCTCTTGGCGGGGCCATTATGATTCACGGCTGCAGAACTCCCGGCGAGGACACCCATGGCTGTGTCGCTGTGGACAACAATGTCATGGATGTTTTGTGGAGTTACTGTAATTTAGGCGTACCGGTTACTATAGGACCATAAGATGAATTTCCCCAGATATGCGGCTCTGAGCCGTTTTTGGGGAAATTTATGTTATGGCTGTTCTTGTATTATAAATTTCTTTGTACTATAATAGATAAGATTATATGAAATTAAGACTATAAGCTGAGATTATATCAAATTACTGGAAAGATAAAGGCAGGGAAACTTCATGCAGTTTGCAGAGAGAATGAACCGTTTTGGAGAAGGTATTTTCTCCAAGCTGTTGGAAATTAAAAGACAGAAAGAGGAAAAGGGAGAGCTGGTGATTGATTTGGGAGTGGGAGCTCCCAACATTCCACCGGCAAAACACATTACAGATGCCCTGTGCAAGGCTGCGGCAGACCCCAAAAACTACATTTATGCCATCAATGATCAGAGGGAGCTTCTTGACTCAGTCGCTGAGTGGTATCAGAGAAGATATGGAGTGAGCCTGGATCCCGCTTCTGAAATCTGCTCCCTGTTAGGCTCCCAGGAAGGGCTGGCGCACATCGCTTTGTCTGTGGTGGACGAAGGTGATGTGGTGCTCGTGCCGGATCCCTGTTATCCGGTGTTTGCGGATGGCCCCATGCTGGCAGGAGCCAGTCTTTTTTATATGCCCCAGAAAAAGGAAAATGGATATATCATAAATTTTGACGATATTCCGAAAGAAGTTGCAAAAAAAGCGAAATTCATGATTGTTTCTTATCCCAATAATCCCACAACCGCCATGGCTCCGGATTCCTTTTATGAAAGGCTGATTGATTTTGCGGGAGCAAATGACATAGTAGTGCTCCATGACAATGCATACAGTGAACTGGTCTTCGACGGCAGGGAATGCGGAAGCTTCCTTAAATTTCCGGGAGCCAGAGAGGTAGGAGTGGAGTTTAATTCTCTTTCCAAAACCTATGGACTGGCCGGGGCGAGAATCGGTTTTTGCATGGGAAATAAAAATGCGGTGGGGAAATTAAAGACCTTGAAATCCAATATGGACTATGGTATGTTTCTCCCTCTTCAAAAAGCGGCGGTTGCGGCGGTTACAGGCGACCAGTCCTGTGTGGAGGAGACCAGAAAGGCTTATGAAAGGCGGAGGGATGCCCTTTGCGACAGCATGACCCGGATCGGCTGGAGGATGGAAAAACCGGAAGCGACCATGTTTGTCTGGGCGGAGATTCCGGAGGGCTTTGCGGATTCCACCTCATTTGCAATGGAGCTGGTGGAGAAATCCGGAGTTCTGGTAACACCGGGAAGCGCCTTTGGCCCGTCGGGTGAGGGGTATGTCAGGCTCGCTCTTGTTCAGGATGAGAAGACTCTGGTTCAAGCGGCGGAAATGGTGGAGCGCAGCGGCATTTTGAAGAAACGGTGACGGGAAAAGGATGATGAAAAAGAAATATATTTGGCTGGCAATCCTCATGGTCTATATACTGTTTATATTTTCCAACTCCATGAAGCTGGCGGATATTTCCTCTGTGGACAGCGGAAAAGCACTTCAATTGGCCAGGCATTTGCTGGCAGCATCGGGAGCAGAGACTTCCTGGCTTACGGACCACATAATCCGCAAAACAGCCCATTTTTCAGAATATACTCTTTTAGGGGCAATATTGTTCTGCTGTGTGCGGTCCTGTGAATTTACGGGAGAGAGGCGCTGGTTCATTCATTTAACGGTGGGATATGCGGTTCCCTTTTTGGATGAGACCATCCAGCTGTTTATAAAAGGGCGTTCCGGCCAGATATCGGATGTATGGCTGGACTGTGCCGGAGTGGCATTTGGAACCCTGCTTATGGCCCTGTTGAGGCTGAGAAAGGGAAGGATAGAAAAGTTAAATGTTAAAAAATTATCGAATGGTACTGGAATACGACGGAAGCCGCTATGACGGCTGGCAGAAGCAGGACAATACGGGCCAGACCATACAGGGAAAAATAGAAAGCGTTTTAGAGCGGATGTTTGGACAGCCTGTGGAGGTTCACGGCTCGGGCCGGACGGATGCAGGGGTTCACGCTTTGGGACAGGTGGCGAATTTTCACGGGGATGTGGATCTGTCGGAGGAGGAAATCCGGGACTACTTAAACCGTTATCTGCCGGAGGACATTGGGGTAAAAACAGTGGAGCTGGCGCCGGACCGTTTTCACAGCAGACTTCACGCAGAGGAAAAGACCTATCTGTACCGGATAGAGACCGGCGGGAGAAAAGATGTGTTTGAAAGAAAATACATTTACGGCCTTATGAGGCCTCTTGATGTGGAAGCTATGGAACGGGCGGCTTCCTATCTTATAGGAGAACACGATTTTAAAAGCTTTTGTTCAAACCGAAGGATGAAAAAGTCCTCAGTGAGAACCTTGAGCAAAGTCGAATTTGAGCAGCGGGGCAGCAGGCTTTTCATACGCTTTACAGGAAATGGCTTCTTGTATCATATGGTCAGAATCCTTACGGGAACGCTGATTGAGGTGGGATCAGGACAGCGCAGGCCGGAGGAAATCCCGGAGATTCTGGAGGCCGGGAACCGGGAGGCGGCAGGCTATACGGCGCCGCCGGAAGGCCTTTTTCTGGAGAAAGTCCGTTATAAGGCTTAGTGGGAGAAAGGAGTGCTATGACTGATTTTTTAGTGAAGACATTTGTCAGGGATTATAAAAATACGGATGATGCGCAGGTGCGGACAAGGTATGGACTCATGGCCAGCACGGTGGGAATTTGCTGCAATGTGGTCCTGTTCAGTGCAAAGCTTTTCATGGGGCTTTTGGTGGGCAGTATTTCCGTAATGGCAGATGCCTTTAACAATCTTTCGGATGCAGCTTCTTCCATCGTTGGATTTGTAGGGGTGAAAATGGCTGGGAAGCCGGAGGATGAGGACCACCCCTTTGGTCATGGCAGGCTGGAATACATTGCCGCCTTTATCGTGGCGTGCTTAGTCATACAGGTGGGCTTTACCCTTTTTAAAACCTCACTGGAAAAGGTTTTTCACCCGGAGGAAATGACGTTTCGGGCCGCATCCGTTGTGGTTCTGCTTCTTTCCATCGGAGTAAAGCTGTGGCTGGGGCGGTTTAACAATATCCTGGGAAACCGGGTGCATTCTGCGGTCATGAAGGCCACGGCAGCGGATTCCATGGGAGATGTGATCACAACCTCCTCCACCATGCTTTCGGTCATAGTTTACGGTATTTGGGGGCTTAACATTGACGGGATTGTGGGACTTATTGTTTCTCTTATTGTCATGTGGGCCGGGGTGAGCATTGCAAAGGATACCCTTTCTCCCCTGATCGGCGAACCGATTGACGCCAAGTTATATGATGAGATCACGGAGTTTGTGGAAAGCTATGAAGGGATTGTAGGGAGCCACGACCTGATCGTTCATAATTACGGCCCCTCCAAGCGCATGGCCTCCATTCATGCGGAGGTGCCCAATGACGTGAATGTGGAGGTATCCCATGAGGTCATTGACAGGATTGAAAGGGAAGCTTTAAGAAAATTCGGAATATTTCTGGTGATCCACATGGACCCGGTGGAAACAAAGGATTCCAGGGTCATGGAATTCGGATGTATGGTTGAAAATGTTTTAAGGGAAATAGATCCCAGGATTTCTTTTCACGATTTTCGTATGATAGAGGGGGTCGATCAGATCAATCTGATTTTTGATCTGGTAGTGCCAAGGGAGTATGACAGGAAGAAACGGGAATGGTTAAAGGAAGAAATTACTGGGAAAGTAACTGAGAAGGATAAACGATGCTGTCTGGTCATTACGGCGGAAAGCGGTTTTGGGGTGGAAAAATAAGGAAATAAAAATTTTCCATATTATGCAATAAGATGACAGTATTCCGCATTAACCTAATAGAAAGGAAATCTGATCCATGTTATTTATGGGATTGATGAGCCTTGACGGGCCGAAAGAAAATTACGGCCGTTTAAGCGACGAAGCGCTTCTTAAAAAGGTTGCCAACGGGGACCAGGAGGCCTTTCGGCAGTTATATCAGAATACGGACCGGACAATGTACAGCTTTATTCTGTCCATTGTCAAGAATCCCCAGGATGCGGAGGAGATCATGCAGGAGGTATATTTGAAGATATGGACTTCTGCATCAGGCTACAAATCCCAGGGGAAGCCCTTGGCGTGGATGTTTACCATTGCACGGAATTTATGTTATATGAAATTCCGGGAGCAAAAGCATGATTCGGATGTGACTTTAGATGATTTAACGGGGATGGAGACGGGAGAAGTCTGCCCGGAGATCGAGATGGCTGCGGATAAGATGGTGCTTCTTGCCGCGCTTGAAATCCTTAAGGAAGAGGAACGGGAAATCGTACTGCTTCATACTTCCGCGGGCATGAAGCACAGAGAAATTGCCGCCAGCCTTAATATCCCTTTGGCTACAGCTCTTTCCAGATATAACCGGGCAATGAAAAAACTGGAAAATTATTTAAGAGAGGAGTAAGCTTTCTATGGCGAATTTAAAACGCAGACAATTGAATAGAAAAGAAATTAAAGCCTGCTTAAAGTCTGCGGTCATGGACTTGACTCCTGATGTTTTGGATAAGATCGATTTGAGCACTCCGCAGATAAAGGAAGAGACTTCCAGAACCATTTTCACTATACGGCGGCAGGTGATCGGCACCTTGGTCGCCGCCTGCCTGTGCATGGTGGTTTTGGCGGGAGGAGCCTATACGTACCGGAACGGAAAGGTGGACTCGGTCATCGGGATCGATGTAAATCCCAGCGTGGAGCTGTCTGTAAATAAGAAGAACAAGGTTCTGTCGGCAGAAGCCCTCAATGACGATGCGGAAAAGATCATGGAGGATATGGATTTAAAGGGCGTGGATTTAAAGGTTGCCGTAAATGCGGTCATCGGTTCCATGGTGACCAACGGTTATTTAAATGACTTGGACAATGCCATTCTCGTCACAGTATCCAATGACAGCATCAGCAAGGCTTCCAGCCTGCGCACAGCAGTGGTAAGCGATATAAAGAACACCCTGGAGGAAAAAAAGCTGAAAGCCGTGGTGTATGACCAGCAGGTCATTGAAGAGGACCAGGTAAAACAGCTGGCAAAGGAGTATGGTATTTCCTATGGAAAGGCTTACTTCTTAAAGGAACTGATCGCGCAGAATTCCTCTCTTACCATGGAGGATATGAAGGAGCTGGCGCCTCTTACTATGGAAGAGATTGCAAAGGTCATTACGGAGCGTTCCTACGCGGTAGGCGGAAAAACCGGAGTGACGGAGGAAACCGTTGAGGAGACCAGAACCCAGCCTGCAACTACTTCCGGGCCGGAGACCACAGGGCAGACAACTGTGGCAGAGGAATCTTCTACGGAGGCGGTTTCGTCCTCGGCGGAGCAGACTTCATCTCAGACCCCGCCCTCCCAGACCCAGCCCACTGCAGCCACTTCCGGAGCTACGGAAGAAGCCACTACGGAACAGCCTGTAGTGTCAACGGAGAATATTAAAATTGATTATGTGGACTACGACGACGGAGTTGTCACGGTTCATTTTAAAACCAAGGTGAAATGGAAGAATCCAACGGTTTCCGTAAAGGATGAGGATGGAAACACCTATTCCGCCAAGGTGGGGGATACGGCTTCTGATTCCTGTGAAATTGAGGTGGCAGGGCTTTCCGGAGATACGGAATATACCTTTGTCTTAGGAGGAATTTCCCCGAAGATCGGCAGGCAGACCACGGTTACCGGAGTATTTGAAACACCGGTGATCGGAGAGGGAAATGCGGACCCTGCGGCTGATGAGGATGAAAGTGAAGATATAAAGGAAACAGAACAGACGGCGCCCTCCAGTACGGCGCCGTCCGAAAGCACGACAGGAAGTCAGGAGACGGAAATCCATACATCCGGAGGACAGGAAGGGCAGACGACAGCAGGAAGCTCTTCCTGATGCCTTTGGCTTTCCTAAAAAATAAAAAAAGTGCTTGACCCCATAGAAAAGCTATAGTATAATACATTCGTTGCGTTGATGGGCTATCGCCAAATGGTAAGGCAACGGACTCTGACTCCGTCATTTCAAGGTTCGAATCCTTGTAGCCCAGTTTCATTTTAGAGTTTTGATTTTCCTGATTAACAGGAAAGTTGAAGCTTTTTTTATTTTTTAAACATTATGAAAAATAAAAATTAAATACCATCTAAAATTAAATTGTATATAAAACAACTGGAATTTAAAGGGTAAGAAATATTTGGAAAAAATGCTTGACAGTTTTTAGAACATCAGATATAATAAATCTCGTTGTAGTGATGGGCTATCGCCAAATGGTAAGGCAACGGACTCTGACTCCGTCATTTTCAAGGTTCGAATCCTTGTAGCCCAGTCTGAAACGGAACCATTTAGGTTCCGTTTTTTTCGTACCGGAAATTTTTGGATATTTTTCGTGAATGAAAGCATAAGGTTCTTGAGTTTATCTGGACAAGAGCATGAAAATGCTTTAT
This sequence comes from Bacillota bacterium, assembly GCA_023437715.1. Taxonomy (GTDB): domain Bacteria; phylum Bacillota; class Clostridia; order Lachnospirales; family Lachnospiraceae; genus Lacrimispora. The sequence goes on along the minus strand of JAEZFK010000075.1, from coordinate 30,111 downwards.
AATGTTATATAATTTTGATGAGAGGTGAAGAATGTATACTTTTGGCAGCAGGGTCCGCTACAGTGAGACGGATGAGTATGGGAAACTGACATTGACGGGCATCATGAATTATCTTCAGGACAGCTCTACGTTTCAGTCTGAGGACAACGGCCTGGGGATTTCCTATCTGGCGGATCGGAATAAGGCCTGGTGGCTTTCCTCCTGGCAGATTGTCATAGACCGTTATCCGGTGCTGGGTGAGAAAATCGTAATCGGTACCTGGCCCTATGATTTCAAGGGCTTTTACGGATACCGGAACTTCACCATCTGCAACGAGGCAGGAGAATATCTGGTGAGGGCCAACTCGGTGTGGTTTTTATTTGACACAGAAAAGGGGAGGCCGGTGAAGATCGAACCGGATGACATTAAGGGCTATATCGCTGCCTTAGAGGAACCGCTTTCCATGGATTATGCGCCCCGCAGGATTTTAATACCGGAGAAGTTTACGGAGGAGGAGCCTGTAACGGTTGGAAAGCATCACATTGACACCAACCATCATGTCAACAATGCAAAATATGTGGAGATTGCCAGGGAAGTACTTCCGGATTTGGAGGAAGTTACGGAACTGCGAGTGGAGTACAAAAAAGCGGCAGTCTTTGGAGATTCAGTTTATCCCCGGGTGACCAGGACGGAGGAAGGATATACCGTTTCCCTATGTGATGAGCAGGGAACGGCCTATGCTGTCATCTGGCTGCAGGGAAGGGCGGAGAGGAAGTAAAATGATAGAATTAGGAAAGATGCAGACCCTTGTGGTCCAGAGGGTCAAGGAGTTCGGCGTGTACGTAGGAGAGGAAGCCGGGAGCGAGGTATCGGTTCTGCTTCCTAAAAAGCAGGTTCCTGAGGGCACGGGGCCGGGAGACAAGGTAACTGTATTCATTTATAAGGATTCTGAGGACCGTCTGATCGCCACCACTGCCGTTCCCAAGCTCCAGGTAGGGGAAACGGCTGTACTTAACGTAAAAGAGGCAGGAAAAATCGGCGCATTTCTGGATATGGGGCTTGAAAAGGATCTGCTGCTTCCTTTTAAGGAGCAGACCCATAAGGTTCGTCCGGGAGAAAAGGTGCTGGTTGCCTTGTACATTGATAAGAGCAAGCGTCTGGCGGCTACCATGCGGGTATATTCCCACATGAGCAATCAGTCGCCCTATAAAAAGGATGACCAGGTGACCGGAATCATTTATGAAATTAATGACAATCTGGGAGCATTTGTGGCGGTAGACAATAAGTTTTACGGTTTGATCCCTAAGAAAGAGGTTTTTGAAAATTACAGGGAAGGCGACGAAATAACGGCAAGGGTCACAAAGGTAAGGGAGGATGGAAAGCTGGATTTAAGCCCAAGGCAGAAAGCTTATATTCAGATGGATACGGATTCCGCTCTGGTTTTTGAAATCATTGAAACACAGTTTGGAGGCAGCCTGCCCTTTACGGATAAGGCGGAGCCGGAGATCATCAAGCGGGAGTTTTCCATGAGCAAAAACGCTTTTAAGAGGGCGGTAGGACATCTTTTAAAAGAAGGAAAAATCAGGATAACGGAAAACAAAATTGAAGCAATCAAATAGCGGGTAAGCGGATAACAGGAGGATTATTTTGGACTCGATAGACTATTATAATAAGTATGCGGCAAAGGAATTTGAAGAAACGGTGAATCAGGATATGTCGGGGATCATAAAAGAATTTCTTGATCTTCTGGAGGAAGGCGATACCATCCTGGATTTAGGCTGCGGATCAGGCAGAGACAGCCTGACTTTCTATGAGCTGGGTTATGATGTGACGCCCCTTGACGCATCGGAGGAGATGTGCCAGCTGGCGGAGATTCACACAGGCCTTGAAGTGCTTCGGATGACATATGAAGAAATGGATTTTGACAATGTTTTCGATGGAATCTGGGCCTGCGCATCACTGCTTCACACTCCGAAAAAGGAACTGTCTGACATTCTTACAAAGATAGCAAGGGCCTTAAATGATAAAGGAATTCTCTATATGTCTTTTAAACTTGGAGATTTTGAAGGATTCCGGGGAGAACGGTATTTCTGTGATTTTACGGCAGATTCCATGACGGAGCTGTTAAGAGATAACAATCGTTTTGATATTATAAAGCTTTGGGAAACAGAAGATGTGCGTTCCGGTCATTCTGACATAAGGTGGCTGAACGTGCTGGTGAGAAAACAGTAAAACGATAGGAAAAACCACAAGGCAGCGTCGGAATCCCCGGCGCTGCCTTGTGGTTTTTGACCAAAAAGAAGGCGCTTCGGCCCCTGGCTATCGAATATAGACAGAAATAATAAAGGCTGTCTTACGATATTTTGACGTTTCAATCACTTTTTCTAGGCCGTATACAAATTAGCCAAAAGGCCCAAAAGGATTTTGGTAAATAGCAATATGGTCAAAGAAAAACAATTCATGTATGATTGTTCCATAAAGAGGGAGCCGCTGCTGCTAAGCGACCGGTTCAGATTACAGAATACACATTTATTTTTAGGAGGATTAGTAAAATGGCCAGTTTATCACTGAAAAACATTGTCAAAAGATACCCTAATGGATTTGAAGCGGTTAAAGATTTTAACTTGGAAATTGCTGACAGAGAGTTTGTTATTTTTGTAGGACCCTCCGGCTGTGGTAAATCAACAACCCTTCGTATGATCGCAGGTTTGGAAGACATCTCTGCAGGTGAACTTTATATTGACGGAAAATTAATGAATGATGTTGAGCCAAAGGACAGAGATATTGCGATGGTATTCCAGAACTATGCTCTGTATCCTCACATGACCGTATTTGACAATATGGCGTTTGGTTTAAAGCTTAGAAAAACTCCAAAGGATGAGATCGATAAACTGGTTCATGAAGCCGCAAGAATCCTTGACCTTGAGCATCTCTTAGACCGTAAGCCAAAGGCATTATCCGGTGGTCAGAGACAGCGTGTTGCCATGGGACGTGCTATTGTCCGTAATCCTAAGGTATTCTTAATGGATGAGCCTTTATCCAACCTTGATGCAAAGCTGAGAGGCCAGATGCGTATCGAAATCTCCAAGCTGCATCAGAGACTTCAGGCAACCATGGTTTATGTAACACATGACCAGACAGAGGCTATGACCCTGGGTACCAGAATCGTTGTTATGAAAGACGGCGTTATCCAGCAGGTAGATTCTCCTCAGAACTTATACGATAAGCCAGGAAACAAGTTCGTTGCAGGATTTATCGGAGCTCCTCAGATGAACTTAATCGAAGCAACCGTAGCAAAGAAAGGAAGCGATGTAACCCTTACTTTCGGCGGAAATACCATTGCTCTTCCAGAAGAAAAGGCTAAGAAGTTAGAGGGCGCCGGCTATGTTGGAAAGACTGTTGTCTTAGGCATTCGTCCGGAAGATTTACATGACGAGGAAGATTTCATTGCAAAGTCTCAGGAGAGCGTTATCGAAGCTACCATCAGAGTTTACGAGCTGTTAGGCGCAGAGGTTTATTTATACTTTGATGTAGAGGATGTAAACTTTACCGCAAGAGTAAATCCTCGTACAACAGCAAGACCTGGCGATACCATCAAGCTTGCTCTTGACTTAACAAAGATCCATGTATTTGATAAAGATACAGAAAATGTTGTTTTAAACTAATTTTTATGAATTTTTAAGCAGGCGGGTGCCATACTCGCTTGCTTTTTTTTAATTTTTGCATTAATATAGAATAAGGTAAATTTACGAAAAAGGAGAACATGCCATGATTTCGAATCAAATACTTCAAACAACCATTGAAGGATTAAAGGGGATTACAAGAATCGATCTGTGTATTTGCGATATCGAGGGAAAGGTTTTAGCAACAACTTTTCCTGATGCCGAAGATTACGAGAGCTCTATTCTGGCGTTTGTGGATTCTCCAGCCGACAGCCAGGTGATTCAGGGATATCAGTTTTTCAAGGTATTTGATGAGCACCAGCTGGAATATATCCTCCTTGCCAAAGGAGGAAGCGATGATGTTTATATGGTGGGCAAGCTGGCCGCTTTCCAGGTCCAGAGCCTGTTAATCGCCTATAAGGAGAGATTTGACAAGGATAACTTCATTAAGAACTTATTGCTTGATAATCTGCTTTTGGTGGATATTTATAACAGGGCGAAGAAGCTTCACATTGAGACAAATATAAAACGGGTCGTATTCATCATCGAAACCCAGCATGAAAAGGATGTTAATGCGCTGGAGACGGTGCGCAACTTATTTGCCGCCAAAACCAAGGATTTTGTTACCGCAGTTGATGAGAAGAACATCATTCTGGTAAAGGAAGTGCGGGAAGGCGAGACCTACGAGGAGCTGGAGAAGACGGCCAACACCATTCTGGACATGCTCAATACAGAAGCCATGACCCAGGTTCATGTGGCCTTTGGTACCATTGTAGGCGAGATCAAAGAAGTTTCCAGATCCTATAAGGAAGCCAAGATGGCTATGGATGTAGGAAAGATTTTCTACAGCAACAAGAATGTGGTGGCTTACAGCAAGCTGGGAATCGGACGTCTGATCTATCAGCTTCCGCTGCCCTTATGCCGTATGTTCATCAAGGAAATCTTCGACGGAAAATCTCCCGACGATTTCGATGAGGAGACACTGACCACCATCAATAAGTTTTTCGAAAACAGCTTAAACGTATCCGAGACTTCCCGTCAGCTTTATATCCACAGGAATACTCTTGTATACCGTCTGGACAAGCTCCAGAAGAGCACCGGCCTGGATCTGAGGGTATTTGAGGATGCGATTACGTTCAAGATTGCGCTTATGGTAGTAAAATATATGAAATATATGGAGAACCAGGACTATTAATATTAATCAATGAGCAGTGCGAAAAGAGACAGTGATACAGCTGCGTTGCGCTAGCGCAAAAGCAGCTGTATTGCTGGCTCTTTTCATAGGGCGAAGCCCGTAACCGAGATGGAGCGAAGCGGAATCGAGGTTGCACTGCGGTCTGGCGGGCTGCATCGTGCCAGCGCACCGCAGCAGTAATGCTGATTCTTTCCATAGCACGAAGCCCGTAACCGAGATGAGCGAAGCGGAATCGGGTTTGCACTGCGGTCTGGCGGGCTGCATCGTGCCAGCGCACCGCAGCGGTAATGCTGATTCTTTCCATAGCACGAAGCCCGTAACCGAGATGAGCAAAGCGAAATCGAGGTTTGAACTGCGGCCTGGCGACTGCATCGTGCCAGCGTACCGCAGCAGTAATGCTGGCTCTTTCCATAGCACGAAGCCCGTAACCGAGATGAACGAAGCGGAATCGGGTTTGCACTGCGGTTTGGCGGGCTGCATCGTGCCAACGCACCGCAGCGATAATGCTGATTCTTTCCATAGCACGAAGCCCGTAACCGAGATGAGCAAAGCGGAATCGAGGTTTGAACTGCGGCCTGGCGACTGGCGGCCTGTACCAAACGTAAAAACCTATAACCATTCAGAGGAAAAAAATGATTGAATTTTGGAATGTAAGTAAAACCTATGAGACAGGGAACAAAGCCCTGCGGGATATTACCATGACCATAGAAGACGGTGAGTTTGTTTTCATCATCGGACGCAGCGGTTCCGGAAAATCCACCCTATTAAAGATGCTGCTAAAGGAAGTGGAACCAACCTCCGGCAAAATTGTCGTAAACGACATGAACCTAGGCAAGATGCCAAGAAGGTTTGTTCCCAAATACCGCAGAAAGCTGGGCATGGTTTTTCAGGACTTCCGTCTGTTAAAGGACCGAAACGTATATGAAAACGTGGCCTTTGCCCAACGTGTCATCGGCGCGTCAACAAGAAATATCAAAGAGTCGGTTCCTGCCATGCTGAAGATGGTGGGACTTTCTTCAAAATACAAGTTCTTTCCACAGCAGTTATCCGGCGGAGAGCAGCAGCGGGTGGCGATAGCCAGAGCACTGATCAACCGGCCGGAAATTCTTTTGGCGGATGAGCCCACCGGAAATTTAGACGGGCACAATTCCATGGAGATCATGAGGCTTTTAAGTGAGATCAACAAGCTGGGAACCACGGTAATCGTAGTCACTCACAGCCAGGAAATCGTGGACAGAATGAAGAAACGAGTTGTTGTGATGGATCGCGGGACCATCGTCAGCGATGCGAAAAAGGGCGGTTATACATATGAGAATTAGTACATTTTGGTATTGCCTGAAACAGGGTGTAAATAATATATGCAGGAACATTTTATTTTCCCTGGCTTCCATTGCAACGGTTTCCGCCTGCATTTTTCTGTTCTGCCTGTTTTTCTCCATTGTCATAAATGTGCAGTACGTTATTAAAAATACGGAAAGCACCGTAGGGATCACGGTATTTTTTGATGATGGACTGGACAAAAACAAGATTACGGAAATCGGCAACCAGATCAAGGCCAGAGAAGATGTGAAGGAAGTGAAGTTCACCTCCGCCGAAGAGGCGTGGGCAGAGGCGAAGAAGGAATACTTCGGCGATATGCAGGATCTGGCAGAAGGCTTTGAAGAAGATAACCCTCTGGCAAATTCCGCCTCTTATACGGTGTTCTTAAAGGATCTGGCAGATCAGGACCAGGTGGTGGACTGGCTGAAAGGAATTGAAGGAGTCAGGAAAGTAAACTATTCGAAGACCGCCGCAGAGGGAATGAACAGCTTAAGCAAGGTCATCGGCGTGCTTTCCATGCTGATTATCGGCGTTTTGCTGGCAGTGGCTGTTTTCCTCATAAGCAATACCATTTCCGTGGCTGCGGCTTTCCGGAAAAATGAAAATCAGATCATGAAGCTGATCGGAGCCACCAACTATATGATTCGTGCCCCCTTTGTGGTGGAGGGCATCATCATCGGGCTGGCGGGAGCGTTCATCCCCTTAATTGCCATTTATTTTCTCTATAAATCTACTGTGGAATATGTGGTTACCAAATTCAGCATTTTATCAGGGCTGTTCCAGTTTCTTCCGGTAGAGGCCATATTTCCCTATATGGCGGCGACAGCTTTGGCTCTTGGGGTGGGAATCGGCTTTTTCGTAAGCTTTTTCACCATTCGGAAACATTTAAAGGTATAAGAGGGGATGTCCATGAGAACTGGAAAAGGGCTGCTTGCAGCAGGTTTAAGCTGCGTGATAGCGTTGTCATGTATATTTCTTTCCTATGGTACAAAAAATGATGTGGATGAAGCAAAGAAAAAGGCTGGCTCTCTGGAAAATGAAAAGAAAGAAATTGAGGAATCCTTAAAGGAACTGGAAGCTGCGGAGGAAGAGCTGAAAGCTGCTGAGGAAACCGAGCAGCGCCAGTACCGGAATATGAAGCTGAGAATTCAATATATGTATGAAAAGGGTGAGACGAATTATCTTGACTTGTCATTTAAGTCAGCCGATCTCACCCAGCTTTTTAACCGGGCGGAATATATCAGGAGCATTGCCGCATATGATAGGAAAATGCTGGAGGGCTATGCCAGAGCCAGGGAAGCTTATCAGAGCTGGAAAAAGACATAGCGGCCCAGGAACAGCGGATAAAGGCTATGGAAGAGGCCCGGAAATCAGCCCAACAGGCTGGAAAAACGTATAATACGGTGGGGATAGGGAATATTAAATTTATATGGCCCTGCCCATCCTCAGGCAGGATTACGTCAAACTTCGGGGACCGGGAGTCTCCGGCACGGTGACCATATCTACATACAGTTATTCTGCCGGTAACTATATCATGATTCATCATGGAGGGGGCGTCTATACCGTTTACATGCATTGTTCGGAGCTTTTGGTATCAGCCGGACAGGATGTGTCGTCCGGGCAGGTAATTGCAAAGGTGGGTTCTACCGGGTACTCAACAGGGCCCCATTTACATTTTGGCATCAGGGTAAATGGCAGCTATGTAAATCCGGCGAAATACGTTAGCCCATAAGGAGCTAGATAGGAGAATAACAGTGGAAAGCAGAAATAAATTTTGGAAAGGTGCTCTGGTCGGAGCGCTTTTGACCACATTTGCAGGTCTTGTCATTGTGGGTATGTCTTTGGGAATTCTTATGATCGGAAGGGCCGCCGGGAAAGGGCAGACAGCCGAATCCGTTCAGGCGGAGAATCAGGAAGGAAACCTAGACTTAAACAGGATCGCCTCCAAAATCCAGACCATCCAGGGAGTGATCGATAAGTATTACCTCTTTGACGAGGATATGGGAAATGTGGAGGATTGGATATATAAAGGGATGCTGTATGGGTTGGAGGACCCTTATACGGTTTACTATACCAAGGACGAGTATGAGAAGCTGATGGAGGATACATCAGGAGAATATTGCGGGATCGGCGTCATGGTCAGCCAGAGCGCCACTACAGGAATTATTACGGTGACTAAGGTTTTTGAAGGAACCCCTGGAGCAGAGGCAGGAATTCTGCCCGGAGATATGATCTATAAGGTGGGAGACACGGAAGTGACCGGCATGGACTTGGAGCTGGTGGTAAAGGATCATATCAAGGGCAAGGAAGGAAGCCCGGTGACTATCACGGTTTTGCGTGAGGATGCGGGAGATTATATCGATATGACCATGGAACGCCGTCAGATCACGGTTCCTACGGTAGAGCATGAAATGCTGGCAGACCATGTGGGATATATTTCCGTCAGCCAGTTCGATACGGTAACTGCGGATCAGTTTAAGAGCGCCATTGACGATCTGGAAAAACAGGGAATGGAAAAAATGGTGGTGGATTTGAGAAATAACCCCGGCGGAGTTGTGGATGCGGTTGTTTCCATGCTGGATTACATTCTTCCCGATGATCTGGTCATTGAGGGAGATCCCAATCTGGTGAGGAAAAAGAAGAACAAGACGCTTCTCGTTTACATGGCGGATAAGAATGGAGAGGGAGAGCAGTATTACGCCTCCGACGGCCATGAGGTGGATGTTCCTTTGGCGGTTTTGGTCAACGGCCAGTCAGCCAGCGCATCAGAGGTATTTTCCGGGGCCTTGAAGGCCTATGATAAGGCAAAGCTGGTAGGGACAAAAACCTTTGGAAAGGGGATTGTCCAGACACTGTTTCCTCTTGATAACGGGACGGCCATCAAGATGACGGTAGCGCATTATTATACGCCCAGCGGCTTTGACCTTCATGGAAAAGGGCTGGAACCGGATGTTCCTGTGGAACTGAATGCGGATTTGAAGACAAAGGTAACCATAAAGCATGAGGAAGATAATCAGCTCAGTGAGGCATTGAAAACGCTGAATAAATGAGGCTGATGCTGCAGAAAAAAGGAGCGCCGCTCAATGATATGAAATGTTTGATTTCATGTCAGGAGCGGCGCTTTTATTTATCAGCAGCTTTCCAGAACTTTCACAAACCTGCGGCATTCTTCTTCGCTGGTTGCCCAGGAGGTGACAAGGCGGATTGCGGTGTGGCTGTCATCAACCTTTTCCTGAACGGAGAAAAGGAAATCTTCTCTCAGCTTTTCAAGGATGGGATCAGGAAAGACGGGGAAGAGCTGGTTTGTGGAAGAAGCGGAATAAAAAGAAAATCCGCAGGCTTCAATTCCTTTTCTGAGGATGGAGGCCATTTCATTGGCGTGGGCGGCCAGGTCATAGAAGAGGTTGTCCTGGAATAATTCTTCAAACTGGATGCCCAGAAGCCAGCCTTTGGCCATCATGGCGCCCCGCTGCTTGACCATGTAGCGGAAGTCAGGCTTTAAGTCCGGGTGGCAGATGACAAGGGCTTCTCCGAATAAGGCTCCGTTTTTGGTGCCGCCGATATAGAAGACGTCGGTCAGCCGGGCAATGTCCTCCAGAGTTAAGTCATTTTCCTTACTTGTGAGAGCAGAACCCAGGCGTGCGCCGTCCAGGAATAAGTATAAATCCTTCTGGCGGCAGATGTGGTGGATCGCTTCCAGCTCTGCCTTGGTGTACTGAGTTCCGATTTCCGTTGAGTTTGAAATGTATACCATTTTAGGCTGAACCATGTGTTCGTCGGTATGGCAGTCCAGGGCTTTCCGGATGAGGGCGGGAGTCAGCTTTCCGTCTGGGGAGGGCATGGCTAAAACCTTGTGGCCCGTGGCTTCAATGGCTCCTGTTTCGTGAACATTGACGTGGCCCTTATCTGTGGCGATGACCGCCTGCCATGGACGAAGGGCTGTGCCGATGGTGATTAAATTGGTCTGGGTGCCGCCGGTAATAAAGTGAATATCTGCGTCGTCACGGCGGATTTCCTGCCTGATGAGCTCTGCGGCCCGGAGACAGTGGACGTCAAGTCCGTATCCGGTATTCTGGGTTAAGTTGGCATTTATCATGGCTTCCAGTATTTTTGGATGAGCGCCTTCGCTGTAATCGTTATTAAAGCTGTACATAAAGAGTCCTCCTTGTTGTATTTCCTCAATGTATGATATAACAAATGAGAGAAAATTACAATGGTATGCATAAAAATCAGCGGTTACAGTGACTTATGAAAGTTCGAGACTTTGTATAAATGTTGAAGAATCAGAAGAAAGAAGGTATAATTAAAAAAGCTTGGAGAATGGGAAATGAGCCGGGAAGGGGAAATCGGTGTGCGCAAGGGGATCTTTCATAAATATTTGGTGAGTTTTGCTTCTTTTTTCATAGTGCCTCTGGTGGTACTTTCCATCTGCCTTCAGTTCGTGATGTACCGGAATTTAAATAAGGAGATTTTAGCTTATAATAAAAATATCCTGGAGCGCCTGGGAGATGATTTGGTAGGCATTAACGGCCGTCTGATGGAGGCGGGAAACCGGATCAGTTTTCGGACACCGGATGTGTCGAAGATTACAGAAACTCCGAATCAGATTGAGTTAATCAACCTGCTCCGGGGAGAAAGCGGAGAAAATATTTATGCAACTTCGGCCTATCTTATTTATCAGGATGGGGATCTGTGTTTTTCTTCCCGGGGAGTGTATGAGAAAGAAGGGTTTCTGTCCAGCCAGCTGCGAATGCAGAAAGAACAGGGGCTGGAATTTTTAAAGCGGCTTTACGCGGTGAAAAAGCCTGCATATGATGTAATTACCAAGGAATATCGTCAGAGCGACAGTACATTTTATCAGCAGCAGATGATTTTTATTTATCCGGTCAGTAATTATTCCAGTCATTTGAATGCATGGGTGGTAATGGAATTGCAGGAGTCCAAGCTGAAGCTGGATTTGGCAACTTCTTCCGGAGAGTATACCAGGGGAATCACCGTATTAAATCAGGATGGGGAAGAAATCATATCCAAAGGGGAAAAGATCTCCCTGGAGAAAAACATATCGGAAGTTCTTGGTACAGAACGGGGAGTATGCAGAGTTTTGGACGGAGGACTTCAGGGACAGAAGCTGCTGGCGTATTCTTTAGGTAATCCTCCCATGATTCTGGTCAGTACTGTGGATATGCCCAATCTGCTGGCCAGTGTTTTGACCAGTAACAGTCCGCTGATTGTGGGGGTGCTGGCGTTTCTCCTGCTTGGCTGCGTGACGGCAATCTATGTGGCGTACTATTATTATAAGCCGATTCACCAGCTGGCACAGTACATGAAAAAAGGGGATGAGCCCGTTACCCAAAAGAATGAACTGGATTATATCAGGGGGCAGTATGATTCGGTGAATTCGGTCCGGGAGTCTTTGGCAAAAGAGATTGAGAGTCAGTGGCCTTTGGTGGAAGAACGTCTTGTGACAGAGCTTCTGCATGACGGCATGCAGGATTTAAGAGAAGAAGATATTGTGGGAAAGGTTTTCCGTGAGCAGCTGGGACAACAGGAGCATTTTGTGTCGCTGATTGCCGGAAGAAAACACGGAGGAGAATCCTTTGCTGCGGTATATAAGGAAAATAAAGGAAGACTTAAGACAGAACTGGGAGAGGGGTATACGGTAACCAGCTCTTATATGTATGATTATGAAATCATAGCGGTAATTGTGGGAGGCGTGGAATTAGGAGAAGAAAGCCGGAGCAGAGTGAAAGAATGTCTTGCCCGTCTGTTTAATCGGGAAGACGGTGTGGTTGCATTGGGAAATACCTACCGTGATCCTGCGGGGATTCATGTGTCGTTTTTGGAGGCGCTGACTGCGGTGAAATACCAGCTGCTGAATCCCTATAAGGAATACCAGCTGGATGGTGCCAATCAGGAAGATGGGGAGGTATACAGCCAGAAAATCAGCCAGTATCAGACAGAATGCTTCCTGATATTAAACCGCTGTATGGATATGGCGGAAGAGGAGGAAGTGGAAAAGGCGGTTCAGGAAGTAGTACTGAATCTGGAAGAACTGCCCGGACAGATGGCGATGATGTGCTGTTACGATATTGTGAGCCGGCTGATCAAAGAGGTAAAACGCAGAGGGATTGTAATCAAAGAAGAGGAACTGTTCCGGCTGACTTCTTTCCGGACGGTGGAAGAGTTTGGGAAAAAATTAAGACAGGCCCTTGCCAGGATTTGTGAAGATATACGGCAGTCGAAGGCAGATACCCAGAATGTGCTGATCAGGCAGATACAGGACTATATCGAAGAGAATTACAGAGATCCATCCATGTGCCTTGTGGGAATGTCGGAACATTTTGGATATTCTTCCAGCCATATGAGCAAAATAATTTCACAGAACTTAAACCAGAGCTTCTCGGAACTGGTTTCCGGGAGAAGGCTGCACTATACGAAAGAATGCCTCGTAAATTCGGATAAACCAATCGCCCAGATTGCACAGGAAGCAGGATATGGAAATCTGTCCAATTTTACCAGGCGGTTTAAAAGCTCGGAAAATATGACGCCGGGACAGTACCGGAGTCTGTATACAAAGAAAGAAGAGGAGCAATAAGTCCATAAAAAGGGATTTATTGTTCCTTTTTTCCTGTTTTTTAAGGGATTAGCAAGAAAGTATTATGCTGTCACGAAAGTACTAATGAAATAACAAGAAAATACCAGCAGGGAAAAAAGTGCAAATTGACAAAAAATATTGCCGTAATATATGATTGCATTGTACAAGATAACAAGCGCGCTTGAAACAAATGCAACAGCAAAATAACAAATGAAGCAAATTATTATGATGAATTGAGGAGGCTATCTATTATTATGATGAGAAAAGGTCTTGCACTCTTATTGAGTACAGCTATGGCTGCCGTGACAGTTGCAGGCTGCAGTTCCAATCAGGGAAACAGCGCAGGAAATGAGGCGGCCGGTACCACAGCGGCCCAGTCAAAGGCAGAGTCAGCTCCGGCAACGGGAAAGACGGTATTAAAGGTTTTAGATAATTACGGCGGGATGGTAGAGGAAATGATTTCCTTATATGAAACACTCCATCCGGAAATTGAAATTGAATATGAATATGTTCCCTCAGATTCCTATTATTCCAAATTTACAGCCTTGAATGTGGCGGGAGAACTTCCGGATGTTATCATGACGAATTCCCAGTTCATTGGGGACCAGGTAAAGAGCAATCTCTTGATGGATCTGACCGATGAGCTGGAAAACGGACAGAATTATGAGAATGATGCCAAATGGGGAGAAACCTTCAATCCCACGCTGCTGGATAACTGCCGGGCCACCTTAAAGGCAATTGGGTCCGAATATGCAGATAAATTGTATGGGGTTCCATTTACCATGACTACGGTGGCTGTCATCTATGATAAGAATGTTTATGACCAGCTTGGTCTTTCTGTCCCGACTACATGGGATGAATTTGAGAAAAACTGCGAAGCAATTAAAGCGGCCGGAAAAATTCCGATTTCCATGCAGCAGCAGAATATGGACTGGTGGCCCAGAATGTTTTGGGATCAGTACTGCCGGGATGAGCTGGATAAAGACCCCAATGCATTTGAGGATGGAACCATGACATTCTCTTCCGAGAGCGTGAAAAAGGGACTGGAAAAGTTTAAATACATGTGGGATCAGGGCTGGTTCCCGGAATCTGGCCTGACCGGCAACCGGGAGACCATGCAGCAGCTGTTTGTCCAGAAAGAACTGGTTCAGGTTATGCTTCAGCCTAATTATCTCTCCTATCTGACAGAGAATGTACCGGATGATGTGGCATTATCTTCTTATGCGCTTCCGGGAGTGGATGGAAAGCCGGCCAGATGCTTAGGAGGCTCCAGCAGTATCTGGACAGTTGCAGAAAGCAGTCAGCACAAAGCCGAAGCAATTGAATTTGTAAAATTCCTCACCTCCAAGACCGCATTTTCGGAGGACTATGCCAAGTTCATCAATCCCGGCCTGACGAATTTTGAACTGACCAGCGATAATGAGGCTATGCAGGGATATATCGAAGCGGGTAAGAATGGATTTATTCCTGATATCTATGTTCCGACAAACATTACGACTGAAATCCAGAATACGTTCCTTACTGATCTGGAACCCAATTATCTTCTTGGTACCTATGATCTGGACTATGTGACGGATCAGCTGAACCAGCTGTATAAGGATACCTATCTGTCCAATCTTAAATAAGGACGGAAAATGAATCATAAGTAAGTCAGGGGTGCTGTAAATTCCGGATACTTAAGGAAAGAGCAGACCGGAGTTTCCGGCACTCCATGAAAAGAGGAGAAAGCTATGAAACATCCAATGTCAACGAGCAGCAGGCGGGAAATGGCGACGGCACTGATTCTGATAGCACCGACCATTATCTGCCTGATCATTTTTTTATACATTCCATTTGTGAATGCGCTTCAGACCAGCTTTTATAAATATAATGGCCTGGGAGCGCTGACAGATTTTGTGGGCTGGAAGAATTATACCAAGGTATTAGGTGATCCCAAATTTATCCGGTCTCTGGTGAATACCGTGTATCTGATTGCGGTCAGCTTTGTGGCGATTCCCATCGGTTTTATTTTCGCTTATATTCTTTATATCGGAGTTCCGGGAAAGAAGATATTTAATGCGGGACTGTTTATCCCTTATCTGATTTCCATGGTAGTTGTGGGCTGTATCTGGAGAATTATCTATGATCCGACCATCGGGCCCATGAATCAGCTTTTAAAAATGGCGGGGCTCGGAAAATGTGCAAAGGCCTGGCTGAGCCGGCCGGAAACTGCCCTGGGCGCCATTGCGGTCACCTGGATCTGGCGATCCTATCCGTTTAATATGCTGATTATGTATGCCAATATCTCCAAGATGCCGGAAGACTTTCTGGAGGCGGCCCAGATTGACGGAGCAAATTTCTGGCAGAAGCTGTTTTATATCATTATTCCTTATCTGAAGCCGACTTTTGGCGTACTGGCCATGCTTACGGTAACCAATGGCCTTCGGTTGTTTGACCTGGTATGGGTTATGACTCAGGGCGGTCCCGGCGGAGCATCGGATGTAATGACTTCTTATATTTATACAAAAGCATTTACAAACCGGGATTTCGGAAGCGGTACTGCGGCTTCTGTTATTCTGATGATTATTATGGTTTTGATTATGGCTGTGAAAACACTGGTACAGAAAGCGGCGGCAAGGAGGACTGAAGCATGAAGAGAAAATCGGTAAAATGGTTTTTGTTTTTATTTATGCTGATTGCATTTCTGATTTCGGTATATCCGCTTTTATGGGTTATCATTCAGTCTTTAAAAACAGAGACGGAATTTCTGCAGAGCATCTGGACTCTGCCGGCGAAGCTGAATTTTCAGAATTACTTAACGGCCTGGACTGATGCGGGCATGTCAAAATATTTTATGAACAGTGTGGTGGTAACAGTTGTTACGACGGCTGTAAACCTGGTGTTTGTCACCTGTGCCGGTTATTCATTTGCCAAGCTGAAGTTTCCGGCAAAAGAGTTCTTTTACTATATGGTAATTTTCAATCTGCTGATTCCTACGGCCATAATTCTGCTTCCAATGTTTACAATGATTAACAGGATGCATCTGGTAAATACGCTGCCGGCACTGGTGTTCCCATATTTTCAGGGATTTGCCCCCATGGGCCTGATTATCTGCCGGAACTATTTTGCAGATCTGCCGGATGAATTGATGGAGGCAGGAAAGCTGGATGGCTGCGGCAATATGTCCGTATTTTTGCGGATTATGCTTCCCCTGTCCAAACCGATCATTGCGACGATGGCGATTCTTTCCGCCATGCAGGTATGGAACGAGTACTTATGGGCCCTTACCTCCATTACGAATGAAAGCAGATATACGCTTTCCGTAGGCGTAGCGCTTTTTAATAAAAAAACAGAAACCGTGGGCTATACGCCGGTATTCGCTGCATTGTCCATCAGTGCGATGGTAATCGTAATCGTTTACTTGTGCATGCAGAAAAACTTTGTAAAATCCATTGCTGCCGGAGCGGTAAAAGGCTGAGCAGCTTAAGTCGAGGGGGAAATTATGGACATCATCAGTCAATTTCGGGAACCGGACAGAAAATACAGCGTTCTTGCTTTCTGGTTCTTAAGCGGAAAACTGGAAGCGGAAAAATTAAGATGGCAGATTGACGAAATGGTTGATAAGGGGGTGTATGGCGGATTTATGCATCCCCGCGCCTATTTAGAGACACCTTATCTGGAGCAGGAATGGTGGGATGCTATTGGCGCCTGCGTGGATGAGGCCAGAAAAACCGGGTTTTCAGCCTGGATTTATGATGAATATGCCTGGCCCAGCGGTACGGCAGGCAGCACCTTTGAGTATGGATTTCAAAAGCCGTCCCGGACTCTTGCCATGGGCAGGGAGAATATGGCGAAAGGATTGTACGCCAAAAGGTTTATTACAGAAGAGGAAGTAAAAAAGGACAGGAATACCGATGACTGCCTGATAAAGATACAAAGAAAAGATGGTATCATCTATGGATTTTACTGCAGAACATATGAAAAAGCTGTGGATTATTTAAATCCTGACACCATAAAGCTGTTCATTCAGATGACCCACGAGGAATATAAGAAGCGGTTTGGAGATGGGTTTGGAAAATGGATTCCGGGTATCTTTTTTGACGAAATTTTTATGGCGGGAAATCCTCTTCCATGGACGGACCGTCTGCCGGAGGTATTTCTGGGGCGTTACGGATATGATCTTATGGAAGAGCTGCCCTGTCTGGTAGATGGAGACGGGGAACATGAACGCAGGGTGAGGAAAGATTACTTTGCGTTAGCCGCATCCATGTATGAAGAGGCATTTTTTGGACAGCTCTCTCATTGGTGTCAGGAGAATCAGCTGCGGCTTACAGGACATACGGAAGAATTTCTCTGGGAGCATCCCAGAAGACAGGGAAATTATTTCCGTACCATGAGGCACCTGATGATTCCAGGGGCGGATTGTCATGATTACCGGTATCGCTATCCCAGGAAAATTACATTCTGTGAGCCAAAGTATGCGGTTTCAGTAGCCAGAGCCTATGGAAAGGAAAGGGCTATGTCCGAGGCACTGGGAGGCGCAGGATGGAACTGTACGCCCCAGGAGATGAAACGGGGGGTTAATACCCTGGCTGCAATGGGAATCAATATGTTTGTGCTGCATGGATTTTATTATGAGTGCAGCCATCAGGGCTCTCAGTCAGACTGGCCCACCAGTTTCTTTTATCAGAATCCTTACTGGAAATATTTCAAATGCTTTGCTGATTACATCCGGAGAATCAGCTTCATGAACAGCATCGGCCGGCCGGTGGTGCGTTATGGCCTTTTCTATCCAATTGAATGGATGTCGGAATGCATGGTAAACGGTGAGGAAAACCAGGAAGGAGCGGATGGAAGCCGCTGTTTTCATACCGTGCTGAACTGTCTGCTGGAAAATCAGATGGATGTGGACATGATTGATGGGGATTGTTTACTGGCGGCTGAGATTCGCGATGGAAAAATGTGCATAGGACACCAGCAGTTTGAACTTTTGCTTCTGCCTTCCGGCGCAGAGCTGGAGATGGAGCTTATGGAAAAGCTGAACAGCTGGAAAGCCGTGGGAGGAAAGCTGGTGATTTATGAGACTGACAGCAAAATGCGGCAGAGAGAGAATGAATCCATATTGAGGCCGGATGCCTGTTGCAGTCCAAAAGAGGCGGCCAGGGCAGCGGCGGGGCTGGTGGCTCCGGATGGAAAAATCGTGGAAGGGGACCCGCAGGAGGTTTACTTAAGTCACCGGAAAGACGAAGAAAATCATTATTTCTTCCTGTGCAACAGTTCCCGGGAAAAAAGAAAGCTTACCCTGGAATTTCGGCAGGAGGCCCTGGAGAAAGCTCCTAAGGCGGTGAAGATCTTAGACATTGAGACAGGAATTTCTCACGGCGCAGATTGGGAGAAAGGTGAGGGAAAGATCCGTCTTTTTGTGGAATTGGAAGCTGCAGAAGCAGTATATCTGGTGTTTCTGGAAAGGGAAAACGTGGAGGGAACATCAATCAGAAAGCAGGACGGTATTTGGAATGAGGAATGGATCGCAGGAAGGTGGGAATTTCTTCCGATGACGGCGGATTCGCAGGCGCTTTTTCCGATTCCGCTGACCGGTTTTACCTCGGATGTGAGGGAAAGCTGCCGGCAGATATGGATTCACAATCAGAATAAAAGGGAGGAATGGGATGGATGCCGCAAAGACCGTATCAGCCTGTGGGACGCTTTCTGGATTACCAGAAGGCCCAGCTGGAATGATCAGCTGGATGCCGGGGATCTGTATTTCTACAAAGACTTTTTTGTGGATAGACAGGTGACAGATGCAGAATTCTGCCTTGCGGCAATTGATGCCTATGAAGTTTACATAAATGGGACACTGGCGGCAGAGGGACTAAGCGACGGAAATCCGGTTATTTTCCATGGCGGAGCATTGCTTCAGGAAGGAATTAACCGGATTGCGGTCCATGTGAAAAACCATCATCCCATTCAGGAGGTCCATCTGTGTTCAGCCAAAGCTCTGCCGAAAGACCGTCTGATTTCACTGCTGCTTCAGGGGCAAATCAGTACCGTGAAAGGCATGGAAATGCTGGTCAGCGATGGAACCTGGTTTGCATCTGACTTTTGGGAGAAGGACTGGTATCTGCCGGCTAAGGCACATCCGGCTGTCTCCTTTGATGTCCAGAACATCCGCAATTTTAATAAGGAATCCGCAGACCATGGCTGGATTCCCGCCTGGGAGAGGGGACAGCCCCCATTACTTCCGTGGGGAGATTTGCCGCTTTTTGGAAAGACGGCGGAGTATCCGGTAACTTTATATTACACAGTGACGATTCCGTCAGGAAGCATCCAGATTGAAATGCCGGAGACAGAGGGGGAAACTTTCTGCTTTCTGGATGGAAAACCGGTTGTGTGGAACAATGGCTGGAAGGATATATGGAGAAATGATGACAAACATATGCTGACCATTCAGGTAAGGGCAGATTCTGCTTCCTGCGGCTTAAAGCGCCCGGTTCGTGTCAGAATGGCACCATACCGGATGAATCTTACGGACTGGCAGCTGCTTGGCCTTTCCTGGTATTCAGGAAGCTGCCGTTACCGGAATACGTTTTATGCAAAGCCTGACGGGCACCGGTACCAGCTGGATTTGGGAAAAGTGAATTTCTGCCCAGAGGTATGGGTCAACGGTATTCCGGCAGGTATTCGTCTCTGGGCGCCATATAAGCTTGACATTACCGGGTTTCTGAAAGAAGGGGAGAATGAGATTGTGGTTCTGGTCTCAAACCTGGCGGGAAATGAGCGGCGTCACATGCTGGTGGAGGAAGGTCAGGCCTTAGGCTGGAATCGCTATTGGAATGAGGACAATATGGACAGGGATTCCCAGAACTATGTCTCCGGACTCCTGGGACCGGTCAGGCTGCTGAAAGAAGAACATACGGCATTTGAACCGGTCTGGTATACAGTTCCGGAGTTTTCAGATAGGGAACCATTGCAGATGAACCATAAAGAGAATGCGGAAATTCATATTCCAAAGGAGACAATCACTAATCTGCATGTGCTGGCAAGGGCCCATATATGGACAGACAGCAGGCGGCAGCGCCGTATTCTGCGGATTACGGCAGATGATTATTATAAGCTGCATGTAAACGGGAAGTTTTTGAGTCAGGGACCGGCACCGGCTTATCCGGAGCATTATTATTACAACGAAATCGACTTAACCCCATATCTGAAAGAAGGGGATAATATCATTGGTCTTCATCTCTATTATCAGGGGCTGGTGAATCGGGTATGGAACAGCGGAGACAGGCGGTTTGGCGTGGCGGCTATGGTGACGGAGGAACCGGAGACCGTGGGCGCGGGGCAGGAAGAATGGCAGAACCTGTCATGGAAATATCAGGTTTCAAAGGCCTATTCCGGGGATACCACCGGCTATGAGACCCAGTTCCTTGAAAACTTTGACAGCAATTTATGGGAAGAGGACTGGAATCAGCCGGATTATGATGATGCGGCATGGGAAACGATGGTTCCGGCGGTGTGGGCAGATTATTCGCTGAGCAGGCAGCCGGTGAGCGCTCTGGACTGCTATAAGATCCGGCCGGAAAAGATTCAGAAGGGTGAAAACGGCTGGTTTATTGACATCGGCCAGGAGATTACCGGCTCTCTCTGCGTGAAAGCAGAGGGGATGAAAGGGAGCAGGGTCATCATACGCTGCGGAGAAGAACTGAAAGAGGACGGAAGCGTGCGCTGTGAGCTGCGGTGCAACTGTACATATGAGGAAGTCTGGACACTGAATGGAAGGGTCTGCAATCTGGAGCCGTATGATTATAAAGGCTTCCGGTACGCAGAGCTGATTCCGGAGAATGGGGCGAAAATTCTTGATGCAGAGGTACTGGTACGCCATTATCCCATGGACCCGGATGCCTGCACACTGTCCTGCAGTGACAAGAATCTGGAAGCTGTTTTTGAAATTTGCAAAAATGGCGTAAAATATGGCACTCAGGAAGCTTATCTGGACTGTCCCACACGTGAAAAAGGACAGTATCTGGGTGACTCTGTGGTAACCGGAAATTCGCAGGTGTGGCTGACAGGAAGTGTGGAGATGCTGGAAAAGTGCATCACACAGTTTGCATTTACCAGAACAACCTGTCCCGGTCTCTTAGGCGTGGCGCCGGGAGCATTTATGCAGGAGGTCGCAGACTTTTCTCTGCTCTGGTCCCAGCTTCTGCTCCAGCACTATGGATTTACCGGGAATCTGGAATTTTTAAAGGAGATGTATCCTGTTGCAAAAGGAATCCTGGAACACTTTAAGCAGTATGCCAGAGAGGACGGACTTTTAGAGAGAGTGGCGGACAAGTGGAATCTGGTGGACTGGCCGGAAAATCTGCGGGATGATTATGATTTTGACTTGACCCGTCCGGTAGTGGCGTCAGGCTGCCACAACGTGATCAATGCGCTTTATATCGGGGCGGCAAAGACGCTGGATAGGATTGAGCAGCTGATCGGACAGCCCCGGACCTTTGACTGGGAGAGCCTGCAGGATACGTATTTTCGTGTATTTTACCGTCCGGAAAATGGACTTCTGGCAGACAGCGAATTCAGTAACCACTGTGCCCTGCATTCCAATCTGTATGCCCTTTATTTCGAGCTGGTCCTGAAAGAGAAAGAGCAGAAGATTGGAGACTTCCTGGCAGACCGGGGATTTAGCTGCGGTGTTTTCACAAGCTATTTTATATTGAAAGGACTGGCGCGGGCCGGGCGTTATGAAGATGTATACCGATTGATTGTCAATAGGACAGAGCATGGCTGGGTGAATATGGTGCGGGAAGGTGCAACCTGCTGTTTTGAGGCATGGGGAAAGGAACAAAAATGGAATACCAGTCTCTGCCACCCATGGGCCAGCGCACCGGTATCCGTGCTGATTGAGTGCATTGCAGGTTTTTGCCCGGAACCTGAATGCAGGGATGGTTATTGTTTTGAGCCTCATATTCCTGAGGAACTGGAGTATTTTGAAATGGCAATTCCTTTCAGAGGAAAGAAATATGTGGTGAGAAAACAGAAAGGGAAGACAGAGTGCCGTATGGTTTCGCTTTAGATGCCAGCCGGCAGGGCAGGGAAAGAGAGGCGCAGGCAGAGAACAAATGTTCCTGTTTGCGCCTGTACTTTTACAATCCATTATGATATAATTTTTAGTGATCCAATTGTAAAAGAATTTTACGTATTTTTCAGGTCACTATGGAGGTAAAATATCAAATGGAATTTAAATTACGCTCAGAATATCAGCCCACAGGCGATCAGCCCCAGGCCATTGAGCAGCTGGTACAGGGCTTTAAGGAAGGCAATCAGTTTCAGACCCTGCTGGGAGTCACAGGATCCGGCAAGACATTTACCATGGCAAATGTCATTCAGCAGTTACAGAGGCCGACTCTTATTATCGCCCACAATAAGACCCTGGCCGCCCAGCTCTATGGTGAGTTTAAGGAGTTCTTCCCTGAAAATGCGGTGGAATATTTTGTGTCCTATTACGACTATTACCAGCCGGAAGCCTATGTTCCCTCTACGGATACCTATATTGAAAAGGATTCTGCCATCAACGATGAGATAGATAAGCTCCGCCATTCTGCTACGGCTGCCCTGTCGGAGAGAAAGGACGTAATTATCGTGGCATCCGTATCCTGTATTTATGGATTGGGAAGCCCTATTGATTATAAGGAAATGGTCATTTCCCTAAGGCCCGGCATGATCAGGGACCGGGATGAGGTGATCCATAAGCTGATCGACATCCAGTATGACCGGAATGATATGGATTTCAAGCGCGGGACGTTCCGGGTCAGAGGGGATGTGGTGGAAATCTTTCCGGCTTATTCCGGCAGCGAGGCCTACCGGGTGGAGTTTTTCGGGGATGAAGTGGACCGGATTACGGAGATTGACACTCTGACCGGGGAGATTAAGGCGGAGCTGGGCCATGTGGCCATTTTCCCGGCCTCCCATTATGTGGTGTCCAGGGATAAAATGGAGCTGGCGGCCCAGACCATTCTGGAGGAGTTAAAGGATCAGGTGGCTTATTTTAAGAGCGAGGACAAGCTCCTGGAGGCTCAGCGAATTTCGGAGCGGACCAATTTTGATGTGGAAATGATGAAGGAGACCGGCTTTTGTTCCGGAATCGAGAACTATTCCAGGCATTTGACCGGAGGAAAACCTGGGGAAGCCCCCTATACCCTCATTGACTATTTCCCCGATGATTTTCTGATCATCGTGGATGAGTCCCATATCACCCTTCCTCAGGTAAGAGGTATGTTTGCCGGGGACCGGTCCAGAAAGACCACTCTTGTGAATTACGGCTTCCGGCTTCCCTCTGCTCTGGACAACCGTCCGTTAAATTTTGAAGAGTTTGAATCGAAAATCAATCAGATGATGTTTGTATCGGCTACTCCCTCGGTTTATGAGGCGGATCATGAGCTGCTCCGGGTAGAGCAGATTATCCGGCCTACGGGGCTTCTGGATCCTGAAATTGACGTGCGGCCGGTGGAAGGCCAGATCGATGATCTGGTTTCAGAGGTCAATAAGGAGACGGCAAAGAAAAATAAGGTGCTGATCACCACCCTGACTAAGCGGATGGCTGAGGATTTAACGGATTATATGCGGGAGGTGGGAATCCGGGTGAAATATCTCCACTCCGATATTGATACCCTTGAGCGTTCTGAGATCATCCGGGATATGCGTATGGATGTGTTTGACGTGCTGGTGGGAATCAACCTGCTGAGAGAAGGACTTGACATTCCTGAGATCACCCTGGTGGCGATCCTGGATGCAGACAAGGAGGGTTTCCTGCGCTCTGAGACCTCCCTGATCCAGACCATCGGAAGGGCGGCCAGAAATTCCGACGGACATGTCATCATGTATGCGGATAAGATTACGGATTCCATGCGGGTGGCAATTGAAGAGACGAACCGGAGAAGAGCCATTCAGCAGAAGTACAATGAGGAGCATGGGATCACCCCCACTACCATCAGAAAGTCTGTACGGGACTTAATTGCCATTTCCAAGGCAGCAATTGAGGAGGAGAAAGACTTTAAGAAAGATCCGGAATCCATGGATACCAAGGAGCTGGAAAAGCTTGCAAAGGAGCTTACAAAGAAGATGCATCAGGCAGCAGCGGAACTGAACTTCGAAGAGGCGGCAAGGCTGCGTGACCGGATGGTGCAGGTAAAAAAAATGCTGCAGGATATGGACGATTGACAATCATTCTCAATAAGTGTAAAATCTCTATGGATGCGATGGGGGGGCAGCAGCCCTGACCTGCCGGAGGAATAAACGGCGGCATCCGGAGGAGAGAAGAATGAAGCTTTATGAAGGGGAAATCGGAAGAACCTACATCGTATATAGCGTGATGGTAAAGGATTCCATCACAAGGCGGCTGGAAGCCCTGGGCGTAAATGAAATGACGCCTGTTACCCTGATGAATAAAAAGGGAAGCGGTACTGTGATTATTAAGGTCAGAGGTACCCGTCTGGCCCTGGGAAGAAAGATATCAGAGGGAATTGAAATAAGGGAGGCCGTAAAGCATGAATGAGGAAAATCGTGTGATTAAGGTTGGGCTCGTGGGAAATCCTAACTGTGGAAAGACGACCCTGTTCAACGCACTTACGGGATCAAAGCTTAAGGTGGCTAACTGGCCCGGCGTTACTGTGGAACGGATGGAAGGAGAGACCAGCTATAAAGGCCGCCCGATCCGGGTAATCGACACGCCGGGTATTTACAGCCTGACCTGTTACACCATAGAGGAAAAGGTGACGAGACAATGTCTGGAAAGCGGGGAAGTGGATGTCATCATCAATGTGGTGGACGCTTCGTCTCTGGAGCGGAATTTATATCTGACCCTTCAGCTTCTGGAACTGAAAAAGCCGGTCATACTGGCTCTTAACATGATGGATATCATAGAAGAACGGGGAATGGAAATCGATCTTCACCGTCTGCCGGAAATGCTGGGCTCCATTCCTGTAGTGCCTGTATCTGCGAGAAAGAGAAACGGGCTCGACGTGCTGCTTCATGCTGTGGTCCATCATTATGAGGAAGGGCCCCAGGGTGTGGTGGTGACCTATACCCCCTCCATTGAAAATGTGATTTCCAAGGTGGAAACCGTTCTTAAGGCCCATTATGGGACCATGGACAATTTAAGGTGGCACGCTATTAAATTGCTGGAATATGATGAGGCGGTCTGCAACGATCACCCCCTGAATCTAAGCAATATTATCAGCCATAATTATGAAAAGGAAATCATTAACCAGAAATATGAATATATAGAGGGAATCATTAAAGAATGCCTGGTTAATAAGGAAGAGAAAGCGGCATTTACGGATAAGATCGACGAATATCTGACCCATCCGTTTTTGGGCGCGCCGTTTTTCTTAGGGATCATGGCTCTGGTGTTTTTCCTGACCTTTACTGTGGGAGATTTTCTGAAAGGATATTTTGAAGTCGCCCTTGACTTAATTTCCAGGTACATGCAGCAGTTTATGGAGAACATCCATGCAGCAGGCTGGATTACCTCTCTTGTGGTGGATGGAATTGTGGCCGGTGTGGGAGGAATTCTCACGTTTCTGCCCAACATTTTCATCCTGTTTCTTGCACTGGCATTTCTGGAGGACAGCGGTTATATGGCCCGGGTCGCCTATGTGATGAATGAGATCATGGGGCGGGTGGGGCTTTCGGGAAAGGCGTTTCTTCCCATGCTTCTGGGATTTGGCTGTACTGTTCCGGCGGTTATGGCAGCCAGGGCGCTTCCCAGTGAAAGGGACAGGAAGAGGACTATTTTAATTACACCCTTTATGTCCTGTTCCGCAAGGCTTCCCATATACGTCCTGTTTTCTGAGATGTTTTTTCCGAAGCATGCTCTGGTGGTGGCCTATTCCCTGTATTTCATCGGCCTTATGGCGGCAATCCTGATTGCCCATGTAACTCATAGGATGACGAAAGCGGGGGATGAGGATACTCTTCTGATCGAGCTTCCTGAATATAAGACACCCAATGCCCGGACGGTTGTCATTTATGTGTGGGATAAGGTAAAGGATTATTTGAGCAAGGCAGGGACTACCATATTTCTTGCCACCATTGTGCTCTGGTTTGTGTTAAACGGCGGGACCAGAGGCTTTGTAACTGACGTATCCCAAAGCTTTGCAGCCATCATCGGACGGGGCCTGATTCCGATTCTGCAGCCGGCGGGGCTTGGAGACTGGAGGATTGCGGTAGCCTTGATTTCCGGGCTTTCTGCAAAGGAAGTGGTGGTTTCCAGCTTTTCCGTCCTCTTCGGAATCAGCAATATCAATTCCGCATCAGGAATGGGAGAACTTTCCGGGATTTTAGGAAATATCGGGTTTGGCGGAGCCAATGCCTATGCGTTGATGATTTTCTGTTTGCTTTATTCCCCCTGCATCGCTGCAGTGGCCACCATCAAAAAAGAAACCGGATCCATGAAATGGACTCTGGGCATGGTGCTGTTCCAGCTTTTGGTGGCGTGGGTCGCTTCTGTACTGGTATTCCAGATCGGAAGCCGGATTTTTTAACCGAATCAAGCAGCGAAGGGGATTGGGAATATCCGCTTGACTTATAATAATATAGGGGAATAAATTGATGAATGATAAGCTGCTTGTGGAAACTGCAGTTCTGGCAGGTGAGATCATGCTGATAAGCGGTGCGGAGATTTACCGGGTAGAGGATACCATTGAACACATCCTGAGGATGGCTGGCCGGAATACGGCGGAATCAATTGTATTTTCTACAGGTATTTTTGCGTCCCTAAACGATCCGTCCATTGAGGCCATAACTGTAGCCAGAAGGGTGACGGGCAGGGCCACCAACTTAAACAGGGTGTATCTGGTAAATGATATTTCCAGAAAGTTTTGCCAGGGTTTTCTGACTGTGGAGGAAGCTTACGGAGAACTGAAAAAGGTACAGGAAACCATTCAGTATGGAAGAAGAGTGAAAGAGATCGGAATGGTAGGTGTAACTGTCTTTTTTACCCTTCTTTTAGGCGGAGGGGGCAGAGACTGCCTGGCAGCAGCGGTTGTGGGCGCAGTGCTGGCGGTTGCCATGGAGGGGGCTGTAAGGATAAGGCTCAATAATTTCTGTGTCAACGGAGTCTGCGCGTTTTTAATCGCAGTTACCACTCTTTTGGTGGAACGGTGGTTTATTCCGGGAATCAGAGGTGATATCGTTATCATTGGCGGGATCATGCCCTTGGTTCCCGGAGTGATATTTACGACGGCAATCAGGGATACCTTAAACGGTGATTATGCTTCCGGTACGGCCAGGATCATGGAAGCTGTGGTTATCGCTCTGGCAGTTGCCGCAGGAGTGGGAGCGGGCATGGGTCTGTTTCAGCATCTAACAGGAGGTGGATTCCCGTGGTAATTCAAACGGTTGGTGCTTTTCTTGCGGTCATTAGTTTCGCTTTGATCCTGGAGCTGCCAAAAAGATATTTGATCCTGTCAGGAGGGATTGGAGCAATCGGATGGCTGGCCTATCTCCTTGTACAGGCCGCAGACGGGTCCGTCATTGCTGCGGCCTTTTTATCCAGCCTGCTGGTGGCCCTTTCCAGTCACATTGCAGCCAGGAAATTTAAGGCTCCGGTCACGGTTTTCCTGGTAGCAGGGATTTTGCCCTCAGTGCCGGGAGCGTCGATTTACCGCAGTGTTTCCTATGTCATCAGCAATGATCCGGCGCTTTCCAGTCATTACCTGGTGGAAACTCTTCAGATTTCGGGTGCAATCGCAATGGCAATTTTTATTATGGATTCTCTGTTCCGATTGGGACAGAAGAGGTAAAGGCAATGGTGAGATTTTCAGATTCTTTAGAATAGAAATAGATGTGGTTGGACAGGCGGTCCTCTTTTGGAACTTCTTCTAAATTGATGGAAAAGACGGTTTCGGCCAGTTCTTCAATGGAAATATCCTGGCTGTATGGTATAATAAGGACTTCGTGAATGCTGGAAGGCAGTATGATTAAATCGCTGCTGTTGCATACTGCGAAGTCTTTTAATATGCCCTCATAGAAGAGACAGGCCGCTCCGTTGGTTCCCATAGGATTGGTTAAAACGTATATGGGTGGGGAGAGAGGAGCGGAATCGAAGAATTCATCAAGGGCTTCGTCATCTAATTCTTCTTTTGCGGCAGCTCTTGTGATTTCTTTCATGACCTCCGGCAGGGAACGGATTCGGGCAGGAAATAAGCGGGGGGTGTTGGTTTTGGCTGCCAGATACAGCTCTTCTGTGGTCAGGTTCCAGATTTTTAATTGCCGGGTATGGATGAGAGCGGTAAGGAAATGATCTTCTGATTTTTGAAAGGTGAGATAAAAGACAAGGCATAGATCCAGGTCATGGTAGGAGATATGAGGTACATCTTTCAGCAGTTCCTGATTTGCGGATTCGTTTATGAGGCGGTAAATGATTTTGTTTTTGGCCTGTTCAAAAGATGACAGTTCTTCGAAATGGAAATCTTCGGGAAACTGGCTGCTTTGGTAAAGGTCCAGAATGTCGGTTAGGATATCCGGGAAAGGGCGGCCGCTTCGGAATGTTTCGTAAAAGGGAGCGAGATAGATGGTAGGGGCTGTTTTTTCATTCTTTTTTTCAATGCAGAGTCCGTCGAGGGAAAGGCCATTGTTCTTTTGGATGGGGTGGATCGTGAGAGTGAATTCGGATCCTAGATGGTCTTGAAGGGAGTTTTTGACAGTTTCCAGAAATTTTTCGTATACCATGCGTATACCTCCTTAGATGTTTAGATGTGATTTATGTAAACTGGGTGTGCAGATTTACATTGGGGTGAGGTGGAAAAATAGAAAGGATGGAGAATGCTGTTAGATTTGAGATTTTATTTTATATGCATTTTCATTATAACGAAAGTGTAGGAAAATGGCAATGGTTTTTGTGAAGTTTTGTTAAATTCTAAGGTTAATGTATCTGGATATGATTTAAGCATTCCAAGGGGAAAAGTCAAGAAAAAATTGCGCACTAATGCAATAATGGGAAAATATTTAGTTTGGCATAAAAGCAGATGGACATCTTTTCGATTTGAATAAAATAAAAATGTTTTTTACTGCAGATGTGAATAAGAGGAAATTAGGCGGGATTTTATATGGCAGTTTACGTGGAGATTAGACCTTATAATAAGATAATATTTATAACGGGAGTAAGAAGTGGATGGAAAGGAAAATTTAAAAAGTATTTTTAAACCATGGGCTTATTAAAGGAATTAATGAATACGATGTGGCAATAGATGAAACGGTTTTAAACAAGCTGAGTTAGACATCGAAAGTGACCTATGTTATTTAGAGGAAATCGTCTATTGAGCAATTGGAGCAGAATATAAATTGTCTGAAATGGGATATTGATAAAGGGAGGTGGGAGAAAATAATTGAGATTATTACGACATAGGGAATTGGCAGTTATATATGTTTACATGGATTAAAAAAATAGTAAGGTGAAATTGAATATGGATCAAGGTGTGAACATACTTTTGCATAAATGGAATAACCATCCCTGAATTTGATGATAATATTACTGCAACATAAATTAGGTAACTATGAGGAGCATCCCAACGCTTGCTACAGCTTATACGAGAGGAGTATCCCAAAGATTGTGTAAACCTCCAAACTTTGGGAGTATCCCAAAGATTGTGTAAACCTTCAAACTGGTGTAAGATGAAATTACTCAGTTTGGAGGTTTATTTTATGGCAAGAAAAAAAGATTCACCACAAAAAGCTGCTCTCAGAGAAATGATGAGCACCTATCTGAAGGAAAACAATGTTAAAGTCAAAGATGGCACGGATGTAAATTCCATCATGAGAGATATGATGTCTGTCATTCTGGAAGGAACCCTGGATGAAGAAATGAATGAGGAACTAGGATATTCCAGGTACGACTACCGCAATAAGGAAACCGATAACAGTCGTAATGGCTATTCTCAGAAAACTATGCATACCAGTTATGGGGACATGGAGCTGGATATCCCACGGGATCGTAAGGGCGATTTTGAACCGCAGGTTATCAAGAAATATCAAAATACGGTTACTCAAGATATGGAAGAAAAAATTATCTCTATGTATGCAAAAGGAATGACCACTGCGGATATAGAAAGCCATATGCGGGAACTGTATGATATTGATATTTTAGATAGCACGATTAGCCGGATCACGGATAAGATTCTGCCCATTGTGAAAGAATGGCAGGAACGACCGCTGGAAGACATCTATGCGGTTGTCTTCATGGATGCAATCCACTATCATGTGTGAATGGCATAATAAAAATACCCACTTTTGGCGGAGAAAATTCCCCACTTTGTTATGCCTAACATAAAGATGCAGTTATACTGAAAGCGTAACAAATGAATCTCCCCATAAGGAGGAAAATTTAT
>JAEZFK010000054.1 GCA_023437715.1 Bacillota bacterium | reverse complement strand
CCTCTACCCTTGACGGCCTGGAAAGAAACTTAAGCCCGTCGGAAATGCTTGATCAGATATACCGGATCCAGAAGATCACCGGGGAACGGGTTTCCAATGTGGTCGTTATGGGTTCCGGAGAACCTTTAGACAACTTTGATTATCTGATTCAGTTCATCCGTCTTCTTACAGATGAAAACGGACTTAATATCAGCCAGCGCAACATAACGGTTTCTACCTGCGGCATTGTGCCCGGAATCCTTCGATTGGCTGATGAGGATTTACAGATCACCCTGGCTTTGTCCCTTCATGCGCCAAACGATGAGGTCAGAAAAACCCTGATGCCTGTGGCGAACCGTTTCCCTCTAAAGGATGTGCTGGATGCCTGTCAGGCGTATTTTGAAAAAACAGGGCGAAGGCTCACCTTTGAATACAGCCTGGTAAGCGGTGTCAACGATAATTTAAAAGAAGCTTCCGCTTTGGCAGCCCTGTTAAAAGGCCAGCACGGCCATGTGAATCTGATTCCGGTGAACCCTATTAAAGAACGCAATTACGTGCAGTCAGACCGGAAAGCCATAGAGGCATTTAAAAATCTTCTTGAAAAAAACGGAATAAATGTTACTATAAGAAGAGAAATGGGACGGGATATTAACGGTGCCTGCGGGCAGTTGAGAAAAAGCTTTTTAACCGAATCAGGGAAGTCCCCCGCTTCAAATGCGAAGAGAATTAATTAGTGGGGAGGGGACTTACTTGTATCAGATGGAGCATTGGTTCTGCCTGATAAGCAGCAATAGCTGTTATTTGATTATGAGCAAGTAGCGGAGCGGATTGCTAATATCCGCCTGACATCAGGAGTAAAGAGGAAGTGAGAATGAAACGATGAAGGCTTGCGCTATGACGGATACCGGAAGAGTCCGCACGGCCAATCAGGATTATGTCTATGCCCAGGCAGAGCCTTTGGGCACACTGCCCAATCTTTTTTTGGTTGCTGACGGCATGGGCGGTCATCAGGCCGGGGATTTTGCCTCCAGATATATTGCCGAAAATCTGGTGGACCACTTAAAACAGGCGGATTCGCCGGGGATTGTTCCGCTTCTTCGGGAGGGGATCTTAAAAGTCAACGGAATGCTTTACCAGGAATCCATGAAGAATACGGAATTAAACGGCATGGGAACGACCCTGGTGGCAGCAGTGATTGAGGATTCTACCATGTATGTGGCTAATGTTGGAGACAGCCGCCTGTATTTGGTGAGGAACCGGCTGCAGCAGATCACAAAGGATCATTCCTACGTGGAAGAGCTGGTGTCATTAGGCCAGCTGGAACGGGGAAGCCGGGATTACCGGGAAAAAAAGAATATTATAACAAGAGCGGTTGGTACAGAGGATAAGCTGGAGATTGATTTTTTTGAAGTCAGCCTGGAGCCGGGAGATTTTGTGCTCATGTGTTCCGATGGCCTCAGCAATATGCTTGAGGACGCTGAGATGGAAGAAATTATCTGCTCAGAACTGGAATTGCCGGAAAAGGCAGAAAAATTGATTACGGTAGCCAATGACAATGGCGGAAAAGACAATATTGGAGTTGTTTTAATTGATCCGCAGATTGGCAGGGAGGGAAGCTTATGATCTTAAGACCGGGGATATTTTTACAGGACAGATATGAAATACTGGAACAGATCGGTTCCGGCGGAATGTCGGATGTATATAAGGCCCTGTGCCACAAATTAAACCGCCTTGTTGCCATAAAGGTATTGAAAGAAGAGTTCAGTTCGGATGAGAATTTTGTCAGCAAATTTAAAATGGAGGCCCAGGCAGCTGCCCGCCTCTCTCATCCGAACATTGTAAATATTTATGACGTCGTGGATGAAGGAACTCTTCACTACATCGTCATGGAGCTGATTGAAGGAATCACGCTGAAAAATTATATATCAAAAAAAGGGTGTCTGGAGACAAAGGAGGCCATCGGAATTGCGATTTCCGTTGCCCAGGGCATTGCAGCCGCCCATGAGCAGGGCATCATCCACCGGGATATCAAGCCTCAGAATATCATCATTGCAAGAGACGGAAAGGTGAAGGTTGCTGACTTCGGCATTGCCCGGGCAGCTTCTTCCCAGACCTTAAGCGCCACAGCAGTAGGCTCTGTCCATTACATATCGCCGGAACAGGCCAGAGGCGGTTACAGCGATATCCGAAGCGATATTTATTCCCTGGGCATCACCATGTATGAAATGGTGGCAGGCCGGGTTCCTTTTCAGGGAGATAATACGGTAACCGTTGCCCTGGCCCATTTGGAGGACCCTATAACACCGCCCAGCTATTATAACGAAAACATTCCCGTAGGGCTTGAAAATATTATTTTAAAAAGCACCGAAAAGAAACCGGAATTCCGTTACGCAAACATGCAGGAGGTAGTGGCTGATTTACGGAAAGCCCTTGTAAATCCTGACGGGGATTTTGTCCAGTACAATTCCCAGGTGGATGATTCCCGGACTGTGGTCATCGGAAAGCCGGAGCTGGAACAGATCCGTTCCGGCCGCAAGGTACAGGGAAACGGCATCCGCAGTCAGGAACAGCCTAAGGAACGCCGCCCGGAGAGAAACAGCCAGCCTCCGGCAGGCAACAACAGGAACAGAAGACAGGACCAGGAGGATATTAATCCTGGCATTGAAAAGCTTTTAACAGCCGCAGGCGTGGCCGTGGCTATTATTATTGTCATCATACTGATTATTGTATTTTCCAAGGTGAGCGGCCTGTTCCGGTCCGGCTCTTCTCTGGAAACGGAAGCCACGACCATTGCCTCTACGGAGGAAACCATAAGCGACAAGCAGGTGAAAATGACATCTGTCCTGGGCCTGGCTGCGGATATTGCAGAGCAGAAGCTGAAGGACAACGGCGGCCTGTATATGAAAATCAAGGATTATGTGTTTGATGACACCGTGGAGGAAGGGGACGTGGTTTCCCAGGATCCGTCGGAGGGTACGGTGGTTGACAAGTATTCCGCCGTATATGTGGTAATCAGCAAAGGACCGGAGAAGGCAACTATTGATTTATCCCAGATGGGGTTAGAAAAAATGGATGCCGCTACCGCAAAGAAAGCCCTGGAAGATAAGGGCCTGGTCGTGACCATGGATCAGAAAAACAGTGATACAGTGGAGAACGGCTATGTAATCGGCTACAGCCCATCCCAGGCCAAGGAAGGGGAGACCGTGACTCTGGTATCCAGCATGGGACCTGCACTGGTGAATCCGGTTACAGTACCGGACCTTTCGGGACAGGATCAGGAGGTGGCTATCGAGATGCTGGCTGACGCAGGCCTTACCCAGGGAACCGTGACCCAGGAGACATCGGA
This sequence comes from Bacillota bacterium, assembly GCA_023437715.1. Taxonomy (GTDB): domain Bacteria; phylum Bacillota; class Clostridia; order Lachnospirales; family Lachnospiraceae; genus Lacrimispora. Next base: position 34,722 of record JAEZFK010000054.1, on the reverse strand, counting down.
AACCGTGGCCGCAGGCGTTGTCATTCGTCAGACCGTGACGGCAGGCAGCCAGGTGGAATCAGGATCAGCCGTAGGCATTGTGGTCAGCAGCGGCTCTGCCCAGCTGGCAAAATACAAATATCTGGCATCCATTGATAAATCCTATTCCCTTCAGAATATCATAGGACCCGCCTCCGGCAGCACCCAGCTCACCTTGAAAATACAGCTGAGACAGACGGTGAACGGAAAGGATGAGGTCCGGGAACTGATGGGACCTGTCACCATGACAGGAGATCAGATGCTTCCGGTATCCTTTAAAAATATTGAAGGGGCTTACGGCGTCACCAGCGGAGCCGTAGAAATCGTAAATGTGGATACAGGCGATGTGATCAATTCCTATTCCATCACATTTGTGCCGGTTCCTCAATCGTAAGGAATGATATATGACAGGAAAGATTTTGAAAGGAATTGCAGGATTTTATTACGTCCACGCCGCGGATGGGAACCTGTACGAATGTAAGGCAAAGGGCATTTTCCGCAACAGAAACGTAAAGCCTCTGGTAGGGGATGACGTGGAAATTTCTATTCTGGATGAAGCGGAGAAAAAGGGAAACATCGACCAGATCCTGCCCAGGAAAAATGATCTGATCCGTCCGGCCGTGGCCAATGTGGATCAGGCTCTGGTGCTGTTTTCCATCACCAGCCCGGAACCCAATTTAAATCTGCTGGACCGCTTTCTGGTCATGATGGAAGTCCAGCAGGTTCCCGTGAAAATCTGCTTCAACAAAATCGATTTAACGGGCGATGAAAAAATGCAGGACTTCCGGGACATCTATGAGGCGGCGGGATATCCCGTGTACTTTACCAGCACCTATGAGAATCAGGGGATTGAAGAAATCCGGGAGCTGGTGAAAGGAAAAACCACGGTTTTGGCAGGGCCGTCGGGAGTGGGAAAATCTTCTCTCACAAACCTGCTCTATCCCCAGGCGGAGATGGAAACTGCCGGCATCAGCCAGAAGATTCAAAGAGGAAAGCACACCACCAGGCATTCGGAGCTTTTTTCCATAGGCCCGGATACCTATATGATGGATACCCCGGGTTTCAGCTCCATGTATATCGGAGACATGGAATGCACCGGCCTGAAGGATTATTTTCCGGAATTCGCTCCCTATGAAGAGGACTGCCGGTTTCTCGGCTGTGTACACATCGGGGAAACCGTCTGCGGCGTAAAGGATGCGGTGAGGGATGGTAAGATCAGCCCCAGCCGGTATGAAAACTACCGGCTTTTATACCAGGAATTAAAAGAGAAAAGGAGATACTGATATGCTTAAACTGGCCCCTTCTATATTGGCGGCGGACTTTAAAAATCTTGGACAGCAGGTGTCGGATGTGGCGGCTGCAGGCGCCCATTACATCCATCTGGATGTGATGGATGGAGAATATGTGCCCAGCATTTCCTTCGGAATGCCTGTAATCAGCAGCCTCAGAAGCTGTACCGACCGGGTCTTTGACGTTCATATGATGGTACGGGAACCGGGAAGATATATCCAGGATATGAAAGAAGCGGGAGCCGATCTCATCTGCGTGCATGCAGAGGCCTGCACCCATTTGGACAGGACAATCAACCAGATCAAGGAAGCCGGATTAAAGACCGGAGTAGCTTTAAACCCCGCAACTCCCTTATCTGTTCTGGACTGTATTCTGGGAGAGGTTGATATGGTTTTAATCATGACTGTAAATCCGGGCTTTGGCGGCCAGAAGTTCATCCCCTATACCCTGGATAAGGTCAGGGCCTTAAGGGCCATGTGCATGGAACGGGGTCTGGATACGGATATCCAGGTGGACGGAGGCGTGACCTGTGATAATATAAGGGAACTGATTGAGGCAGGCGCTAACGTTTTTGTGGCAGGCTCCGCCGTGTTTAAAGGTGATGCGGCAGCCAATACAAAGGCATTTTTAAAGATATTTGAGGAATTCGAAAGGTGAAAGAAGAGCTTACTGGTCTGATTATAACCGGCGGAACCATAGACTTTGGGTTTGCGGAACGTTTTTTAAAGAACAGAACCTTTGATAAGGTGATTGCTGTGGATGGAGGGCTTGCCGCCCTCCATAAGCTGTATTTAAAGCCGGATGCTATTGTAGGTGATTTTGATACGGTGGATCCTGCTGTCCTTGAGGAGTATAAGAGAGCCGAAGGTTCCATTGACTGGGAAATCCACAAGCCGGAAAAGGATGAGACGGATACGGAGCTGGCCCTTAATACCGCCATAAGGCTGGGCTGTAAGAAGCTGGTGGTGCTGGGGGCCACCGGAGGAAGGATGGATCATGCCATCGGCAACATCCACCTTCTTTATGCCTGCCTAAAAAAAGGGGTAGAGACCGCTATTGCGGATGAAAAGAACTGGATTACCGTGCTGGATAAGGGACGTACATTCCGCGCAGAGGATGCAAAGGGAAAATACATTTCCTTTCTTCCTCTCACAGGGGAAGTGAAAGGGATCACCCTGACCGGCTTTAAATATCCCCTTTTTAAAAAGGATATTGATGTGGGAACCAGCCTCTGCATCAGCAACGAGCTGGTTGGAGAGGAAGGGACCATTGACTTTGATTCCGGAGTTCTCCTCTGTGTGGAATCCCACGATTAAGCGGATGAGCAGTTAAACGATGCAGCTTAACTGGCATGGTTCAATGTGCTAAAACTGGATATTTATATCACTCCACTTGTGTGCTAAGATAAGGAACAACAAAAGCAGCAAGGGAGGAATCACAAATGAATAAAACCAATCAGAAAATTTATAAGCTTACCATGACAGGACTATTCGCTGCCATGTCCTATGTGGTATTTACATTCCTGCAGTTTAAGATCACGCTTCCGGGAGGAGACGCCACCTCCATTCATTTAGGCAATGCGGTCTGCGTTTTGGGCGCCCTGCTGTTAGGCGGATTCTACGGAGGCCTGGGGGGAGCCATCGGCATGACCATCGGAGATCTTTTTGATCCGGTCTACGTGATCTATGCGCCGAAAACCTTTATTTTGAAGCTGTGCATCGGCCTTATCACCGGTTTTCTGGCTCACAGGCTGGGAAAAATCAAGGAATCCGCGGATCATAAGCACATTTTGACATGGACGATCATAGCGGCTGTGGGAGGCCTGCTCTTTAACGTGATCTTTGATCCGCTGGTAGGCTATTATTACAAGCTGCTTATTCTTGGAAAGCCTGCGGCAGAGCTGGCCCTGGCATGGAATATCGCGTCAACTTCCATCAATGCCGTGACCTCCGCCATCGTTTCCGTGGTCATTTATATGCCTCTCAGAAATGCTCTGGTCAGGTCAGGATTAAGCGCTAAGATTGGTTAGGAGTTTTTATGACATCAGAAAAACATCAGAAAAAAATTGCAGTTATTAATGATTTGTCCGGGTATGGCCGCTGTTCTCTGACTGTGGCCATACCCATTCTGTCCGCCTTAAAGGTTCAGTGCTGTCCGGTGCCGACCTCCATCCTGTCCAACCACACAGGATTTCCGTCTTATTTTTTCGACGATTACACGGGAAAAATGATTCCCTACATCGATCAGTGGAAAAAGCTGGAGCTGGCCTTTGATGGGATTTACAGCGGTTTTTTAGGTTCCGGGGAGCAGATAGAAATCGTAATTGATATGATAAAGAGCTTTCGTACTCCAAGGACAAGGGTGATCATTGATCCCATTATGGGAGATCACGGAAAGGCCTATCAGACCTACACGCCCCGGATGTGCAGCCGCATGAGGGAGCTGGTGGGATTCGGGGACATTGTAACCCCTAATCTGACAGAGGCGTGCATCCTGACCGGAAGAGAATACCGGCCAAAGGACTGGAAGCGTTCAGAGCTTCTTCAGATGGCCGACGAAATAAGGAGCATGGGACCGGAGGCCGTGGTCATTACAGGAGTAAAGGAAGGCGGCTATATTACAAATGTGGTTTCGGAAAAGGACCGGCCCCCGGCCTTTTTGCGGACTCTCCGTGTGGGACAGGAGAGACCCGGCACAGGAGACGTATTTTCCTCCATTGTGGCAGCCCAGACCGTGAAAGGGATTCCTTTAAGGAACGGAGTGAAAAAGGCGGCTCATTTTGTGAAGAACTGCATTTTAAAATCAGAAGAATTTAACATTCCTGTAGAAAACGGGGTCTGCTTTGAAGAGATCCTGAATCTGCTCATCCGGGGATAGGATTTTGCAGCGGCGATTTACAGGGGATTTTAGGAAAAGGGCTTTTCTTTGCCCTTTTTTTGTAGTATAATCAACGGCAGACCAGGAAACGGGAAAATTTTCCCGGAAAATAATATAAGAGAAACCAGGAGGAATACCATGTTAGATTTAAAGTTTGTCAGAGAAAATCCTGAAATTGTAAAGGAAAACATTAAAAATAAATTTCAGGACAGTAAGCTGCCCTTAGTTGATGAGGTGATTACCCTTGATGAGCAGAACCGTGCAGCAAAACAGGAGGGTGATGCTTTAAGAGCGGAGCGCAACAAACTTTCCAAACAGATCGGCGCCTTGATGGGACAGGGAAAGAAAGAAGAAGCGGAGGAGATGAAAAGGAAAGTGACCGACGCTTCCGACCATCTGGCTCAGCTGGAAGAAAAGGAAAGGGAGCTGGATGAAAGAATCAAAAAAATCATGATGACCATTCCCAACATCATTGATCCCAGCGTTCCCATCGGAAAGGATGACAGCGAGAATGTGGAAGTGGAGCGCTACGGCGAGCCGGTGGTTCCTGACTTTGAGATTCCCTACCACACGGACATCATGGAACGCTTTGACGGAATCGACCTGGACAGCGCCAGAAAGGTGGCTGGAAACGGCTTCTATTACCTCATGGGCGACATTGCAAGGCTTCATTCCTCCGTTATCTCTTATGCCAGAGATTTTATGATCAACAGAGGCTTTACCTACTGTGTTCCTCCTTTCATGATCCGCAGCGAGGTGGTGACCGGAGTTATGAGCTTTGCCGAGATGGATGCCATGATGTATAAAATAGAAGGGGAAGATTTATACCTTATTGGAACCAGCGAGCATTCCATGATCGGAAAGTTCATTGATACCATTCTCCCGGAGGAGACGCTTCCAAAGACATTGACCAGTTATTCTCCATGCTTCCGTAAGGAAAAAGGCGCTCACGGCCTGGAGGAAAGAGGCGTTTACCGCATCCACCAGTTTGAAAAGCAGGAAATGATCGTTGTCTGCAAGCCGGAAGAGAGCATGGACTGGTATGAGAAGCTGTGGCAGAACACCGTGGATTTATTCCGCTCTCTTGACATTCCTGTAAGAACCCTGGAGTGCTGTTCCGGAGACTTAGCGGATTTAAAGGTGAAATCCGTGGACGTGGAAGCCTGGTCCCCGAGACAGAAGAAGTATTTTGAGGTGGGAAGCTGTTCCAATTTAGGAGATGCTCAGGCAAGAAGGCTGAAAATCCGTGTTTCCGCTGAGGATGGCAGAAAGTATTTTGCCCATACCTTAAACAACACCGTAGTGGCTCCGCCGAGAATGCTCATCGCATTCCTGGAGAATAATTTACAGGCAGACGGCACGGTGAAAATTCCTGAAGTATTACAGCCTTATATGGGCGGCATGAAAGCGATGGTACCGAAGAAGTAAGACAGGCGGCAAATGCCGGGAAAGGGGTATCGGATTATGATTACGTTCAATCATTTCAATTTTAATGTACTCGATCTGGAAAGAAGCTTAAAGTTTTACCATGAAGCCCTTGGGCTTAAAGTCATTCGGGAGAAAGAGGCAGCTGACGGCTCCTTTAAGCTGGTGTTTTTAGGGGATGGAAAAAGTGACTTTTCCCTTGAACTCACCTATTTAACCGAGAGGAAAGAGGCTTACGATCTGGGAGAATGCGAGTTCCATCTGGCATTCCAGACCGATGAATTTGAAGAGTATCACAAAAAGCACAAGGAAATGGGTGTTGTCTGCTTTGAAAATCCTGGCATGGGCATCTATTTCATCAGCGATCCCGACGGCTACTGGATTGAGATCATCCCGGCCAGATAAGGAGAACTTTTTGTGTATGTTTCGGTAAATGGGGTGACCCTGTTTTATAAAGTATCCGGAAGCGGGCCTGCCATTCTCCTGGTTCATGGAAACGGAGAGGATCACAGTATTTTTGATGAAACGGCAGAGCTGCTTGAAAAGAATCATACCGTTTATGCCCTGGATTCCAGAGGCCATGGAAAAAGCTCCAAAACAGAAACCTTAGGCTATGAGGCCATGGCAGAGGATGTGGCCGGATTCATCGGTGCAATGGATTTGAAAAAACCTGCATACTGCGGATTCAGCGACGGAGGGATTATCGGCCTTCTGGCCGCCATCCGCCATCCCGACCTTTTTTCAAAGATGGTGCTCTGCGGAGCCAATACTTATCCCCAGGGATTAAAGGGCCGCTGGCTGAAGTTCTTCGGTTTTCTGGAAAAAATCAGGCATGACCCAAAGCTTCTCATGATGCTTCGGGAGCCTCAGATCACTACAGAGGAGCTTCTGGGAATATCTGTTCCTACCATGGTTCTTGCAGGTGAAAGAGATATGGTCCGGGATTCCCATACGAAGTATCTGGCCTCCCATATAAAGGGCAGCCGGCTTCATATTCTGCCGGGAGAAAACCATGGAAGCTATGTGATTCACAGCAGAAAGCTTTATTATTTAATGAAGAAATTTCTGGAAGAGTGAAGCGTGTAAAGAAAAAACACTTGACACCCTGTAAAATGTATTGTATGATATCACAGGTGATGATATGGAAAAGATTGCAAGACAGGGTTTATTATATGATTTCTACGGCGCTCTTTTGACGGAGCATCAGAGGCATATTTTCGAAGACGTGGTTCTTTACGATTTATCCTTAAGCGAGATCGCAGAGGAACAGGGAATCAGCCGTCAGGGGGTCCATGACCTGGTCAGGCGGTGCAATAAGATTCTGGAGGATTACGAAGAGAAGCTTCATCTGGTGGAAAAGTTTGAACAGACGAAAAAGCTGGCCAGGGAAATCCGGAGCCTGACAAAGGAATTTGCCGATACTGGAAACATGGATCTTATCCGCCGCATCGAAGCGATATCGGGCGAAATCATCGAGCTGGAAGCTCATTAGGAGGGCATTAGATGGCTTTTGAGAGCTTATCCGACAAATTACAAAACGTATTCAAGAACTTAAGAGGCAAGGGACGTTTGTCCGAAGCCGATGTAAAGGCGGCTCTTAAGGAAGTTAAGATGGCTTTACTGGAAGCCGACGTAAGCTTTAAGGTTGTAAAGCAGTTTATAAACGCCGTACAGGAACGGGCCATCGGACAGGATGTGCAGAACAGTCTCACTCCGGGTCAGATGGTAATAAAGATCGTAAATGAAGAGCTGATAAAGCTCATGGGCTCCGAAACCACGGAGATCCAGTTAAAGCCTGCCAGCGAAATGACCATTATTCTGATGGCCGGTCTTCAGGGTGCAGGTAAAACCACCACCACCGCAAAGATCGCCGGAAAACTGAAGGCAAAGGGCAGAAAGCCTCTCCTGGTTGCCTGTGACATTTACCGTCCGGCTGCAATCAAGCAGCTTCAGATCAACGGAGAGAAACAGGGAGTTCCCGTGTTTTCCATGGGAGATAACCACAAGCCTGCCGATATTGCAAAGGCAGCCATTCACTATGCGGAAAAGAATGACCAGAACGTGGTGATTTTAGATACCGCAGGCCGTCTTCACATTGATGAGGACATGATGAATGAGCTGATTGAAATTAAAGAAGCGGTAGATGTTCATCAGACCATTCTGGTGGTCGACGCCATGACCGGACAGGATGCGGTCAATGTGGCAGGGATGTTCAACGATAAGATCGGAATCGACGGTGTTATCATTACCAAGCTGGATGGTGATACAAGAGGCGGTGCAGCCCTTTCCATCCGCGCCGTAATCGGCAAGCCGGTGCTTTACGTGGGCATGGGAGAAAAGCTTTCGGATTTAGAGCAGTTTTATCCGGACCGCATGGCCTCCAGAATCTTAGGGATGGGCGATATCCTTTCCCTCATTGAAAAGGCGGAAATCCAGGTAGATGAGGAAAAGGCAAAGGAGCTGTCCCAGAAGCTGCGCAAGGCGGAGTTTGACTTCAATGACTTCCTGGATCAGATGAATCAGGTGAAGAAGATGGGCGGCATGGCGAGCATCATGAGCATGATGCCGGGCATGGGCCAGATGAAGGATATGGACTTTGACGAAAAAGCCCTGGACAGGGTGGAGGCGATCATCCTTTCCATGACTAACAAGGAACGGACCAATCCGGATCTGATGAAGAACGTTTCCAGAAAGCAGCGTGTGGCAAAGGGAGCCGGAGTGGATATCGGCGAAGTGAACCGCATCGTAAAGCAGTTTGACCAGATGAAGAAGATGATGAAGCAGCTTCCAGGCATGATGGGCGGAGGAAAACGCCACGGCGGCCTGTTTGGCAAGCTGAAGCTTCCATTTTAAAAATTACATTTATGAGTTAGCAAGGCAGTTATCTGCGTTGGCTATAGATTGTTTCAGAATCCAAGATTTAAGGAGGTGAATTTCACAATGGCAGTAAAGATGAGATTAAAAAGAATGGGTCAGAAAAAGGCTCCTTTCTATAGAATTGTAGTTGCAGATTCCAGATCTCCAAGAGACGGCAGGTTCATCGAAGAAGTTGGTTACTATGATCCCAACACAGAACCAAGCGTAATCAAGTTTGACGAGGAGAACGCAAAGAAGTGGTTGGCAACAGGTGCTCAGCCAACAGAAGTTGTAAGCAAGCTTTTAAAGATCGCCGGTATCCAGTAGTGAGAGGTGAAGCATATGAAGGATTTAGTAGAAGTAATTGCAAGAGCACTGGTTGATAATCCGGATCAGGTTGCTGTTACTGAGACTGTAAAAGACGATGAGATCATCCTCGAACTTACGGTTGCGCCTGCCGACATGGGCAAGGTCATCGGCAAGCAGGGAAGAATCGCAAAGGCTATCCGCTCTGTTGTAAAAGCAGCAGCTTCCAAAGAAGACAAAAAGGTTACTGTAGAAATCCAGTAATCCAAAGACCGCCTGCCTGTGGGTAAGACGGTCTTCTTTTATTCCCGCAAAGACAGGGTCCTTTTCCGAAGAAGCCCTTTCCTTTGCATGATATGGAGAGACAGATGGAAAATTTGTTAAGAGTCGGAGTCATCTCATCCACCCACGGGGTGAAAGGTGAGGTAAAGGTTTATCCTACAACGGATGACTCTGGCCGTTTTAATGATTTGAAAAAGGTGCTTCTGGATACAGGCCGGGAGCAGATGGAATTGGAGATTCAGGGTGTTAAGTTTTTTAAAAATATGGTTATCCTAAAGTTTAAGGGATACGATTCCATCAATGACATTGAAAAATATAAGGGAAAAGACCTTTTAATTACCAGGGACCAGGCCGTGGAACTGGGACCGGATGAAAATTTCATCGTTGATCTGATCGGCCTTTCGGTAATCACAGAGGATGGGGAAGAATTCGGCGCCCTGACCGATGTGATAAAGACAGGGGCAAACGACGTCTATGAAGTGAAAACGAAAGAAGGAAAGGAAGTCCTGCTTCCCGCAATTAAAGACTGCGTTTTAAAGGTGGATTTAGAGAACGGGACGGTTACTGTCCGCATCATGGACGGGCTTCTGGATTAACATAGAGGAGTGGAAACAGACCATGAATTATCACGTATTGACATTATTCCCGGAGATGGTCTTAAACGGCCTTCACACCAGCATCATCGGGAGAGCGGCGGAAAAGGGGCTGCTGTCCATTGAAGCCATTGACATCCGTGAATATTCCACGGACAAGCACCGCCATGTGGACGACGCCCCTTACGGCGGCGGAGCAGGGATGGTCATGCAGCCCATGCCCATCTGCGATGCCTATGACGCCTTATGCGAGAAAATCGGAAGAAAGCCAAGGGTGATCTATATGACACCCCAGGGAAAGGTTTTTAACCAGAAAATCGCACAGGAGCTGGCAATGGAAGAGGATCTGGTCTTCCTGTGCGGCCATTACGAAGGAATTGATGAAAGAGCCCTGGAGCTGATCGCCACGGATTATTTATCCATCGGAGATTATGTGCTGACAGGAGGCGAGCTTCCGGCCATGGTCATGATCGACTGCATTTCCCGTCTGATTCCGGGAGTGTTAAACAATGAGACCTCAGCGGAATTTGAATCCTTTCAGGATGGACTCTTAGAATATCCCCAGTATACAAGGCCGGAGGAATACAGAGGGCTCCGGGTTCCGGAGGTTCTCTTATCGGGTCATCATAAGAATATTGAGGCCTGGAGGCGGGAACAATCCATTAAACGGACCCTGGAGAGGCGGCCTGATCTTCTGGAAGAAGCGGTCCTGTCAAAAAAGGAAGCCGAATACTTAAAATCTCTTGAAAATCAGATGAAATAACTTGCATTCCCTTGTCCTTTATGATAGAATACAAAATGTTGTGATGAAAAGGCGATGGTCCTCTGTTACGGATTTCAGTATGAAGTATTAAGAACATCAAATAAAATCAAGGAGGTTCACACAATGAACGATATTATTAAGAATATTGAAGCAGCGCAGTTAAAGCAGACTGTACCGGAGTTCCACGTTGGCGATACCGTTAAGGTATACAACAAGATCAAAGAGGGAACCCGCGAAAGAATCCAGATTTTTGAAGGAACCGTTATTAAGAGACAGAACGGCGGCGCAAGAGAGACATTTACCGTAAGAAAGAATTCCAACGGCATCGGCGTTGAGAAGACCTGGCCCTTACATTCCCCATCTGTTGATAACATTGAGGTTATCAGAAGAGGTAAAGCAAGAAGAGCAAAACTTTACTACTTAAGATCCAGAGTAGGTAAGGCTGCCAAGGTAAAAGAACTGGTTAAATAATTCTGGAACTGTTGAGAGGGACAATGAAAATTGTCCCTTTCTTGGCATTTGACATTGGATGAGCTTAGGATTCAGGGTGGGGATTTGAAATCATGGAATTTTATTATAGTGAAGATAATAATAAGCTCCGCCAGATAGTCAACTGGATTGTTGATATTGTTGTGGTGATCGCATTTGCATTGTTTCTGGTCTATGCCTATGGGGAACAGATCTCTGTGGCAGGCCGCTCCATGACTCCGCTTCTTGAATCAGGAGATGTGGTCTTAATGGACCGCCTGGCTTATGATTTCGGACATCCGGACCGGTTTGACGTGGTTGTATTCCAGAGAGAAGACCAGAAAATGAATGTCAAACGGGTAATCGGCCTGCCGGGAGAAACCGTGCAGATCAAAAACGATGAGATCTATATTGACGGCGGAAAGCTGAAAGAGCCGGCAGGTTTGGGCCGGGTCTCCCTGGCCGGGCTTGCGGAAAAGCCGGTCAAACTGGGAGAAGATGAGTATTTTTTGTTGGGAGATAACAGAGACAGCAGCGAGGACAGCCGCTTTTCCAACATCGGAAATGTGAGCGGCAGCCAGATCCAGGGAAAGGTGTGGCTTCGGATGCTGCCCCTGGCAAAGCTGGAATTAATTCGTTTAAAGTTTAAAATAGAGGAATAATATGAATATACAATGGTATCCAGGTCATATGACCAAAGCCAAAAGAGCAATGAAGGAAGACATCAAATTAATTGATTTGATCATAGAGCTGGTGGACGCAAGGGTCCCCTTAAGCAGCCGTAACCCGGACATTGACGAGCTGGGAGCCGGAAAGGCCCGTATGGTTCTCTTAAATAAGGCAGACCTTGCAGACGAGCGCCGCAACAGCGCCTGGGCCGCTTACTTTGAGGAAAAAGGCTTTCATGTGGTAAAGATAGACTCCAAAAGCGGAGCCGGGTTAAAGCAGATAAACGGAGTGGTTCAGGAGGCCTGCAAGGAAAAGATCGAGCGGGACCGCCGCAGAGGCATTTTAAACCGTCCGGTGCGGGCCATGGTGGTGGGAATCCCCAACGTGGGAAAGTCCACCTTTATCAACTCCTTTGCCGGCAAGGCCTGCGCAAAGACAGGGAACAAGCCCGGAGTGACGAAAGGAAATCAGTGGATCCGGCTCAATAAGAGCCTGGAGCTTTTAGACACTCCCGGAATTTTATGGCCCAGGTTTGAGGATCAGCAGGTGGGCATCCGCCTTGCCCTCATCGGTTCCATTAACGATGAGATATTAAATAAGGATGAACTGGCCCTGGAACTGATCCGTTTTCTGAATAAGGAATATCCAAAGGTTCTTTCCGGCCGGTACGAGATCCAGGGTGAGGATGAAGTGGAAATCCTAAAACAGGTGGCCCGTGCCAGAGCCTGCCTTGCAAAGGGCGGGGAGCTGGATTTAGCCAAAGCTTCCAATCTGCTCATTGACGATTTCAGAAGCGGAAAGCTGGGGCGCATGACATTAGAGCTTCCGCCCTTGCAGCCAGAGTCATAACGGGGCAGGAAGCCATTGTCAGGTCCGGCTTATCGACCGGATTTTACTGGTGGTGCCGCCGGTTTTTCAGTTATGGATTTATATAGGGTGCGCTTTTTGAAAAAAGGGCGGGCCCTGTTTTTTATAGAAAAACAGGAGCAAAAGAAAAATGAGAAAATTAACGGAAGAAAAGCTTCAGTTAGAGAGAGAACGACTGGAGAAAATGAAAGAGTATGAATACCGGTATGAGAACCATGTCCTTGTCTGCGGACTGGATGAGGCGGGGCGCGGGCCTTTGGCAGGTCCGGTGGCTGCCGGCGCTGTGATCCTGCCCAGGAACTGTGAAATCCTTTTCCTGAATGATTCAAAAAAGCTGTCGGAAAAGCGGCGGGAAGAGCTTTTTGAGGAAATCAAGGAAAAGGCCGTGGCCTATGGGGTGGGAATCGTAGGGGCGGACCGGATTGATGAAATTAACATTCTGCAGGCCACCTATGAGGCCATGAGACTGGCAATCAACAGCCTGGGAGCGGAGCCGGAGGTTCTTTTAAATGACGCGGTCACCATCCCGGGAATTGAAATTCTCCAGATTCCCATTATAAAAGGTGACGGGAAAAGCGTTTCCATTGCCGCTGCCAGCATTATGGCAAAGGTGACCAGAGATCATATGATGGAAGAGTATGATAAGCTTTTTCCGGAATACGGGTTCGCCAAGCACAAGGGCTATGGGACAGCCGCCCATATTGAGGCTTTAAAGGAATTCGGGCCATGTCCCATCCACAGGCGCAGCTTTATTAAGAACTTTACGGGTTAACAGAAAAGATCAGAGCCGGATTTTGCAGGGAATGAGAGACTGTCCGGCTGTTATTGAAAATCGGAGGATGGCTTTGAGGAATAACCGGGAAATCGGAAACAGGTTCGAGGAGATGGCTGCCGGATATCTAAGGGATACAGGATATGTGATCCTGGAACGGAATTACCGCAGTAAGCTGGGAGAAATCGATATCATCGCCAGGGATGGGAGAACCATTGTTTTTGTGGAGGTGAAATACCGGATGAACCTGGAAAAGGGAGATCCGGCTGAGGCGGTTCATGGGCAGAAGCAGAGAAGAATCAGGAATGCGGCCAGGATGTATTTGTATCACCATCAGCTGGGAGAGGAGGTCCCCTGCCGGTTTGACGTGGTGGCTATACTGGGGGCTGATATACGGCTGATCCGGGACGCATTTTAAACGGAGGTGTAATGGATGGAAGATAGATGGAAACGCAGAGGCGGGGAAAGAGTGATGGAGCAGAAAGAAAGGGAACATGTTCCCTATTTATCCTTTCCTGTTTTAGAAAAAACAGGGCTGGTGAAGCAGGGCTTTTCCACCAAAGAAGGGGGAGTCAGCCAGGGGAAGTTTGCCTCCATGAATTTCACCTTTACCAGGGGAGACAACCCGGATCACGTCATGGAAAATTACAGGCGGATGGGTAAGGCCCTTGGAGTGGATGTGGAGAAAATGGTTTTATCCTATCAGACCCACACCACCAATGTCCGCCTGGTAACGGAGGCGGATGCAGGAAAAGGCATCACAAGGGAACGGGATTACACGGATGTGGACGGCCTTATTACCAATGTTCCCGGCATCACGCTGGTGACCTTTTACGCGGACTGTGTGCCCCTGTACTTCCTGGACCCGGTTAAAAAGGCAATAGGACTCAGCCATTCCGGATGGAGAGGAACGGTAAACCGCATGGGAGCAGTGACCGTAAAAAGAATGGAAAAGGAATTCGGATCTAGGTCAGAGGACTTGATCGCCTGCATCGGCCCCAGCATCTGCAGGGACTGCTACGAGGTGGGAAGCGAGGTGGCCGGGGAGTTTATGAAAGAATTTGACCGGAAACACTGGCAGGATTTGCTGGCTGATAAAGGAAACGGGAAATATTTCCTGGATTTATGGAAGGCCAATGAACTGGTGCTGTTAGAAGCGGGAATAAAAAAAGAAAATATTCAGGTTACGGATATCTGCACTCACTGCAATTCGGATCTCCTATTTTCCCATCGGACTACAGGAAATGAGAGAGGGAATCTGGCGGCATTTCTGGGACTGTGCAGATAACAAAATAACAGGAAATGAGGCTGCTGCAAAGCAGAAGCCTCATTTTTCCATTATGTGTATATCTCTGTATTATGCCCGGTATTTTCTCAAAAGCTTTTGTATTTTATCCGTAGGCGTAAGAGCGCTGCTGATTGGCACGTCGTGGTTTAAGGAATTTACGATGGCCGCAATGTACTTGCTGATGTCAGCTTCCACGTACCACTCCCTGTCCATCAATTCCTTTGGACGGTAGTTTAAATTCGTGGTAACAACGCGGTCGATATAGCCCTTGCTGTAATAATCGTCAAATTTGTCAAGGCCGTTGGTGAAAAGCCCGAAAGTGCAGCAGACAATGACCTTGTCCGCTTTTCTGTTCTTTAACTCCTTAGCTGTATCCAGCATGCTTTCCCCGGAAGAGATCATATCATCCACGATCAATACGGTTTTTCCCTCCACAGAGGAGCCCAGAAATTCGTGAGCCACAATGGGGTTCCGCCCGTCTATAACCTGGGAGTAGTCCCTTCTCTTATAGAACATACCCATGTCAAGGCTTAAGTTATTAGCTAAGTAAACTGCCCGGTCCATGGCGCCCTCATCGGGGCTTATGACCATTAAGTGCTCCTTGTCAATCTTTAAATCCGGATACTGTGTTAAAACTGCCTTTACGAACTGATAGGTGGGCATAAAGTTGTCAAAGCCGTTTAAGGGGATGGCGTTCTGTACCCTGGGGTCATGGGCGTCAAAGGTAATGATGTTGCTCACTCCCATGTGGATCAGCTCTTCCAAAGCCATGGCACAGTCTAAGGATTCCCTTTTTGTCCTTTTGTGCTGGCGGCTTTCATATAAAAATGGCATAATGACATTTACCCTGTGAGCGGTTGCGCAGCATGCGCCCAGGATTCTCTTTAAATCCTGAAAATGGTCGTCCGGGGACATGTGGTTTGTATAGCCGGTGACCGAATAGGTTATGCTGTAATTGGTGACATCCACCATCGCAAAAGTGTCCGTACCGCGGACAGACTCCTTAATGATTCCCTTTGCTTCACCGGTGCCGAAACGGGGGCAGGAGCATTTTAAAAGGTAAGAATCCACATCATATCCGCGGTAATGAAGATCAGCCTCCCGGCGGGTAAGCTCTTCAATATCATTCCTGCGGAAACCGACGATGTGGTCGTTTACCTTCTGGGCCAGTTCCCGGCAGCTTTCCAAAGCTGCGATCTTTAACGGGGCAACCGGAAGCTGGTCGTTAAATACATAATCATTTGCCATGACAAAGATTCCTCCATAATAAATGAGCAGCCAGCCGTAAGACTGCCTGCTTGATAATCTTACATCTCTTTATACCATTGATAGACAGAAGCCGTCAATACCTTTTCCGCATTTCGACAAAAAAGCTTCCTTTACAAAGATGGACAATCTTGTTATGATATATAGAACGGATATAGAAAGGTGAAACAGAAATGAGCAAAAGAGGACATGTCATAAAAGAAATTGAGCCCGGATCCATTGCCCAGCAGCTGGATCTGGAGCCCGGAGACGCGGTCCTGTCCATAGACGGCCATGAGCTGGAGGACATTTTCGATTATGAATATTATGTAAACAGCGAAGCCATTCTCATGGTAGTTATAAAGAAAAACGGAGAAGAATGGGAGCTTGAAATAGAAAACCAGTACGAGGATCTTGGTATCACCTTTGAAAACGGCCTGATGAGTGAATATAAGTCCTGCCGGAATAAATGCATCTTCTGCTTCATCGACCAGATGCCTCCCGGCATGAGGGAAACCCTTTATTTTAAGGATGACGATTCCAGACTTTCTTTCCTTCAGGGAAATTACGTAACCCTGACCAATATGAGCGATCATGATATCGAACGGATCATCAAGTTCAAGCTGGCTCCCATCAATATTTCGGTCCACACCACCAACCCGGAGCTGCGGTGCCGGATGCTCCATAACCGTTTTGCAGGAACGGCCCTCGAGAAAATCCACCGCCTGTACGAAGCGGAGATCCCTATGAACGGGCAGATTGTGCTGTGCAAGGGAGTCAATGACGGGAAAGAGCTGGAACGGACTATCAGGGACCTATCGGAGTTTCTTCCCCATATGGAAAGTGTTTCCGTGGTTCCTGTGGGCATGTCAAAATACAGGGATGGCTTATACCCCTTAGAGCCAATTACGGGAGAGGATGCAAAAGAGGTTCTGGATATTGTGGAGAGGTGGCAGAAAAAGCTTTATGAAGCTCACGGAAACCATTTTATCCATGCCAGCGATGAGTTTTATATCCTTGCAGGGCGGACACTTCCCGAAGAAAGCCGCTACGACGGGTATATACAGCTGGAAAACGGAGTGGGAATGCTGAGGCTTTTGGAGGAAGAGGTGAAGGCAGCCCTGGAGGATTTAACAGGCGACGATTCTGAGGAAGAAATTTCCATAGCCACGGGAAAGCTCGCTTCGCCTTACATTAAACAGCATGTCAGGCTGATCCGGGAGAAGTTTCCCGGGCGGACGGTTCACGTCTATACCATTACCAATGTTTTCTTTGGAGAGCAGATTACGGTGGCGGGCCTTATTACCGGCCAGGACTTAATCAGCCAGCTGAAAGACCGGGCTTTAGGGGGCAGGCTGCTGCTTCCGGAGTGCATGTTCCGGACCGGGGAAGAGGTATTTCTCGATGACCTGACCCGTCAGGATGTACAAAATGCTTTACAAGTACAGGTAGATATTGTAAAATCAAGCGGGCAGGAATTTGTACAGGCAGTTTTAGGGCCTGTGGAAAAGAATGAGGCTTCTTATGAAGGATATGAATTGAAAAATATGAATTAGACACCCTTACGGGTATACCTCTATGCCCAAAAGAATGGGCAAGAAGGAGGAAGCACCCTGCGGGTATACCTCTATGCCCAAAAGAATGGGCAAGAAGGAGGAAAGGAGATATAATATGAGTAAACCAGTGGTTGCCATCGTAGGCCGCCCCAATGTGGGAAAGTCTACGCTGTTTAATGTTTTAGCCGGTGAGACCATTTCTATTGTAAAGGATACGCCGGGAGTCACCAGGGACAGGATCTATGCGGACTGTAACTGGCTGAACATGAATTTCACCCTCATTGATACGGGAGGTATTGAGCCGGACAGCAGTGATATCATCCTGTCCCAGATGCGGGAGCAGGCGGAGATCGCCATTGCCACGGCGGATGTCATCATCTTTATCGTGGATGTGCGCCAGGGCCTGGTGGATGCCGATTCCAAGGTGGCCGATATGCTGCGCAAATCCAAAAAGCCAGTGGTCCTTGCGGTCAATAAGGTGGACAGCTTCCAGAAATTCGGAAATGACGTATATGAATTCTACAACCTGGGAATCGGAGATCCCGTTCCCGTATCCGCAGCTTCCAGGCTGGGCCTTGGAGAACTGCTGGATGAGGTGACAAAGCACTTTAATCTTTCCAATACAGACGAGGAAGAGGACGACCGTCCCAGAATCGCCATTGTGGGAAAGCCAAACGTGGGAAAATCCTCTATCATAAACAAGCTTTTGGGAGAAAACCGGGTAATCGTTTCCGACATCGCAGGAACCACCAGAGATGCGGTGGACACGGAAATCGTCCACAACGGAACCGAGTATGTGTTCATCGATACAGCAGGCTTAAGGCGGAAGAGCAAGATCAAGGAAGAACTGGAGCGCTACAGCATCATCCGGACCGTCACGGCTGTAGAACGGGCAGATGTGGTGGTTGTGGTCATTGACGCTGAGGAAGGCGTGACCGAGCAGGACGCCAAGATCGCAGGCATCGCCCACGAGCGGGGAAAGGGCATTATCGTAGCAGTGAACAAATGGGATGCCATTGAAAAGCATGACAAGACCATTTACGAATATACAAAAAAGATTCAGGACACCCTGTCCTTTATGCCCTATGCGGAATTCGTATTTATTTCCGCCAAGACAGGGCAGAGAATGGACAAGCTTTTTGAGCTCATCGACATGGTGAGGGAAAACCAGACGCTCCGGGTGGCTACCGGCGTTTTAAATGAGATCATGACAGAAGCCGTAGCTCTTCAGCAGCCTCCGTCTGACAAGGGAAAACGGTTAAGACTTTATTACATCACCCAGGTGGCCGTAAAGCCGCCCACCTTTGTGATCTTTATCAACGACAAGGAACTGACCCATTTTTCCTATACCAGATATATTGAAAACAAGATCCGGGACGCCTTTGGCTTCCGGGGAACCTCTCTGAAGTTTATATACAGAGAACGAAGCGGAAAGGAACAATAATATGGAAAGGATTATCTGCCTTTTAGCCGGCTATTTATTCGGACTTTTACAGTCCGGCTTCTTATACGGAAAACTCCATAACATTGATATCCGCAACTACGGAAGCGGTAATTCGGGAACGACCAACGCTTTAAGGGTCATGGGGGCAAAGGCCGGGGCTGTGGTATTTTTCGGCGACTTCCTCAAGGCGCTTATTCCCTGCCTGCTGGTTCGGTTTTTCTTCCGGGCACAGCCGGAAATGATTTATCTTCTGATCTTGTACACAAGCTTTGGCGTCATTCTGGGCCACAATTATCCCTTTTACCTGAACTTTAAGGGAGGAAAGGGAATTGCGGCCACCGCAGGCCTTATTGTGGCGGTGGATTTAAGGCTGATGCTTTTATGCCTTGTGGCCTTTCTGCTGATTGTGGCCGTCACCAGATACGTGTCCTTAGGGTCTCTGGTGGTTGCAACGATTCTGCTGGTCTGGCTCATTATCTTTGGGAGAAACGGCGCTTATGGAGTGAGCAGCGGTCAGCTGCCGGAATACTACATAGTGGCAGCTCTCATAAGCGGTCAGGCGTTCTGGCGACACAGGGCAAATATTGTCAGACTTGTCCGCGGTACGGAGAATAAAATTTCCATCGGATCAGGTAAAAAATAATATGAGGTGAAGCAAATGGCAAAAATTGGGATTATCGGATCAGGAAGCTGGGGAATTGCCCTGGCAGTCCTTCTATATAATAATGGGCATGAAGTGGTTGTATGGTCGGCTATTCCTGAGGAAATTTCAGAGATGAAAACGACTCACAGACATGGAACGCTTCCGGACCTGGTGCTGCCGGAGGCCATGGTTTTTACAGAGAATTTAGAAGAGGCCATGACAGGACGGGATATTCTGGTAACTGCGGTCCCATCCGTATATGTCCGCCCCACAGCGAAAAGGATGAAGCCTTTCTGCCGCTACGGCCAGGTAGTGGTCAATGTGGCAAAGGGAATTGAAGAAGCCACCCTGATGACCCTTTCGGAAATCCTGGAGGAGGAGCTTCCCGTGGCAGATGTGGCTGTCTTATCCGGCCCAAGCCATGCGGAGGAAGTGAGCAAGGGTCTCCCCACCACCTGTGTGGCAGGTGCCCGCTCCAGAAAGACAGCTGAGTACGTACAGAGCGTCTTTATGCATGAGGTTTTCCGGGTTTATACAAGCCCCGATATTCTGGGAATTGAACTGGGAGGCGCCCTTAAAAATGTCATTGCCCTTGCAGCCGGAATTGCAGACGGATTAGGGTATGGAGATAATACAAAGGCTGCCCTGATTACAAGAGGCATTGCCGAAATTTCCAGGCTGGGAACAGCCATGGGAGGAAAATTCCAGACCTTTTGCGGCCTGTCCGGCATCGGGGATCTGATCGTAACCTGCGCCAGCATGCACAGCCGCAACCGGAGGGCGGGAATCCTCATGGGACAGGGCAAGACCATGGAAGAGGCCACAAAGGAAGTGAAAATGGTGGTGGAGGGGATTTATTCCGCCAAGGCGGCTCTTGCATTGTCGGAAAAACACCAGGTTTCCATGCCTATCGTAGAGCAGGTAAACGCGGTTTTATTTGACGGCAAGCCGGCCTCTGAGGCGGTGACTGATTTAATGCTGCGTGACAGAACCATCGAAAGCTCCGATCTGCCCTGGGAGAATTAATGAATCAAGGAAATGAATTGATTTTTTTCGTAATTGAATGAAAATTAGTTGACATTTTTTAAAAGCCATTCTATTATAAAGACTATGTATACGCGAAAATGTATATATATAAAGTTTTTAGAGGAGGAATGAATTTATGAAAAGATCGATGAAGAAGTTATTGAGTCTTACCATGGCAGTTGCTATGGCGGCATCCCTGTCTGCCTGCGGTTCAGGCAAGGCTACGGAAGGCTCCAGCGCAGCAGCTGATACGAAAGCCGGGGCTGAGACAACAGCGGCGGGAGAGACTTCAGACGGCGCAAAGACATCCGCAGAAGGTTCTTTCAAGATCGGCGGCATCGGACCGATCACAGGAAGCACTGCTATCTATGGACAGGCCGTTAAGAACGGCGCAGAGCTGGCAATCAGCGAGATCAACGCAGCAGGCGGCATCGGCGGCGCAACCATTGATTTCAGCTTCCAGGATGATGAAGGCGATACAGAAAAGGCGGTAAACGCTTACAATACTTTAAAGGACTGGAATATGCAGATGCTGATCGGCACCGTAACTTCTGCTCCATGTATCGCAGTGGGCGCAGAGTCCAGCAATGACAATATGTTCCAGCTTACCCCTTCCGGTTCTGCTGTGGACTGTACAAAATTTGACAACCAGTTCCGTGTATGCTTCTCTGACCCGAACCAGGGTGTGGCTTCCGCACAGTACATCGGCGAGAACAAGCTGGCAACCAAGGTTGCAGTCATTTATGACAGCTCTGATGTTTATTCATCCGGTATACACGATAAATTTGTTTCCGAAGCAGCAAACCAGGGAATTGAAGTAGTTTCCGACGAAGCTTTTACCGCGGATAACAACACCAACTTCTCCGTACAGCTTCAGAAAGCACAGGATGCAGGCGCTGAGCTGGTATTCCTGCCGATTTATTATTCCCAGGCAGCTTTAATCCTCGCTCAGGCAAAGCAGATGGGCTATGCTCCTCAGTTCTTTGGCTGCGACGGTCTGGACGGAATCCTGACTGTAGAAAACTTTGATGTTTCCTTAGCAGAAAACCTTATGCTTTTAACACCATTTGCAGCTGATGCAAAGGATGATTTAACACAGAAATTCGTTTCCACATATAAAGATAAATACGGTGAAGTGCCGAACCAGTTTGCTGCCGATGGCTACGATGCAGTTTATGCCATTAAAGCTGCTGCTGAAAAGGCAGGCATTACACCGGATATGGATGCTTCCGCAATCTGCGATGCTTTAAAGACTTCCATGACAGAGATTTCCGTAGACGGCTTAACCGGCCAGGGAATGAAATGGACTGCAGACGGTGAGCCTGATAAAGCTCCGAAAGCTGTTAAGATCGTAAACGGTGTTTACACCGCAATGTAATTAAACTGGACCCAGCGGAGGGTCGTCCAGAGGACGACCCTCTTATTTGGCATAAAAAAACGAATGAGGTGCGTTGGTATGATGAGTTTCATATCCTATTTTATTAATGGTTTAAGCCTGGGCAGCGTCTATGCAATCATTGCTCTTGGTTATACCATGGTGTATGGCATTGCCAAGATGCTTAATTTTGCTCATGGCGATGTAATCATGATTGGAGGATACGTGGTGTTCACGGTGGTCAGCACCATGGGCCTGGGCCCTGTTGCCGGCATACTCCTTGCGGTCATCATATGTACTGTATTAGGCATGGTCATTGAGGGCGTTGCTTACCGCCCCCTGCGCATGGCGAGCCCTCTTGCAGTCCTGATTACGGCAATCGGCGTGAGCTACCTGCTTCAAAACATCGCACTGATTGTTTTTGGTTCAAATCCCAAATCCTTTACCTCTGTTGTAACGGTTCCGGCTCTTAAGCTGGCGGGAGGAAAGCTCACCATTTCCGGTGAGACCATAGTTACAATTATAAGCTGTATTATCATTATGATCGTTCTGACCACTTTCATCAAGAAGACGAAAGCAGGGCAGGCCATGCTGGCCGTATCTGAGGATAAGGGAGCGGCCCAGCTCATGGGGATCAACGTAGACGGCACCATTGCCCTTACCTTTGCTATCGGATCCGCCCTTGCGGCCATTGCGGGTGCGCTTCTTTGCTCCGCATATCCGACTCTTACCCCCTATACCGGCTCCATGCCAGGCATCAAGGCATTCGTGGCCGCCGTATTTGGCGGAATCGGCTCCATTCCCGGAGCCTTAATCGGCGGACTTTTACTGGGAGTCATTGAAAACTTAAGCAAGGCTTATATTTCTTCCCAGCTTTCCGATGCCATCGTATTTGCAGTCCTCATTGTTCTTCTTCTTGTAAGACCTACCGGAATTTTAGGTAAGAAGATTAACGAGAAAGTGTAGGTAGACGACATGGGAAAAAGTATAAAAACAACATTCCGTTTTAATAAGACATTAAGAAGCAATCTGATCACTTACGGCATTGTGATCGCTGCTTTTATCATCGTACAGCTTCTGATCAGTACAGGACACGTGACCAGTCTGATGAAAGGCCTTTTGGTTCCCCTTTGCATTTACAGCATCATGGCGGTATCCTTAAACTTAACCGTAGGCATCTTAGGCGAGCTGAGCCTGGGCCATGCAGGATTTATGTGCGTGGGCGCGTTTTCCAGCTCCCTCTTTTCCGTCATCATGCAGGATTCCATTCCAAATGCAGGGATCAGGTTCTGCTTTGCCATCTTAATCGGCGCTGCCGTTGCGGCTCTGGCAGGCATCCTTGTAGGAATTCCGGTTTTAAGGCTTCGCGGAGATTACCTGGCTATCGTAACTCTGGCCTTTGGCGAGATCATTAAAAACGTGGTAAACGTAATCTACCTTGGAAAGGATTCTGAAGGGCTTCATCTTTCCCTGAAGAATGCCGCTGCGCTTCATATGGGAAGCGACGGGGCGATCATTTTAAACGGTCCTCAGGGAATTACGGGAACTCCGAAGAATTCCACCTTTACCATCGGTGTGATCCTGGTTCTGATCACCCTGTTCATTGTGCTGAACCTAATCAATTCCAGATCAGGCCGCGCCATCATGTCCATCCGGGACAACCGTATTGCAGCGGAGTCCATCGGCATCAATATAACAAAATACAAGCTGATGGCATTTACTATTTCCGCCTCTCTGGCAGGAGTTGCAGGAGTATTGTACTCCCATAACCTTTCCGCCCTTACGGCGACCCAGAAGAACTTCGGCTACAACCAGTCGATAATGGTCCTTGTGTTCGTGGTTTTAGGCGGTATCGGAAATATCAGGGGATCTCTCATTGCCGCGATCATCCTGACCCTGCTTCCGGAGCTGCTCCGAGGCTTAAATAACTACCGTATGCTGATTTATGCCATTGTCCTGATCGTCATGATGATTTTCAACTGGAGTCCGAAGATGATCGATTTCAGGAAGAGGTATTTTCATAGAAACCGGTCAGAGAAAGGGGAGGCGTAATCATGGCTTTACTGGAAATCAAGAATCTGGGCATTTCATTCGGCGGTTTGCGGGCCGTGGACGACTTCAGCGTTACCATTGAAAAGGGACAGCTTTACGGCCTTATCGGCCCCAACGGAGCCGGAAAAACCACAATTTTCAACCTTTTGACCGGCGTATATAAGCCCAATGCAGGAACCATCTTTCTGGATGAAGAAAATATTACAGGGAAAAAGACCGTGGACATCAACAGGGCCGGAGTCGCAAGGACTTTTCAGAACATCCGCCTTTTTAAGGCATTGTCCGTCCTTGACAATGTAAAGACCGGACTTCATAACGGCCATCCCTATTCCACTGTGGCGGGCATCCTCCGCTTTCCTAAATACTATAAAGTAGAAAAGGAAATGGATGAAAAGGCCATAGAGCTTTTAAAGGTGTTTGATCTAGATAAGGAAAAGGACGTGCTGGCTTCCAACCTGCCTTACGGAAAACAGAGAAAGCTGGAGATCGCAAGAGCCCTTGCCACAGGTCCCAAGCTTCTGCTTCTTGACGAGCCTGCCGCAGGCATGAATCCCAATGAAACCACAGAGCTTATGGACACCATACGCTTTGTAAGGGACAACTTTGACATGACCATTCTTTTGATCGAACACGACATGAAGCTTGTCTCCGGCATCTGTGAGCGGCTTACGGTACTGAATTTCGGCCAGGTGCTCACCCAGGGAAAAACGGCGGATGTGCTCAATGATCCGGAAGTTATCAAGGCATATCTGGGAGAATAAGGAGGCTTACAACATGGCAATACTTGAAGTGAATAATCTGGAAGTATACTACGGCGTCATTAAGGCGCTTAAGGGTATTTCCTTTGAAGTAAAGGAAGGGGAGATCGTGGCTTTGATCGGCGCCAACGGAGCAGGAAAGACCACCACCCTTCACACCATAACCGGCCTTTTAAAAGCCGCTGCCGGTACCATTGAATTTGACGGCCGCGATATTACAAAAACCAGAGGCGATAAGATCGTGGGCATGGGAATGGCCCATGTGCCGGAAGGACGCCGGGTTTTTGCCGCATTGACCGTTTATGAAAACTTAAGGCTGGGCGCATATACCAGACGGGATAAGAACGAGATCGAGGAAACCCTGGAAATGATTTACCGCCGTTTCCCCAGGCTTTTGGAGAGAAAGAACCAGCCCGCCGGAACCTTAAGCGGAGGAGAGCAGCAGATGCTAGCCATGGGCCGGGCCCTTATGAGCCATCCCAAGGTCATTGTCCTAGACGAGCCCTCCATGGGACTTTCCCCTATTTACGTCAATGAAATTTTTGATATCATTCAGGAAATCAACAAATCAGGAACCACGGTGCTTTTAGTGGAGCAGAATGCGAAGAAAGCGCTGTCCATTGCAGACCGGGCTTATGTTCTTGAGACAGGGGCCATTGTTTTAAGCGGTGACGCCGATGAGCTGATGAATGACGATTCCGTAAAGAAAGCCTATTTAGGCGAATAAACATAACATCTTAAGGGTGCTGAAAAAATAGCTTCGATCTGCAGGCTTTGTTTTTTCAGCACCCTCTTTTGGTGTCCGAAAGAAAAGGGAATAATCTTTTATCCCCCGCATATAGTGTAACAGCACAGAAGGGGGAATCTTTATGGACAATTATAATGTATACAATGATATCAAAGCCCGGACCAACGGAGAGATCTACATCGGAGTCGTGGGACCGGTGAGGACAGGAAAATCCACATTCATCAAACGTTTTATGGAATTGATGGTCCTGCCGGGCATGATGGATGAACACCAGAAAACCCAGACAAGGGACGAACTGCCCCAGAGTGCGGCAGGAAAGACCATTATGACCACGGAGCCAAAGTTCATTCCAAAGGAAGCCGCCACCATCCGCTTAGGGGATGAAATCGAGACAAAGGTCCGTTTGATCGACTGCGTGGGCTTTATGGTGGAAGGAGCTACAGGCCACATTGAAAATGACGAAGAGCGCCTGGTAAAAACGCCCTGGTTTGATTATGAAATTCCTTTTACAAAGGCCGCGGAAATCGGCACCAGAAAGGTCATCAACGACCATTCCACCATCGGCATTGTCATTACCACCGACGGCTCCATTGGAGAACTGAAACGCCCCAATTACATAGCTGCGGAAGAGCGCACAGTACAGGAATTAAAGAATCTGGGAAAGCCCTTTATTCTCCTGCTGAACTCCGCAAAGCCCTATTCTGACGAGACTGCCGCCCTTTCAAGGGATATGAGCGAAAAATACGGGGTCACGGTTCTTCCAGTCAACTGTGAGCAGTTAAAAAAGGATGACGTCAACAACATCCTGGAACGGGTGTTAAAGGAATTCCCTGTGACGGAAATGGATTTCTTCATACCGAAATGGCTGGAAATGCTCCCTGCCACCCACTGGCTGAAAGCCCAGGTAATCCAGACTGCAAAGGATATGGTGAAAAAGGTTTCCCATATGAAGGACATAAGCGCAAGCCTCTTTGACGGAGCCACGGACAGCGTCCGCTCCATAAAGATCCAGAACATGAACATGGCAGACGGCAGCGTTTCCGTGGGCATGGAGGTGGATGACAGCTATTATTATCAGATTTTAAGCGACTACGTGGGCATTCCCATTGAAGGAGAGTACCAGCTCATGCAGACCTTAAGCGATCTGGCCAAAATGCGGACGGAATACGAGCGGGTCAGCCAGGCCATGAGCCAGGTGCGCCAGAAGGGCTACAGCGTGGTGACGCCGGAGCGGTCAGAGATTCTCTTAGACGAACCCGAGGTCATCAAGCATGGAAACAAATACGGTGTGAAGATGCGGGCAGAGGCTCCGTCCATCAACTTAATAAAAGCACATATTCAGACCGAGATCGCCCCCATTGTTGGAAGCGAACAGCAGGCGGAGGATTTAATCGCCTATATCAAGGAAAATGCCAGGGAAAGCGAAGAAGGCATCTGGAACACCAATATTTTCGGAAAATCCATTGAACAGATCGTGGAAGACGGAATCCAGGCCAAGGTTTCCCAGCTTACAGATGATTGTCAAATGAAGCTCCAGGACACCCTCCAGAAAATTATTAACGATAGTAATGGCGGTATGATTTGCATTATTATCTAAATAAATGGTATAATACAGAAAACAGGTACAAAAGGAGGGCTTTTATGAAGTTAATGTTCATTGGAGCAGATCACGAGGTTACGGGAAGCTGCCACTATCTGGATGCCGCCGGACTTAAAATTCTTGTGGACTGCGGTATGGAGCAGGGAATCGATAAATTTGAAAACGTGGATCTGCCGGTCAGCTATGCGGAAATTGACTATGTTCTTCTGACACACGCCCATATCGACCACGCGGGAATGCTCCCTTTCATTTATGCAAGGGGCTTCCGTGGAAAGGTGATCTCCACCGAGGCGACGTCTGATCTCTGCGGCATTATGCTGAAAGACAGCGCCCACATTCAGGAATCGGAAGCGGAGTGGAAGAACCGGAAAGCCAGACGTGCCGGAATGCCGGAGGAAGAGCCCCTTTATGGAATCAACGATGCCATGGGCGTGCTGGAGCTGTTCCATTCCTACGATTACGGGGAAGAGGTAACACTGAAAGAGGGCCTTACCATCCGTTTCACCGACGTGGGGCATCTTCTTGGCTCCGCCTCCATTGAGGTCTGGATCACCGAAGAGGCGGTCACGAAAAAGATCGTCTTTTCCGGAGATATCGGCAATAAGAATAAGCCCCTGATTCGGGATCCCCAGTATATTAAGGAGGCGGACTACGTGGTCATGGAGTGTACCTATGGAGACCGCCTCCACGGTGCTGTCCCGGATCATGTTGCCATCCTTGCGGATATTGTCCAGAAAACCCTGGACCGGGGCGGAAACGTGGTAATACCCGCTTTTGCCGTAGGAAGAACCCAGGAGCTTCTCTATATGTTCCGGAAGATCAAAGTGGAGAAGCGGATCAAGGGACACGACCATTTTGAGGTCTATGTCGACAGCCCTCTGGCCGTAGAAGCGACCCAGGTATTCAAAGACAATCTGGCGGACTGCTATGACGAGGAAACCAAGGATCTGGTTATGAAAGGGATCAACCCCATTTCTTTCCCGGATTTAAAGCTGTCGGTTACCAGTGAGGAATCGAAGAACATTAATTTTGATTCAAAGCCTAAAGTAATCATATCGGCGGCAGGCATGTGCGATGCAGGCCGTATCCGTCACCATTTAAAACACAATTTATGGCGGCCGGAATGCACTGTGGTCTTTACCGGCTACCAGTCTGTGGGAACCCTGGGACGAAGTCTGGTGGACGGCTGCAGCGAGGTGAGGCTGTTCGGCGAAACCATTCAGGTGGAGGCCCATATTGAACAAATGGATGGGATGAGTTCCCATGCAGACAGGGAAGGACTGATTACCTGGTTGAATTCATTTGAAAAAAAGCCTCAGCAGGTGTTTCTGGTTCACGGCGACGATATGGTCTGCCGTTCCTTTGAGCAGCTTCTGGAAACGGAATACGGGTACCAGGTAAGCTCCCCTTATTCCGGCTCCGTCTATGATCTTTCCAGGGGAGCCTGGGTGGAAGAGGCGGAAGGAGTTGCCATCGCCAGAACGCCGGAAAGCGTCAAAAAGCCGGGAACTGTTTACGCAAGGCTTTTTGCTGCAGGCGAAAGGCTTCTTAAGGTCATCCGCAACAACGAGGGAGGCGCCAATAAGGACCTTGCCAAATTTGCGGATCAGATCAATTCTTTATGCGATAAATGGGACAGATAAGGAGAACGTTAGAAATTGACAAAAGTACTGTTATTTACGGACGGAGCTGCGAGAGGAAATCCTGACGGGCCGGGCGGTTA
Source organism: Bacillota bacterium (assembly GCA_023437715.1). Lineage (GTDB taxonomy): Bacteria > Bacillota > Clostridia > Lachnospirales > Lachnospiraceae > Lacrimispora. The sequence continues at coordinate 6,078 of JAEZFK010000054.1, read as the reverse complement.
CGGCGCGGTTTTACAATTTACGGATTCCAAGGGGCAGCTCCATGAAAAAACCATGTCGGCGGGGTATGTAAGGACCACAAATAACCGGATGGAGCTTATGGCGGCCATTGCGGGCCTTGAGTCCCTTACCAGGCCCTGCCAGGTAGAGCTTTATTCCGATTCCAAATATTTGACGGATGCGTTTAACCAGCACTGGATCGATAACTGGGTGAAGAATAACTGGAAAAGGGGCAAAAGCGGCCCTGTAAAAAACATTGATTTGTGGGAAAGGCTTTTAAAGGCTATGGCCCCTCACCAGGTGACCTTTCACTGGGTGAAGGGACATGCCGGCCACCTGCAGAATGAGAGGTGCGACAAGCTGGCCACCAGCGCTGCCGACGGGGATGATCTGATGGTGGATGAAGGGGTCTGAATGCCAAAAACTTACATATCTCTTACAATGTCTTACTAAATGCAGATTCCTATTTTCTTTCTTTTTTATTTGTGATATGGTAATTCCATCAAATCAGGTTAGGATGATATCACATGGATAAAAACAGAGGGATTTGGCTGGTAATCGGGGGCATTCTGGTTGTCGGCATTCTGGTGACCTTTGCCACCTCCAATTTTGTTAAGAACAGGGAAAGCCTCTCAGGAGCGGCGGGAAGCGCCATGACGCCGGTAACAGAGATGCAGGAGACGGCCGCAGAGGCAGATTCCGGCCAGGTCCCCCAGCTGTTCTCAGCGGATGTGGGAACCTCCGGGGAAACCTCTGAGCCGGCTCCGGATGAGGAAACCCCGGAAAAAAGCGGGGCAGCTTCTTCCCAGGAAGAGTCCCAGCAGGTCTTAAAAAGCTTTGCCGAGCCTGTCCCTCAGGAAACCGTTCTTTCTCCCATAGATCCTGACGGAAAAAACGGAGCATATGCAGGGACAGATGCTTCGGAAGGGGCTGCCTTTTACCGGGAGCGGCTGGAGGAGCTGGATATGCAGATCAAAAAGATGTGGGAGGAATCCGGAGATTCCAATACCTATTCCATGAAAGCCCTTGCGGATAAGGAGCTTAAGCTGTGGAACAGGGCCCAGACTGAAATCTACACGGCAGTCTCCGACGGCCTGGACGGCGAAGCCAGGCAGGCCCTTGAGGATTCCCAGCAGGCCTGGATCAAGAGCAGGGATGCCAAGGCAGAAGAGGATTCCCAGAAATACAGCGGCGGAAGCCTGGAAGAGCTGGAATATACCATGTCCCTTGCGGCCTCAACAAAGGCCAGGGCTTATGAGCTGGTGGATGGGTATATGAAATAAAAGGTACGGTTTCTGCCGTACCTTTTGCTTTGCAGGTTACGATTCTGCCATGCCCGCAAAAAATTTCCTCCCCAACATCTTGATAAATAAAATGCCATATGATAGGATATTAAGATGAAAAATAGCAAACGGAGGACAGTAACGTGAAAAAATACGGTGTAAATGAACTGAGGAGAATGTTCCTTGAGTTTTTTGAGAGCAAGGACCATCTGGCTATGAAAAGCTTCTCCCTTGTTCCCCATAATGATAACAGCCTGTTGTTGATAAATTCAGGTATGGCTCCTCTTAAGCCATATTTTACCGGCCAGGAGATCCCTCCGAGGAAAAGGGTAACCACCTGCCAGAAGTGCATCCGGACAGGTGATATTGAAAACGTAGGAAAGACCGCACGCCACGGCACTTTTTTTGAAATGCTTGGAAACTTTTCCTTTGGAGATTATTTTAAAACTGAGGCCATCCACTGGTCCTGGGAATTTCTCACTCAGGTGGTGGGCCTGGAAGCGGACCGTCTGTATCCGTCCGTATATTTAGAGGATGATGAAGCCTTTGAGATCTGGAATAAGGAGATCGGCATTGCTCCGGAGCGGATTTTCCGTTTCGGCAAGGAAGATAACTTCTGGGAGCACGGCGCAGGCCCCTGCGGCCCCTGCTCTGAAATCTACTATGACAGGGGAGAGAAATACGGCTGCGGCAAGGAAAGCTGCACCGTGGGCTGTGACTGTGACCGCTATATGGAAATATGGAATAACGTGTTCACCCAGTTTGAGAGTGATGGCAAGGGTAATTATGAAGAATTGAAGCAGAAAAACATTGATACCGGCATGGGACTGGAGCGTCTGGCTGTTGTGGTCCAGGATGCGGATTCCTTTTTCGCTGTGGATACCATCAAAGCCCTTTTAAACCGGGTGGCTGAGCTGGCCCACACAGAATACAAAAAGGATTCTGAGGTGGATGTTTCCCTCCGCCTGATTACCGACCATGTCCGTTCCTGCACTTTTATGATTTCCGATGGCATCATGCCTTCTAACGAGGGCCGGGGCTATGTGCTCCGCCGCCTTTTAAGAAGGGCTGCCCGCCATGGAAGGCTTCTCGGAATCGAAGGGAAATTCCTTGCCGATTTGTCAACTACAGTGATTGAGCTGTCTAAGGACGGCTATCCGGAGCTGGAAGAAAAGAAAGCCATGATCTTAAAGGTTCTCACCCAGGAAGAAGACAAGTTCAATAAGACCATTGACCAGGGCCTTGCGATTTTAAACGAGCTGGAAGAGGAGATGGTGAAAAAGAACGGGAAGGTCCTTTCCGGAGAGGATGCCTTTAAGCTGTACGATACCTACGGATTCCCTCTTGACCTGACTCTGGAAATTCTGGAAGAGAAGAACTTCGGAGTGGATGAAGCCGGCTTTAAGGCTGCCATGAACAAGCAGAGAGAGACAGCTAGAAATGCCAGAAAGACCACCAACTATATGGGTGCCGACGTCACGGTTTACCAGTCCATTGACCCGGCACTGACTACGGAATTTATCGGCTATGACAGCCTTGTCTGTGATTCTAAGATCACGGCTCTGACCACGGAGACAGAGCTGGTGGAGGCTCTGACTGACGGAGAAAATGGAACCATTGTGACGGAAAAAACCGTATTTTACGGCACCATGGGAGGTCAGCAGGGCGATGTAGGCTACATCGTCAGCGATAAGGGTGAATTTAAAGTAGAGGATACCATTCATTTACAGGGCGGAAAAGTCGGTCATGTGGGAAGAATGATAAAGGGAATGCTGCAGACAGGCGATGCGGTCACTTTGAAAGTGGATGAAGCCAACAGGCAGAACACGGGCAAAAACCACAGTGCAACCCATCTTCTCCAGAAAGCCTTGAGGACTGTTCTGGGTAATCATGTGGAGCAGGCGGGGTCCTTTGTGGACGGAGATAAGCTGCGATTTGACTTCACCCATTTTTCGGCTTTAACACCGGATGAGATCACTCAGGTGGAAGATCTTGTTAATGAGAAGATTCGGGAAGCGCTTCCGGTAAAAACAGAGGTCATGTCTCTGGATGAAGCAAAGAAATCCGGAGCGATGGCCCTGTTTGGGGAGAAGTACGGGGATACGGTCCGGGTGGTAAAGATGGGAGATTTCTCCACAGAGCTTTGCGGCGGTACCCATATTTCCAATACCGGCGTTATCACTTTCTTTAAGATTTTATCCGAAACAGGAATTGCTGCAGGCGTCCGCAGAATTGAGGCCTTAACGGGAGACGGACTGATGCGTTACTATCAGGAGACGGAAAAGGAACTTCATGAGGCGGCCAAAGCGGTGAAAGCGACTCCGGCATCCTTAACTTCAAAGATCGAAGCTTTGTTGGAAGAAATCAAGGCCCTGCATTCGGAAAATGAGAAGTTAAAGAGCAGGCTTGCCAAGGATTCTCTGGGCAATGTTATGGATCAGGTAAAAGAGGTAAAGGGCGTTCATGTCCTCGCCGCAAAGGTGAACGACGTTGACATGAACGGGCTGCGCAATTTGGGTGACCAATTGAAAGATAAGCTGGGAGAAGGGGTGATTGTCATCGCTTCGGTTCAGGACGGTAAGGTGAATTTAATGGCAACGGTCACGGATGAGGCGCAGAAGAAAGGCGCTCATGCAGGGAATTTAATTAAGTCCATCGCTTCCTTGGTTGGAGGCGGCGGCGGCGGAAAGCCGAATATGGCTCAGGCCGGAGGAAAGAATCCGGCGGGAGTGGATGCTTGCCTTCTGAAAGTTGAGGAAGTGGTTGCGGAGCAAGTGAAATAAGGGAAATATAAGAAAAATAATTGTTTGGATGGTTGGCGAGATCGCCATGGATGAATGGTAGCGAAAAGTCTTGAAAATTTTTCTTGACGTATGGGAAAATTATGCTATAATCATATCAGTGCTATAAAATACCCAAACAGTTGTATTATGCACAAGTACACAACTGGAGGGAGGTTAGGTGTGAGCTATGTCAAATGTTATCGTTAAAGACAACGAGACCTTAGATAGTGCTTTACGCAGATTCAAAAGAAACTGTGCAAAAGCAGGTATCCAGCAGGAAATTCGTAAGAGAGAGCATTACGAGAAACCAAGCGTAAGACGTAAGAAAAAGTCTGAAGCTGCAAGAAAACGTAAATATAACTAATAGTTAAAAGATGAGCCCCTGGTCCCATTTCTATGTGACCAGGGGTTTTTTCGACTTTTAAGGCCGTAGAATGTTCCGCATCTTTTTTGCATATAGTATAAAGGGATTAAAACCCCATTGTATGCAAAAATAAAAAGAGAGGGGCAGAAAAGGGATTATGTTTGAGGAATCAAAGGAAAAAGCAGCTTCCGCCTTAAAGCTTCCGAAGGATGTGGTTTTGGGAGAAGTGCTCGTATCTTTTCTGGGACGTCATAGCGTTGTAATAGAAAACTACCGTAGCATTATCCTGTATACAGACTGTTCCATCAAACTTCAGGCCAAAAACTGCCGTGTGGTCATCTGCGGAAGCAGGCTGATGATTGAGTATTACACCAATGAGGAGATGAAAATCAACGGTTATATAAAATCCCTGGAATTTGAATAATAAGGGAAACTGGAGGTGTAATATAGTGCTTGCATGGCTGAATCATTATTTATTCGGTTATCTTTCCATAGAAATGACCGGCTTTTCCCCTGAGCGTTTTCTAAATATGTGCAGCGTACATGAAATTGAATTATGGGAAGTCATAAATGCCGGGCATTCCTATCGGCTTTTTATGACTGTACAAGGGTTTCGGAAAATAAAGCCTCTCGTCCGTAAATCGAAGGTCAGACTTAGGATTTTAAAAAAGTTTGGACTTCCTTTTTTTTTATACAGGAACAAAAAGCGGAAGCTGTATGCTGCCGGGTTTATGAGCTTTTTTCTGATTCTTTATTCTCTTTCCCTGTTCATCTGGGATATTGAATTTGAAGGCAACAGGATGTATACCTATGACACCCTTTTAAAATTCTGTGAATCAGAAGAAATCCGATATGGCATGAGAAAATCCAAAATTGATTGTGACATTCTGGAAGAATCCTTCCGAAGCAAGTTTCCTGAAATAACCTGGGTGTCGGCAAGGGTATCAGGAACACGCCTTTTGGTTAAAATAAAAGAAAATGAAGTGCTGTCGGAAATTCCTGCAAAGGATGAAACTCCCTGTGACATTGTGGCAGAAAAAGACGGAGTGATCACCTCCATGATCGTGCGCAGCGGCGTTCCAATGGTCTCCATAGGCGATACAATAGAACAGGGGCAGGTTCTGGTCAGCGGCATTCTTCCCATTATCGGAGACAGTGAAGAGGTGATCAACACCCACTATGTGCGCTCTGATGGAGATATAACGGCCAGAACGGAATATCAATTCACAAGACAAATGCCCCTTTTTCGGAAAGTGGACGTGGAGACAGGAAAGGTCAGGAAAGGATATTATATGAAGGCTTTCGATTTATCCTTTCTTCTCATAAGGCCCAGACCAGAAGGAACTTCATGGAGACAGACCATGGAAGAAGAGCAGCTTCATTTATTTCAGAATTTCTATCTCCCCATTTATGTTGGTAAAATAACAGGGAGAGAATACATATCCTACGAGCGCCCTTACACAGAGGAAGAGAAAAAACAGCTGGCTGAGGATATGAACGAAAGGTACAAAAAAAATTTATTGGAAAAAGGGGTACAAATTCTGGAAAATCATGTTAAAATACTAGATAATGAATCTTTATGCCAGGTTGCCATAGATTTTGTGACCGAGGAGCCTGTTGGCAGGCCGGAGGCGCTGAAGATACAAAGAA
>JAEZFK010000065.1 GCA_023437715.1 Bacillota bacterium | reverse complement strand
GGTACAGACTGTGGAGGTCGGCGGTTTTGGATTGCCTGATAATGTAATTCGTAAGAGTGAAACAGTAATAGGTAAATATGCTAAGGCTGATCTTTCCATCGGGGACTATATCTTAAATACCAAGCTGTCAGATACCTTGGCAGCGGAAAATGCCTACCTTTATAATCTGGACGGCACTAAGCAGGCAATGTCAGTAACCATAAAGAGCTTTGCAAGCGGACTTTCCGGCAAGCTGCAAAGCGGTGACATTGTATCAATAATTGCCGCTGACTATAAAAAACAGGGAACGACCGTTATTCCTGCGGAGTTAAAATACATGGAAGTCATTAGTGTTACAGCTTCATCAGGCTTTGACTCTAACACCGGAGATGAAAAATCCGCAGACGATGAGCGTGAACTGCCATCTACCGTAACCTTGCTGGTTTCTCCTGAGCAAAGCAAAGTACTAGCTGAGCTTGAAGCTGACGGAAAGCTTCACATATCCCTCGTTTACCGTGGCACTCCTGCAAATGCAGCTAAATTTATTGAGACGCAGGATAAAATAATCGATGCATTATATCCGAAAGAACAGACTGAGGAAAGCTCATCTGAACATGATCCACAGAAAAAAGAAAATGAAGATATATATGAGGTGCCAATGGGAAGCGAGGTGCAGTAATGCTGAATTTTAAGAAAAAGAGCATCTTTACCCGCAAGAATTCCGAAGAAGATTCCAAGCCCGCCCAGGAACTGCAGAATGGTATTCTTGCTGTTTGGGGTTCCCCCGGAAGCGGTAAAACCACGGTGGCAGTTAAGCTTGCAAAGCATATCGCTAATCAGAAGAAAAATGTGGTGCTTCTCCTTTGTGATATGACCGCACCTATGCTGCCCTGTATTTGCCCGCCATCGGAACTTGATTGTGAGCATTCACTGGGAAGTATTCTTGCTGCAACCCATGTGACAGAGGCTCTCATCAAGCACAATCTGGTAACACTTAAGAAAAACAACTATCTTACTATCCTCGGTATGAAGAAGGGTGAGAACGAATACACCTATCCTCCATATGAGCAAGTACAGGCAAGAGAGCTGCTGGATGGACTGCGGGAAATAGCTCCATTTGTAGTGGTAGATTGCAGCAGCTATACTGCAAATGACATTCTATCTGCTGTGTCTATCATGGAAGCCGACAGTGTACTTCGCCTTACCAACGCAGATCTTAAATCGGTTAGTTATTTCTCCAGTCAGCTTCCACTGCTTCGAGACAGCAAGTGGGATACAGATAAGCAATATAAGATTGCAAGCAATGTAAAGCCTCATCAGGCAGGGGAACAAATCGGGCAGGCGCTTGGCTCTGTTTCATTTACCTTAATACATTCCATAGAGCTTGAAGCACAGTATCTTGCAGGAAATCTGTTTGCGGATTTATCTCTGAAGGATAGTCTTAAGTTTCGACATGAGACACAAAAAATTGTAAAGGAGGTATTCGGGATATGAGTATACATTCTTTATTTTTTACGCCTGATACTGAGGGAAGAGATTTTTCCTCCGTGCTTTCAGAAGTACAAGAATACATCTCTACAAATTACAGCCACTTGCTTACGGGAAATGATTCAGGAGATAAAGAGCAGATTAAGCGGTATATCCGAAAATATATATTGGATAGACGTATAGCTGTTAAGGAAATGACTGTAGATGTACTGGTAGATGCACTATACACAGAGATGGCAGAATTCAGTTTTCTTACTAAGTACATCTTTGGTACAGGAATTGAAGAAATCGACGTCAATTCATGGCGTGACATTGAGGTTCAGTTTTCAGATGGAAGAACTGTCAAGCTTGACGAACACTTTGACAGTCCTGAGCATGCCGTGAATGTCATTCGAAGGATGCTCCATATAAGCGGTATGGTTTTAGATAATGCCAGCCCCATGGTTCTTGGTCATCTTTCCAAGAATATACGAATTGCTGTGCTAAAAAGCCCAATCGTGGATGAGGATGTGGGAATTGCGGCCAGCATCCGTATTGTTAACCCTCAAAGTTTGAAGAAGTCAGACTTTTTGGAAAGCGGTGCAGCTACCGAGCCTATGCTTGACTTTTTATCACTTTGTGTTCGTTACGGCATATCTATCTGCATCGCAGGTGCCACAAGCTCCGGAAAAACTACAGTGGCAGGCTGGCTGCTCACAACTATACCGGATAGTAAAAGAGTTTATACCATCGAAAACGGCTCTCGGGAGTTTGCATTGGTCAGAGAAAAGGACGGAAAGGTCATAAACTCCGTGATTCATACCCTGACTCGTGATAGTGATAATGACCGTCAGAAGATCGATCAAACAAATCTTTTGGATTATGCACTGCGGTTTAATCCAGATGTTGTCGGTGTAGGTGAGATGCGAGGGGCAGAAGCAAATGCTGCCCAAGAAGCTGCCCGAACAGGTGTGGCGGTACTCACCACTATCCATTCTAATTCCTGTGAAGCAACTTATCGTAGAATGGTGTCCCTGTGCAAAAGAGCTGTAGATATGTCTGACCAAACACTGATGGATTATGTTACGGAAGCTTACCCAATTGTAGTGTTCTGCAAGAAGCTTGAAAATAAGCAGCGACGCATGATGGAAATACAGGAATGTGAGATTCTGCCTGACGGAACAAGAAATTATCGTATTCTGTTTCAGTATGTAATAACTGAAAACCGCATTGAGGATGGGAAATTTGTTATAGAAGGACACCATAAGCAGGTTAATACAATATCAGATAGCCTTGCCAAAAGGCTGATGGAGAACGGTATGCCACAGACAATCATAGAAAGTCTGAGGAGAAAGGAGACTCAAACCGTATGACAACGATACTTTTAATTGCTTGCATCGGAATGACAGCAGGTTTTTTTATTTTAATTGGTATTACACCGATGGAATTCACTGCTGATGTATACGGAAAGCTCACCGACAGGCCTAAGTCGCTACGAGATGAGGTAGGAGAGTTCACTCGCAGAAAAAAACAGTCATATTTACGCCGTGAAATTGCAGAGGTACAATCCATTCTTAAAGTAACAAACAGAACATCACGCTTTCCGATGCTCTGTGCCATGTCACTGCTATGCTTTGCTATTGGCGTGTCCATTGCAATTATGCTGTCAAACCTTTTTCTTATTCCGGTTATGGCCGCAGGCTTTATGTTCCTGCCATTTTGGTGGATAAAGCTTACTGCCAGCCATTTCAAAAGGGATATTGCGTCGGAATTGGAAACAGCGCTTTCCATCATTACTACAGCCTATCTCAGAAACGAGGACATTCTGACGGCAGTAGAGGAAAATATCGCATATCTGAATCCGCCTGTGCTGTCAGTGTTCAAATCCTTTGTATCTCGCATCAGACTGGTTGATCCTGATGTGACGGCTGCACTCCGTGATTTGAAGGATAAAATTGACAACGCTGTATATTCTGAATGGTGCGATGCACTTATTGCCTGCCAGTTTGATCGAAGTCTGAAGACTACTCTGACGCCGATTGTCGGCAAGTTGTCAGATATGCGGATTGTCAATGGCGAATTGGAGAATATGGTATTTGAGCCGCGAAAGGAATTTATTATCATGCAAATCCTTGTCATTGGGAATATTCCGCTTATGTATTTTCTCAATCAAGACTGGTATCACACGCTGATGTACACACCTTTTGGGCAGATTATCATAACCATCTGTGTCGCAGCAATTTTTATTTCCACGGCACTTGTAATCAAGCTGACACAGCCGATAGAATACCGACGATAGGAGGGAATCTATGTCAATATATCTATTTTTATTTGGAGTTTTCCTATCAGCAGGATTGTTTTTTATTGCTTCTGATTTGCTTAGATTGCCCACGCTCGCCACGCAAAAGGCAATGCTGTCAGCAGGAAGGCAGTCCAATGAAAAACCAAAAACCACTGATGCACTGCTGAGGAATACAGCGATACGTCTTTCCCGATATATCCGTATGGATGAGTATAAGAAAATCAGAATGACAAATGTGCTGTCGTCCGCAGGATTTTCCGACACTCCGGAGCTGTATACAGCAATGGCAATCGTAAAGGGTATGAGTATTTCACTTTGTATTATTCCATGCCTGATTGTTCTGCCGTTGCTGGCACCCATTGTCCTATTTGTCGCAATATTGACTTACTTTAAGGAAATTCGAAAGGCGGACGAGGCTCTGGAAGTCAAGCGAAGTAAAATAGAACAGGAGCTGCCACGCTTTGTGGCGACTATTACTCAGGAATTAAAAGCCAGCCGGGATGTGCTGTCAATATTGGAACATTATAAGGGTAATGCCAGTGAAGATTTTGCTGCGGAGATTGATATCCTCACAGCTGATATGCGATCTTCCAATTTCGAAGCAGCATTGACACGTTTTGAAGCACGATTTAATTCACCGATGCTTTCGGATATTACACGTGGATTAATAGGTGTATTGCGTGGGGACGATGGAGGAATGTATTTTCAGATGCTATCGCACGATATGAAGCAGCTTGAGCTTCAGAGTCTGAAAGCACAGGCTATGAAAATCCCGGCGAAAATACGTGTGTTCTCCTTTGTTATGCTTATGTGCTTTTTATTAACCTATATGGCGATAATTGTATATGAAATCATTACATCTCTCGGCGGGATGTTCTAAGGATGTGCAAAATGGAGAGAGAACAGATTATAGAAGCGTTTCAGAAAAAACTTGATGAATGCTGGAACAATTATATGTATACGTTAGGCCGATATTCAAAGGAAAGTCTCATTAAAATGAGCGAAGAAATAACAGCAACACGCTTCTTGTATAATGAACTGCACGGCGGTGGGTATCCGGAGGATTATATGGAATACCTCATGAGATTTGCTAATCCGTTGGAAGTTGTAAGAGATCAGTGGCTGTCTGAGCGAAATATTGATTTCAGTGAGGAACTGAATCATGCACTATGGTTTTTGTTTGATAAAGGAGATGCGGAACAATTTTATGCACTTGATCCAGGATATACACCAATTGACGAAACAAATAAAATTGTAACTGTGCGAGAATTTATAGAGAGACATCCCTGCACGAATCTCGAAATTATGTCACCCGGAGGATATGTATGTTTGACGCCGGAAAAAGCACAGATGTTGTTGTCAAGTCAGAGCATAATGGGAAATGCAGGACATCCTGATTATGTCATGGATGTAACTGCAGATGAGATACTGAATCAAAAGGTCAGTGATGCTAATTTTAGTGATGGTACATGGTATATGCTAAGTGTTTGTATCCAGGAAGCAGAACAAAATCAGAATTCTTTTGAGCAGGGGGTGACTATGTGCTGAAACTCCTAAAAGATAAGAGCGGTGAAGGCTATATTGATGTTGCAGTAGTGGTGCTTTGCTCAATGCTGGTTATAGCCCTTGCTGTTAAGGTGTTTCCTGTATTCATAGCTAAGCAGCAGATAGATACCTTTGCCACAGAGCTCATCCGGGAAGCAGAAATAGCAGGACAAGTAGGCAGTGAAACCAGCCGACGTGAGCAGCTGCTCCGGGAAAAAACGGGACTGATTCCCACGGTATCATGGTCGAAAACAGGAAGAATACAGCTTAATGAGGAAATTAACGTGACGGTTACCTATAAGACAGACATCGGACTTTTTGGTGGATTCGGATCATTTCCCATTACATTAAGGGCAGATGCGGCAGGAAGGAGTGAGGTGTATTGGAAGTAGCATGTAAAGTTATAACAGCTTTAAAAAATAAGAGAGGCTCATCCACGCCACTGGCTGTTGCAATTACACTTTCACTTATCATTATATTTTCAGGTGTTTCGGAATACCTTCGTCTTCTTATCATTGCCCAAGGAGTTCGTGATGCTGTGCAGGACGCGATAATATCTACAGTAGTGGAAAATTATGATGATGTATACCATGGTGTTCGAGAAGGGTACAGCGGAGGATACCAGCCCATGGCCGGAAGCTTTAACGAAAGTTTAGATTATGGAGATATCTATGACAGGCTGGATGATATTCTTAGTATGTCCACAAACGGTTCTTATCATGAAAAGAAAACCTCAGGGGGAAAGCTGGAATTCAGGATATGGGGTCTGAACGTGGATATACGAAATGCTCCCCTTGCTGCAGGAGATAATCCGTCAGCAAGGTTTGAAGCGGATGCCTTTATAATGCTGGAGGTACCTGTATCTTTTGGCGGAAAGCTTCTGCCGCCTATGCGAATCACGCTTAAAACCAGCGCCGGATATACCCCAAGATTTTAACTGATTTTGGATGAAAATGATTTAATTGAAATAAAAGGTAGACTTTTATTCGCAATTATGGTAGGGTGTGGATAAAAGGAAGCCATGAAAATTTAATGATTCGGAGGAAACTCTTATGAATAACAGAACAAAAAAATGGGCTGTTGCAGCAGGCTGCCTTGCAGTATGTGTCATTTTGGCAGTGCTTATCAACTCTCAGTTTCAAAAGAATCCTATAATAGATGAGCCAATTGCGCCTCAAGATGAACAGAATTCGGATGTGACAGTAAACACACCAGAAACAGAAGAAAAAGAAATATTGGTAACAATTCCTGATATCACTGAACCAGAGAACAAAGATAATGGAGCAATATCATCCGGTACGGAGCAGACTATACAAAAAGATGTTGAAAAGCCGGAATATACAGAAGAACAGCTCACCGATCCTATACAAAAACCAGACGGTGAAAAGATAACTGAACCTCCGAAACCAGAGGACCATGACAAGGTGGAGATACCTAAAGAAGAGAGTAAGCCGAAAGGCGGCGGACTTCCCGGCTTTGAAAATGTACCTGATGCTGGTGAAAATCATGGAGAGTTTGTTGATGGCGACGGCGACATAAATAAACAAGTAGGGACAATGGATTAATACACAGAATATATCACAGCACGGTTGAAAATACCGTGTTTTTATTTTGCAAGAAATAGGAGGATGAGATGAAAAAAATCATTAAAATCATATCCATGTTGCTGATTGGTTTGTTATTGATATTTACCATAAATGCTTTTGCTGATACAGGTGGGAGCGGAAATATTGATGGTGGCGGAGGCGATATGGGATATGGAACAGATGATAATAAATGGAGTCCGGGTAACGAGGGTATTCGTGTTACAGTGGTTCGTGCAAGTGACCATGCTGTAGTTACTGTACCAATTGACTTTACAAATAAAGCTCCTTCGTCTGGAATATATCATTTTGGAAAGATTAGCAAATTGCAATATAGTAACGGAGCAGCACTCCGACCCGTACAAGGAGGTTATACTTTTAAAAATCCGGGACAGAGTATTCCACAAATTATCAGCATTGAAGGAATTAATAACATTGATGCTATAAAAAAATATTTCTGTTCAGAGTATGTCGTTAAGCGTATTGCCGATATTAGTGGTATGGATTATGACATTCTCATTGGTGGGGATTACAAAATACTTTTAGAACCCATTGCCTATTATACGTTTGAAGGTGTATTAATTGCTACTACCGCAACAGAGGCTGCTATGTATGATGAACAAGTCAGCGGCTTGCTCCGTAAAAATATGTTTCCGCTTACGCATAAGAATTTGCCTCTTGCTATGTTTTTGGAGGCAGGGGATCTCGGATATCCTGCATGGCATGGAAGCAGAACCGCTACTGCAACAAATGCAGATATTAAGTCCAGTCTCGGACTTGGTATTGTAAGATTTGCAGAAAAGCCGGAGGAACCTGAGGTAGAGGTATATGACTATGAATATCGTGTAAATACTGAAGTTATAACAGCAGTCAGAGTAAGCGGAGGACAGTCCGATCCGGACAAACCGACCCGTGTAAGCTTTGAAATTGACGGCAGAACCTATAATGTGGGCAATGTCTACTATCCAAGCGGGGACAGTCAGCTCGCATGGGTAAAATGGATAACACCATCAACTGAGCAGGATATGGCAATCGATGTTTCAGTATCCGGACCGGGCAGAACAGCTAAAGGTACTATTAATGTAAAAATTGTTGATCTCAATAAAAACACGCCGCCAAATCCGGTTGCTGATGATAGAAACGACAGCTTCTCCCTTTCTTCAGTTCCTAGCAGGACTGTAAAAAGCTCTGCGAACTGGAGTATCTGGCGTCCATGGTGGCATGAGTATTGGGTATGGCATGGGGACGATGAAGATGGGTACTGGTGCGATCATGGATGGTGGGAGTTTGATTTGGATCATTACAGTGCCAGCTTGACTGCTGTTATGAATATCAAATGTGACAGCACGAATCCTACGTCAAGTGGTAGAACAATGAAATCCGGATATGGAATTAACCAAACTGTAACAAGCAGCATCAGCTCAAATCAGAGCTCAGCTGTGACTCAGCCTCAGAATGCAGTCAGCTATTTTCCTGAATTCGGCTACGAAGACTATTGGAGGTTGCTGGAGCGTATGGGATCGGGTTTGTTTGAATTTCAGAAAAATGAATATTCAACGTATAAAAGCCGCACTCACTTCTCGCCTATCTGGATACCGGACGGAGCCTATACTGTCAATACATGGCTTATCGACTCTTGGACACCTAATGGTATGCTTTCTGCAAATCTGACAGATAGCCTGACAATTCAGGGGAATCTTTGGCAGGAT
>JAEZFK010000073.1 GCA_023437715.1 Bacillota bacterium | reverse complement strand
AAAATTTTCCTCCTTATGGGGAGAGTCATTTGTTACGCTTTCAGTATAACTTGGTCTTAACGTTAGGCATAACAAGGTGGGGAATTTTCTCCGCCAAAAGTGGGTACTTTTATTATGCCATTCACACCAATAATTTTAATGATGAGGGACAGGAGAGAGGTTTCTGGATTCATGATATATCTGATAATGATATCGACTATACAGAAGAACCTGATCCGTATGTGTACAAGATTGATAACCCTAATCGCTACCAGTTGCAGAGCTTCTTTTACAAAACACCATACAGAGAATTTTTAACTATCCATTTTACTGACACAGATATTACGGCTATTAATCTTGGTCAAATAGATGAAGTAGCGATGAATTACTGGCGTTGGAATGGAGCTGTTACGGGAAAAATTGTTCGTATACTCTATGAGTGCTCCGCTGAAAAGCATAAGGCTTTCAATACTGCACTATTAGAAAAGACACTTTATGAAGATGGCGCTTTCTATGTATCGGGCATTACTCCTGAAAAGATTGAATCATCTGACAGTAAAATTGAATTAATTGAAAACATTTTACTCGATTTTCAAAGGGATAATGAAGATTTGAGGGATGTATCAAATAAAAGACAGAAGTGGACTGATGAAGAATTAAAGATTGTTTTATCTGATGCACCAACAAAGAAAAATTGTATGAAGTATGCTAGACTTTTCAAAAGAGGATATGGAAGCATAGAGCAGATATACAGGTGGTCAACAACCCCAAATAAAGAATTATCTGATGAAAGGAAAGAAGATAGTTTTATACAACAAATAAAAAAGATTGCAAAAGAACTAGGATTAATAGGCTAAATTTGATTCTAGAATTCTTTTAAGCCATAAGAAATATAATATAATATCTTGGATTCAGCGATTTAGAAACATTATACAGAAACAAATGTATCTGCAAAATGATTATAGGCGGGTAGTGTAATCTAATTTGTGTCTTTGACAGAAAACAGCTCCTTTTTGGTAAGAATGACGATATGACAATTCTTATCGAAAAGGAGCATTTTTTGTGTTCCTGGTGGGCGCACGTTCTAACAAGTAAATGTATCTAATCCGATAATTCGAATAACTCTGGAATTAACATCTCAAGATATTGTAATTTTATTCACAAAGTGATAATATAAGTAATAAGTAGTAAGTAATAAGTAAATGCAGCTGAAGGAGGATCATTATGGATTTAACATTATCAGAACGTTTTGCACTAATTGGCCTTAACGGTCATGAGAGCGAGTATAGAGAAACTGCTAAGCAGAATGTATTAAAGATATTAGCTGTTGCCGTATTTTTAGAGGAAAACTACGACTCTGCGGCGGATAAATGGAACTTTAATGAAGAAAGAATGAAAGCTGCCATGAAAAAAGCAAATAAAAAGGAATTAGAACGAACCTACGCAGAGCGTTTACAAAGCAAACAGCTTCTTTCCACGGTTACCAGTTTGTTAGGCTGTGATTTATATTACGATAAAAATATTAAGCTAAAAACCTATGTGAGCGATACAAGGGAGTTTGAATGCCAGTTAGATTTGTTAAGGGCTGAGTTTTTAGAAGAAGGACCCATCTCAGAGGAAAGTATTATTTTGGTATGGCTGCTGTTAGAGTCCCTATGCTTCTATCAGGTCTTTTCTGTCTACGAACAGAATAAAATAACGGCACAGATGACAAGTCTTCGCGATGAAAGCACTCTGGCAAAAGCACTTTATCCCATTAAAATAGGTTCTTTATGGGGGACCGTAGTAGCTGGTTTTTTACAGTTGAAAAGCCAGGCAGCTGCTACTGAGAAAGGAAAAGGTTTTAATTTTATATTCCCATTCTTTGAAAGAAAACAATCGATTTTTATTGATACGGAAGAATATTTTCCAAATGCACAGATGCGGTTGAAGAATGTATTGGATCGAATATCTTCACAGGGGCATGTATATGAGGTGCTTAGAGGCGGTGCAGTTCCGGTTGTAAAAATTGATAATATTAAATATGAACTAATCCCTGGAGCTGTAGGCGGCAGAATGCCTATTCATGGAGTAAGATTACGTCGTTACAATCTGTAGGTAATTGGATATGTCAAGACAACGAACAATTGAAAAAATAATGGAATCAGAATATGTATCAATCGGAGAATTGGTGCGGCTGACCAATGCCAGATACAGTACCCTAAAGTTCTATACAGAAGAGGGAATGCTGCCTTTTGAACAGGCAGAAACGAATCTGATCAGGAGATTCAAACGTGTAGAAGCAATCGCTCGCATTGAGGAAATAAGGGAAATGCGTCAGAATGGAAAAACCATACCGCAGATAAAGGAAATACTTCAGGAATCTGCAAAAGGCTAAGAATAAATTAAATAGTAGCATTTTTAGTGTGGTTTTTTAAGACGATCAAAATCACTTTTCCCTGAAACGAATTTGAATAAAGCCAATATAACTGCCTAAGATGAAAAAAAGGAAATTATTGAGGCTGACATCCAATAAGGAAGTATTAAGAAACATCCAGATAGGGGAGTCTGAGGGCGGAATGTGACAATGAGCGAGGTGCTATCAGCGTAAAGTTGATAGCACCTCGTTTGCAATCTGACGGATAAGCACATCCTACCCCTACTACTTTTCCTCGAAGCTTTGGCCTCATTCCGAGAAAAGCAGTAAAGCAGACAACCCTGAATTATGCTTGCCCCTACTAAGCCTGTCTTATGGCGCTTTGCCTCTCCCAAAATAGAAATGAACGAGAAAGCCATTTTCGTTATCTGCCTGCATATTTAACTCTCCAACTTATTGAACATATAACGCACTCTATCTATCCTGCTATTTGGGCGGCGCGGCTGGCAAACAAGGCTGCCATTAGCAGCCTGATATCCTTTTAACTCCGTCAAACAAACACCGCGCCCGTTGGTAAAGAAAGCCAGATCATTTCTATACTCCTGAATACAACGGGCAGGAATTTCCCCAGTAAAAATGACCTCATTATTTTTAAGCTGGGTAGTTTCGATATTTACACAATATTGTGGTGCATCGTTATATGCACGGGAAAGATATTCCTGGGGTGCATAAAGCGTAAAAGACAGATAGGGTTCTAACAGTTCGGTTCCGGCCTTTCTGAAAACCTGCTCTAAAACAACAGGCGCAAGAGAACGAAAATCAGCCGGGGTGCTGACGGGGCTGTAATAGAGCCCATATTCAAAACAGATTTTACAGTCTGTTACCTCCCAACCATATAAGCCCTGATCACACCCATAGCGTATTCTCTCCATCACTGCATTTTGGAAAGATTGATTTAGGTACCCGACAGAAACATGACTTTCATATTGTATTCCGGTTCCAAGAGGAAGAGGCTCAACGGACAATCCGATAGAGAACCAGAATGGGTTCGGCTGCACTCCAATGTGGATTGTATACTCCGCCTTTTTAAAAGGTCTTTCCATGAAAATGACCGTAGGCTCTTTTGTCTTAACGTTTATATGGTATTTATCCTCCAGCAGCGCGCAGACAACCTCCATTTGTACCTTTCCCAAAAAGGAAAGTATGATTTCGTGGGTTATCGTATCTACATAGTAATTCAGGAGCGGGTCGGTGTCTGCAATTTCTGTAAGTGCACTGAGCAGTATTTCCCGGTGGTCGGGCTCTGCTGGCTGAATCGTTGTCCGCAGCATGGGAAGAGGGTTATCTTTCCACGCTTCCCGCGATAAAAGAGCTGCATTTCCGATTACATCATTCACCTTAAAAGACCTGCTGGGTAAAATAACAATTTCCCCGGAATGGGCTGTGTCTGTCTGGCATATTTCTCCGTTTACAGGAATGCGCATTTCATTGATCTTCATTTTTTCTGATACTGTAATGCTGTCGCGTAAGTGCACCATTCCGCTATATAGGCGCAGATAGGCAAGGCGTTGCCCTTTTTCAGAATACTCTATTTTGAAAACATTTCCGCATAATTCAGAATGACTTCTGTCTGTTGATGAATAAAATCTGTCTGCAATGACTTCTATAAGCTGTTGGGTTCCTATATTGGTCTTAGCACTTCCGTGATAAATGGGGAACAAAGAGCAGGTCTGAAACCGCGTATTTTCCTCTCCCTCAAGTTCCCGTTGATTCAATGGCTCCCCAAGCGTGTATTTTTCTAAAAAGCAGTCATTGCCCGCAATCACGGTGTCCCACTGTTCTGGATCGGTATTTGCTTTCACGTACAATGCCGGGAAAAGCAATGCATTTTGCTTGATGATGACTTCCGCAGAAAGCTTCTCTCTGATATCCTGATAAACTGCCTGTAAATCAATTCCGTCCTGGTCTATTTTATTGATGAAAATTATTGTGGGAATATTCATCTTTTGAAGTGTATGGAATAATATCCGGGTTTGCGCCTGTACGCCGTCTTTTGCAGAAACCAGTAAGATTGCTCCATCCAAAACAGACAGGGAACGGTGTACTTCTGCTAAAAAATCCATGTGTCCGGGGGTGTCCACAATATTGATTTTCATGTGATTTTCCTACAATTAAACGCCAAAAAGGGCATAAAAATCCCCAGTGATAAAATACTTTTACCACTGGGGAATAATGGTATGGGAATATGGACATACAGACAAAGCAATGGGCGTCACTCTGCCTGCTGCACCAAATCACATGATAAAAGTATTCTTAAATTGGGTACAGAAAAACAATCCCTTTTCCGTTTAAGGGAATTTCGTCTTTTTGTTCCCACTATCAAATTGACAGTTTTATTTAAGAATACCTTGCCGCATATTTATTAACTCCTTAATATATGTTGCTGCCAACATAACATATTTACGCTATAATAATATCTTTATTTCGTATAGATGTCAAGCGTATAAATCTCAATGTCTGCCAGCAGCTTCCTTTTCCTTGTAATAGTAACAAAATCAGATCACATGATATTCCTTCAACAGCTTTTCAATGTCAGTACCATCGACTTTTTTGAGGATAGCTTTCAGAGCCAGTTTTTCAATCAATCTCTGGTCCATATCCGTAACTTTTTTGCCATCCCGCAATTGAACAGTTGCATTCAGGAGATCGCGGATATCATAGGTGCTTCCCCAGACCTCCGGCACGCCCCGGTCAATATTCAGAAGAGTATAAACCGCCTCCATTCCGGTACGGATCGAGTATTCCGTAGTAAATATAGTATCCCGCTCAGTTTCGGCAAATTGTCCGAGAAATGCAAAGTTTACGCTTCCCTGAGGCACAACGGCAGGACGGTCGCCTGCGCTGCGAGGCATGAAAAAGGCGGTGATATAAGGCATCATACAGGGCACGGTGTTGGCGCTGCGTTCCGCCAGCTCTTCAATCTGGTTTTCCGGCACTCCCATGTGGTACAGCCATTCCATGCAAATCTCTTTCCCGGAGCACTGGCGCATGGTTTTTTTGACATAATTACCGGGCTTGTCGCTGAACAGTCCATAAATCCATCCCACCAGCTGATCCTTGGGCTGACTGCGGAACTGGGGCTGGCGGTTGAATGTCCAGCTGAGCAGCCAGTTGGAGTCCTTTGCGGTAACAATGCCGCCGGTGACCACCTTGCCGCTGAAAGGATCGCGTTTACAGATATTTTGGATATAAGGTATAATACGGTCATCCAGCGTCGTCACGGTAGCGGACATCCAGTTGCTCTGCTCCGGATCACAGCAGAATTTGTCCGGATGGCCGAATGACGGATCTTGTGCTGCGATCTTGCGCCACATATCCCAGCCGCCGCCCTTTTGAATTTCCGTATGAAAAGGTGCAGGATGATTCTGGTCGCCCAGGGTGGAGTTTTCAACGCATCCGCCGTTGGTGATAAAAATCAGATCATTTTCTGTGAGGTCAATGTTTTCATTCTTGCCATCCCGTATAATTGAAATGGATTTTGCAGCCTTTTTATCCTTATTAATATCAAATTCCACGTTTTCTACCTTGGTGTTATAGTGGAACTGGACGTTGTTGGATTCAAGGTATTTAATCATGGGCAGAATCATGGACTCGTATTGGTTATACTTGGTGAAACGGAGAGCTTTGAAATCCGGCAGTCCGCCGATATGGTGAATAAACCGCTTGATATAAAGCTTCATCTCCAGTGCGCTGTGCCAGTTCTCAAATGCGAACATGGTTCGCCAGTACAGCCAGAAGTTTGAATTTAAGACTTCATCGTCAAAAACTTCATTAATTCGTTTGTCATACAGATCCTCATCGGGTGTAAAGAAAAGCTTCATGATTTCCATGGCCCCCTTATCGGAAAGGCCAAATTTACCATCCGTATGGGCATCTTTCCCCTGGTTGACGGTAGCACGCATGAGAGAGTAGTTGGGATCGTGCTTGTTGAGCCAATAATATTCGTCAAGGACGCTTACACCTTCTGTCTCGATGGATGGAATGGAGCGGAACAAATCCCACATGCATTCAAAGTGATTATCCATTTCACGGCCGCCTCGCATTACATACCCCACATTATCGTATTGGTAGCCGTCACAGGCGCCGCCGGGGATCGGATCTTTTTCAAGAATGTGAACTCTTTTCCCATTCATTTGTCCGTCGCGGACAAGGAAGCATGCCGCTGCAAGAGCGGCCAAGCCGGAACCGATGATATAGGCGGATTTGCGGTCAACGCCTTCTGGTTTTTCAGGACGTGCAAATGCCTCATAATTTCCACTGGAATAATACATAATCATACCTCCGTAAATGTTGTTTTGGTTTCTTACATTTTAAATTTTACTCCTTATTAAAAAAAATCCTATAATCAATAAAAATGCCATGATAAAAGTTTTATCATGACATTCAAAATGTAAATATTTTTATCATATCAGGAAGTTTGATGTGTTTTATCAATACGGTATTTATCCAAAGCTTTCGTAATATCCCCATCAATCAGAATACTGAGCTGGTCAACGATCTGCTGCGGATCTTTACGCATTCCATTTTTTATCCAGTCCAGCAGCAGGCCGACAAATGCAAATTTATAAAAATCGGCAATGAAATTTTTATCCGTGTCCCGGATTTCTATCCCTTCCGCTTTTTCTTCGATGACTCCCATCAGCAGATTATGAGTGAGTGTATACAGATAGGTTTCCACCTGTTCTCTGCTGACGGAGTTATATACGTTTTGAATAAACGGCTTATTATCCAGAACTGCCTGAAAAATCTGAAGAAAGCCTTGCTGCCAGGTATCGTATGTTTTCTTTCCATCCAGTGCCTTTGCTGCGTCTTCCACACAGGCCCATTCAATCAAGTCGTAAATGTCCTTAAAATGGTAATAGAAGGTCATGCGGTTAATTCCGCAGTCCTCGGTAATATCTGAAATGGTTATTTTATTAACCGGTTTTTTCAACAGCATTCTTTTCAGTGATTCTTCTAATGCACGCTTGGTTATTTGTGACATACGATAATCCCCCTTCCAAGTGGTCAAAATCCTGGCATACTCCGTTGTCAGGAATCTTTTATAAATTCCTAATAGTGTATGCAGCACTTCATATAGAATTATACCTTATTTGATATATGGTGAAAAGGTGAAAATTGATATGGCAGCAGGTATTTCCCGGTGTACACTTGACAAACCCTCATCTCTTTGCTAAAATAAACGAAAATTTAGATTTCATGCTTTCTTTTATCACCGGATAAAAGATATCGGGCATCCAGGACTAAACCGTAGGTACGGTGCAGCTGCGCTGCATTATAAGGTTTGGTCTTGGGTGCCTGTTTTTTTGATAAGGAGGAAATTATGTTTAAAAAGATGAATAAATTAACTGATGAGGTGATATTCATACGGGAAGAAGTATTTGTAAAAGAACAGGGTTTTGAAAATGAATTTGATGAAATTGATAAAACAGCGAAGTATTTGATTTTCTATGACGGTAATTCCCCTGCTGCCACCTGCCGTTACTATAAAGGAAATGAGGATGGCGTTTATTTTGTGGGAAGAATCGCCGTTTTAAAGTCTCATCGGGGAAAACATATGGGGAGCGAAATCATGAAAACCGTAGAACACATGGTGCATTCAGAGGGCGGAAGGAGAATTGTTCTATCCGCACAGGTGAGGGCAAAGGAGTTTTATAAGAAGAACGGATACGTTGAAACAGGCGAGCCCTATTATGATGAATACTGTGAGCATATCCGTATGGAAAAAGTATTGGCGGGGGAAGAATCATGGATTTGAAATACTATTTGCCCTTGTTGCTGGTGATAATCTCAAACGTATTTTATCACAATATCGCTAAAAATTCTCCGGGAGATGCAAATGTGTACCTGTCCCTGGCTGTTTCCTACACCATAAGCATGATATGTACTTTTTTGATGTTCTTTTTAAACGGCGGAAAGCTGACAAAGGCTTTCGGAAGTCTGAATTGGACAAGCTATGCTCTGGGAATTGCCATAGTGGGAATAGAATTTGGTTTTATTACCATGTACCGCAACGGATGGGAAATCAGCAGCAGTGCCTTATTTGCAAATATAATTGTAGCTGTAATATTACTTTTTATAGGTATGATTCTCTACAGGGAACGAATTACCATGCGCCAGCTTTTGGGGGTGGGACTTTGTATGCTGGGGTTATTTCTCATTAAAGTTCATTGAGTGATGACCAAAATAAGTGAAAAATTTCATGAAATGGCCATTTCAATAAAAAAGTGACGTTTTTGCCTGATTGTTCCGTGGCTCTCTGTTTGGCAAGCCGCAGGATACTCTGATTTTTTCTGTACACGGTCCTGTTTTCGTGCTATTCTTAAATTAATTAGGGAAAAATCAAGCGGAAAAGGGAATGGTTTTGGATGAAAAGATTGTATACAGGAGGTCAGCAAAGAAAAAATGAAGAAAGTTGAAACAACAGCAATTATCGGAATGGGCGCTCTGGGGCTTTTATACGGTACTTATATCATAGATAAAAAGGGAGCAGATGGCGTCTCCTACGTAATGAATACAGAACGGGCGGAAAAATACAGAAATCAGGTATTCTATAAAAATCAGGAACCATATAAATTTCATATCTGTGACAGCAAGGATATGAAACCGGTGGATTTGCTGATCGTAGCGGTAAAATACAATGGTCTGGAAGCCGCCATTGAGGAAATGGCCGGGTGCATTGGAGAGGGGACCATCATCATGTCGGTGCTCAACGGCATTTCCAGCGAAGATATGATTGCGGAGCGGTATGGCAGAGAACACCTCATTGATACGGTGGCCCAGGGAATGGATGCCATGAAATTTGGAAATGAATTGACTTTCACCAAAATGGGAGAGCTGCGTATCGGAGCAAAGGAGGCTTGTGAGAGGAAAAATCTGGAGGCAGTCAAGGCCTATTTTGATGAGATTGGTATGCCCTACACAGAAGATGAAGACATTGTACATAGGATGTGGGGAAAGTTCATGCTTAATGTAGGCGTTAATCAGGCCTGCATGATGTATGAAACGAATTACCATGGCTGCCTGACAGCAGGAGAGCCGAACCGCACCATGATAGCCGCAATGCGGGAAGTGATTGCCCTGGGACAGGCGGAAGGGGTGATGGTGGGAGAAAAGGATTTAAATGAATATATAGCTCTCATACAAACTCTGTCACCAGATGGAATGCCCTCCATGAGGCAGGACGGAGCAGCCCGGCGCCGGTCCGAGGTGGAAATGTTTGCCGGAACAGTGCTGAAACTGGCAAAAAAGCATGGGATTCCGGTTCCTGCCAATCAGTATTTATATGACAGAATAAAGGAAATGGAAGCCGGTTATTGACCGGAAGATCTAAGGATCATGCTTCCGCGGAAGCAGAAAGATAGGCATATAATAGATATAGATATAGATATATGAAGAAACGCTATGGAAAGAGTGAAGTACAGGAAAATATATCGGATCAATGATTAAAAGCTGATAAAAAGTAAAGAAAAAGCATTAAAAAGCACGCATATACTTGCGTGCTTTTTTGGCGTGTGATATGATGGAGTGAGAAAAGCACAAAAAAGGAGAAGTTTTATATGGCGGGAACCATTCAGGAAATAGCAGAGATAGCAGGAGTATCCAGAGGAACGGTAGACCGCGCCTTGAATAAACGCGGAAGAGTGAATAAGGAAGTGGCGGAACGGATTTTTCAGATTGCAGATGAAATCGGTTATGTACCTAAGAAAGAAAAAAACGCAGCAAAACTTCAGCCAATCAGGTTGGGAATTGTAACACAGCTGGCCAGGTCCTCCTTTATGATTCCGATTAAAAGAGGAATCGAAGACGCAGGACGGGAACTGAAAAACCGGGGAGTTGAGCTGGTTTTGGAGGAATGCGCCACAGTGAGCGAGGAGGAACAGCTGGCTGCTCTTGACAGGCTGGAGAAAAAGGGCGTGTCAGGCATTGCCATTATGCCTGTGGAATGCGACCGGATCAGGGACAGGATCAACAATCTGACGGAGCAGGGAATATCGGTAGTCACGTTTAATTCGGATATTGTGGGAACAAAGAGAAACAGCTTTGTAGGCCAGGACAGCCGAAAGAGCGGACGTACGGCAGCAGGCCTTATGGGGATGCTGACCGGAGGGAAAGGAAAAGTCCTCGCCATTACCGGGTATTTCGGAAACAGCGTCAACAGCATGCGCGTGGATGGCTTTGTGGAGGAGATCAAGCGGACATTTCCGGGGCTGGAGCTGGTAGGAGTGCAGAGCAGCTTTGATGAAAGTGATGAAGTGGAAAAAATCATTGTAAATACCTTAAATGCTTTCCCTGATCTCCTTGGTATCGTTGTGTTTTCGGGAGGACAGGCAGGCGTAAAGCGGGCTTTTGCGAGGCTGGGACTTGAAAAGAGACCATATGTAATCATCTACGATCTGACAACCAGAAATGTCAAGGCCCTAGAGGATGGAGATGTTGATTTTTTGATTGACCAGGATGGCTATACCCAGGGATACCGTTCCTTATTTATTCTGGCTGATATCATACAGCGGAGCAGGAAAGCAGAACAGGAATTTTACTTCACTGATATTATCATTAAAACGAAATATAACCTTTAAAAATACTGTCGGATTAAGGGTTTGGTTTGCAGAACGTCAGGGAATGCAAATTTTATTGTTAAATGCTAAAAGTGCTTGCACGCAATTTGCGTGCGTGATATAATCAAAGCACATAACAAGTGAAGAAAAAGCACGCAATAAAAATGGAGTAAAGGAAAGTGAAATTCAAAGAACCCTCAAAATCTAAAACCACCAATAACAAAAGAAAGCAAAATAAATCATAATGAAACGGAGAGGTGAGAGAATGAAGTACGTAACGTTTGACGAATCCAAAGAACTTGACCTGATTCTCTTAGGCCGGGTAGCCATCGATTTTAACCCAGCCTATAATGACCAGGTAAAAGAGGAATTCAAGCCCTTAAAAAAGGTCCACATGTTTGAAAAGTTTGTGGGCGGTTCCCCGGCCAACATTGCCGTGGGTGTAACCAGGCATGGCATGAAGGCCGGCTTTATCGGAAAGGTATCCGATGACCAGTTTGGGGAATTTGTAGTGGATTATTTTAATGATCAGGGCATTGACACCTCTCATATCACAAAATGCACCAACGGAGAGAAGCTTGGCCTGACCTTTACGGAAATGCTTTCCCCAAGTGAAAGCAGCATCCTTATGTACCGGAACTGCATTGCCGATTTGCAGCTGTCTGTCCAGGATATTGATGAGGAATATATTAAAAAATCCAAAGCCATCCTTATATCCGGCACCGCCCTGGCAGAGAGTCCTTCCAGAGAAGCTGCTATCAAGGCCGTTATGCTGGCAAAGAGAAATGATGTAAAAATCATTTTTGATATTGATTACAGGGCTTATAACTGGAAGAACGGGGATGAAATTTCCGTTTACTATTCCATCGTAGCAAAAGAAGCGGACATCATCATGGGCTCCAGAGAGGAATTCGATCTGACGGAAAGCCTGATAAAACCGGGCATGACGGACGAAGAAAGCGCTGCCTTATGGCAGGGCTACAACGCTAAAATCGTTGTAATCAAGCACGGAATGAAAGGGTCCACAGCCTATACCTGTGATGGCCGGAAGTTTTCCATCAAGCCATTTCCGGTTCAGGCCAGAAAGGGCTTTGGCGGCGGCGACGGATACGGTTCAGGCTTTTTATACGGCTTATATCAGGGCTGGGATATTATTGACTGTCTGGAATTCGGTTCCGCAGAGGCGTCTATGATGGTAAAGAGCAATAACTGTTCCGATGACCTTCCGGGTCCGGAAAAGGTCCACGCCTTTATTAAAGAAGAAAAAGAAAAATATGGTGAAATGATCGCCCGTGTATAAATAAAAAAGGAGAGAAAAGAAATGAGAATGACAACTGCCCAGGCACTTGTGAAATTCCTGGATAATCAATATGTATCCATGGATGGAGTTGAAACAAAGTTCGTAGAAGGATTCTTTACTATTTTCGGCCATGGAATAGCAGTAGGTCTTGGAGAAGCACTGGACAGCAATCCGGGCCAGCTGAAAGTATTTCAGGGAAGAAATGAGCAGGGGATGTGCCATGCGGCCATTGCCTTTGCCAAGCAGAACAACCGGAAGAGGATTATTCCCTGCGCTTCATCCGTAGGGCCTGGCGCTGCCAATATGGTGACGGCCTGTGCCACAGCCACCGTAAATAACATTCCGCTTCTCGTATTTCCGGCGGATACTTTCGCCTCCAGACAGCCTGACCCGGTACTGCAGCAGCTGGAGCAGAGCAACAGCCTTGCCACAACCACCAACGATGCTTTTAAGCCGGTATGCAAATACTGGGACCGGATCACCAGACCGGAAATGATTATGTCAGCCCTCATAAATGCCATGCGTGTCCTGACGGACCCGGCGGAGACAGGGGCGTGCTGTATTGCTCTCTGCCAGGATGTGGAGGGCGAATCCTATGATTATCCGGATTACTTTTTTAAGAAACGGGTACATAGAATTACCAGGCCTCTTGCAGTAGAAGAGGAACTGGATGACATTGCCGAAGTGATTTCAAATGCAAAGAAGCCCCTTGTCATTGTAGGCGGAGGCGTCCGCTATTCTGATGCAGGCGAGACCGTAGAACAGTTTTGTGAAGAATTTAACATTCCATTCGGAGAAAGCCAGGGAGGAAAGAGCGCATGTAAATCCAGCCATCCTTATTGCCTGGGAGGAATCGGCGTCACCGGCACCTATGCTTCCAATGTGATCGCAAGGGATGCGGATGTTGTAATTGCCATCGGAACCAGACTGACCGATTTCACCACAAGCTCCAAATGGCTGTTTAAAAAAGAAGACGTCACTTTCGTCACCATCAATAACAGCCGTTTCCACGCCTATAAAATGGATGCGATAAAGGCTGTAGGAGATGCGAAGGTAACCGTTGCCGCCCTGGCCGGAAAGCTGAGAGAGAAACAGTATATTTCCCAATATAAGAACGAAATTTCCGAAGCCAAGGCAATATGGGACAAGGAAATGGTCCGCCTGGGCAGCATCGAATACACGGGAGACGATTTTGAGCCCATCGTAAAGGCAAGAGATCCGAGAACCATTCCGGAATTTGTGGAATTGACCAAAGGAAAGATCGCCCAGACCTCCGCACTGGCTGCAATCCGCAGGGTTATTGACCAGGATGCTACCATTATTACGGCAGGCGGCTCTCTCCCCAGCTGTATGCAGCGTATGTGGACCACGGATAAGAGAGGCGGATATCATGCGGAATACGGATATTCCTGTATGGGATATGAAATAGCGGCCACATTGGGCGTTAAATTTGCAGAGCCGGATAATGAGGTTTACTGCGTGGTGGGCGATTCCAGCTTCCAGATGCTTCACAGCGAGATCATGACGATCATGCAGGAGCGGCAGAAAGTCAACATTCTGGTCTTTGATAACTGCGGCTTCGGCTGTATTAACAACCTGGAAATGAATCACGGAATCGGAAGCATTGCCACGGAATTCCGCTATACGGATGGGAAAAAGCCAACAGGCGGCCTTATCCCGGTGGACTATGCCAAGGTGGCGGAGGGCTATGGCCTGAAGTCCTATACCTGCCGGACCATCAAGGAGCTGGAAGAAGCCCTGGAGGATGCGAAAACACAGGAAGTCGCCTGTCTGTTTGACTTAAAGGTAATTCCAAAGACCATGTCCGATGGCTATGAGTCCTGGTGGAACGTGGGAATTGCCACAACCTCAGAGAAAGACAGTGTAAAAGAAGCCTGTGAAAGGGTATTTGAGGGAAGAAAAGCTGCCCGGGAATATTAATTCCGGGGCGATACAAAACAGAAAGGAAGGTCCATATGAGCCAGGTATTTGGATATCCGGAATTTGACCAGTCCGGAGAAAAAGTATTAACTACGTATACCAATGAATACAAGGATATGATGATGGATATCCGCGTTTACCGTATGAAAAAGGGAGACGTCAAAACCATAAAGAAGACAGGGGAAGAGACGGCGGTGCTCCTTTTAAAGGGAGCGGTTATCTTTCACATGAACGGCGCGGAATATGAAGCATCCAGAAAGGATGTATTTACCGAGGGCCCGTGGTGCGTCCACGTTTGCACGGACGCGGAAATTGCCGTAGAGGCGGAAGCGGATTCGGAAATTCTGGTCCAGTCGACGAAAAATGAAAGAACCTTTGAAAGCAGGCTGTACAGACCGGAGGATGCGCCCTGGAAATATTCCGCTGTTGGGAAATTCGGCAATGTAGCAAAACGCAGGGTGAACACCATTTTTGACATCGATATTGCCCCCTACTCCAACATGGTATTGGGAGAGGTTTTAAATGACAGGGGAAACTGGTCAGGCTATCTTCCTCACCGCCATCCCCAGCCGGAAACCTATTACTTTTTATTTGACAGGCCGGAAGGCTTCGGCGCAAGCTTTGTAGGAGATCAGGTATTTAAGAGCACCGATGGAAGCTTTTCCGCCATTCCCGGAGGAGAGCTTCATCCCCAGGCGGTGGCCCCCGGATTCCAGATGTATACCTGCTGGATGATCCGTCATCTGGATGGGAAACCGTGGCATCAGACTGACCGCAATGAAGATGAGAAGTACGTATGGCTGCATGATGCAGAATTTTAGGAATAATTCAGAATTTCAGTATTGAAGATGTAATTGATGCAACAGGCCCCACGGGCAGAAAGGGCGGGATTCCGAAGAATCCCGCCTGATTTATTTTCCAAGAAATGTATTCTCCCCTGACTACGTTTCCTCATATTGGGAAATCCTATGTTTATCACAAGGTTCAGCGTTGGCAGAGAGGAGAGGAAATTCTGATGAAGGCATTTTGCAGAAGTGTCAGGACCAGAGCTGCGGTTATAAGGGACAGCATCAGGGATTTTGTTGTGAGTTGTTTTTCCTGGCGGAAGAGGTCAGGGTATTTTGAGGGCTGGTATTTCAAGCATCAGAATGAGGATACGGTTCTGGCTTTCATCCCGGGGCAGAGCGTTGACAGGAGGGGAAAGAAGCATCCGTTTCTGCAGATCATATGGAATGAAAGCTCCTATTTCCTGGATTTTAAGGAAGAGGATTATCTGGTGGACAGAAGACAGGGGAAGGTGATTCTCGGAAACAATGTATTTTCCCGCCGGGGAGTTAAGGTGGATCTTGCATCAAGGGATATTGCGGTTCAGGGAACGATCCGCTATGGCTCCCTGTTCCCCATCCGATATCCCATTATGGGACCTTTCCGGTTTGTGCCGTTTATGGAATGCAGGCATGAAATTATCAGCATGTCCCATGTTCTTCAGGGGAAAATAACAGTCAATGGCAGGGTGCTGGACTTTAACGGTGAAATGGGGTATATAGAGGGAGACAGGGGAAGATCCTTTCCCAGAGATTACTTATGGCTGCAATGCAACCGTTTCCGTGAGAATGCCTCTGTTATGGCTGCCGTGGCGCATATTCCTTTTATGGGCAGCAGCTTTCAGGGATGCATTGCCGTTGCCTGCTATAACGGGAAGGAGTACCGGTTTGCCACGTATTTAGGCACAAAGATCATCTGCAAAAGGGAAACGGCGGTTGTGCTGAAGCAGGGGGAATACGAGCTGAAAATATTTTTATCCAACCGCATCGGAGACAGGGCGGCAAGGTTCTCCCATAAGCTGACAGCTCCCCGTAAGGGAAAGATGAACCGTTATATTAAGGAAGAGCATCTGGTGCAGGGAAGGTTTTTGCTTTACAAAGGGGAAGAGCTTATCTTTGATTTAAACAGCAGATTCGTGAGCTATGAATTTTCGGAAGGGCATTCCAGTTGAAAAATTGGAATGCCTTCTTTTTCATTTTATGTTATAATTTTCATAAGATTATGAATGATCCGGCATGAAACAGCAGCAGCGGGCTCTTATTTCCATAATTGATAGAAAATCTCTATAAATTACTGCCCGCTTATAGAGCGAATGAATTGGACTTACCCATTGTTTCACACTACAATGAATGTACCAATAAAAAATTCAGGAGGATACAGGAGATGAATGTGAAACAGAAAGTAAGTGTGAGAAAGATTGCGGATGATGCGGAAGCGTTGTTCCGGGGCGGATTCTTCTGCTCGGAGGCGGTTGTAAGCTCGATCCGGTCGAATTTTGAGCTGGATATACCGGAGGAGATCATTGCCATGGCTTCGGGATTCCCCGTAGGAATCGGGCGTTCCAAGTGCCTGTGCGGAGCGGTATCTGGGGGAGTGATGGCCCTCGGCTTATTTTTTGGCCGGACAAAGCAGGGCGATCCCAGGGTGGAAAAGAACCTGGAGGTGGCGAAGGAGCTCCACGACTGGTTTAAAGATAACAATGGGAAACATGCGCTGTGCTGCAGGATTCTCACAAAGGAATTCGACATGGGGGCTGGAGAGCACAAGGAACAGTGCATCCATTTTACGGGTATGGTAGCCGGCAAGGTGGCTGAAATCATTGTGCGGGAATATGGCCTTACGGATACCGACGGACAGGCCGGGGAGGAATGATATGATAAAGAGAGTGCCCATTCCTCTGTCAGGGCTTATGCTTGGACTGGCGACCCTGGGAAACCTTTTGCAGAGCTATTCAGAGTCCATACGCCTGCTGTGCGGGGCCTTGTCTGCGGTTATCGGTTTACTCGTTTTGTGTAAATGCATTTTCTATTTTGATCTGGTAAAGGAAGATATGAAAAATCCGGCAGTAGCCAGCGTATCAGGAACCTTTTCCATGGCGGTGATCCTGCTGGCGGCTTATGCCAAGCCTTTTATGGGCAGCGGAGCGGTTTATATCTGGTACCTGGGGATCGTTCTTCATGTGCTCCTTATCCTGTATTTTACCTTTCGTTTTCTGCTTAAGCTGAATATGAAAGCCGTATTTGCCAGCTATTTTATCGTTTATGTGGGAATTGTTGTGGCCAGCGTGACAGCGCCCGCTTTTGGACAGGAAGCCCTGGGAAGCGGTATTTTATGGTTCGGTCTGGCCTGCTGCCTGGTTCTTCTGGTGCCTGTGACCATACGGTATGTAAAATATAAGGAGATTGCGGAGCCTGTAAAGCCTCTGTTCTGTATTTATGCCGCTCCGGTGAGCCTTTGCCTGACAGGATATATCCAGTCGGTGGGGGAGAAATCGGCACCATTGGTTGTTCTGCTGATGGTTCTGGCCGTAGTGCTGTATTTAAATGCGCTGGTCCGTCTGCCGGGTTATCTGGCTCTGCCGTTTTATCCCAGTTATTCGGCCTTTACCTTCCCCTTTGTCATCAGCGCGGTGGCAATGAAGGTGTCAACGGCTTATCTTGTTAAAACAGGATACGGCGTGGGATTTATGCCGGCTGTTGTCCTTGGGGAAACGGTAATTGCGGTGTGCCTTGTGGGATATGTGCTGATCCGGTATGGGAAGTATTTGTTCTGCAATAAGAAATAGGTTCAGGGGAGGAAAGCTTTATGGATTTTAAGTATAGAAGGCTTCAGCTTCAGGAAACAGAGGATTTTTGGAATCTGATGAATGAGCTTGACAATGAAACAAAATTTATGCTGTATGAGCCGGGAGAAAGAGAAAAAAACAAGAATATTCCGCTTTTAACCAGGGCGGTTGAACGGTCAGTTACCGGGGACGACTTCCTTATGGTTGCTGAATGCAATGGAAAAATGATCGGATACATATGGGCCCAGAAGGGCGGCTTAAACCGGATTTTACATACGGCATATATTGTTGTGGGAGTACTTGAGAATTACAGAGGGAAAGGAATTGGAACAGAGTTTTTCAAACGTCTGGACCATTGGGCAGAAGAAAAACAGGTTACAAGACTGGAACTGACAGTCATGTGTCCCAATACTTCCGCAAAGAGGCTTTATGAGAAAAACGGCTTTGCAGTAGAGGGCATCAGAGAAAAATCCGTGCGTGTGGACGGGGAATTTGTGGATGAATATTACATGGCCAAAATTCTGTAGGTTTGTGAATCTGAAAACAAAAAGCAGGTGGCAAACAGTGAAGAACGATTATACCAAAACAGTCCATGCCTGTTTCATGAGCTATATTGTACAGGCGATTATCAACAACTTTGTTCCCTTGTTATTTCTTACGTTTCAGGCGGAATACGGCATTTCCCTGTCCAGAATCACCATGCTGGTGACCGTCAATTTCGGGGTTCAGCTGCTGGTGGATTTCCTGTCCGCAGGCTTTATTGACCGGATCGGGTACCGGGCCTCCATTTTAACGGCCCATGTTTTATGCGCCCTTGGCCTCATTTCCCTGACCGTGCTGCCGGGAGTTATGCCCCATGGCAGCCAGCGGGCTTTTGTGCATCGGTTCCTATTTTCTGATTTCCCTGTCCCCTCATCCTGCATTGGGACTTGCAGGCTGCGGCCTATGCGGGTTTTCCGTGGGGATCATGTGGCCGGGAACCTTCAGCCTGGCTTCCGCATCCATCCGGGGCGGCGGTTCTCTTTCCGGTCATTCTGGTCATAGGCCTGGTTCGTTTCCTTATGGCAGGAGATAAAAACGGCATTTTAAATAAAAATAACGGCGAGCAAATAAATTGTGACATATAGATGTCATGTTTCCTGTGATAAAATCTGTTCATCATAAAAGAAATGAGGGAAACAGAATGAACTATGAACGGGTGGATTTAGAGGAAAAGAAAGTAGTTGGGCTTATGGCCCGGACAAACAACAGCTCGCCGGATATGGAAAAGGTCATTGGCGGCCTGTGGGAAAACTTCTTTGGCAGCGGGATTTATTCTGCCATTGGCAATAAAAGAAATCACAAGGCCTTGGGGATCTACCGGGATTACGCCGGGAAAGAAATGGATGATTACACCGTGCTCACGGCCTGCGAGGTGGAGGCGGTGGATGAAATCCCGGCGGGAGCGGTTGCGGAGACCATTCCGGCGGGAGCCTATGCCAGGTTCATTATAAGAGGAGATATGAAGCTGGCGGTTGCGGAATTCTGGCAGGAGCTTTGGAAGATGGACCTGCCCCGTTCCTTTGTCTGCGATTTTGAGGAATACCAGAATTCCGGGACAGAGGATGCGGAAATCCATATATATATCGGGCTGAAAGAGTGATGAAAAGGGAGGGAACCGTAAAGGGTCCCTCCCTGAATGCTTTATCAGTATACGACTTCTTCAAACCCATCGGTGGACGGAAACTGAATGGTTACGGGCTGTCCCGGATTATTGTAATCCAGGTGAATGCTCATGGCCGTTTCCATAGAGTCCTCTCCGTCGGACAGGGTGGTGGAAATAAATATTTCTTCCTTGGAAAAATACCCTTCCGGGCTGATGACGGCCTTTCCGGTAATCTGGTTGATCTTGAAATCATAATAGGAAAGGGAGGGCAAAATCTCATCATAAATGCCGGCTAAATAGTTTTCCAGGCCGCTGGTATCGCTGGAGTAAAAGAGGATTTTATTTCCGGCTCCATCATCTGCGATCTGTACATTTTCCAGGAAAGCCCCGAACTGTCCGGTGAGCCCGCCTAATGTCAGATTGTTGCTCATGTCGCTGTAGCCGACTTTCATCTTGTATTTTTCCCCGTCTCCCATATCCGAATAGTAGCAGCCGTTGGTATAAAAAGCGGTCTGTGTGCTTAGGATGCCCAGGGTATTTACATTATAGGTGTAGAGAAATTCCATGCCCGGTGTATTTATGTCGTGATATTTCAGCTGTGTACCCACGGAAATGGGAATTTCAAAGCCGCCGTAGGACATATTCATCAGGACGTCTGACTTGACGTCCAGGCCCTGCAGCTGGGAGCTCATCTGGTCCGCACTTTGGTAGAGCTCAAGGCCTTTCTGGTTGACGGTGCGGGCGGCAAAAGGATTGGCAGCTCTCTGGCGGATGATGCCGCTGTCTGTCCAGGCGCCGTTTTCATCTACGGTATAACCGTCAGGGGTGACGGTTCCTGTAAGCAGGTAGCCGTTTTCATCAAAATAGTAGCATTCTGCCATTCCGTCCCCATTGGAGTCAATCCATTTCCAGGCGGAAACCGGATAGGACTTGTCCTCATCCTGCCACCACCATCCATGGTCGTTTTGCTTCCAGGTTCCTGCAAGTGCGGTCGCAGTCATGGTTATGGACAGAAGTGATGTGACAGCAAATAATTGTAAGGCTTTTCTCATGCTTTTTTCATTCCTCCTGTTTTTGTCATCATCATCCATTTTACCATATTCTGGAAAATACAACAATGCTTTTATAAGGGGATCATTCCGGCCCTATTTTAAGGAGGCTTTCAATTGCTCAAACAGTTCCAGATCCGAAGCTCTCAGCTTTAAATTGGTGGTAAGGGTCTTTCCCTCCGGGGATGTGACGTGGATTTCCACCACGCTTCCCTCCTCCAGGCAGCGCTCGGAAGCAGCCTTTAAGAACATGGGAAATTTGGGGTGGTTGTTTTTGAAAACAGCCCAGAACTCCTTGAGTTGCATAAGGTTCATAAAATTCATCTGACCGGTCCTCTCTATTTTCGTGATAGCCATATCCTAGCATAAATGGAAGGAACCGTCAATAAATGCCAGGCAGCAGGAACGGTTTGCATCTTGCGCCGGTCTGGAAAGGGGGCTATAATAAAACATAAATCGACAAAAGCAGGTGAAAGACATGTATATAGGAGATTTGCACATCCATTCCCATTATTCCCGTGCCACCAGCAGGGACTGTACGCCGGAATATCTAGAGCTGTGGGCAAGGCGCAAGGGAATCGACATTCTGGCGACAGGGGATTTTACTCACCGGGCGTGGCGGGAGGAATTAAAAGAGAAGCTCATTCCCGGGGAGGACGGGCTTTATATATTAAAAGAGGAGCACCGTATGGACCGGGATTCTGCCAATGGATCAAGGGTCCCCCGGTTTGTGGTCTCCGGCGAGATCAGCTCTATTTATAAGAAAAACGGAAAGGTGAGGAAGGTTCACAGCGTAATCCTGCTCCCGGGTCTGGAAGAAGCGGAGCTGCTTTCAAGGAAGCTGGAGGCCATGGGAAACCTTCATTCCGACGGCAGGCCAATTCTGGGACTGGACTGCCATGATCTTTTGGAAATCGTGCTGGAGACCTGCCCTAAGGCCATCTATATTCCGGCCCATATCTGGACCCCTCACTTTTCCCTGTTCGGCGCATTTTCCGGCTTTGATTCCATTGAGGAATGCTTTGAGGATTTAACGCCCTATATCCATGCCCTGGAAACGGGTCTTTCTTCCGATCCGCCCATGATATGGAGCTGGTCTGCTCTGGACCGCTTTCAGCTTATTTCCAATTCCGACGCCCATTCCCCTGGGAAAATGGGCCGGGAGGCCAACCTTCTGGATATTGATTTATCCTATGACGGGCTTTACGGAGCCCTGCAAAGAGGAGAAGGTCTGGCTGGGACCATTGAGTTTTTCCCGGAGGAGGGAAAGTATCACTATGACGGGCACCGGAAATGCGGGGTCTGCCTTTCTCCAGAGGAGGCGGAAAGGTATTCCGGCATATGTCCCGTCTGCGGCCACAGGCTGACTATGGGCGTGGCCCACCGGATCGGACAGCTGGCTGACCGGGCGGAGGGCTATGTGCTGCCTGGGGGAAAGCCCTATGAGAGCCTGATTCCTCTTTTGGAGGTGGTTGCGGAGTCTATGGGTTATTCCGTGGCCAGCAAGAAGGCTCAGAAACAGTATGAGGAAATGGTCAGGAATCTGGGACCGGAATTTCAGATATTGAGAGAGCTTCCTCTGGAAGACATCAGTCATGGTTCCAACCCATTGATCGCCGGGGGAATCCGGCGGATGAGGGCCGGAATGGTGGAGAGAATCCCCGGATTTGACGGAGAATACGGAACGATTAAGCTGTATACAAAAGAATAGGATGAAACAAATGAAAAAGGAAAATATAAGCTTTGTACTTAATAAATTGGATGAGATTTACGGCATGACAAAGGAAGGCTTTTATCACGAACAGCCCTGGCAGCTGCTGGTTGCGATCATGCTCAGCGCCCAGAGCACAGACAAGCAGGTGGAAGAGGCGCTTCCCCGGCTTTTTGAACGGTTCCGGACAGCCGGCCAGATGGCGGAGGCTCCCATTGAGGAAATCGAGGAGGCCATCCGCTCGGTCGGGCTTTATAAGAATAAGGCGAAAAATATTAAAAAATGCTGCCGGCAGATTGTAGAGGAGTACGGCGGGGAGGTTCCTGCAAATATCGACGAAGTGCTGAAGCTGGCCGGAGTGGGGAGAAAAACAGCCACCTTATTTCTGGCTGATGCCTACGGAGTCCCGGGAGTTACGGTGGACACCCACGTGTTCCGCATCTCCAGGCGGCTGGGCTGGGCCTTTGGGAAGAATCCCGTTGAGGTGGAGAAGGAATTGCAGAAGGTGCTTCCGGAGGAACACTGGAACAGAATCAACTTTCAGCTAATCTATCTTGGAAGAACGGCCTGCACCGCCAGAAAAGCCAGATGCGGGGAATGTGCCCTGGCGGAGTGGTGCGAGAAAAGGACAGGAGATGAAGCTTTGACGAAAATCGCGGAGAACAGCTGTGAAAACGGAGGCCTTAATCGTGGCGCATAAAAATATAACCACCCTTTGCTATATGGAAAAGGAAGACAGCTACTTAATGCTGCACCGGATCAAAAAGAAAAATGACATGAATCAGGACAAATGGCTGGGCGTTGGAGGCCATCTGGAGGACGGGGAAAGTCCGGAGGAATGCCTTCTCCGGGAGGTAAGGGAGGAGACAGGCCTGACTCTGGTTTCCTACAGGCTCCGGGGCGTCGTGACCTTTGTATCGGATAAATATGCCGATGAATACATGTTTTTGTATACTGCTGACGGATTCGAAGGCGTTCTGGCAGATTGCTCCGAAGGACAGCTGGAATGGGTGAAAAAGGAGAAGATTGGGGAGCTGCCTCTCTGGGAAGGGGACCTTATTTTCTTTGAGCTTTTAAAGGACCAGATTCCCTTTTTCTCCTTAAAGCTTGTATACAGGGGGGATGTTCTGGCAGAAGCGGCCTTAAACGGCCAGGCGGTAGAGCTGCTGGAGGAGCGGGATTTGGAAGGCCGTACAACGGGAAAGGTACGGGCCAGATTCATGATGCACCGGGATGGAATGCTTCACGGAACCTCTCACGTATGGCTGGTAAGGCCCAATGAAAAAAGCGGATTTGATCTGCTTTTGCAGAAACGGAGTGCCCATAAGGATGCTTATCCCGGCTGCTATGACACGTCCTCGGCAGGACATGTTCCGGCCGGTTCCGGCTTCCTGGAGTCTGCGGTGAGGGAGCTTTACGAGGAACTGGGAGTCCGGGTCCGGGAGGAGGATCTTATTTTTATCGGGCTTCGTGAAGAAGAGGAAGAGGCTGTATTTCACGGAAAGCCCTTTTTAAATCATGAGGTCAGCCATGTTTACGTCTGCACTGATCCGGTAAGGGAAGAGGAGCTGGGGCTTCAGGAAGAGGAAGTGGAATCTGTCCTATGGATGGATTTTGAGGAGTGCCTTTCCAGGATGAAAGACGGTACACTGATTAACTGCCTGAATGAAAAGGAACTGCATATGCTGGCCCGGTGGTGGAGGGAGAGAAACGGGCTTTCATAAACGGCAGGAAACCGGCGGGAGGATTGCACTGCGGCGGGAGGATTGGAGGCCGCAGAAGCGGCCTAACCCGGGCGGAGAATCCCGCTTGCGGGATTCTTTCCTATACGACAAAAACCCTCCGGGGGATGCGCACTCTTTATTTTGCAGCCTGGAAAAAGCCGTCAATATCCGCCTCGTGCACCTCTTCTCCCTTAAATTCCGCGGAATAGGCAAAGGGCTCTTCGTTGAGCTCGGCCAGCATAAGACGGAAGATCTGCACATGGCATACCTCGTCGGCAATGACCCGGTTTAAAACGGCATTGATCCTGCGGTCTTTGATCCATTGGGTCTGGGATTGGTATTTTTTGATGGCTTCCAGCTCTGCGGCCAGAGAGTTGGAAACAATGGCCCCAATCTGGGTGGGATAGCGGTTACAGGCGGGAGACCAGTACTGCAGGTTTCCGTTTCTCCTGACGCTCCACAGCCTGGGATCGGCTCCTGCCTGCAGGGCCAGCTCCCCAAAGGCGTTTAAATGGTGCATTTCCGAGATGCTTATTCTGTGGAAGCATTCCGCAATATCGAAAAAGAAGCCCCTGGTGATCATGCTGTTGTAAATATAAAGGCTGATTGCCGACATCTCAGAGTTGCAGGAACCTATGTTGGACAGCATGGCCGCTCCGTACTGGGGATTCCGGTCAATGACTTCAATGGGCGGCCAGGGAGAGGGATCGGAAAAGGTGAGAGCTGATAAATCCATATCGCATCCTCGTTTTTAACTGCTTTATTTTATATATATCCGGCGGGTGACGCAGTATGACTGAAAAGGTACAGGAAAATGGAGGCAAAAATACATGGAAGAAATGAAAAGATTTAAGGAAAGGCTTGAAGCCTATATTCCCTATAATGAACAGGAGGAAAAGGATAAGGAACTGGTGCTCCGTTATCTGGCCCTTGGGGAGACGGTGCTTTTCCGGGAGAGCACGGGAGCCCATATGTCGGCCTCTGCCTGGGTGGTAAACAAAAACCGTGACAAGGTGCTTATGGCTTATCACAATATTTATGATTCCTGGGCCTGGACCGGAGGCCACGCGGATGGGGATGGAGATTTTCTTAGGGTGGCTATCCGGGAGGCCATGGAGGAAACCGGAATTACCAGGGTGAGGCCGGTTATGGAGGATATTTTTTCTCTTGAGGTGCTGACTGTGGATGGGCATGAAAAGAAAGGGGCTTATGTTTCTTCTCACCTTCATCTGAACGTGACTTATCTTCTGGAAGCGGATGAAAATGAGGTTCTTCATAGTAAGGAGGATGAAAACAGCGGGGTTAGGTGGTTTGGTTTGGATGAATGTTTGGAGGCGGTTAATGAGCCCTGGATGAGGGAGCGTATTTATAGGAAGCTTTTGGGGAAAATGAGGGAGGTGGACGGGGGGACGCCGTGTCATTCATAATTTGGCGGGTGGAATCTGTTGGTGAATGGTTTATGCATTGGCCGCCAAATTATTTTCCAATTTGCTGTTTTATTTTTCCAGATTATGATTTATAATAGAATTAGCTTATAAGAGCGGTTTTGCCAAATAAGACAGCGAGGTGGTATATATGAAGATTATCTATGCTATCGTCAGTTCCGATGATGGAAACCGTGTTACGGATGTGCTGAATGATCATCAGTTCAGTGTTACCAAACTTGCCACGACAGGCGGTTTTCTGAAAAAGGGTAACTCGACGTTAA
Organism: Bacillota bacterium; assembly: GCA_023437715.1. Classification (GTDB taxonomy): domain Bacteria; phylum Bacillota; class Clostridia; order Lachnospirales; family Lachnospiraceae; genus Lacrimispora. The sequence continues at coordinate 82,636 of JAEZFK010000073.1, read as the reverse complement.
TGATCGGTACGGAAGACGAACAGGTGGAAGAGGTTATTACCCTCATAAAGGATACATGCGGGAAGCGCCAGAAAATCACCTGCAATGTTCCGGCTCCCAATATAGCTTCTGTTTCAGCGGGATATATGATGATGCCAATGACGGTGGAGCTTGGCGGAGCCACCATATTTGTTACAGATGTAGAACGGTTTGAAAAAATTTAATGAACAGGAAAAGGGATTGCTCAGCAATCCCTTTTCACAACAGGAGGTACGGATATGTCAGAAACAAAACGTGTGTTTTTAATCGTTCTGGACAGCTTTGGCGTGGGGGAAGCACCGGATGCGGCGAAGTTCCATGACGAAGGAAGCAATACCTTAGGAACCATTGCAAAGGCGGAAGAATTTGATACGCCTAATTTAAAGAAACTGGGACTTTTTAACATTGACGGGGTAACAGCAGGGGAAAGGGAAGAAAAGCCCTTGGGCTCCTACGGCCGGATGACGGAAAGCTCCCAGGGAAAGGACACCACCATCGGTCATTGGGAGATCGCGGGAATCATTTCCGAGGAACCGCTTCCCACCTACCCGGATGGATTTCCGGATGAAGTCCTGGAAGAATTCAAGAAACAGACGGGCAGAGGCATTCTGTGCAACAAGCCCTATTCCGGCACGGACGTGATCCGGGATTTCGGAAAGCAGCATGTGGAGACAGGAGACTTAATCGTCTATACTTCCGCAGACAGCGTGTTCCAGATTGCCGCCCATGAGGAGGTAGTTCCCTTAGAGGACCTTTACCGGTACTGCCGCATCGCAAGGGAGATATTAAAAGGAAAACACGGAGTGGGCCGGGTCATTGCAAGACCCTTTATAGGAGAATATCCGAATTATAAGAGAACGCCCCACCGCCACGACTTTTCTCTTCTTCCGCCAAAGACCACTATGCTGGACTGCCTGGGAGTGGCTGGTTACGATACCATCGGGATCGGCAAGATCTACGATATTTTCGCCGGAAAGGGCATTCAGAAGACCACTTCCATCGTCAATAATACGGATGGCATGGATAAGACCCTGGAAACCCAGAACGAGGAGTTCCGTGGGCTCTGCTTCGTGAACCTGGTGGACTTTGACATGGTTTACGGCCATAGAAATGATATAAAGGGATATGCCAGGGCCATGACGGAATTTGATGTGCAGCTGGGGCAGTTTTTAAAGGCAATGAGGCCGGAGGATGTGCTGATTATAACGGCAGATCACGGCTGCGATCCGGGAACTCCAAGCACGGATCATTCCAGGGAATATACGCCCATGCTCATTTACGGAGACAGGATTAAGGCAGGGGTTTCTGTGGGAACCAGAGATACCTTTGCAGACATTGCTGCGACGGTTCTTGACTTGTTCGGCATAAAAGGACGCATTGCCGGAAAGAGCTTTTTAAATGAAATAGAAAAGTAACAGGAGGGGATGGCTTGAAACTGGACGAGACAACAAAAGCCATGCTGGTGGCAGAGGCCTATGAGGCCCAGAAGATGGCCTATGTGCCTTATTCGGAATTTTGCGTGGGAGCAGCTCTCCTGGCGAAAAACGGTAAGGTGTACCGGGGCTGCAACATTGAAAACGCGGCGTTTACGCCGACTAACTGTGCGGAGAGAACGGCATTTTTTAAAGCAATCTCAGAGGGCGTAAAAGAATTTGACGCTATCGCCATAGTGGGAAATAAAAAAGGGAAAAAGGGAGAATTTTGTGCGCCCTGCGGCGTATGCCGTCAGGTAATGGCGGAATTCTGCGATCCGGAAGAATTTCAGATCATTCTGGGATCAGGAGAAGACGCCGCCGTATATGCTCTTAAGGATTTACTTCCCCTGGGGTTTACGAAAAAAGATTTAAATGATAATTGACGGAGCAAGGGAGGCTTTTGTGTATCATGAGGATGTACGATGTTATTGCCAAAAAACGTAATGGGGAGACTCTGACAGAGGAAGAGATCCGGTTTATGATAAACGGCTATGTAAATGGGGAGATTCCGGACTACCAGATGTCCGCCATGCTGATGGCTATTTATTTTAAAGGAATGAATGATAAGGAAACGGCGATTCTCACGGACGCCGTGGCCCATTCCGGCGATATGGTGGATTTATCTCCCATTCAGGGAGTGAAGGTGGATAAGCATTCCACCGGAGGGGTGGGAGATAAGACCACTCTGGTGGTGGCCCCCATTGTGGCGGCCTGCGGTGTTAAGGTGGCTAAGATGTCAGGCCGGGGCCTGGGCCATACCGGAGGGACCGTGGATAAGATGGAAGCCATACCGGGCATGAGAACTACCCTGACCGAGGAAGAATTCTTCCAGGTGGTAAACAGCACCGGGCTTTCGGTCATCGGCCAGTCCGGGAATCTGGCTCCCGCTGATAAAAAGCTCTATGCTCTTCGTGACGTGACGGCCACAGTAGAAAGCATCCCCCTGATTGCCGCCTCCATTATGAGCAAAAAGCTGGCAGCCGGAAATGACTGCATTCTTTTGGATGTGAAGACAGGGAGCGGAGCATTTATGAAGACCCTGGAGGATTCCATAACCCTGGCGGAAAAAATGGTGGCGATCGGCGAGCATGCAGGAAAAAGGACCATGGCCCTCATTACCAACATGGATATTCCTCTGGGAAGCCTTATAGGAAACAGCCTGGAGGTCATCGAAGCAGTGGAAACTCTTCGGGGAAATGGACCTGAGGATTTGACCGAGGTCTGCTTAAGCCTGGCTTCGGGAATGCTTTTCCTGGCAGGAAAGGGCAGCCTGGAGGAGTGCAGAACGCTGGCGGAGAATGCCATTGCCGACGGAAGCGCTCTGGCCCGCCTGGTTGCCATGGTAGAGGCCCAGGGAGGGGATTCCTCTGTTATAAAAGACACATCTCTTTTCCCCAAAGCGCCTTTTGAACGGGAAATAAAGGCGGATAGGAACGGCTATATCATCCATATGGATACGGAACGGTGCGGGATTGCTTCCTCCCTTTTAGGTGCAGGCAGGATTACCAAGGAAAGTCTGATCGACTATACGGCAGGAATCGCCCTTAAGAAAAAGGTAGGGCAGAAGGTGGCCAAGGGAGAGACCATAGCAGTGCTTTATGCCTCAAAGGAAGAATTGTTTGAAGCCTCTCAGGAGGAGTTTTTAAATGCAATAACTTTCTGCGGACTTCCGCCGGAACAGGAGCCCCTGATCTATGGAAGGGTGACAAAAGACGGTGTGGAGAGGCTTGTATAAAAGTGAGCCGGTATTGCCCGGAAAGCATGGGCGGGAAAAAGGAAAGGAAAGAGAAAACCTATGACAGATTTAGAAATGTTAAGTTATGTAGACCATACCCAGTTGAAAGCATTTGCCACCTGGGAGGATATCCGGGAGCTTTGCGAGGAAGCGGTAGAATACAAAACCGCCTCCGTATGCATCCCTCCCTGTTATATCAGCCGGGTTCATGAGGAATTTCCGACCTTGAATATCTGTACGGTAGTCGGTTTCCCTCTGGGCTACAGCGTGACGGAAGCAAAGATTCTGGAAACAGAAAAGGCCATTGCAGACGGTGCCTCTGAGGTAGACATGGTGGTGAACATCAGCGACGTGAAAAACGGCGATTACCAGAAGGTAGAAGAGGAAATTGCAAAGCTGAAACAGGCGGCAGGAGAGAACATCTTAAAGGTCATCATTGAGACCTGCTATCTGACCGAGGAAGAAAAAATAGCTATGTGCAAGGCTGTGACAGAGGCAGGAGCCGATTATATCAAGACCTCCACCGGATTCGGGACAGCGGGAGCCACCTTAGAGGACATTGCATTATTTAAAAAACACATCGGCCCTGACGTAAAGATCAAGGCAGCAGGCGGAGTGAGAACCCTGGAAGATTTAAGGGCTTATATTGAAGCCGGATGCAGCCGGGTGGGAGCAAGTGCTGCGGTTAAGCTGGCGGCAGCGAAGAAATAGGATTTGGATATAGCATTGAATGTTGGTTATCAATATTCAGTGCTATATTTTTAACCTTAACCTTGTTATAATATGACTATACGAAATAAGCAGGAATTTAAGGGGGAATGGTATATTATGAGGCTGGACGGTTTTGGAATCTTTGTAAAAGACATGGCAGCTATGGTTCGCTTCTACAGGGATGTGATGAAATTTGAGATTCAGGAAGATGAAAATACATCCAACGTATATTTGGTAAAGGATGGAACTTTGTTTTTGCTGTACCGGAGAACAGATTTTGAAAATATGACAAACAGATCTTTTGGATATGCCGGTGCAATAAACGGACATTATGAAATCGCCTTAAGCGTTGAAAATTATGAGGCAGTTGATTTAACATTCCAGGAGGTGGTTTCAAAAGGCGCGGCGCCCATTTTAGAGCCGACAACCGAACCGTGGGGGCAGCGTACCTGCTATATATCCGATCCTGAAGGTAATTTAATTGAAATTGGTTCATTTAATAAGTAATGTTTAATAAATAATTTTTCTTAGCGGAAGTTCAGAGGACTGAGCATGAAAAGTCAGATCAATGTTTTATAAAGATTTACTTCGCCGGGTTTCTCCAAAAAATCCCCAAATTGAGCAGTAGCTTCCTTGAAATGCTTCGCTGCCATATGTTTATTCAGTGATTCCTGATCTTCCCATTCTTCAAGGATTGTCAGCACCTGGGGAGTTTTCATATCCTGCAGCAGCTCGTATTTGATACACCCGGAGTCATTCTGCCGGGTATCCTTTACAAGCTGCCCTGCCAATAAAATAAATTCGTCTACTTTTTCTTCTTTAATGTAATTTTTCGCAACAATTTTAATCATTATAAGCGCTCCTTTTCGGTTTATCACCAATTTTCATAATGTACCCGATCCGCCTTATAGCGGTCAACAAATTCATTTTGCTGCCCGTCGGGGTAACCTACGGAAACCATGGCAAAAGGTCTGATGTGATCCGGAAGTTCAAACAACCGGCGCACATTTTCTGTCACAACGTCAGATGTAGCTACGCCGAACCATACGCTGCCAAGCCCTAAATGAACTGCTTCCAACAGTAAGTTTTCTGTTGCGGCGCTCATATCCTGTTCCCAGCCTGTCGGTATTTTCAGTTCATTTTCATTGGCAACCAGAACAAAAGTCACAGCGGAACCTGCGGCAGATTTGGCATAAGGAGAGGCTTCTGCAATTTGTCCCAGCCTTTCCTTATTCTGTACAACGATGAATTCCCAGGGCTGCTGGTTGCCGGCTGAAGGGGCCTGCATGGCCGCCCGGAGCAGCTTGTCAATTTTTTCGGGTTCTACTTCCTGAGCTTTAAACTTACGGATACTTCTGCGGTTAAAAATTTCATTCATAAATTACAACCTCCTGAATTGTTATCTAATTCCTTTAAAAGTTTGCTGCTGATTTCTATGAAGCCAATTCCCTCGCAAGCTTTGTGGTTGTAAAAAACAGGCAGCTGTTAAGCTGGCATTCCCTGTTACCTGATTCGAAGCTATAATCCAAAGTATCACCTCTTTTGTTTGTACATACAAATATATCATGGGTTTATTTTCCTGTCAATTGGAAACAGGGAAAGATGCAGATATTTAAGGGGGACGGTCTCATAAGAGAATGAACGGCTGCATAAGAGTGATGGAAATAAGCAAGAGTATGTGATATGATCGTAATATCTATAAGCGGAAAGAAAAGAGGGATAAAGCAATGGGGCATTTGGGTTTTTCTTATTGATCTTTGAACGTGTGGGCCAGGTCCTTGTTACCTGTGCTGCACTTATTTTTTCAGACTTCAATCTCCGTCCGTGGTCGGCCTGGACTCTGTGGCTTGTTGCAGCAGTAACAGCAATGCTGATGTATGAGGCCTGGTGGATGAGATACTTCAAGGGCCCTAAATCATTAACTGATTTTTACAGCAGCTTTTGGGACGTGCCCGTTGCCGGCGCCACACTGCCTGTTATTGCGTTTTTACTGCTTGGCATATACGGAAACGTAGTCTGGCTTTTGATTGGAACGCTGTTTTGGGGGTCGGACATATGGGGATTCATTTGCAGCATTGTAAGGAAATCAAACACTGAAATTCAATAAGAAGCAGGATGCCCATTTCTGCACATCCTGCTCCTTGGAAAAGCTGATTTTCACATCAATCAATGATAAATTTTCTTCTCTTCATAAATCGGTTCGCAGGTCAGATTCACTCCCAGCTTTTTAAACACCTTCACATCTACGTCAGAAAGCAGCACTGAGGTGTGGGCTTCCCGTCCCTTTAATTTCGGAAGCTGCTCCAGAGCGATCTGGGCGTTGGGGTCTGTGGCTGCGCAGGCGGAGAGGGCGATTAAAACCTCATCGGTATGAAGCCTTGGATTTTTGCTTCCCAGATAGTTGACCTTTAATTTCTGAATAGGCTCTATGGCTGAGGGAGAGATCAGGTGAATGTCATGAGGAATATTTCCCAGAACCTTTACTACATTTAATAAAAGAGCGGCGGAAGCGCCTAAAAGGTTAGTGGTCTTTCCGGTAATGACGGTTCCGTCCTCCAGTTCCATTGCGGCGGCAGGGGAGCCGTTTCTCTCGGCCCGCTCATTGGCTGCGTTCACAACGGCCCTCATGTCGGTGCTTATCTTGGCCTGCTTCATAAGCAGTTCAAGCTTATATACCTCTTCCTTGGAGCCCATATCCTTTGCAAGGCGGGAGAGGGCCTGATAGTAACGTCTGATGATCTCCTGCAAGGAGGCCTGTCTGCAAACTTCGTCATCCACGATGCAGAAGCCTGCCATATTCACTCCCATGTCCGTAGGGGATTTGTAAGGGCATTCTCCGTAAATCCCTTCAAAAATGGCGCTTAATACGGGAAAAATCTCCACATCCCGGTTATAGTTGACCGTGGTGACGCCATAGGCCTCCAGATGGAAAGGATCGATCATATTCACATCGTTTAAATCCGCAGTAGCGGCCTCATAGGCTAAATTTACGGGATGCTTTAAGGGGATGTTCCAGATGGGGAATGTCTCAAATTTGGCATATCCGGCCTTGATGCTCCGCTTATTTTCATGATAGAGCTGGGAAAGGCAGGTAGCCATTTTTCCGCTTCCCGGGCCGGGAGCCGTTATGATGACCAGAGGTTTGGTGGTTTCTATATAATCGTTTCTTCCATAACCTTCATCGCTGACAATGAGGGAAATGTTGCTGGGATAGCCGTCGATGACATAGTGGCGGTATACCTTGATTCCCATCTTTTCCAGCTTGCTTTTAAAGAGGTCGGCAGCTGTCTGACCGGAATACTGGGTGATAACAACGCTTCCTACATAAAGCCCCTTGTCCGTAAAGGACTGAATCAGGCGGAACACATCTACATCATAGGTGATGCCCAGATCGTGACGGATCTTGTTTTTCTCAATATCAGCGGCGTTGATGGCGATGACGATTTCCGCCTGGTCCGCCAGCTGCATCAGCATGCGGAGCTTGCTGTCCGGCTCAAACCCCGGAAGCACTCTGGAAGCGTGGTAGTCGTCAAACAGTTTCCCGCCAAATTCCAGATAGAGCTTGTCTCCGAACTGGCCGATCCGTTCCTTGATGTGTTGTGACTGCATGGTTAAATATTTGTTGTTATCAAATCCGAATTTCATTTGTCCCTCCATGACGTGTGCGTCCCTTGCGCATGCACGAATTCTTTGACCGTAATACTCATAAATTGTATCACACAAATTCTGAAATTGCCACGGGTATTTTCCGGTTCAGCCATGGGGAAAGGACAAGTAACTCTGACAGGAAGCTCTTTACAACCGGCTTCAAACGTGTTAAAACGATGTAGTAAGAAGGAGGAAAGTCATGCATAAAATAGGAAGAAATGATACATGCTGGTGCGGCAGCGGAAAGAAATACAAAAACTGCCACCTGGCTTTTGACCAGAAACTTGAAAATTACGCCATTATGGGAGATGAAGTGCCGGAGCGCTATATGATAAAGACGCCGGAGCAGATCGAAGGAATCCGCCATGCCGGAGTCATTAACAACCAGGTCCTGGATCTGGTGGATGGGATTATGAAACCGGGAATCAGCACCGAGGAGATCAATCAGCTGGTTCATGAAAGCACCGTCCGGCTGGGAGGAATCCCCGCGCCCCTTAATTTTGAAGGGTATCCGAAGAGCGTATGCACCTCAATCAATGAGGTGGTATGCCACGGCATCCCTGACCCGGAACGAATATTAAAAGAGGGGGATATTGTCAATGTGGATGTGACCACCATTGTAAACGGCTATTATGCTGACGCTTCCAGGATGTACTGCATAGGAAAAGTGTCTCCCGAAGCCGAGAAGCTGGTCCGGGTCACAAAGGAAAGCCTGGACTTAGGCCTTAAGGAGGCCCGCCCCTGGGGTCATTTGGGCAATATCGGGGCTGCGATTTCCGAATACGTTTATGCCAACGGCTTTACGGTGGTCAGGGAAATCGGGGGACACGGAGTAGGTCTGGGCATCCATGAGGAGCCCTGGGTCAGCCACATCGGAACAAGAGGAACTGACATGCTGCTGGTGCCGGGAATGGTATTTACCATTGAACCCATGGTAAACGCCGGGCAGGCGGATGTGGTTCAGGATGACGAGGACGGCTGGACAATTTACACCAAGGACGGCAGCCTGTCGGCCCAGTGGGAATATACGGTTTTGATTACGGAAGATGGAGCGGAGGTATTGACAAAGTAAATGGAGAAGAAACGCTGTTTCTGGGTGGATGAAACATCTCCCGTTTATGTGAAATATCATGACGAGGAGTGGGGGAAGCCGGTTTATGATGATGAAAAGCTTTATGAAATGTTTCTTTTGGAGACCTTTCAGGCTGGGCTTTCCTGGATTACCATATTGAGAAAAAGAGAGGATTTCCGGGAAGCCTTTGACGGGTTTTCTGTGGAAAAGGTGGCTTCCTATGGGGAAGAAAAGCTGGGAGAGCTTATGGAAAACAAGGCTCTCATCAGGAACCGGAAAAAGATGGAGGCCGCGGTGAAAAATGCCCGCATATTCATGGATATACAGCGGGAGTTCGGTTCCTTTTCCCGGTATCTCTGGGGATTTACAGGAGGTGAGATCATCGTAAATAAAGACGATTGCTTCCCTGTCACAACAGAGCTTTCCGACCGGGTTTCCAAGGATATGAAAAAGAGGGGCATGGCCTTTGTGGGCTCTGTTACCATTTATTCTTACTTACAGGCAATAGGGGTGGTTAACGACCATCAGCTTTCCTGTTTCTGCCGCCAGGAAGGGTGAGAAAGGAAAATAAAATAAGGGGTTAAAAAGACGGCTGCATCCGGAAATGTAATTTTTATTGGAAAATTTTACAAAATGTGGTAAAATGTTAAATAATTGTTACGACAGATACCTGAGACTATAAAGAAAGTGAATGGAAATATGATGAAAAAGTGGCTTTTAGCAGTAATCGTATGCTCATTGGTAGCCTCCGGATGCAGCAGGTATAAAGGAAATTTGGAACCGTCTGAGACGGACCATTCATCAGAGGAATCTCTTCCGGATACAAAGGAAGAGGAGTTAATGGTTACAACGGAATCCGCCCCCCTGCCGGAACGGAAGCCGGTAAAGGTGAAAGGGATTTACATTTCCGGTTATATGGCTGGTTCGGAAGGCTTTCAGGCGATTCTGGATAAAATTGAGGGCACGGAGATCAATGCCGTCGTCATTGATGTGAAAAATGACGAAGGGCGTATTACCTTTGCCATGGATGACGCGCCTACGGTCAATGAGATCGGGGCTACGGAAAAGTATATCAAGGACATCGACGGTCTGATCGCCCAGCTGAAAGCCAGGGGGATTTATACCATTGCCCGGGTAGTGGCTTTCCGTGACCCTTATCTTGCAGAAAAAAAGCCGGAGTGGAGCTTAAAGAACAAGGATGGAAGCCTGCACCGGGATAACAAGGGACTGGCCTGGGTCAATCCTTACCGTACGGAGGTATGGGACTACCTGGTGGAGGTGGGAAAAGAAGCCGCCCGGGTTGGATTTGATGAAATTCAATTTGACTACATCCGTTTTGCCACTGACAGTACCATGAAGCAGGTGGCCTTTGACGAAGCAGATACGAAAGGGCGTTCAAAAACCGATATCATCTCGGAATTTGTAAAATACGCCTATGAAAAGCTGTCTGCCTGTGATGTCTTTGTGTCCGCCGACGTTTTCGGCACCATCATCGGAAGCAAGGTGGATGCGGAAGCCGTGGGACAAGACTATGGAGAAATGGCAGGCCATCTGGACTATATCTGTCCCATGATCTATCCATCCCATTACGGAGACGGAAACTTCGGTATCCAGCATCCGGACACAGAGCCCTACCGCACCATCCGTGCGGCCCTTAAGATGTCTAAGCAGGACCTGGAGACTTCCGGCGAAGCCGGAGAGAGCCAGGCCATCGTCCGTCCCTGGCTTCAGGATTTTACGGCCTCTTATCTGGACCATTATATTTCTTACGGCCCAAAGGAGGTCCGGGACCAGATCCAGGCGGTCTATGATGCGGGCTATGATGAATGGATTCTTTGGAGTGCCTCTAACCGCTATACGTGGGACGGGCTTCTGAGCCGGGAAGCGGCTGAGGCGGAAGCGGAAAAGATCGCCCAGTCCAGGGAAGCGGAAGCAGCGCTTACAAAGGCTTCTGAGGAGCTATCATCGGAAACCGGTGATACGGAGCAGGAAGAAGCCGCCGCTGCGGAGGCAAAGAGCGGACAGATAGAGGCTGAAAAGAGCCTGGAAGGAAAGGTAGCCGTTACGGAAAGCCCGGCTGAAACGAAAACGGAAAAAGACGGCTCAGGCAAAAAAGAAACAAGGACCAAGCCCCCAGTGGTGATCGTCACCACAGGAGGTTTAAAAAAATAGAAAGCGAGGGAAGCGATGGACAGAACGCCCAGACCAGGAGAATTCTACCGCCACTTTAAAGGCAGGCTGTATCAGGTGACCGCCATTGCGGTTCATTCCGAAACTATGGAAAAAATGGTAGTATACCAGGCGCTGTACGGAACATTCGGAACTTATGTGCGTCCCCTGCCCATGTTTATCAGCGAGGTAGACCACGAAAAATACCCGGAGGTCCAGCAGAAATACCGGTTTGAAAAGGTGGACCTTACCGGTGAGGAACCTTGCAAGGAAGCTGAGGGAGAGAATGAAGCCTGCGGGAAGACGGAAGAATCCGTCCAGGAAGAATCCGTCCAGGAAGAATCCCAAAAGGAAAACCTGGGCCCCAATAAAAATCTGCTTGCATTTCTCGACGCCAGGACGTATCATGAGAAGTTGGAGATCCTGCAGGACCGGAAGGAACATTTCTCTGCGGAGGAGCTGCTGGCTATCTGTGAGATTATGGAGGTCGGCAGAGCGGATTCCGAACCGGAAGAAAAATATTATGCAATTGAGCGGTATTTAGAGCTGCAGGATAAATACGACGGAGTAAGACTGAGGTGATAAACGCAGGTGGACCACACAGAATTTAATATAGAAGAAGAATTAAAAAAACTGCCGTCCCAGCCTGGCGTGTATATCATGCACGACAAGCGGGACGAAATTATCTACGTAGGAAAAGCGATCAGCTTAAAAAACCGGGTCAGGCAGTACTTTCAGAGCAGCAGGAACAAGACGTCAAAAATTGAACAGATGGTATCCAGGATTGCCAGGTTTGAATACATTATAACAGACTCCGAGCTGGAGGCCCTGGTGCTGGAATGCAATCTCATCAAGGAGCACCGTCCCCGCTACAACACCATGTTAAAGGATGACAAGACCTATCCCTATATCAAGGTGACGGTGTATGAGGATTATCCCAGGGTTTTATTTTCCAGGGATATGAAAAAGGATAAAAGCAAATATTTCGGACCCTATACAAGCGCGGGAGCGGTGAAAGACACCATTGAACTGATCCATAAGCTTTATAAGATCCGTACCTGCAGCCGGAACCTGCCGAGAGACATCGGAAAGGAACGGCCCTGTCTGAACTACCATATCAAACAGTGCGATGCCCCCTGTCAGGGCTATATAAGCAAAGAGGAATACTGGAAATCCATCAATCAGGCCCTTGATTTCCTGGGCGGAAAATACCAGCCGGTCATTAAGATGCTGGAAGAGAACATGCAGGCGTCGTCGGAGGAAATGGACTATGAAAGGGCCATTGAATACCGGGATCTGCTAAGCAGTGTAAAGCAGGTGGCCCAGAAGCAGAAGATCACCGACAGCGGCATGGAAGACCGGGATATCATCGCCATGGCAAAGGACGAAAAGGATGCCGTGGTTCAGGTATTCTTTGTCAGGGAAGGCAGGCTCATCGGCCGGGAGCATTTCCATGTGAACATCGGAGCGGCGGAAGATAACCGTCAGATACTGACCGGCTTTGTCAAGCAGTTCTATTCCGGCACTCCCTTTGTGCCCAGAGAGCTTTGGATTCAGAGCGGCCTTGAGGATGAGGCTGTCATCGGAGAATGGCTTTCCGCAAAGCGGGGCCAGAAGGTCCGCATCGTGGTTCCCCAAAAGGGGCAGAAGGAGCGTCTGGTGGAGCTGGCGGAAAAGAATGCCGCCCTGGTGCTTTCTCAGGATAAGGAAAAAATCAAGAGGGAAGAGCTGCGGACCATCGGCGCCATGAACGAGGTGGGAAACTGGATGGGCCTTGAGGGCATCCGGCGTATCGAAGCCTATGATATTTCCAACATCAGCGGCTTTGAGTCCGTAGGCTCCATGATTGTCTACGAGGACGGCAAGCCTAAACGGAACGATTACCGGAAATTTAAGATCAAGTGGGTTAAGGGAGCCAATGACTATGCTTCCATGAATGAGGTTCTGACCAGAAGATTTTCACATGGGCTTCAGGAGGCGGAAAGCTTAAGAGAGAAGGGCGTGGATGAGGAGCTTGGAAGCTTTACCCGTTTCCCGGACTTAATCATGATGGACGGAGGCCGGGGGCAGGTGAACATTGCCCTGGAGGTCTTAAAGGAGTTAAACCTTTCCATTCCTGTCTGCGGCATGGTAAAGGATGACAACCACCGGACCAGGGGACTTTATTATAACAATGTGGAAATTCCCATTGACAGGCATTCCGAAGGCTTTAAGCTGATCACCAGAATTCAGGATGAGGCCCACCGGTTTGCCATTGAATATCACAGAAGCTTAAGGAGCAAGGGACAGGTAAAATCCATTCTGGATGATATCCCCGATATCGGCCCGACTCGCAGAAAGGCCCTGATGCGCCGGTTTAAGAGTCTGGAAGCCATTAAGGAATCCTCCCTAGAGGAGCTGGAACAGACGCCGGGGATGAACGGACGGGCGGCAAAAAGCGTTTATGAGTTCTTTCATTAGGCTTTTCAAAATACAAAATCTGTGTTAGTATGAAAAAAACAGATGGAAAAAGGAGCGTTTCGCCATGCATGGAGTAGCCATTACAGATTTGATCGCAAAGATGAATCTTCGGAATATGACCCCGGAGATTGATGCGGAAAAGGTTGTGCTTGAGCATCCGGATGTCAACCGTCCGGCCCTTCAGTTAGCCGGTTTTTATGACCATTTTGATAATGAACGGGTGCAGGTCATCGGTTACGTGGAGCAGGAATACATCAACCAGATGGACCATGAAAGAAAGCTTGAGATGTACGATAAGCTGCTGTCCAGCCATATTCCCTGCCTGGTGTACAGCCGGAACCAGAATCCGGATGACGATATGCTGGCTTTCTGTGCCCATTACGGCGTGCCCTGCCTTGTATCGGAGAAAACCACCTCAGATTTGATGGCGGAGATCATCCGCTGGCTGAAGGTGAAGCTTGCTCCCTGCATCAGCATTCACGGGGTTTTGGTAGACGTGTTCGGCGAGGGCGTACTGATTATGGGAGAGAGCGGCATCGGAAAAAGCGAAGCTGCCCTGGAGTTAATTAAGAGAGGCCACCGTCTGGTGACTGATGATGTGGTGGAAATCCGCAAGGTCAGTGATGAGACTCTCATCGGAACTGCTCCCCAGATCACCAGGCATTTTATCGAATTAAGGGGTATCGGCATCATTGATGTCAAGACTCTGTTCGGCGTGGAAAGCGTTAAGGATACCCAGGCCATTGATATGGTGATAAAGCTGGAAGACTGGGATAAGGATAAAGAATATGACAGGCTGGGAATTGAGGACCAGTATACGGAATTTTTGGGCAACCGGGTGGTATGCCACTCCATTCCGGTGCGTCCGGGACGTAATCTGGCCATTATTGTAGAATCTGCCGCCGTCAATTACAGACAGAAGAAGATGGGGTACAACGCGGCGCAGGAGCTTTATAACCGCGTCCAGGCAAACCTCTCAAAAAAACAGGATGATTGAGGTGTCTGATGACTGGATTTTATGAAAAACTTCTTAGTGCGTCCGATAAAGACCGTGTGAAGGTGAATGAAGCTATGGGGAAGCATACCACATTCCGGGTTGGCGGACCCGCCGGTTTCTTTGTGATTCCAAAGGGGGAAAAAGAACTTGCGGACATCACTGCCCTGTGCCGCCGGGAAAACGTGCCCTTTTTTATTCTGGGTAACGGAAGCAATCTTCTGGTGGGAGACGGGGGCTTTGACGGAGTGGTTATTTCCATGGAGAACTTTGGGGAATGCCAGGCGGATAAAGAGGCGGAAAGGGTGAGGGCAGGAGCCGGAACCTCTATGGCCCGGGCCGCACAGGAAGCATGTAAGGCTTCATTGACCGGTTTTGAATTTGCAGCCGGTATACCGGGTACTCTTGGGGGAGCGGTTGTGATGAATGCCGGCGCATACGGTTCAGCGATGAAAGAGGTTCTGGAGTCGGTGACGGTTCTGACACCGGAAGGGAAGGTGAAAGAAATCCCTGCCCAGGATCTTGATTTAGGATACAGGACCAGCTGCATCATTCCAAAACAGTATGTCGTTCTGGAAGCCGTACTCCGCTTAAAGGCGGGAGACGAGACTGCCATCCGGGAACGGATGGATGATCTGGCCCGGAGAAGGAAAGAAAAACAGCCCCTGGAATATCCCAGCGCAGGAAGTACCTTTAAGCGGCCGGCAGGCCATTATGCCGGAATGCTCATTGACGAGGCGGGGCTCCGAGGCTTTACCCTGGGAGGGGCCCAGATTTCGGAGAAGCACTGCGGGTTTGTGATAAACAAGAACCAGGCGACAGCAGCGGATATTATCGGGCTGTGCGAAGAGGTAAAGGAAAGAGTGTTCCGCCATTCAGGCGTGAAGCTTGAGATGGAGGTAAAGACGCTGGGGAAGTTTTAGGCGCGCAAAGGAGAAAAAAGTGAGGCTTGTAATTGTGACAGGCATGTCGGGCGCAGGAAAGACCCAGGCGCTTAAGATGCTGGAGGATATGGGATTTTACTGCGTGGATAATCTTCCCATCCCCCTGATGGAAAAGTTTGCGGAGCTGGCCTTAAGCAATCCCGAAGGAATCCGCAACGCGGCATTGGGAATCGATATCCGCAGCGGGGAAGATCTGTCGGTTTTAAACAGGATTTTCGATGAGTGGTCCAGAAAACGGCTGCCCTTTGAGATCCTTTTTCTGGACGCAGGCGATGAGATCCTTATCAAGCGCTATAAGGAAACCAGAAGGGCTCATCCTCTTGCGGCCGGAGGACGGATTGACAGCGGCATAGAGAAAGAACGGGAGAAGCTGGCGTTTTTAAAGGAAGCGGCCGATTATATCATTGACACCAGCCAGCTTCTTACAAAGGAGCTCCGGCAGGAGCTGGAAAAGATTTTTGTAAAGCATGAGACTTACCGGAACTTATTTATCACCATCCTTTCTTTTGGTTTTAAGTACGGAATCCCCACGGACGCGGACCTTGTTTTTGATGTCCGTTTTTTGCCTAACCCCTACTATGTTGAAGAGCTGCGGCCCCAAACCGGGGAGGACGAGGCAGTGCGGGATTATGTGATGCAGAAAGGAACCGCAGAACAGTTTCTGGTCAAGCTTTATGATATGCTGGAATTTCTCATTCCCAATTATGTGGCGGAGGGAAAGAACCAGCTGGTGATCGCAATCGGCTGCACAGGAGGCAAGCACCGGTCGGTTACCATTGCCAAGTCTGTCTATGATAAGTTTAAGCCAAGAGAAGAATTTGGCCTTAAAATAGAGCACAGGGACATTTATAAGGATAATATGCGTTACAGTCTGAACGCGCAGAAAGACCCGCAGGATTCCCACGCATGAGTCCGATCATTGGTTGCAACGAAGAATAAGGGAAAAGGGATGGTATAGACATGTCATTTTCTTCTAAGCTGAAAGAAGAGCTTTCCAGGCAGATCAGCCCCGCAAGACACTGCCTGATAGCGGAGACGGCTGCCATCATCAGCCTTTGCGGAAAGATAATTATATCGGAAGATGACCGCTATACAATTAAAATTCACACGGAAAATGTAGCAGTTGCAAGAAAGTACTTTACATTATTGAAAAAAACATTTAATATAAGAACTGATGTGTCTATCAGAAGAAATGCCTACTTAAATAAAAGCCGCACCTACACGGTGACCATCCGGGAGCACGAGGATGCCATCCGGGTTTTGCATGCCACAAAACTCCTTGATGAAAACGGGGAAGTTGGGGAAAACTTAACAGTAGTACGGAACATGGTCATCCAGCAGTCCTGCTGCAGGAGAGCGTTTATCCGCGGGGCGTTTCTTTCGTCAGGGTCCATCAGTGATCCGGAGAAATTCTATCATTTTGAGATCGTATGCGCCACAGAGCAAAAGGCAGGGCAGTTAAAGGACATTATCGCCACCTTTGGCCTTGAGGCCAAGATTGTAAAGAGAAAGCGCTACTTTGTGGTTTATATCAAAGAAGGAAACCAGATCGTAGATATTTTAAATGTGATGGAAGCGCCGGTGGCCTTAATGGAGCTTGAAAATATCAGAATCTTAAAGGACATGCGCAACAGTGTGAACCGGCAGGTCAACTGCGAGACTGCCAACATAAATAAAACGGTATCAGCTGCTGTAAAGCAGATAGAAGATATATCATATATCAGAGATACAATCGGGCTCGATAACCTTCCTGACAATTTAAGGGAGATCGCAAGGGAAAGGTTGGAAAGACCGGAAGCAACCTTAAAAGAGCTTGGAGAAGCTCTGGATCCGCCTGTAGGTAAATCAGGAGTGAACCACCGACTTAGAAAGCTTTGCGACCTGGCCGGGCGGCTGCGTGGTACAGGAGCGGCGGACGGCGGAAAGGAATGAGTCCGTTCATAGGAATGAGGAGGATAATTATGGTAAAGAAAACAGTCACAGTTGAACTTGCATCAGGCTTGGAGGCAAGGCCGGTTGCCATGCTGGTCCAGGTTGCCAGCCAGTACGAAAGCAACATCTATGTTGAAATCGAATCCAAGAGAGTAAATGCCAAGAGCATTATGGGAATGATGACTTTGGGACTTGCGGCAGGGGAACAGGTTCTGGTTACCGCCGACGGTGCAGATGAAAATCAGGCGATTACTGAAATTGAAAAATACTTAAGCAATCACTGATGGTGGCTGCTTGTGGTAAATATGTTACAGTTCGTAGGTGACGCCGGATATTTCCGGGCGGCCGAACCGTAACGCAATATTACATTTTTGAAGCGGAGACCGGCATTGTCTGACAATGAGGGCTTCGCTTCTTTCATCCGTTCGATTTTATGGGAAATGGTTTCCCCGGCATGGGAATCATGCTATAATGGTACATATGGAAGAAATCAGAAGAGAAGGAGAAATGAGCAGATGGCATTTACACATTTACACGTCCATACGGAATACAGCCTCTTAGACGGCTCCTGTAAGATTAAGGAGCTTGTGGCCAGGGCAAAGGACCTTGGAATGGACAGCATGGCAGTCACGGACCACGGCGTCATGTATGGCGTGATTGATTTTTATCGAGCGGCCAGAGACGTGGGAATAAAGCCCATCATCGGGTGCGAGGTGTATGTGACATCCGGATCAAGATTTGACAGAGAAGTGGCCGGGGGAGAAGACCGGTATTATCATCTGGTGCTGCTGGCGGAAAATAACCAGGGCTACCAGAACTTAATGAAAATTGTCTCCAAGGGCTTTGTGGACGGCTTTTATTACAAGCCCAGAGTGGATTATGAGATATTAAAGCAGTACCATGAGGGCATCATTGCCTTAAGCGCCTGTCTTGCGGGAGAGGTGCAGCGCTATATCAGCCGCGGGATGTATGAACAGGGAAAGGAAGCCGCCTTTCATTATCAGGAAATATTCGGCCCGGGAAATTTCTTCCTGGAGCTTCAGGACCATGGGATTCCGGCGCAGAAAACCGTGAATCAGGGGCTTATGAGGATGAGCGAGGAAACCGGCATAGAGCTGGTGGCTACCAATGACATCCATTATACCTTTGCAGAGGATGCCGCTCCCCACGATATTCTGCTGTGCATCCAGACCGGAAAAAAGGTGGCTGATGAAAACCGCATGCGCTACGAAGGCGGCCAGTATTACTGCAAATCCGAGGAGGAGATGCGGGCCCTTTTCCCTTATGCCCAGAAAGCCATTAACAACACTCATAAAATCGCAGAGCGGTGCCATGTGGAAATCGAGTTCGGCGTCACAAAGCTTCCCAAATACGACGTGCCGGAGGGATATGATTCCTGGACCTATTTGAACAAGCTCTGCCTGGAAGGCTTTGAAAAGCATTATCCGGAGGATGACGGAACCTTAAGGGAAAGGCTGGACTATGAGCTGGAGACCATCCATACCATGGGATACGTGGATTATTTCCTCATCGTATGGGATTTCATCCACTACGCCAGGTCCAAGGATATTATCGTGGGTCCCGGGCGCGGGTCTGCGGCAGGAAGCTTTGTTTCCTACTGCCTGGGAATCACCAATATCGATCCGAACCGCTATAACCTGCTCTTTGAGCGGTTCTTAAACCCGGAGCGTGTTTCCATGCCTGATATTGACGTGGATTTCTGCTTCGAACGGCGCCAGGAGGTCATCGACTATGTGGTGGAGAAATACGGAAAGGACCAGGTAGTCCAGATCGTCACCTTCGGTACTCTGGCCGCCAAGGGCGTGGTCCGGGACGTGGGCCGGGTTCTGGACATGCCCTATGCCCGCTGTGACGCCATAGCCAAAATGATTCCTTTTGACTTGGGGATGACACTGGAAAAGGCCTTAAAGCAGAGCCCTGACCTGCGTAACGCCTACAACGAGGACCCGGAGGTTAAGTATCTGATTGATATGTCCATGCGTCTGGAAGGCCTGCCCCGCCATACCTCCATGCACGCGGCCGGCGTGGTCATCAGCCGGACCTCTGTGGACGAATACGTCCCCCTTTCCAAAGCCGCTGACGGCACCATTACCACCCAGTTTACCATGACCACCTTAGAAGAACTGGGACTTCTCAAAATGGACTTTTTAGGGCTTCGTACCCTGACGGTCATTCAGAATGCGGTAAAGGCAGTGGAGAGAAACAGAAGGATCACCCTGGATATGGACAGGATCGACTACGAGGACAAGGCGGTCCTGGATTCCATCGGAACCGGTAAGGACGACGGAGTGTTCCAGCTGGAAAGTTCGGGCATGAAAAGCTTCATGAAGGAGTTAAAGCCGGAAAGCCTGGAGGATATTATTGCCGGAATTTCCCTTTACCGTCCTGGCCCCATGGATTTCATTCCAAAGTATTTGAAGGGTAAGAACGACCGCAGCTCCATCACCTATGACTGCCCCCAGCTGGAGCCCATATTGGCTCCCACCTACGGCTGTATCGTGTACCAGGAGCAGGTAATGCAGATCGTAAGGGACTTAGCCGGATATACCATGGGACGGAGCGATCTGCTGCGCCGGGCCATGTCCAAGAAAAAGGCCTCTGTCATGGAAAAGGAACGGAAGAATTTCGTCTACGGAAACCAGGAAGAAGGGGTGGCCGGCTGTATTGCGGGCGGCATCGACGAGGCCGTGGCAAACCGCATTTACGATGAAATGATTGACTTCGCCAAGTACGCTTTCAATAAGTCCCATGCAGCCGCTTACGCAGTAGTGTCCTATCAGACGGCCTATTTGAAATATTACTATCCTCAGGAGTTTATGGCTGCTCTCCTGACTTCTGTCATGGATAATGTTTCAAAGGTATCGGAATACATTTTAAGCTGCAGACAGATGGGAATCCCCATTCTGCCTCCTGATATCAACGAAGGGGAAAGCGGCTTTTCCGTATCGGGAGAATCCATCCGCTACGGCCTTTCCGCCATTAAGAGCGTGGGAAAATCCGTGGTGGAGCTCATTGTGGCAGAACGGGAGCAGAACGGACTGTTCCATGACATAGAAGATTTTATTGACCGGATGAGCAACAAGGAGGTCAATAAAAGAACCCTGGAAAACTTTATAAAGTCCGGTGCCCTGGATACTCTTCCGGGTACCAGAAAACAGAAGCTTTTGATTGCGCCGGAGCTTTTGGACCAGAGGAGCAAGGAGAGGAAGAATGCTTTCGACGGTCAGATGACCCTGTTCGATATTGCCGGAGAAGAGGAAAAGAGCCGGTTCCAGGTAACCTTTCCCGATGTGGGAGAATTCGGAAAAGAAGACCTGCTGGCCTTTGAAAAGGAAACCCTGGGCATCTACATCAGCGGCCATCCTTTGGAAGCCTATGAAAGCACCTGGCGCAGCAATATCACGGCGGTTTCCACAGATTTCATCGTGGACGAGGAAACCCAGGAAACCAACGTTCCCGACGGCTCTTATGTGACCATCGGAGGAATGATAACCGGAAAAACAGTAAAGACTACCAGAAACAACAAAATGATGGCATTTATCACTCTGGAAGATCTGGTGGGATCTGTGGAAGTCATTGTATTTCCCAAGGATTATGAAAGCAAGAGAGAGCTTTTTGTAGAGGAATCCAAGGTGTTCATCCAGGGCAGGGCATCCATCGGCGACGATCCCGTGGGAAAGCTGATCTGCGAGCGGGTGATTCCTTTTGCCTCTCTCCCCAAGGAGCTGTGGCTGAAATTCCCGGATAAGGAGGCCTACATGGCTGTGGAGCAGGAAGTGCTTACGGATTTAAAGGATTCGGAAGGAAATGATTCCGTAATCATTTATCTGGAAAAGGAACGGGCCAAAAAGGTCCTGCCTGCGAACCGGAATGTCAATGCAGCCAGGGAGCTGGTGGACATTTTAGCCAGAAAACTTGGTGAAAAAAATGTCAAGCTTGTAGAAAAAAAACTTGAAAAGATTGGTAAAATGAATTAGAATACAACATGTACGAAATGCGAAACTTACAAAAACAGATATCCGTAAATCAGGAGGAAGTTACTATGGTAAAACAAGTGAAAACCATCGGCGTATTGACCAGCGGCGGCGATGCACCGGGTATGAATGCTGCAATCCGCGCCGTTGTCAGGACTGCAATCCATGAGGGAATGGAAGTTAAGGGCATTATGAGAGGATATGCAGGCCTTCTGCAGGAGGAAATTGTGGATATGAGCAGTACCAGCGTGTCGGATATCATCCACCGCGGGGGAACCATTTTATATACAGCCAGATGTCAGGAGTTTACCACAGAGGCAGGACAGAAAAAGGGCGCTGAAATCTGCAGAAAGCACGGCATTGACGGAATCGTAGTCATCGGCGGAGACGGTTCTTTCCGCGGAGCCGGAAAGCTTTCCGCACTTGGAATCAATACCATCGGACTTCCTGGAACCATTGATTTAGATATTGCCTGCACCGACTACACCATCGGCTTTGATACGGCTGTAAATACGGCCATGGAAGCCATTGACAGGGTGCGGGATACATCTACCTCCCATGAGCGCTGCAGCATCATTGAGGTTATGGGACGTAACGCAGGCTACATCGCCCTCTGGTGCGGCTTCGCAAACGGCGCGGAGGACATTCTGCTGCCGGAGCGCTACGACGGCGACGAGCAGGCTCTGATTAACCGTATTATTGAAAACAGGAAGCGCGGGAAGAAGCACCATATCATCATCAATGCGGAAGGAATCGGACACTCTGCTTCCATGGCAAAGAGAATTGAAGCGGCTACGGGAATTGAGACAAGGGCCACGATCCTGGGCCATATGCAGAGAGGCGGAGCGCCTACCTGCAAAGACAGGGTTTATGCGTCCATTATGGGAGCCAAAGCAGTGGAGCTTCTCTGCCAGGGCAAGAGCAACCGGGTGGTAGGATATAAGCACGGGGAATTCGTGGATTTCGATATCCAGGAGGCCCTTAATATGACTAAGGATATTCCTGAGGACCAGTATCAGATCAGCAAGATGCTTGTGAGATAAATATGGAATAGAGGCGTGACAGCCTGGAGAGAGACTCCGGGCTGCTGCGCCTTTTTTGTTACCCGGGATTCCCTTTCTGAGAAAGATATGATGGACAGACGGACATGTAAAAAGAATGTAAAAAACTATTGACATGAAAGATGTTATAGAATATTATATAAATTATATATATAACGTTATATAACAATATAATAATAACAAACGGAGGGACCACGATGAAACAAGAACACATTCAACAGATTGACGCTGCGGTGGCCGCGGTGGTTGGGAAGAAGCATATCAACCATTTTTATTTTGTAGCCTGCGGCGGTTCCCAGGCATTTATGATGCCTGCCCAATATCTTTTTGACAGGGAGACAGAAACACCGGCCAGCATATACAGCTCCAACGAATTCGTACATAGGGAGCCAAAAGCGCTGGGGCCGGATTCTGTGGTAATCACCTGTTCTCACTCCGGCAATACCCCGGAAACGGTAAAGGCAACGGAGGTTGCAAGGGAAAAAGGAGCGACAACCATTGCTCTCTCCAACCTTGTGGATTCTCCGCTGTGGAAAGCTGCGGAATATCCCATTCATTATGACTGGGGAAAGGGAACGGATGCCGGAGATTTGAATAAGGGCATTCTGTACTATCTTATTTTCAGCATTTTAAATGGGGTCAGCCCTTGTGAGAAATACCGGAAAGGAATGGAAGCCGTCGCCGGTTTAAACGATGCCATAGAAAAGGTAAAAGCACAGTATGAAAGTACTGTAAAAGAATGGGGAAAGCAGTATAAGAGAGAAAAACTGATCTATACCATGGGCAGCGGAGCCAATTACGGAGAGGCATATTCCTTTGCGATCTGTCTGCTGATGGAAATGCAGTGGATTCACTCCAATGCCATTCACTCCGGGGAATATTTCCATGGCCCCTTTGAGGTGACGGATTTTGATGTTCCTTTCATTATCATAAAGGGCCTGGGAGCCACAAGGCCCCTGGATGAAAGAGCCTATGATTTCTGCCGGAAATATTCGGAAAAAATCATGTTGGTGGATGCTGCGGAATTTGATATGTCCGGCATTGACGAAGAAGTCAGGGAATATTTTGTACCGTTGCTGGCGGGGGCCGTACTCCGTTCCCTTGCAGATGAGTTTGCGTATCAGAGAGGACATGATTTAAGCGTCCGCCGTTATATGTGGAGGATGGAATATTAGACATTGACGCTGTTTAAAAAAGGAGGAAGCCCAATGAAAAAAAGTGTGAGGAAAGTCATTGCATTATTATTAGCTGCTGCCATGGGATTGTCATTAACAGCCTGTGGAGGCCAAAGCAGCAGCGCGGATACGAAAGCCGGTTCAGAGAGCAGGGAAGCCGCCTCTAAGGCTGAGGCGGAAAAAAGCGGGGAAGCAGGCGGAGAAAAGGTTGTGATCAACTTCTTCCACCGCTGGCCCAATGATCCCAAAAACGCCATGTTCCAGGAGCTGATTAAGGAGTACATGGATGAAAACCCCAATGTAACCATTAAGATGGACTGCATATTAAACGACCAGTATAAGGAAAAAATCCGTATGGTGGTCGGTACGGATGAAGTTCCCGACGTATTCTCCTCCTGGTCAGGGACCTTTGCAAAAGAAATGGTTGCTTCCGGCAATGTAATGGCCTTAAATGACGTCTACGAGAAGGATAAGGACTGGTCCTCCCAGATTGCCAAGGCCAGCGTGGACGGCTTCACCTTTGACGGCACGATCTATGGGGTACCATGGTCCCAGGATGGAAAGGTGTTCTACTACAACAAGAAGATCTTTTCTGACAATAACCTGACGGTTCCAAAGACCTGGAATGAGTTTATTTCCGTCCTGGATTCCTTAAAGGCTGCGGGATATGAAACACCAATTGTGGAAGGCTTGTCAGACAGCTGGGCGGTTCTCCACTATCTCGGCACAATGAACCAGAGAATGGTGGACCCGGCTGTTCTTGCAAAGGACTATGACCCTGCCTCCGGGGAATTTACTGATCCGGCTTATGTGGGGGTCTTGAAGAAATGGCAGCAGCTCACCTCCTATATGGGCGAAACCTGTGTGGCAATTGATCATGAGACAGCCAGAAATACATACTTTGCAACTGGAAAGGCCCCGATCATGTATCTGCAGTTTGCAGAGATTCCAATGCTTGAAAAGGCGCTGCCGGAAGGCTTTGAATATGGCTTCTTTAATTTCCCGGCCTTTGAAGACGGAAAGGGAGACCCCAAGGGATTGACCGGCGCTCCGGAAGGATTTATGATAAGCAATAAAGCAAAGAATCCTGAGGAATGCGTTAAATTCTTAAAATGGCTTGTGAGCAAGAAAGGCGGAGAAGCCCTGACCACAAAAGCCGGGGATATTTCCAGCGTAGCAGGCGCTGTGGACGAAACCAATGCGCTGCCGGCCCAGTTGGAGGCCATGGATATTATCAAATCCGCATCCGTGCTGGTGCCCTGGTTTGACAATGCCTGTGATCCGTCCATCTACACCGTATACGGGCAGGGGGCCCAGGCCATCGCCATCGGGGATGAGACGCCGGAGAGCGTTATGGAACAGGTAAAGGAGGCTGCCGCCGCCTTGCATAAATAAAGACTGGGGATAAGAGGCCGGATTCGGCCTCTTATCTAAAATGGATGGGATGGTGTTAGTTTGAAAAGAGAGAAAAAAAGAAATTTACAGGCATTGGCTTTCGTACTGCCCGGGATGTTGATTCTTGGTATCTTCGTGTATTATCCCCTGCTCCAGAACGTCATTTACAGTTTTCAGTCTTTTTCACTGTCGGATGTCACGAAAGAATGGGCTGGGCTCTCGAACTACGGAAATCTGCTGTCGGACAAAATCATTTTGGTAAGTCTTAAAAATAACTTCCTTTATGCGGTCATATCCATTCTGATCCAGGTGGGCTTCGGCCTTATACTGGCGGCTGTATTGGAAGATGGGGTCTTTCGTAAGGCGGCCCCTGCCTTGCGCAGCATCTATTTCATTCCCACGGTAATTTCCATGACAGTGGTGTGCCTGCTTTTTGATTTCATATACAATCCTCAGATGGGGCTGCTTAACAGCTTCCTAAATCTGATGGGGCTGGATCAATTGGCCCACATATGGCTGGGAAGCAAAAAGACGGCCATGTATGCGGTCATTGCCGTATCCCAATGGCAGAGCACCGGATATGTGGCCATGCTGTTTATTGTGGCCATCCAGAAAATTCCGTCTGAATTGTATGAATCGGCAGAGGTGGACGGAGCAGGAAAGCTGAAACGCTTTTTTTACATAACGGTTCCCCAGGTCCGGCAGATGTTTTTTGTGACCATGATTCTTACGGTGGTAGGAGCCTTTACCGTATTTAACGAGCCCTATATATTGACCGGAGGCGGTCCGGGTACGGCCACAATGGTGCTGTCTCTGCATATGTATCAGACCGGATTTGTCAAAAATAACATGGGCTATGCTTCCACCATCGCCATGCTGATTTTTGTGATTACCGCGGTGCTGTCTTCCGTACAGTTTTTCACATACGGAACAGATAAGGAGGACGGATCATGAAGAAACAAGGAATAAAAAAGAGAAAGAGATACGGCCTCTGGGATATGATGTGGCTTGTGATTCTGCTTCTGCTGGCGGCGCTGATTTTATATCCCTTGTTCTGGATATTCATGTCTTCCTTTAAGGATTACAACGGGATATATGGGGATGTATGGGGATTTCCGGATGTGTGGCATATAGAAAATTATACGACGGCATGGCATAAGGGAATTTCCCAGTACTTTATCAACAGCACGGCAGTTACCCTGTGCACCCTGGCAGGTGTGGTCTTCCTGTCCACATTTTCCGCTTTCGGCATCTGCCAGATGAAAGGAAGGATGGGAAATATTGTTTTTCTCTTCTGTATGTGCGGCCTTTTGCTCTCGCCTCAGGTATGCCTGCTTCCTCTTTTCATGCTGTTAAAGGCGCTGAAGCTTAAAAACACGCTGTTAGCCATGATACTTCCCTATATTGCTTTCCGCCTTCCGGTATCCATTATGCTGATCCGCTCTTTCTTTATCGGAATATCAAAGGAGATGGAGGAGGCTGCCACCATTGACGGGGCGACGCTCATGCAGATTTACAGGAATATCTATCTGCCCCTTTCCAAGCCCATTATTTCCACAGTGGTTATTATGACGGCATACTACGCCTGGAATGAGTTTGTCTTTGCCACAATCTTTGTTGACAGCTCCAGCCTGCGGACCATACCGGTGGGGCTTATGACATTCCGGGACGGACTTATGACGGAATGGGGCGTGGTTCTGGCGGGCATGGTCATTTCCTGTCTGCCCATTATCGTATTATTTTTAACCATGCAGAAGAGCTTTGTGAGAGGAATGACCGCAGGCGCGGTGAAAGGATGATGAGGATGAAAATAATTGCAATAGGAGATAATGTAACAGACTGCTATGTGGATGAGGGAGTTTATTATCCGGGAGGGAATGCTGTCAACGTGGCCGTAAACTGTAAGAAAAACGGAGCGGAAAGAGTGGTTTATCTTGGGGTTTTCGGGGATGATGAACGGGCGGATTATATTAAAAAATGCTTATCTGAGGAAGGGGTTTCCTGTGAGCGTTCCAGAAAGGTATACGCCCATACCGCCCAGCCCAGAGTTTACTTAAAGGATGGAGACCGCATATTCGCACCTGGACCCAGGGACAGCTGTCAGCACCTTTTTGCCATAAAGCTTGTAAAAGAAGACCTGGAGATCATCCGGGAATTTGATATCTGCCATACCAGCTGTTATTCCAATTTGGAATATGAGCTCCCGGAGCTTAATGAGATATGCAGGGTGTCCTTTGACTTTTCAGACAGGCACGAAAAGGAGTATCTGGAAAGAACATGTCCCTATCTTACGTTTGCATTTTTCTCCGGCGGGGATATGAAGGAAGAGGAATGCAGAAGCTTATTAATGCAGGCTCATGAGCTGGGAGCAAAAATTGCCGGAGTGACAAGAGGGTCTAAGGGAGCCGTATTTTATGACGGAAAGGCATTTTACAGCCAGGACATTAAGAAAGTGAATGTCATTGATACCATGGGAGCCGGCGACAGCTTTATCGCAGGGTTTCTGACAGCCCATGGCAGCGGAAAAACAATGGAGGAAGCCCTTGACTTCGCCGCCCGGTGTTCGGCTGTCACGTGTACGGTCCGCGGAGGCTTTGGGCATCCCCATCCCTGGACGGAATAAGCGTCACAGAGCCCGGCAGGGCTTAAAAGGGTTGCTTTAGCGGCTTTTGTATTATATAATGTTATAGAATGACCGATACAGACAATTTTAAAATTTAGGAGAAACTTTTATGCTGGATCAGAATGCGTTGATTCCGCTTTATGAACAATTGAAAGATGCTATCAAAGAGGACATCAAGGCGAAGATATACTGCCCCGGCGACCGTATGCCCAGTGAGGCGGAGCTTGAAGAAAAGTACCAGGTCAGCCGGATCACTGTCCGAAGAGCGGTGAAAGAGCTGTGTGAGGAAGAAATTCTTGTTCGTAAACAGGGAAAAGGAACGTTTGTATTGAATACAGGACTAAAGACCCGGATTGACCGCCTGCGGGGGTTCCATGACTCGATGAAAGACCAGGGAAGAAAGGTCAGGACAGAGGTTCTGGAAAAATCAATTATTCATGTAAAGGCCTCCTATGCGGAGGATCTTCAGATCGGAACCGAAGAAGATGTGGTGTATCTTAAGCGGATTATGTACGCGGATGACATTCCCATGATGATGGATATGTGCTATCTTCCCTTAAAACGTTTCCCCGGGATCGTTGACAGGATGACAGGAGACTTTTCTGTGATCCGTATTTTAGAGGATGATTACCATGTGAACCTGAACCGGTATTACAAGGTATTAAAGGTCCGTAAGGCAACAAAGGAGATTTCCACTTATTTACGGTGCCATATAGGAGACCCTCTGTTTGATCTCTTTAAGATCACATACAATGAAGAGGGGATTCCGCAGCATATTGCAGTCAGCATACTGAAAGGGGAAAACACCTCCTATATCATATCCAGTGATGAAGACGACCAGATGTCCCATGTGGGAATAAGCTGGAAAATATAAAATCATTAAACGAAAAAATGGCTGCCCTGAAGACATGCTCAGGCAGCCGTTTCTTATTTTTTTTCTTATAAATGTTCCATCCAGGTCTTCACCAGGGGAATCCAGCTCTGGCACTGGGGTTCCAGATAACGTCCGTCAGCCTCCGAAACCTCCTGGGTAGCCAGGGATAATCCATGGCGGCCTACGGGGAAAATATGTAATTCCAGATTGACTCCATGCTCTGTCATGGCATCTGCCAGTAAAAGGCTGTTTTTCACCGGTACGGAGTCATCGGGAAAGGTATGCCACAAAAAGGTCTTTGGCGTATGGGCTCCTACCTGATGCTCCAGGGAAACCATCTTCCGCATGTTTTCATCCTCCGCTTCCGGCCCCAGGAGATTTTTAAAGGACCCTGCATGGCAGCACGGCCCTGCGCTGATTACCGGATAGGCCAGAATCAGTCCGTTTGGCTGTATATCTTCTGCGGTCAGCTCAAGAGGTCCGTACAGAAATTCCCGGTTCCAAAAGGTCCCCAGACTGCATGCCAGATGCCCTCCGGCAGAGAAGCCGCACACCACGATCTTTTCAGGGGCAATCAGCCATTCCTGGGCGTGGGAGCGCACGCTGGATATGGCATAAGCCAGCTCCATCTGGGCAAAAGGAAAACCATCAGGCGCAACGCTGTAGCGCAGGATAAAGGCGTGGTATCCCATGGATAAAAACTGGGTGGCTACCGGTTCCCCTTCCCGGTCCGACAGGCGCTCATAGCCGCCCCCCGGGCATATAATGACCGCCGGACGCTTCCGGTCAGGAGCGACGCTGATGGGGTCCAGAATATAGGCATCAAGGCTGGCGGCCGGGGTCAGCTTTTTCTTGCCCGCCTGTTCGTCCGTAATCAGAATCTGCTGTGTATACTGTTTCATGTTTTGTTCCTCGCTTTCTTTTTTCCTTTCCTGACGGAGAGGCGTAAGAGCAGTAGTTTTCTGAATATGTTGTAAGTGCTTACACCTTTAACTATCATATCATAAGATTTTAAAGTATAAAGGGAAAAAGTGAATAAATTTCCGAAAAAATATCATGAAAATTACCTAAAAGCAATTGGAAAATGGCATGTTAAAAAAATAACTTTATATAAGATGCCGAAAATGGATTTGAAAAGATAGTGTAAAGTAAGAATTATGGCTATATATTTCCCTTTTGCAGAGCCTTATTTGGGGCTCTTAAGGTTTGCGCAGGAATTTCTGCTTTTTTCGGAGTTTGACAACTTTCTGCTTTACGGTTATTCTAATATAAGGCAGACCAAGCTACAGGCGGGCAAGAACAGATAAGGGTAGATAAAGCTATATGAGGTTAAATAAAGCTATATGAGGCTAGAGAAAGCTAAATGAAGCTAAATAAACTAAATAAAGCCGCATGAAGCCTGACTAAGGCAAAAGCAAGAGAAGGAGAAGCGCATGGACGTAATTGAAAGGTATATCAACGAACTGATGGAAAAAAGCACCCCGGACCGCCCGGTATGGAATATTGAAAAGATTCTTAAGGGAGAGAAAGCGGGCTGGAATTACATAGACGGCTGTATGATCAAAGCTATTTTAGAAATGTATGCCATTACCAAAGAAAAAAAGTATCTGGAGTTTGCCGATAACTTTATTGATTACCGGGTAAAAGAGGATGGGACTATTGACGGCTATGATGTGGAAGAGCTGAACATTGACAATGTCAACGCCGGAAAGACCCTGTTTGAGCTTTACGATCTTACGGGAAAAGAAAAATACAGAAAAGCCATTGACCTTGTATACAGCCAGATCGGGAAAATGCCCCGTACAAAAGAGGGGAATTTCTGGCACAAAAACATTTATCCCAATCAGGTATGGCTTGACGGCCTTTATATGTGCCAGCCGTTTTACATGGAATACGAGGTCCGGTTCAACAATAGGAAAAACTGCGATGATATTTACAGCCAGTTTGCCAATGTGGCGAAGCTCATGAGGGATTCCGAAACCGGGCTTTACTACCATGCCTATGATTCCTCCAGGGAAATGTTCTGGTGCGATAAGGTGACAGGACTGTCCCAGAATTTCTGGCTGAGGGCCCTAGGCTGGTATTCCATGGCTCTTTTGGATACCATGGACAAGGCGGGCCAGGAGAACGGGGAAGCGTTAAATGAGATGAAGAAAGCTTTCCTTGACCTGATTGATTCCATGTTGAAATATCAGGATAAATCCGGTATGTGGTATCAGGTGGTCAATTTAGGCGGCATGGACCGGAACTATCTGGAAACCAGCGGCAGCGCTATTTTTGCCTATGCGATTTTAAAGGGAGTACGCCTTGGCTATCTGCCGGAAAGCTATGGACAGTACGGAAAAAAGGCGTTCCAGGGGATTTGCGACACCTATCTTCACATGGAAGAGGGAAATATGAGCCTTGGGGGAATCTGCCTGGTTGCAGGCCTTGGAGGCAAAGAGAGAAGAAACGGAACCTTTGACTATTACATGTCCGAGCCTGTGGTGAAGGATGACGCCAAGGGAGTGGGACCTTTCCTTCTGGCTTATACGGAGATGAGAAAGGCTGAATCCGTTTAAACCGGAATTTCCGCTCTTGAATTATATGGTTGCAGATGCTATAATGAATATAAAGAAAAATGTAAGTACTTACATAAACATAAATGGAAGCAGCCGGAACCATTGGAATAAGCACACATATTTCACAGGAGCCGCCATATCATTCATATGGCGGCTCCCATAAGGAAAAGGGTAGAGAAAATCATGGAATGTAAAAATGAGACATTAAAACCGTACCAGCTGACAGGAGCCATACAGATGTATGAGGCCACAGGGGAAGATTCCTATAAGGATTATGCCATGGCCTGCCTAAGCCGGCTGGCAGCCTCGGGAGAGCCGCCTAAAGGGCTGTCAGAGGATCTTCCAGCCCAGGATGCCTTAGCATATTTCTTCGCCTTGAAGCAGACGGGCGATGAGAGATACAGGCAGAGGATGGAAGCCATTTTAGAGCAGAAAAGCTGGACCACAGAGCTGATGCCGTTTATTGCCGCATATGAAACAAGCTATAAAAGGAAAGAGCATTATAATGAGATCGCAGCTTTCTTCCGGGAAAAGGACAGGTTTACAGGAAGTGACCTGGTGTCCTTAATCGAGACGGTGGGGCAGATGTCGGAAGAAATCTATGAGTATTACAGGGAACTGCGGGATTTATTTAAGACTGTGGTCAAGGACAGGATCAAGGAGCTGCCGGATTCTTCGGAAACACTGGAAATCGGCTATTCCATTTTAAAAGCATGCAATATAGGCGTTCTTCAAAAAGAAAAATACGGATATATGGGAGAGCTTGTGCGTAAAAGCATGGCGGACGGGGAGAAGGCGCCCCAGACGGGCCTGTGGGAGATGTTTAAGGCACAGGATATGATCCGGAACAAGGCACAGCAGTAGTTTACTGATATTCTGACAGGTGAGGTTAAAATCAATATGGAATTAAAAGTTGTTTACAAGACGGCCAGGTCCGTAACTGTGGAAACGGTCACGGAACAGATTTTTGAATTTGAAACACCGGGAAAGATTCTGGTAAACGGAAAGGCTCAGGGGGAGACAAACCGTGTGGTATTTACGGTCTTTGACTTGAAGCCGGATACGGATTATACGGTCTGCCTGGAAAGGGACGGAGAAAAGGCGGAGGTCTGCTTCCGTACCGACTATGAATTTGTGACATTAAATGTCAGGGAAACAGGCGCAAAGGGAGACGGAGTCCAGGACGACACCCCCTTTATCCAGGCGGCCATCATGGCCTGTCCGAAAGACGGGCGGGTGCTGGTTCCAAGGGGAACCTACCGGATTACCAGCCTGTTTTTAAAGAGCCATTTACGCCTTGAGCTGGCCGAGGGAGCCCAGCTGGCGGCAGATACGGACCGTTACAAATATCCCAGGTTTTCTGGTATGATTGAAAGCTACGATGAAACCGATGATTACAACCTGGGAACCTGGGAGGGAAATCCTCTTCCCATGTTTGCCGCAATCATAACCGGAATCGATGTGGAGGACGTGGCAATCTATGGACGCGGCCTGATTAACGGCCAGGCCTCCTTTGACAACTGGTGGGATAATGTCCGCCAGATGAAAGGAGCTTTCCGCCCCCGCATGGTATTTTTAGAACGGTGCAGAAACGTGACTCTTCAGGGCATTTCCTTAAAAAACAGCCCTACCTGGGTGCTTCATCCTTATTTCAGCCAGGATTTAAAATTCCTGGACCTGGATATTAAAAATCCGGCGGATTCCCCCAACACCGACGGTCTGGACCCGGAATCCTGCAAAAACGTGGAGATCCTGGGCCTGCATTTTTCCCTGGGAGATGACTGTATTGCCATAAAGTCCGGGAAAATTTACATGGGCCGCAGGTACAAGACTCCTTCCGAGAACATCGTCATCCGCCAGTGCCTGATGGAGAACGGCCACGGAGCGGTTACTGTGGGCAGCGAGGTAGGCGCGGGAGTGAAGAACATCCGGGTGGAACGGTGCTTATTCCGCCATACGGACAGAGGTCTGAGGGTTAAGACGAGAAGAGGCCGGGGGAAGGATTCCGTGCTGTCGGAAATTTATTTTGACCACATCCACATGGATCATGTCATGACTCCCTTTGTGGTCAACAGCTTT
The DNA here is from genome assembly GCA_023437715.1 of Bacillota bacterium. GTDB lineage: Bacteria > Bacillota > Clostridia > Lachnospirales > Lachnospiraceae > Lacrimispora. The sequence goes on along the minus strand of JAEZFK010000073.1, from coordinate 49,715 downwards.
TATTTCTGCGATCCCGACGGAAAATCCGATTACGTGCAGTGCAGGGAAGCGCTGCCTGTGGATGAGAGAACTCCGGAGATCGGACGGCTGTATTTTACCAACATCAAGGCGGAAAACTGCCATGTAGCCGCTTCTTTCCTTTACGGACTGCCGGAGAAGAAGATTGAACGGGTTGAATTTAAAAATGTGGACGTATCCTTTGCGGACGAGGCGAAGGCAGGAGCGCCCGCCATGCTGTCAGGGGTGGGAGAGTGTACGAAAAAAGGCTTTTTCATCAACAATGTGAATACTCTCATCTGCGACAATGTGAAGATTTCGGGACAGGCGGGAGAGGCCTTTGAGCTTGACAATATTGACCATTATGAGGTGAGATAAAGGAGGTATTTATTATGCAGATCGGAATCCGTTTGCACGACGTTGCGCCGGGAACCATGGAGGAGAGAGTAAAGATTGCACGTGACCAGGGGTTTTCCTGCGTTCATCTGGCCCTGACAAAAACGGTGAAGGAGCATTCCGTGGAAAATTCCGCGCTGACGCCGGGCTATGCCTCTTATTTGCGCAGGATGTTTGCGGAAAACAGTATGGATATTGCGGTGCTGGGCTGCTATCTGAATCTGGCCCATCCGGACCCGGAGGAAATTAAGAAGATCCAGGAGCGCTATTTTGCCCATCTGCGCTTTGCCTCTATTTTAGGCTGCAGCGTGGTGGGGACGGAGACGGGCGCGCCCAATGCGGAATACCGCTTTGAGCCGGCCTGCCACAGTGAGGAGGCGCTTCAGACCTTTATCACAAATCTGCGTCCGGTGGTGGAATGTGCGGAAAAATTCGGGGTAATTATGGCCATTGAGCCTGTATGGAGCCATATTGTCTACGATTCCAAGCGGGCCTTAAAAGTCCTTAAGGCTATTGATTCTCCTAATTTAAGGATCATCCTGGACCCTGTAAATCTTCTTTCTGCGGAAAACAGTAAAAATTATGAGCAGGTAATAAAGGAAGCCATTGAAGATTTGGGAGGATATACGGATGTTCTTCATATGAAAGACTTTGTGGTCGAAGGCAGCCGGGTGGTTTCCGGAGCGCCGGGAACCGGGGTTATGAAATATGATTCCATTCTGGGCTTTGTGAAGAAAGAAAAGCCCTATATCCAGATGACCATTGAGGACAGCACGCCGGACAATGCGGAGTGGTCCAGGAAGTTTCTGGAAAGCTATAAATTTTAATATATTAAATACCGAAGCGTTCAGTTTCCTGCGTGACTGCAGGAGAGTGAACGCTTTTTCGTCTTCCCCAATGTGCATAATGGGCCCGTGCAATCAAAGCTTTACTGCTGAATCGGAAAGCGAAACGAATAGCCCGGATGATTTATAGAAACTGCTTTTATCAGGCTTTCTACTTTTGAGCAATATACGTATACACATCTCCATTGTAATAAGTCTCAATATATTCAAAGGGAACGGTCCGGTCCTGATGTTCGGTATAAGTCACATGGGAGATGCACAGCAGCGCAGAATTATTTATTTCCAGCAGCTTTTTCTGCTCCTCCGTAGGCAGGTATGCTTTCAGCTCCATGTGTTTGCAGTGCCTGATAATGCCCAGAGAATCCAGGTAAGCGTAAAAGGAGTTGTTTAAGCAGTCCACGTTGACTGCCGGCACGATGGTCGCTGCAATATAGGTATAGCTGATGGCTATGGGTGTTTTATTGCCGGTTCTCAAGCGCACAAAATAATGGATAAGGTCGTCCTCCCCCAGCTCCAGCTTCTTTGCTACGGACGGAACATCCCTGCCGTGAAGAATTTCATAGGAAAGAAGCCTGGCGCCTGCCGTCAGGCCGATGCTTTTCATATCTTCCGTGAAGCTTGTGCTTGTATTGGTGTCCTTTCTGACATGGGGAGCCGTCACAAAACTTCCTTTTCCCGGGATTCTCTCAATATAGCCCAGCTCGCTTAAGTGGTTTAAGGCCTTGTTGATGGTCATTCTGGAAAAATTGAACCGCCTGCACAGCTGTTCTTCCGTCATGATCTGATCGCCTATCTTCAAATGGTTTCTGTCGATTTCCTGTTTGATGTAATCTTCTATTTGTCTATACTTTGCTGTTTTTGGCATAACAAAGTTCCTTTCTTTTTCTTATATTGTATCGTTTTTTTCCTGCTTTGCATACTGGGATTTTAACTATTATACGGAGAAAAATTGTGAAAAGTATACATATTTTGAAAGAAAATTTATTTATATATACAAATATGAATAAAATACTTGTATAATGCCTTGCGCTGTGCTATAAATATGTATATACAAATATACGGAGAGGGGATGGTATTTTGGAAAAGCCTTCCATGCTGGGCTACATCAGAGATCAGGGGCGAGCACTTCTCAATACCTTTGATAACCGGGATGTGTACTGTGAGCCTTTTGTCAAGGTATTCTCGGAGTGTGATATCAGGAAAGTGTACATACTGGGTTCAGGAACAAGCTATCATGCAGCGCTGGCGGCAAAGCATTATTTTGAAAAATATCTGCAGACAGAGGCGGAGGTGATGATTCCCACCAGCTTCACCAATTATGAAAGCATCAACATCAACGGCGTATACCGGAAGGAACAGATTCTGGTAGTGGGAATTTCCCAGTCAGGTACCAGCGTATCGACAATCCGTGCCATGAAGAAAGCCAGGGAATCCGGCATCTTTACTATTGGGATAACAGAGGCCATGGACAGCCTGATTACAGCGGAAGTGGATCTGGTAGTGAAGCTGACCTGCGGAAAGGAACTGATTCCCATTGAAACAAGAGGGTATACGGTTACAGTTTTGCAGACATTCCTGACTGCGGTGGAGCTTGCAAAGGCCGCCGGGAAGCTTGGCCTGCCGGCGTATGAGACACTGATGGATGAAACCAGGGCAATGCTTTTGCAGTATGATGAGATGCTGGCGGAAACGGAGCGCTGGTACGAAAAGCACCGGGAGGAGCTGCTGGAAATGAAGCACGGAGTAATTGCCTCCTACGGGGTGAATACCTGTACGGCTCCTGAGGGGGTGCTGAAAATGTATGAAACCTTTAAGCGGCCCATGAATGCCTATGAGATTGAAGAAATGATCCACGGTCCCCATATGGCATTCGGAGAACAGGAATACGTATTTATCGTGGCTTCTGATGAAGCGGAGTTTGAACGGGTGCCTCTGTTTACCCGGTTTTTCCGGGAAAATAAGGTGACGGACCACGTATTTGTATTTACGAACCGCAGGATGGAACTTGGAGAAAAGGATCTGTTTTACGATTTTAAGATACCTGTTGATTTAAGCCCTCTGGTATTTACCCTGCCTTTCCAGATCACAGCGGCAAAAAACTGTATAGCCTGCGGCATTGATACCAGTGTCAGGCCGGCAAACAGGAAAGCGTTTGCCCATATATACAGGGAGGGAGAATAGCATGAATCAGTTTATTATTGCAACCCATGCAACCCTTGCAGAGGGATTTGCCGATGTTATCCGTTTTTTTAAAGCGGATCTTGAAAATGTGCAGTACATCAACGCGTATGTGGAAAGCCAGGAGTTTGAAAAGGAGTTCCGTGCAGCTCTTGAAAGGGTGAAAGGAGAAAATATCATTGTACTGACGGACATTCTGGGAGGCAGCGTCAACCAGGTGGCGGCCAGGCTCATAGGAGAGTTTCAGTATCAGCTGGTAACCGGAATTAATCTTGCACTTTTGCTGGAACTGGTTTTCATTCCCGATGATATATTGGAGGAAACCTTAGAACAGGCGGTCTTACGGTCCAGGGAACAGATGGTATATATGAACTCCTTTACCCTGGAAGAGGATGAAGAGGAATTATAGCACAAGGAGAAAATAAACGAGAAAGGAAGGGGGAATATATATGATTATTATGACCCGGGCAGATGACCGGCTGATTCACGGAATGGTGGCGGTCTCCTGGACCTCTCACTTACAGCCGCAGACAATTCTTGTGGCAAATGATGGGGTGGCAAAGGACTCTTTTAAGACAATGACCATGAAGATGGCCAAACCGGCAGGGGTGAATCTTGTCATTAAGACGCTGGAGGATTCCGTTAAAGCATTGAACAATCCGGTGAATGACAAAAAGAAAATCTTTCTGGTAACGGAAAGTGTAGAGGATGCGCTTTATATCTATGAGCGGACCGGCGGTTTTAAACAGCTGAACGTGGGTACTGCAGGGGTTAACAAAAAGGAAGGGGAGACTTATATTTCCACATTGCCCCAGGTGTTTATGTCCCCGGAAGAATTTTCCTGCGCCAAAAAGATGGCGGAGCAGGGCGTGGAGGTATTTGCCCAGATTACACCTACGCGGGAGCGGATGGAATTTAAGGAGATGGAAAAAATATTTATGAAATAGGAGGAGAAGTGTATGATTCAGGGCTTTTTAGTAGCGGTTATTGCCACACTTATTTACATGGAATCACGGATCGGCGGCCAGCACATGCTGGACAGACCGATTATCATCGGTCCGATTGTGGGACTTATTATGGGAGACTTTACGACAGGCCTTATTGTGGGCGGCTCTCTGGAGCTGGTATGGATGGGGCTGGTGGGAATCGGAACCTCCACGCCGCCGGATGTGGTTGTGGGGTCTGCACTGGCAACGGCCCTGGCAATTAAGACGGGAGCCACCTATGAGACCACGCTGGCGCTGGCAATTCCGATTTCTCTTCTGGCTCAGGCCGGGGCAATCGGTGTGGCTATTTTAAATACCGTATTTGCACACCGGGCGGATTCCTGTGCGGAAAAAGGCGATTACCGGGGAGTTGAGGTTTCCAACTGGATGGGAAGCGGGCTTTATTTTCTCTTTAAGTTTTTCATGATCTTCCTGGGCTTCCTCATCGGCTCGGATCTGATTACCAAAATTGTGGAGAATATTCCTCAGGTGATCCAGAAAGGACTGGGGCAGTCCGGCAACCTGCTTCCTGCTCTGGGTGTTGCCATGCTGATTCAGATGACATGGGATAAACGGTTTGGGGTATTCCTTTTCCTGGGATTTGCATTAGCGGCATTTTTAGGAGTCAATACCATTGGAGCGGCTGTCTTTGGCGTCGTGGCTGCGGTTATCTACTATATGCTTTCCGGAAATAAGCCGCAGATGACTATGGAAGAAAGTGAGGAACTGTAATATGGCAGCAGAGAAAAAATTAAGTGCAAAAACATTGAGAAAGGTTTTTAACCGTCATTATCAGCTGCTGGGCTGTTTTAACTATGAGAGGCAGATGTCCACCGGATACGCATGGACCATGATGCCGGCTTTAAGAGAACTGTACCAGGACGATCAGGAGCAGATGAAGCTTGCGGTGAAACGGCATCTGGAATTCTTTAACTGCGCCACGACTCCAAGCCCGTTTATTATCGGTATTTCCTGTGCCATGGAGGAACAGAATGCAGCTGCGCCCGAGGAATATGACGCTTCTTCAATTGCTGCGGTAAAGGCGGCTCTGATGGGGCCCCTGGCAGGTATCGGCGACAGCTTTTTCTGGGGAACCTTCCGCGTGATCGGGGCAGGTGTGGGAGCACCTCTGGCAGTTGCCGGGAACGTGCTGGGACCGATTCTGTATTTCCTCATCAATGTGATTCCGTCGGAGATTGTAAGACGCTATGGTTTTAAGATCGGATATGAAGGCGGAAGCAGCTTTCTGACCAAAATTTCAGAGGACGGAACACTTCAGAAGCTGACCGAGTCGGCGAGAATCATGGGTCTTATCGTAATCGGCGCCATGATACCGGCCATGGTGAAATTTGATCTGGCCACTGTAATCAATATCAACGGGGCAGAGGTTGTTCTGCAGGATATGGTGGATCAGATCTGTCCGAAGCTTCTCCCGCTGCTTTTGGTATTTGCATGCTATAAGGGATTGAAGAACAAGGTATCGGGAACTATTATCATGATTGCGCTGCTGATTTTCGGTGTTATTGCGGTTGCGCTGGGATTACTGTAGAAAGCAGGTGTACATATGGACAGACAGCAGATTATTGAACAGTTAAAGGACGGACTTATCGTATCCTGCCAGGCAGTGCCCTCGGAGCCTCACTATATGCCCGGGATCACAACGATGATGGCAAGATGCGCCAAGTGGGCCGGTGCGGTGGGAATCCGTGCAAACTCTCCGGAAGATATCCGGGCCATTAAAGCAGAGGTGGACTTACCGGTAATCGGTCTGTGGAAGATTGACAGGAATATTAAGGATGTATACTTAACTCCCAGTCTGGAGGCAGCCAGAACGGTCTGGGAGGCAGGAGCGGATATTATTGCGATTCAGGCAACGAATCATTACCGTGATGACGGCAAGCTGTCCTATGAGACCATCCGGGAAGTAAAAGAGCATATTCCCGAGGCCCTGGTCTTTGCCGATATTACGACGGCAGAGGATGCAAGGACGGCAGCTTTATACGGGGCCGATTTCGTGGCTCCCACTCTTGCCGGCTACACAAAGGCAGGCCATTTTGACACAGTTGAGCTCAAGGATGCGCCGGATTATTATCTCCTCCGCGACGTGGTGAAAGCGGTGGAAGGAACCGGTGCAAAGGTGATTATGGAAGGAAAGGTTGCGACTCCTGAGATTGCGGTCCAGTGCCTTTATATGGGAGCCCATGCGGTCGTTGTGGGCAATGCAATAACCAGGCCCCATATCACTGCCAAACGTTTTGTGAGGGTTATGTCCAGATATGATGAGTAAATATTTGATAGCCGCCGTTATGCTCTGCCTGATTGCCAGCATTTTCTATAAAAGATGGGCCATGTCCTATGCCCTTAAGGAATTGTATGCAATCAGGAAAACGGGAGACGGCGAAAGGTTTATCCAGGCAGTTGATTCCAGTTTTATGAAGCTTCAGTTCAATGCGTTTACAAGAGAATTTATGAAGCTGAATTACTGGATTGACCGGAAGAATCACAGGGAGGTAAAGGACCTGCTTCCGGTGTTTGAGGGGCTGAAAATCAAGCCGGCACAGGAGATTGCGCTGTATTATAAGCTCTATGAATACGCTCTGCAAAACAGCCGGCGCGAGGAGGTGGAATCCTATGGCCGCCGCCTGGAAGAACTGCTTCAGCATAATCATGACAGAGAATCAATGAGGATAAAAAAGGAGATTATTAATGCAAAATAGAGACTGGGACATGTATGAGTACATATTGGAATCCAGGGCAGCAGTAAGAAATATTGTAGAGAACCAGGAAGATATTTTTGCCGATGCCCTGGCGTATTTGGAAAGAAAGCAGCTGGATCAGATCTATGTTCTTGGTTCGGGAACCAGCTATCACGCGGCAGTATCAGCGAAGAAACTGATTGAGGATGTGTTGGGAATCCGGGTAATTCATATGTTTCCCATGGAATTCGTGGACAATGAAAATGTATTTGACAGGAACGCCCTTGTCATCGGCATTTCCCATGCCGGAAGAAGCTCCAGCACCATTGCAGCCCTGGATAAGGCAAGGGAACAGGGATTAATGACCATTGCCATGACAGCGGAAAAGGACAGACCGCTTCCGTCTCACGGGGACACCACCGTTTACATTGAAATCGGCGAGGAGCATGCAGGGCCGAAAACAAAGGGATTTATTGGGTCAATTGCAACCCTTGCCCTGCTGGGGCTGAAGCTTGGTGTACGGAGAGGAACAATCACAGAGGAGAAAAAGCAGGAATATGAAAGGCGGATGCTGGCTGTTTCCGATAACATTCCTGATATTGCAGCCAAGGCATGGGACTGGTACAAGGCGAATGCAGAAGAGCTGAAGAAGTGCCGCCGTCTGATTATTATCGGATATGAAGAGTGCATGGGGGCCATGCTGGAAGGAACCTTAAAAATTCTCGAGGCTGTCAGATACAGCGTCACCGGTTATGAACTGGAAGAATTCATGCACGGAGTATATCATTCCATTGACCAGGATACCTACATGCTGTATCTTGGCTGTCCGGGAAAGCATTATGGGAGAATGCTTCGGATGATGGATTATTTCGAGAAAGAGAGAGAGGCCCATAACTATCTCATAACTTCAGATAAGGGACAGGAAAGTGAATCAGCTTTTGTGTATCCTTTCTGCAACGATGAATATTTTGCAACCATGGAGTATGTTGTGCCCTTACAGGTGATTGCGCGGAAGCTTTCCCTGGATTTGGGAATCAACTGCAATGAATCCAGTGACCCGGATTTTCATAAGAAGATGGGAAGCTACACGTATTAGAGTGGAATGTGCCAAAGGAGAGCCATGATTAAAGCGGTTATTTTTGATATGGATGGGCTGATGTTTGACACAGAAAGCTTATATAATATTGCCTGGGCCCATGCAGGCCGGCAGTTTGGATATGTGATAAAGCCGGAAGACTTAAATCCTATGCGAGGCGTAAATCAGACCCTGGTGCAGGAGCTGTTTTTAAAAAGGTTTGGGCCGGAGTTTGATTTTACGAAAATCCGCCAGTGCAGAATCGAATATACTGAACAATACATAAAGGAGAATGGCCTGCCTCACAAGCCCGGACTTTTGGAGCTGTTAAAGTTTCTGAGGGAAAAGGGGTATCAGACAGCAATTGCCACTTCCACTCATGAGAACACGGCGGGTCAGTATCTTAAAATGGAAAGGCTGATAGACAGCTTCAATGTCTGTGTATACGGGAATATGGCGGCTAAGAGCAAGCCGGACCCGGAGATTTACTTGGAGGCGGTGAAACGGCTTGGAAGGCTGCCGGAGGAATGCCTGGTTTTAGAGGATTCCCCTAACGGCATTCTGTCCGGCTTTCAGGCGGGGTGCCCGGTTATTATGATACCCGACGGCATCGAGCCTGGGGCAGAGGAGAGGCAGAGAACGGTAAAAATACTTCCGTCCTTAAAACAGGTTATTCCGTATTTAGAGGAATACAGGAGTGATCCGGCATACTTGAAATTTTTGAATCGGGAGTCAGCGGAGTGACAGAAAAGACAGGTGCCGCAAAAATGAATTTTTCATTTTTGCGGCATCTGTCTTTTTTTGATACAAATGGTTAAAAGCCCGGGGATACAGGCCTTTCTCTCTTTAAAAAGCCCATGTCCGGTTGGGGAATTATCCTAAAAGCTTATATGTTGTTGACAAAACTGTATCTAGTGTATATATTGTATATATACAGGAAGATCAGAAAGAGAGGTGACGTTATGAATATCTTCATAGACAACAAGAGCGGTTCGCCGATTTACGATCAGATTTATACTCAAATCAAGGCTCAGATCATTAACGGTACTCTTCATGAAGATGAGGCCCTTCCATCCATCCGCAACCTGGCCAAGGATCTGCGGATCAGCGTAGTGACTACAAAACGTGCTTATGATGAATTGGAAAAGGAAGGTTTTATATATACCATTGCCGCCAAGGGGTGCTTTGTAGCGCCGAAAAATGTGGAGCTGCTGCGGGAAGAAAACTTAAGGAAGATCGAGGAATATATGGAAAAGATCCTGCAGCTGGCTGTTTCCTGTAATTTGAGCAAACAGGAAGTCGTCGAAATGTTTCAGTATATTATGGAGGATTAAGTGATGAATGAACTTGAAATAAGAAACTTATGCAAATCATATCCTGGCTTTTCCCTGGATCATTTGAATCTTACGCTGCCAAATGGCTGCATTATGGGCCTGGTCGGTGAGAACGGGGCCGGCAAAAGCACCACCATTAAGCTGATTCTTGATATGATCCGCAGGGACAGCGGCAATATTTCTATTTTCGGCAGGGATAATCAGGAAAATATTAAGGAATTAAAGGAAGAGATCGGCGTTGTTCTTGACGAGGTTGGACTTCCGGAGTGCCTGACGGCAAATCAGGTCGGTAAGATCATGAAGAATACTTACCGCAACTGGGATGAGGCGCTCTATATGAACTACCTGAAAAAACTCTCTGTTCCCGCTGATAAGGCATTTAAGGAGTTTTCCCGAGGTATGAAAATGAAATGCGGCATTGCCGTGGCAATGTCACACAATCCCAGGCTCCTGATTCTGGATGAGGCCACCAGCGGCCTTGATCCGATTGTCAGGGATGAGGTCATCGGCATGCTCAGTGAGTTTACCCGGGATGAAAACCATGCAATCCTGATTTCTTCTCATATTATCAGTGACCTGGAGAAAATCTGCGATTATATCGCATTTCTCCATGAAGGAAAGCTGCTTCTCTGTGAGGAGAAGGATATTCTTCTGGAGAAATACGGGGTTATCCGCTGCACCTTAGAACAGCTGCAGGAGCTGGAGCCTTCTGCAATTAAGGGAAAGAGGCATTCCCCCTATGGTGTGGAAGCCATTGTGGACCGGGATGCGGTTCCGGCTTCGATGAATGTCAGTCCCATCGACATTGAGCAGCTGTTTGTATTCATGGTAAAGGAGGCAAAATAACATGAAAGGCTTACTTTTGAAAGATTTGTATATGGCAGCCAGGTATTGCCGCTTCTATGTTGTAATTTCACTTGTTTTTACAGTAGCTTCTATCTGGGGAGATAATATTTTCTTCATGATTTACCCTGTTTTGATGACTACGGTTATTCCTGTGAATTTGATTTCCTATGATGAAAAAAGCAAATGGAGTGTATATGCGGGAACATTTCCTTATTCAAGGGAAGAGCTTGTCTCTATAAAATATGTTATGACCTTGATTTTTCTTGGTGTCGGTGTTTTGATGATCGTTGCCGCGCAGGCGGTTAAAATGGTGATTTATGGAGCCCTTGACTGGAAGCTGCTGGGGCTTTTCACCGCAGTTCTTCCCGCCATCGGGTTGACCGGCCCTTGTATCATGCTTCCCGCCATATTTAAATTCGGTGTGGAAAAGGGCAGAGGTATTTTCTATGCGGTCATCATTGTCGTATGCGCACTTTACGGGGCCGTGGGAGCTATTGGTGCTGATGCAGACATTATGGCATTTTTACTGGCAGCAGGGATATGGATTGTACCGGCATTTTTTGCGGCAGGTTTGCTTCTGCTTTGGGGGTCCTGGCGGCTTTCGATAAATTTCTATGAAAAACGGGAGCTGTGAGATGTGCAATTTTAAAAATTTTGGAGAGAGAAGATATACTTCTGTTCTTAAAAAATTCAGCTGTATTGTTATTTCAGATATACTGTCTGGACTTTTTCAATTCTCATAGGCTGATGGAAAGATAAGGCCTCTTGATACTGGTGAAAATGAAAGAATATATGTGCAATTGATGTGCATTGTATTGACAAAAATATTACATTGCAATATAATATATATATCAGATGAAAGGAGGTTAATATAATGGCAACAACAAATGTCACTATTCGTATGGATGAAGAATTAAAAAAACAGGCGGAGGAATTATTTTCCGACTTGGGGTTGAACTTAACAACTGCATTTGTTGCATTTGCAAAGCAAGCAGTGAGAGAGCAGAGAATTCCATTTACATTATCAAGAAATATTCCGAATGAAGAAACACTTCGTGCTATAGAAAATGTACAAAATGGTGTTGGACTGAGCAAAGGCTTTTCTTCTGTCTCCGAATTGATGGAGGACTTAAATGCTGACGATTAAATATGAGACAACATTTAAGAAAGTCTATAAGAGGATTGTTAAGCGAGGATATGATATAAGGCTCTTTGAAACAGTTATCGATATACTGGCCAATGAAAAACCATTACCGCCTAAATATAAGGACCACGATTTAGCGGGTAACTTTAAAGGATTCAGGGAGTGCCATATTACACCCGATTGGCTTCTGATTTATCAGGTAGACGGCCAAGAGCTCATATTATATCTCACAAGAACCGGGTCTCATAGTGACTTATTTTAAAGAGCCCAGTATTCCGCAGATAAATTGATAAAAACAGTAAAAAACATCGCAATTGATTGTGTTCAATTGCGATGTTTTTTATAATTACAGACTACAGGCACTCTTTCATTACTTCATAAGCGCCCTTTTCCTGAATGTCCTTTAAGTAACCGGCAACAGCTTCCTCAAAGCCCGGGATTTTGCTTAAATCTTCATCCCAGAAATCCAAATTGGTGCAGACTGCGTGGGTGAGGGCAGCGGCATCGTCCTCTCTGTGGTCATAGAAGAACTGAAGCACCGGCTTGTCATCCTTAATGGAATACTCATTTCCGGCAGGGCGCGATGCGGTAAGGCTGTCCTCTGTGAGCGCTGTTCCATTGTAGAAAGCCAGATAGAAAGCAAAGGAAGCGGTAATGCATTTTGGCAGAGTCCCTGTTTTTTCCACGTATTCCTTAAGAGACGGCATAACCCTTGCTTTCCACTTGGAGGTGGAGTTAAGGGAGATGGACAGCAGCGCATGGTCAATGAACGGATTCTTAAAGCGCTCTGTTACAGAAGCCGCAAAAGCCATAAGCTCTTCTTTGGGAAGGGTTAAGGTAGGGATGATCTCGTCGTAAATGGTCTTGTTCATAAAGCCGCAGATCACCTCATCCTCCATGCAGTCACGGACGATATCCTGTCCTGCCAGATAAGCGCCTAATACAAAGGAGGTGTGGGCGCCGTTTAAAATGCGGACCTTTCTCTGCTTATAAGGCTTGTGGTCATCGCAGATTAAAACAGGAAGTCCTGCTTCTTCAAAGGGAAGCTCTTTCTTTAAGCTTTCCGGTCCTTCGATGACCCAAAGGCCGAAGACTTCTCCCGTATTGATTAAATTGTCCTGATAGCCTAATTCCTCACAGATGGAGGCAGCTTCATTTCTGGGGTATCCGGTTACGATACGGTCTACTAAAGTGGAGCAGAAGATATTCTCCGCCTTGATCCAGCTGATAAATTCTTCCCCTAAATTCCACTGCTCGGCATATTTTAACACGCATTTTTCCAGCTCTTTTCCGTTGTTGTCGATGAGCTCGCAGGAGAGGATGACAAAGCCTTTTCCGGCTTCCTTTCCGAAGATTTCAAATCTCTTATACAGGAACTGGGTCAGCTTTCCCGGATAGCTGTCTGCCGGAACATCGGTAAACTGGCAGGCAGGATCATAGGCAATGCCCGCTTCCGTAGTGTTGCAGGCAATGAAGCGCAAGTCGGGATTTTTTGCACAGTCTAAGACAGCGTCGTAATCCTTATAAGGATTCAAGCATCTGCTCACACAGGAGATGACCCGCTTGGCGTTTACCTTCTGGCCGTTTTCAAAGCCGCGGAGGAAAAGGGTATAAAGCCCTTCCTGCTCATTGATCATATCTCCAAGGCCGGGAGCGATGGGCTGGCATAAAACCACCTTGGAATTGAAGCCGGTTTTTTCGTTTAAAATGTCGATAAAATAATCCACAAAAGCTCTTAAGAAATTTCCCTCTCCGAACTGCAGAACTCTTTCCGGCGCTTTCTCCAAAAGATATCCGTCAAATCCCTGTTTTTTCAGTGTCTCATAGCATAACTTTTCCATTTGAATTTTCTCCTTTTCCGGTTTATGAATATTATTTTATAAATCTTATAAGGTTACACCGCTCTTAAAGATTGCCATGTCATGGAAGCCCGCTTCCTCAGATTTCACCTTTTTGCCGGAGGCCACATCAACCACAAAATCAAAGAACTGGTTTTTTAAGGTCTCCATATCCGTACCCTCTACTAAAACGCCGCAGTTGAAATCAATCCAGTTTCCTTTTTTAAGGCTGAGACCGGTGTTGGTGGAAATCTTTACGGTGGGCACCGGGCATGCAAAAGGAGTTCCGCGGCCTGTAGTAAAGAGGACGATGTGAGCGCCGGAAGCGGCCAGGGCAGTAGAAGCCACAAGGTCATTGCCGGGAGCGTTTAACAGATTTAAGCCTCTGGTATGAACCGGCTCTCCGTATTTTAATACGTCCATGACCGGAGCGCTTCCCGATTTCTGGACACAGCCCAGGGACTTATCTTCCAGGGTGGAAATGCCGCCCTTCTTATTGCCGGGAGAAGGATTTTCGTATATGGTCTGGTTGTGGCTGGTAAAATAATTTTTAAAATCATTAATGAGATCCACGGTCTTATGAAAGGTTTCTTCATCCTGGCAGCGGTTCATGAGAAGAGTTTCCGCACCGAACATCTCCGGAACCTCTGTGAGGATGGTGGTTCCGCCCTTGGAAACCAGCATGTCGGAAAATGCGCCTACCGTTGGATTGGCCGTGATACCGGATAAGCCGTCGGAGCCGCCGCACTTCATGCCGATGACCAGCTCTTTACAGCTGACGGGCTCTCTCCGGAAAGTGGCTGCATATTCCGCCAGCTGGCCGATCAGCTCCATGGCGTCTGCCATCTCGTCTTCGGATTCCTGGGCTACCAGGAATTTCACCCTGCGGTCGTCATATTCGCCGATATATTTTTTCAGCTCTGCAATGCTGCTGTTCTCACAGCCCAGGCCCAGAACCAGGACGCCGCCTGCGTTGGGATGGTTGACTAAATCCGCCAGAATGGTCCTTGTGTACTCCTGGTCGTCGCCCATCTGGGAGCAGCCGTAGGGATGAGGAAATGCAGCAACCTCATCAATGGTGCCGCCCACGTACTTCGTGGACATCCGTTCCAGGGCAGTAGCGATGTTGTTGACACAGCCCACCGTAGGAATAATCCAGATTTCATTGCGGACGCCTACCTTTCCGTCAGGCCTGCGGTAGCCCTGGAAGAAGCGTTCTTCCGTAGGTGCAATGGTGACCTCCTGCCTGTTGTAGGTGTAGGTCAGCAGATCTCCCAGGCCTGTTTTTAAATTGTGGGTGTGAATCCAGGCCCCTGCCTTTATGTCCTCCCTTGCAATACCGATGGCATTGCCGTACTTGATGACTGAGGCTCCGGCAGATAAATCGGTAAGGGAAAACTTGTGGCCCTGTGGGATGTCCTCCAGAAGAGTGACGGAAGTACCGTCCACGTTTAAGACTGCGCCGGAAGAGAGGGGCTTCAAGGCGACAGCAACGTTATCTCCGGGATGAATTTTGATAAAATCCTGCATAAAGTTCCTTTCCTTTCTCTGAAAATGTTCAATTTCTCCTGTGATTTTAAATTGTAAGTACTTACATAAAGAATACACTATTTTGGAAATTTCGTCAATAGGGAAAGTAATGATCTTCCTGTAAGCCCTTACACAATCTGACTGTTTTTTCCCTCTCTCAGGGGTAAATTTAATGGGGTGTCCTCCTATTGTTATTTCCTTTCAGGTATGCTAAAATAAAAAGCTGGTAAAACAAATGGAAATATCCCAAAATCCTGGGACATACTATAATATAGAAAGAACGGTGTCAGAACATATGGAACAGAGAAGCGGCAATGTGGTGCTTTGCGGCGCCAGCTCCTATGATCAGAAATACTATTTTAACCGGCAGTTTGACCGTCTTCCGGAGAATATCCGGCAGGAGCTCCAGATCATGTGCGTCCTCTATACGGAAGACGTGGGGGGAATCCTCACTCTGGAATTTGAACCGGACGGAACCCTGGAATTTAAGGTTACATCGGAGGAAGGGGACTATTTCTTTGATGAAATCGGAAGCGTGCTGAAAA
This sequence comes from Bacillota bacterium, assembly GCA_023437715.1. GTDB lineage: Bacteria > Bacillota > Clostridia > Lachnospirales > Lachnospiraceae > Lacrimispora. The sequence continues at coordinate 34,305 of JAEZFK010000073.1, read as the reverse complement.
TCAAGCAGTACCGGAAAGAAAAAAGAGAACTTTTAGAGGCTTTGGAAATGTATTACCGGGTATTTTACCTGGGAGGAGAAATAGAAAGCGGGGACATGGACAAGTGAAGCTTAGAATCGGAGATGTGATCCTTGACAATAACCTGATACTTGCGCCGATGGCAGGGGTTACAGACCTGCCATTTCGTTTGCTCTGCAGGGAGCAGGGCTGCGGGCTGGCGGTAACGGAGATGGTCAGCGCCAAGGCTATTTTATATAAAAACAGAAATACGAGGGAGCTGTTGGAGGTGGCGGAGGGAGAAGGCCCCGTAAGCCTTCAGCTCTTTGGCTCAGACCCGGAGATTATGGCGGAAATCGCGGCCCAGGTGGAAGAGGGGCCTTACGTGTTCCTTGACGTAAACATGGGCTGTCCGGTGCCGAAGATCGTAAACAACGGCGAGGGTTCCGCCCTTATGAAGGACATCAGGCTGGCGGAACGCATCTTAACCTCCATGGTGAAAGCGGTGAAAAAGCCGGTAACTGTGAAATTCCGGAAAGGCTTTACAGAGGAAGACTGCAATGCAGTGGAATTTGCCAGGATGGCGGAAAGCAGCGGCGTGGCGGCGGTGGCTGTCCACGGAAGAACGAGAGAGCAGTATTATTCGGGAAAGGCGGACTGGAGCATTATCAGGAAGGTAAAGGAAGCCGTCTCCATTCCTGTGATCGGAAACGGCGACGTGTTTCACCCTGAGGACGCTAAGGCCCTTATGGAGGAAACCGGCTGTGACGGAGTGATGATCGCCCGGGGCGCAAAGGGAAATCCCTGGATTTTTTCCAGAACTCTTCACTATCTGGAAACAGGAGAGGTACTCCCTGCCCCGGATGCAGGAGAAATCAGCCGGATGATTCTTCGTCACGGGGACTTGCAGGCGGAGAAAAAGGGTGAGGCAGTGGCCATGCGGGAGATGCGCAAGCATATGGCGTGGTATACGGCAGGGCTTCCCCATTCCGCAAGGCTCCGGAATGATATTAATCAGGTGGAAACCATGGACGGGCTTAAGCGGTTTGTGGAAGAAAGGATCGGGGCTTTATAAAAAATATCCCAAAAGGTATTGACACATTTCTTTTTCCGTATTAATATAATTATAATATAAAAACATATAAACATATTAATGTTATAGGTAATAAATAAACCATAAGGAAAATATAAGGAAAGCGGAGGTAAAGGATATGGGATCAATTAAAGAAAGCGCAGTAGAGCTGGTTGGTAAAACACCGGTGCTGAAATTAAACCGTTACAGTGCGGAGGAAGGGATCGAGGGCGTAACTCTTCTGGCAAAGCTGGAATACTTAAACCCGGCGGGTTCCGTAAAGGACAGAATCGCTCTTGCCATGATTGAGGACGCGGAAGAAAAAGGCATTTTAAAGTCAGGCGCAACCATCATTGAGCCCACTTCTGGAAATACCGGAATCGGTCTGGCAGCAGTGGCGGCAGCCAAGGGCTACAAGACCATTCTGACTCTGCCGGATACCATGAGCGTGGAAAGAAGAAACTTATTAAAAGCCTACGGCGCAGAGCTGGTGCTGACGGAAGGCGCAAAGGGCATGAGAGGCGCTATTGAAAAGGCGGAAGAGCTGAAAGCCGACATTCCCGGCTCCATCATACTGGGACAGTTCAGCAATCCTGCAAACCCCAAGGTGCATAAGGAAACAACCGGTCCGGAAATCTGGGAGCAGACCGATGGAAATGTGGATATTTTTGTAGCAGGCGTTGGTACAGGCGGCACCATTACAGGCGTAGGCGAGTATTTGAAAGAGAAGAAGCCGGACGTTAAGATTATAGCGGTAGAGCCGGCCGGTAGCCCGGTGCTTTCCGGCGGTAAGCCAGGACCCCATAAGCTTCAGGGAATCGGCGCCGGCTTTGTGCCTGACGTGCTGAACACCGGAATTTACGATGAAATAATTCCTGTGGAAAACGAGGACGCATTTAAGGAAGGGAAGGCCTTTGCTGTATCAGAAGGAATTCTGGTAGGCATCTCCTCGGGTGCGGCTTTAAAGGCGGCGAAGATACTGGCGGAAAGACCTGAAAACAAAGGAAAGACCATTGTGGTTCTGCTCCCTGATTCCGGTGACCGGTATTTATCTACCCCGTTATTTGGCTAATATCAGGAAGCTGTGACAGCTGGTTATAGGTTAAACTTATAACCAGCTGTATTTTTTACATATTATACAAAAACCTACAGGAATGATATGCTATATGCAGAAAGCAAAAGGCATAGGAAAGGAGTTTAAAATGTTTGAGATAAAAATGGATATGGCGTGTTGCAGCTGCTGTGATTGTATGGAGAGTAAGAATCATTGTTTCAGGCTCGTTTTGAACCCTGGGGATCTTTCACATAAATTTTATGTGTAAACAGGCAGGCGTCAGACGGCATCTGCTTTTTTTGTACTCAAATTCAGGAAAGAAGGATAAGAATCATGGCAATAGAAGAAAAATTCGGAAAAGTAGCGACCTCTGAGGACGCCCATGAGGTATCGGAAACCGGAGCATTTGTAAGGCAGGAAAACCGCTTTGTTACGCCTTTCGGAGATGGAGAGGGAGAGCTTCCGGTGGAGGCGGGACGGTACCGGCTCATCTGGGCTTCCATTTGCCCCTGGGCCACGAGGCAGATCATCGCATTAAAGCTTTTGGGCCTTGAGGATGTCATAAGCGTGGGAAAGGCAGCCCCCGTGAGGACGGAAAAGGGCTGGGAATTTTCCCTTGATGAGGGAGGCGTGGACCCGGTTTTAAAGATCCGTTATCTCCCTGAGATCTATGGGGCAACGGACCCGGATTATGAGGGAAGAGCCACCGTTCCTGCGGTGGTGGATGTAAAGACGGGAAAGGTGGTCAACAATGATTACCACCGTCTGACCAATTACTGGGAAACCGTATGGAAGCCATTTCACAAGCCAGGGGCACCTGACCTTTATCCGGAGGATTTAAGGGAAGAAATCGACGAGCTCAACGTCATTCTGTTCCACGAGGTGAACAACGGTGTCTATAAGGCCGGGTTTGCCCAGTCCCAGACGGAATACGAAACAGCCTATGACGTTCTCTTTCGGCGGCTTGACTGGCTGGAGGAACGGCTTTCCAAAGGCAGATATTTATTCGGGGACCGGCTAACGGATTCCGATATCCGGCTGTATGTGACCCTTGCCAGGTTTGATGTGGCCTACTATTTCAGCCACAAGACAAACAGAAACAGGATCGCAGACTTTGACAACCTGTGGAATTACGCAAAGGATTTATATACGATTCCTGCATTTAAGGAGGCCACGGACTTTGATTCCATCAAAAGAGGCTATCTTCTGGGGAACCATGCCCACAATCCATACAACATTCTTCCCCTGGGCCCTGACATTTCCAGCTGGAATGAGCCTAACAACAGGGATGAGAAATTCGGAACAGAAAAATTCAAATATTAATTATTAATTGAGGAAAAGAGGAGAAGTTATGAAGAAAAATATTGCGAAAAAATCTATTTTAGGAATTTTGGCAGCAGCAGCCGTATTAGGAGCGCTATCCGGATGCTCCGGAAAGGCCGCCAGCGGAGCCGGAAGCAGCGCGGCAGCCAGTGAGGCAGGAAGTTCAGAAAGCAGCACAGCGGAAACGACAACAGGAGCAGCGGAGCAAACAAAGCAGTCAGACAGCAGCGCGGCAGGTGAAGGCGCCGCTTCCACGGCAGATCCGGTCACCGTATATGCGGCAACAGGGGGTTCCCCCAAGCCCTTTACCTTTGTGGACAGCAGCAACCAGCTGACCGGTCATAACATTGATCTCATCAAAGCCATTTTCGACCGGCTTCCCCAGTATAAGCTTGAGATTGAAGTGACCGACTTCCCATCCATTTTTGCAGGGCTGGATTCAGACCGCTACCAGATCGGCGTAAACAATTTTGCCAAGAACGACCAGAGAAAAGAAAAGTATTTGTTCACAGACCCGATTTTTGCCAATGAATACGTGGCTATTTTTGCTAAGGACAGTGATAAGTCCGCAGGTATTGAAAGCTGGGATGACCTTGCAGGATTAAAGACCATTTCCCAGGCAGGCATCAATATTACCACTGCCTTGGAAAATTACAACGCCGCAAATCCCCAGAAGCCCATTTCCATCGAATACAGCGACGAGGACCTTGTTCTGCAGATTCAGGATGTGGAAGCAGGAAAATATGACTTTGTCTTAATGGATAAGCCAATGTTTGAGTATTACCAGAAGGAATTTAATTTCAACGTGGATGGCGTTTCCATCAGCAATTCAGTGTCAGGAGACTTAATGCAGGAGCCTTACAGCTACTTAATTGTCAGCAAGGGAAATGACCAGCTGGTAACAGACATCAACAAAGCATTAAAAGAAGTGGTTGAGGACGGAACCTCTAAGGAAATTAATACCAAATGGTTTGGTTCCGATTACTCCCCATCCTATAAATAAAGCCGGAGGAACAGCATGAGCAAAATATTTGACTGGCAGCTGGTATTTACGGAGATTCCCGCGATCTTAAAATACCTGCCCGTAACCCTGCAGCTGACGGTGACCGCCCTTGTGATCGGGTGGGTGGTGGGACTTTTGATCGCCGTGGTAAAAATCCACAGCATCCCGGTTCTGCGGCAGCTGTGCACCTTATTTGTTTCCGTGGTCCGGGGAACTCCGATCATCGTCCAGCTCTACCTTACGTATTTTGGGATTCCCATTGCTTTGAAATATTATAACTATTACAACGGAACTTCCTTTAATGTAAACGGGATACCTCCCATTCTCTTTGCCATCGTGGCTCTGGGGCTCAACCAGTCGGCCTTTGATTCGGAAACCATCCGGGCGGCCATACAGTCCGTGGAAAAGGGGCAGGTGGAGGCGGCCAAGGCCCTGGGGATGAACGGATTTCAGATCTTTCGCAGAGTCTTGTTCCCCCAGGCCGTTACGGTTGCCATTCCCTCCCTTGGCAACTCCCTCATATCCCTGATAAAGGGAACCTCCCTGGCCTTTACCTGCTCCGTGGTGGAGATCACGGCTCAGGGCAAGATCCTTGCGGGAAACAGCTACCGGTATTTTGAAGTCTACTGTTCCCTTGCCATCATTTACTGGATTCTGACCATTTTCATTGAACGGGTGTTTACATACCTGGAGAGAAAAATGAGCGTGCCGGAAGAAGTTGCGGCAGAAAAGGAGGCGTAGGCCATGAGCTTGATTGAAATTCGGGGACTGAGCAAGAAATACGGCGACAATGTGGTGCTGGATAATGTGGATTTAACCATTAACCAGGGGGATGTGGTCGCCATCATCGGCCCGTCGGGAACCGGAAAGTCCACCCTGCTCCGTTCCATTAACTTACTGGAAAAGCCGGAACAGGGCACCATAAAAATAAACGGAAAAGAAATTGACCTTACTACGAAATCAGCCCATGAAAAGCTGGAGCTGAGAAGAAGCACGGAAATGGTTTTCCAGCAGTTCAACCTCTTTAAAAACAGGACCGCTCTGGAAAATGTTATGGAAGGGCTGATGGTAGTGAAAAAATTATCAAAGTCAGAAGCCAGAGATATTGCAAAAAAGCATTTGCAGAAGGTTGGAATGGGAGACCGGCTTTCCCATTATCCAAGGCATTTGTCCGGCGGACAGCAGCAGAGAGTTGCTATTGCCAGGGCTCTGGCCATGGACCCCAAGCTGCTCCTCATGGATGAACCTACTTCCGCCCTTGACCCGGAGCTGGTCAGCGAGGTTTTAGTAACCATAAAAAAGGCGGCCCAGGAGGGAAATACCATACTGCTTGTGACCCACGAAATGAATTTTGTCAGGAACGTGGCAAACAGGATCATTTTCCTGGAAAACGGAAAAATCGTTGCCGACGGAACGCCCAGGGAAATCTTTGACAACCCGGTAAATGTACGGTTAAAGGAATTTCTCTTAAAGATCCATATGCTGGAAAATACGGATTATACGATTTAGGGGAGAGGATTTCCATGAATGATATTACCTATAAAACAACAAAAGAAGGGATCAACTGGCAGGAGGTGGCCGGCGTACTTCGCCGGTCCGGGCTTTCAGATCGGTCCCCGGAGGATCAGGAAACTATTTTTAAAAACAGCTATGCCGTAGTGTTTGTCTATCATAAGGATACAATTGTGGGCGTTGGCAGGGCCATATCCGACGGAGTCTGTCAGGCAGCCATTTATAACATAGCCCTTGACGAGGAGTACCAGGGCCTTGGAATCGGAAGAAAGCTGATTATGGGGCTGGTGGACCAGCTGAAAGGCCAGAACGTGATCCTCTACACCCATCCCAGAACGGTTGCCCTGTATGAGAAAATGGGATTTCGCAGGAGCAAGACAGCCATGTGCATGTTCAGGGGATCAGAGGAAAGCTTAAACTGGATGGACAGGGAAGGCTTTCTCCTGCCGGAGAAATACCGCTTTGAGGAAGAATGCGGCAGAGAGGATATGAAGCGCTGAAAACAGCGCGGGAAAGTGATGAGGGAAGAAAATGTCAAAAAAATTTATAACTGATGAAGTAGAAAAAGACGGGAAGTTTAAACGGCAGAAAAACCGGTTTACAACGCCTTTTGGAATAGAAGAAGGACAGCTGCCGGTAGAAGCGGACCGGTACCGCCTGGTATGGTCCCAGGCCTGCCCGTGGGCCCATCGTTCAGTCATTGTAAGAAGCCTGCTGGGCCTTGATAAAGTCATCAGCCTGGGAACCCTGGACCCTATAAGGCCTGAGGTGGGAAGAACCGACTGGGCCTTTACCCTGGATGAAAACCAGGAGGACCCGGTGTTAAAGATCAAATACTTAAGCGAGGCCTATTTAAAAGCCGATCCCGATTATAAGGGCCGCTTTACCGTACCCGCCGTGGTTGACCTAACCACGGGAAAAGTGGTGAATAACGATTACTTCAACCTGACCAGGTACTGGGAGGTGGAGTGGAAAAGATTCCATAAGCCGGGAGCCCCGGATCTATATCCTGAGGAATTACGGAAAGAAATCGATGAATTGAATGATATATTATTTGATGAAATCAATAACGGAGTCTACAAGGCAGGCTTTGCCAGAAGCCAGGATGCTTATGAGGAGGCATATGGCCAAGTATTTTCCCGCCTTGACTGGCTGGAGGAACGGTTAAGCCGCAGCCGCTACCTTTTCGGAGACAGGATTACGGAATCCGACATCCGGCTCTATGTGACCCTGGTCCGGTTTGACGTGGCGTATTACAATGGCTTTCTTTTAAACCGGAACCGGATTTGTGAATTCCCCAATCTCTGGGGTTATGTGAGAGACTTATATGAACAGCCTGGATTTGGCGATACAACGGATTTTGAGGCCATCAAAAAGCACTATCATTTATGTGCGGTTTCCAATAATCCTTTCGGCATCGTGCCCCTGGGGCCTGATCTTTCCATCTGGAAAACACCCCACGGACGGGAAAGACTTAATTCTAAATAAAGGAAGTGAAGGAAATGGAAGCGGTAAGGGTAAGGGAAAACTGGCAGCTGGCAGGTGTCCATTACGTAAGGACAGAAGCAATGGTAAAAGGCTTTTCAGTTCCCTTAGACAGGGAATTTGATGAAGGGGACACCAGTCAGACCCTTTATATACTGGCCCTTGACGGGATTTACCCCATAGGGACCTGCCGGATACATTTTTCCGACAAGGAACTGTCCGCCAAGATCGAGCGGGTGAGCGTCCTTGAAGAATACCGGAAAAAGGGCGTGGGCAGGCTGCTGATTGAAGAGGCGGAAAAATGGATCCGGGAATATGGGATTAAAAAAATATGCATTACCAGCCGGGATGAGGCCGTAGGCTTTTATGAAGCCCTTGGCTATAAGGCGGATTATGAAAGGCAGACGGATGCCGGAATTTTTAAGATCATCTATACGGAAAAGATTTTAAATGAATAGGAGGATAGGAATATGTCAAGCTGCAGCACAGGAACAAAATTGCGTCCCAAGGAGATAGAAAAGGAAATCGATGAGCACGGAGCCTTTATCCGCCAGCCAAACCGCTTTACCACCCCTTTCGGCGACGGGGAAAATGAACTGAAAGCGGAAAAGGGCAGATACCGTTTATTCTGGGCAAAGGGCTGCCACTGGTCCAACCGGGCTTCCATTGTGCGGGAGCTCTTAGGGCTTGAGGACGCCATCAGCATTAATTTAGTGGGCCACAGCAAAGAAAACCGTGCATATGGCTGGGAATTCGTGTATAATGAGGACAGAAAGGACCCGGTTCTTGGAGCTTCCTTTTTAAGCGAGTTTTACTACAATGCAGACCCGGCCTATGAAGGGCGCTGCACCGTGCCGGCCCTTGTGGACGTTACCACAAAAAAGGTGGTCAACAATGATTACCACAGGCTGACCAATTATTTTGAAACAGCGTTCCGCCCATTTCAGGCACCGGATGCTCCCGACTTATATCCGGCGGAGTTAAGAAAAGAAATTGATGCTTACAACGACTGGCTCTTTCCAAATGTGAACAACGGGACCTACCGGATGATGTTCGCCCAGTCCATTACAGCCTATGAGGAAGCATTTGAAGATTTCTACAATGCCCTGGACCAGATTGAAGAACGGCTTTCCAAAAACCGGTTTTTATTCGGGGATTATGTGACGGACAGCGATGTAAGACTTTTTGTGACCCTTGCCCGGTTTGACACCCATTATTACCGGAATCTAGGTCCCATTAAGCACCGGGTCGTGGATTATGAGAACATATGGGGATATTGCAGGGATTTATATGTAATACCCGCTTTCCGCAACAACACATATTTCCGGGATATTGCGGCTCCCCAGTCGGAAAACAAGGCATTTTTCCAGGATTTCAATTCCCGTTTCGTAAGTCAGATCGATTACGAAGGGATATGGTCTGCTCCGCAGAACCGGAAGAACTTAAGCAAAACGCCGGAGGAGAAATTTAAAAGATATGACGAGAATTAACAAGGCAAGGCTTGTGAGCCAATTTAAGAGGATGGTGGAATTTGATTCTGAAACCTACCATGAGCGGGAAATCGCAGACTATCTGACAGCCGAATTAAGGGAATTGGGCTTTGAGGTGTGGGAGGATGATGCGGGCTTTCAGTTAAAGGAGAAAATTCCGGAATACGGAAATGGGGTTCCCACAGGAAACTTATACGGTTATTTAAAAGGAAATACGGATTCCGAGCCCATCTTGTTATCCGCCCACATGGATACCGTAAGGCCGGGAATCGGAAAACGGGCCGTAGAAGATGAAAATGGACGGATCACCTCAGAAGGGGAAACAGTTCTGGGAGCCGACGATTTATCAGGAATCGCCGCCATACTGGAAGCGGTCCGGGTACTTCAGGAAAATAATATCCCTTATCCGGATATAGAAGTCCTCTTCCCTGTAGCAGAAGAGAATTACGGAAAAGGAAGCCAGCTTGCGGACTATTCCAGGATAAAATCCAAACTGGCCTACGTCTTTGACCTGGGCGGAGAAATCGGCCTGGCGGCCACGGCGGCGCCCACCCTTCTTTCCTTTGAGATCAGGGTAAAGGGCAAAAACGCCCACGCAGGCTTTTGTCCTCACCTTGGAATCAATGCCATTGAGATCGCGGCCCATGCCATAGCCGGATTAAAGCAGGGGTGGGTCGACGAGGAAACCACCGTAAACATCGGGAAAATCACCGGAGGAAAACAAAGCAACATTGTCTCTGACGAGTGCATTGTCTGGGGAGAGATCCGAAGCTTAAAGGACAGCCGGGCCATGGAGGAATGGGACTGGGTGAAAAAGGTCTTTGAAGAGACTGCGGCAGGCCGGAAGGGCAGCTGTGAGATCCGGTTTGAAAAGCAGATTGAAGCCTATGAAATAGGAGAGGATGAAACGGTTGTAAAACGGTTTCAGAAGGCCTGTGCTTCTCTGGGCTTAAAAGGCACAACCCAATACACTCTGGGAGGCAGCGATAACAACCATTATGTCCGAAACGGAATCCGGGGAATCGTTGTGGCCTGTGGAATGAATGAAGTCCATACCACAAAGGAGTTTACAACGGCAGAGGAGCTGGAAACATGTACCCGGCTGGCTCTGGGACTTATATCGGAAAAAAGTTTATAAAACCGCAGTCTTTAATTATCAAATGAAAGGAAAAGGAATACAGCCTGGCTTTATTCCTTTTCCTTATCCTGCAAAAGCAGCTCTGCGATTTTTAGCTGGAATTCATCATCAATGTCAATGGAATCAAAGGCATTCATGAAGTAGGGGAGAACTCTGCCTTCATAAAAGCTTCTGTACCTGAGAAAATAATCCGTTGAAGCCAGGTAAACAGCTCCGTTGATCCTGTATTCCGGCGGCTGGTCCTGTCTTCTGATCTGTTTTTTATCCGGGAACCCCACCTTGATTTCTCCTGTTTCGGTGAACCGGACGTTTAAATAGGAGACGGATTCTGCCTTGCATATGCCGATGACAGCGTCTGCATGATTTTCTATAATAAGACCGGCACTTTCCATCATATGTTTTTCCGTTCTGAGAGGAGAGGTTGGCTGCAGGAGCATGAAGTAATCAAAGGTTTTCCCCCATTGCCTCAGCTCTGAGATCACATGGAAAATCACATCATTTGTGGCGGCCTGATCGGAAGCCAGCTCCTCTGGCCTTAAAAACGGCACCCTGGCCCCGTACCTTTCTGCGATTTCCCCGTATGCCGCCGAGTCGGTTGAAACTATAATCTCATCAAAAAGCCCGGATTTCAAACAGGCTTCAATGGTATATGCCATGAGAGGCTTGTGGTTTAATTCTCTTATATTTTTATCCTTAATCCCTTTCGAGCCGCTTCGGGCAGGTATGACTGCTAAAAAAGTTTTGTTCTTATACATCACAGGCTCCAATCAATATCATAAAATCTTTTTTCCAGAGAGATCCCCTTAATCAATGTCTGTTTTATAATCGAAACGATTTCCCGGCTGGTATCCCTGCCTTCATAAGGATTTGGAGAATCGTCCTTTTGCCGGTCGTATGTCCGGGCTGTCTGTATGGCTGCGGTGATCTCCTTTATGGAATAGCCGCAGCTTATGACGGAGGGCGGTTTTATTCTTCCATCCTGTCTGCTTCCGATGTTAACGGCAGGAACCCTTAAATAAGGCGCCTCAATAATCCCGCTTGATGAATTTCCGATGACAACCTGGCAGTGGCTCATGAGGCTGAGATAGCGGAGGGTCCCAAGGGATGAAAATACAGCAGCTCTTTTCGGGTTTTTGCCTGCATAATCCTCTATCATTTCATTTATTTTGTTTCCCCCTGTGTCTGAATTGCTCTTTGTAAAGACTGCGAATAAATCAGGGAAGCAGTCCAGGGCTTCCAGCAAGGGCCCCAGCTGGGCTGTGATGCTGTTATGGTCTGAGGTGGCCGGATGGTACGTGATGAGAGCGATGGGAGAGGTCAGGGGAATTTTTAATTCCTTCTCCAGTTCCGTTTTTGTCAATAAACGGAGGGTTTTCATATTTTCAATTCCAAGTGCCCCTACGTGATGGACTCTTTCCGGGATTTCTCCCAGTTGGATGACTCTTCGGCGGTATGCTTTTGTACTGGTAAAGTGAAGGTCGCTCATTTTGCTGATCGCATGCCGCATGCGGTCATCGTAAGCGCCCCGGGTTATTTCGCCGCCGTGAATATGGGCGATGGGTATACCGCAGATGACGGCGGCGCTTGCGGCCATAAAGGTTTCGTAGCGGTCCCCGAGAAGCAGTATCATATCCGGTTTTAACCTTTCATAGGCTTCCGAAAGACTGATCATTTCCAGCCCCATTGATTTGCAGATTCCGGTGGAGCTGTCTGAGGCCAGGTTCATTTCAATTTTCACATCAATTTCTGTTCCGTCGTCTTCGATTTCCCTGCAGTCAAGACCATATCGGGTATCCAGATGGATTCCGGTAGCAATCAGCTGAAGCTTAAGCTCCGGGTCCTCTTTTATCCGTTTTATGACAGGCTTTAACAGGCCGTATTCAGCCCTGCTGCCGGATACCACACATAATTTAATCATTCCCCAATCCTCTCATCCTTTAAATAGTTCCTTTCTGCCGCCTTTCCCAGTATGTCATTGAGCTTCATGGGAGAGAGGCCGTATCCGCAGCGCTTTGCGCAGAGATTATCCAGTGTAAAGACCTCCCCTTTTTTAATATCCTTTGCTGCCACCAGATACTTTCTGACACAGTCCCTGTTTTTTAATTCGTTTTCCGTGGGTTCCTTCACTCCGCTGCCAAGGGCCTGCTCGATGTTTCTGACAGCTTTCACCAAACGTCTGAATTCCCCCGGTTCAAGGCTTGCCTTATGATCCGGCCCGGCCATGGTTTTATCCAGGGTCATATGTTTTTCTATCACGCAGGCGCCAAGAGCAGCAGCAGCTGTGGCAACTTCGATTCCCATGGTATGGTCCGAGTAACCAACCCTTTTATGAAAGAGCTTGTTTAATGTATTCATTGCCTTTAAATTGACATCCCCCATTGGGGTCGGATAGGTACTGGAGCAGTGGAGCAGTATGATCTCCCGGCCGCTTTCATTTAAGAGGTCCAGTGCCTGGTCAATTTCTTCCACAGTTGCCATTCCGGTAGATAAAATAACAGGTTTTTTTAAAGCGGCTATTTTCTTTAAATACAGATAATTGGTGATTTCTCCGGAGGGGATCTTTATGATTTCAACGCCCAGCTGATCTAAAAAATCAACGCTCTCTTCATCAAAGGGAGAGGACAAAAATTGGATGTTTTTTGCGGAGCAGTAATCATAAAGTGTTTCAAAGTCTTTCCAGGATAATTCCAGTCCCTTCAGCATCTCAAATTGTGAAACAGACTGGCCCGTATTGTGGAGTTGATATTCTGCCTTTCGGGCATCAGGAACTGCCAGGCGCTCTGTTTTGAAGGTCTGAAATTTGATCGCGTCTGCTCCTGCGGCGCTGGCAGCATCAATGAGTCTCATGGCAGTATTGATGTCGCCGTTATGATTGACCCCTGCCTCGGCAATGATCATAATGTTATTCATGAGAAGAAACCTCCTTTGCCGGACTTCCATAAGCCAGCTGCTTTGACGATATATCTTTCAGGACCAGGCTTCCGGCCCCTATTATGGTGTCAGATCCAATGGTTACGTTTTGCAGGATGGTGGAATGGGCGCCAATGTGTGCATTTGCCTCTATGCGGACGTTTCCGCACAGAACGCTTCCGGGGGCTATATGTGCAAAGTCTCCGATGGTGCAGCCGTGCTCGATGATGGCCCCTGTGTTAATGATGCAGCCATTTCCGATGACAGCGCCGGAATTAATAACAGCCCCTTTTCCAATAAAGTTCCCATCCCCCATGTGTACGGTCTGGGATACGATGGAGCTTTTATCTATAATATTAGGCAGCTCATATCCGGTTCTTTTGCAGAGCTCATATATCCTCCGTCTGGTCCCGGTGTTTCCCATGCTGCCTATGGCAATGACTGCATATTTAAGCCCTTTTTGGCGGAGCCTTTCCAAATCCCTGTCGGTTCCTGTTATTTTTACTCCCAGGACTGTTTCACCGGTCTTTTTATAGTTATCCAGAATGCCGGCGATTTTATATTCCCCCAGCGTCTGAATGGAATCTATGATGCTTTCTGCATGTCCTCCGCCGCCAATAAGAATGACTTTCTTTTTCATATTTTCATTCTCTCTGCCATTTTCTTCATTTCACTGAATTCCCCCATGTCCAGCCAGGTGCTGTCCATTACAGGATAGGCCCCCACTTTTTCCCCGCTGTTCAAACATTTCCGGATTAAGTCGGTCATATCAAAATACTGGTTTTCCGGGATATGGTCCAGTATTTCTTTCTCTAATACATATAAACCGGTATTGACCAATAATTCAAACATGGGTTTTTCACTCAAGTCTTTGATGGTTCCATTTTTATCCAGAGTAACCACACCATAGGGTATTTCATAGCTTTTTAAGGCTGTGACAAGGGTTATCTTGTTTTTCTGCGTCTTGTGGTAAATCAGCAGTTTTGTGTAATTCACATCCACCAGTATGTCGCAGTTGCTTACAAAAAAGCTTCCCCTTATATAATCCTTTGCCAGACCTAAGGCGCCGGCTGTGCCCAGGGGCTTATCTTCTTCAATAAAGTGGAGATGATAAGGAAAATCTCCGTTAAAATAAGCCTTTATCAGTTCTTTTTTATAATTGACCGTAATGTAGAACTCATGAAATCCATATTCCATGATCTTATTCATGATCCTTTCCACGATGGGGATGTCGCCCACGGGAATAAGGGGCTTGGGGATGATTTTCGTATAGGGATATAACCGGGACCCCTTTCCTCCGGCCATAATGACAACGGGGGTACGGTTGTATTTCCCGCAGTCCGGTTCGCGGCTGCCGATCTCATTCCAGAACAGAATGTCGGTCACCTCATTGTCATCATTGATCAGAGGCAGCCCTTCGATCTGTTTTTCTTTCATAATATCCAGGGCCAGATGGCGTTCCTCTATTTTTATGACAACAGGGTTGGGGTTCATGATGAAATGGACCGGCAGGGAAATGTCTTTATTTTTTAAGATCCACCGCCGGATATCCCCATCTGTCAGGACCCCAATCAGTTTATGATCCTCCACGACAACAAGGATTTTCTTTGCTGTCTGGTCTAATTGCCTGATGGCTTCTCTAATAGGTATATCCGGCGCAATAAAGAATTTACTGACGTCCATGCCTATCCTTCCTTCCAATTGCTATAAGCTTTTCAGCGCTTTTATAATATAATCCATATCTTCTCTTGTAAGATTGGTGCTGCAGGGGAGATTGATCACCCGTTCCCAATAAAAGGGAGCCTTTTCTATGCGATAGGCCTGGCTATTCCGGTACATTGCCTGGGTATGAGCCAGCTGCCATATTGGTCTTGTTTCGATTCCCATCTCCTTTAGCTTTTTCATGAGCTCATCCCTGGTCATGCTGTGGCTTTCTATGAGCAGGGAATAGAACCAGCGGTTATTCCGGGCCCTTTCATTAAACGGAAGCAGTTTAAAGCTTTCCATGGACCGGATGGCGTCCTGATAATATTTATAATTATCTTCCTTGATTTTAATAAAATCTTCCAGGCATTCTAACTGGGCGGTTCCCAATGCTGCCTGCAGATTGGTCATGCGGTAATTGTAGCCTATTTCATTGTGAGTGTAATAGAGGGGATCGTCTTTTGCCTGGGCAGCCAGATACCTCGCTTTTTCCAGAGAGCCGGTATCCTTTGCAGTGAGCATGCCGCCGCCTCCGGTTGTTATTATTTTGTTGCCGTTAAAGGAATAGGCTCCAAAGTCGCCCATGGTCCCTGCAAATTGTTCTTTAAGGCTTCCCTGAATATAACAGGTTCCCAGTGCTTCCGTGGCATCTTCGATTAATTTAAGGCCGTACTGTCCGGCAATGGCTCTTAACCGTTCCATATCTGCCATATTGCCAAAGACATGAACGACCACAATTGCTTTAATGATCCGTTTTGACCGTTTATTTTCCAGCCCATGAGGCGTCATGGCGCATTCTTTTTTCAGGAAATCCGAAAGCTTATCACAATCCATATTAAGGGTGTGGTCACAATCCATAAAAACAGGCTCTGCTCCTATGTATTTCACCGGATTGACAGCGGCTATAAATGTAAGCGAAGGAACAATGACTTCATCTTCCGGCTTAATGCCCGATAGAAGCAGCGCCAGATGAATGGCGGCAGTTCCGCTCTGGAGCGCCGCAGCGCCCGGCACATTTAAGTAGGCTGCCATTTCCCTTTCAAATCTGGTAACATAGCTGCCGGCTGTTGATACCCAGCCGTTATCAAGTGCGTCGGATATATATTTTTTTTCATTTCCTTTTAAATTAGGGACAGATAAAGGTATCATTCCAGGCCTCCGCTGCTGTTTCAGTTCTACATGTTATAAATGTCCGTTTTATACTTAGACAGGTTTTCCCTCATCCAGTCAATGGTTTTTTCAAGGCCCAGGGCAAGGGGATATTCCGGCTTCCAGTCCGTCAGCTCCTTCAGCTTTTTATTAGACCCCATGAGGCGGACAACCTCGCTTTTTTCAGGGCGCAATCTCTGGGCGTCGCAGGAGATCCTGGCTTTTGGATTAATCCGGTGAATCAGCTCCGATGCCAGCTCCCCAACGGAAATCTCACTCTGGCTGGCAATATTGATTTCTTCTCCTATGGTCTTCTCCGATTTTTCTATTGCAATAAATCCGTTTACCGTATCCTTCACGTAATTAAAATCTCTGGTAGGGCTTAGGCTTCCCAGATGAATTTCCTCAATCCCTGTCAGCAGCTGGCTGATAATGGTTGGTATAACGGCTCTTGCAGATTGTCTTGGGCCGTATGTATTGAATGGACGCACAATGACAACCGGAAGAGAAAAGCTTCTGTAAAAGGATTCCGCTAACCGGTCAGCCCCGATTTTTGTTGCGGAATAGGGGGACTGTCCCTGAAACGGATGGTTCTCATCTATGGGAATATATTTTGCACTGCCATAGACCTCAGAGGTAGAGGTGACAAGAACCTTTCCGGTACCAAGGCTTCTGGCAGCCTGCAGCACGTTTAAGGTACCTTTTATGTTGGTATCAACATAGGAATCCGGAGAATGATAACTGAAAGGGATTGCAATCAATGCGGCAAGATGAAAGACGGATTCAACCCCTTCCATTGCATTTCTTACGCCGTTGGGATCCCGGATATCCCCGCTCTGTATTTCTATTTCCTTTTTTATATTATGGGGAAGAGAGTCCAGCCACCCCCAGGTATTAAAAGAATTGTAAAAGGTGAAAGCCCGGACCTCATATCCGCGTTCAACCAGTGTCTCTGTTAAGTGGCTGCCAATAAACCCGTCTGCTCCTGTAACAAGAACTTTTTTCATGCTGCTTCCCCTTTACCTGTGATGATTATCAAAAATTTTTATTTTATAGCTGCTCCTTTTATCTGTAACAGCGAAACAGAATTCTCCCCTGGGACTTGTGAGCCCATGATTCACATAGCTTTCCCGGTATTCTTCTTTCTGGCTTTCTTCGTTATAAACCCTGGCAACCTTTTCTAAAATGACAACCGCTCCCCTTACCGGAGTGAAATCACTGTAACGGACCAGTCCCCTGATCAGCAAGGGCTCCCTGTGATCTTCATGATATATCTCCTCCATAATCCACATCCTTATCTAACCGGTTATCAGCGGTTCATAAATATCCAGCTGATAATTGATACAGTTATTTTTACTTAGCACTACAGCAAACTCACCGGACTGGTTGGTAATGGCATATCCTTTTTTTTCTCTCTCATTGTCCGGGTAAATTTCAATGATCTGTACAACTGCGCCTTCTATTGTTTTACCCTGTGAATTGTAGACCGTTCCGGTTAATAAAACCTCATTGGACCGGTCAATGGTAATGGTGGTATTCAGAATGTTCCCATTGCCGAAGCTTTCCGGTGATATATTTATTTCCGCATAACAGCTCAATATAATTCCTCCTTTTTGCAGGGGTGGAGCGGAGCATATATGTTTAATTCATATTTCATACTGGGCTTTGCTTCTATAGAGAATAAATAGTGTCCGCTTTCATCCGTAAAGGCATATCCCAGCGAAATTCTGGAATGATCTTCATCGTTTATTTCAATGACCTGGACCGCCGCACCTGCACATGGTTCCTGGTTCTGGTTATAAACGGTTCCTCTGATAATCTGAAAGCTTCTTCCTTTCAGACGTATATTAAAATGGTTGTCTTTTGAGGATTGGAGCCTAGCTCCGCTTATTACGAAAGAGGACTTTTTGAAGCAATTCATAGAAACGGCTGAGCCCCCCCTCATTGGTTTCATCTGCCTGGACCGCTTTTGTATAAACGGTTATATTCAATTCCTGTTTATCCTTTGTATCCTCTGAATTGATAATATTTCCCTCTTGTTCTTTTCCGTCTATGATGATTTTATTTATTTTGACTTCTTTATATTTGGAATCTAAAAGCTCTTCATTCTTCTTTTCCTGTTCCATCTCTGTTTCCTCTTTTTATTCCGATTTTATTAAACTATATGCTGTTCATAGAATTCTGTTACCGTTTCCAAGGCTGTCTTTTTTACTTTTTCCAGCATTTCTTTCATATTTTTAAAATATATCTGAAAAACCCCTGCCTGATGCTGCAAATCAGAGGTCAGCCTCTCATAATCCTTTGCATACATGCAGAAGGTTTTCTCTTTCATTTCAAATACAAATTCATTGAAATAGCCGCCCAAATATCTGCTTTCCAAAGCATTCTCAAAGCTGTTTACAATCTGCAGGATATAGAGAATCCGCTGCAGATCCATATCCTCTTCATCCATTTCCGTCAGTGATTTCCCCTGATTTTCAGAAATAATAATTTCACATAATTCCAGCCCCTGATCAGCTTTTATCATGTATTCTTCAAGGAAATCCAGAATAGAGGCTATTGTCTTCTGGCTGTTCATGGAAATGCTGTGATTGGGGACACAATTCTTCTTTTCCTCATGAAGGTCCAGCTGTTTCAATACCTTTGAAAGCTCTTTATGGGGCGCACCCTTGATATCTGCACCGTAGGAACAGTTAATGAACCGGATCCGTTTCTGCTCTTTATAAATATCAATGTAGTGCTCCAGCTTTCTTCTGTAATGGTCAAGGGTAACTGTGGTCCCTATTTGCTTTCCATATACATCCTTTACGGCTATCTGGGCTTTATATTGCAGGCTTTTATCATAATCAAATATGGCGCTGTCCGCATGGTGCTTGTCGTAGGTGTGGGCGAAATCCTGACCAACAAAGAGGATGGGAGAGCATCCCAGCATATTTGCTATATCGGTGCAGGCGTGGGCTACGGAGCCTCCGCAAAAGACTCCCTTTAACTGGCTTAAATCCTTTATTGTCTGAGAGAAGAGGAGTGAAATAAAGATTTTTTCCCCTTTATATTCCCTTACCAGATACCGGTTGCTGTATTCATAAAATGCAAACGGGACCTTTAAATCCAGATACTTCTTCATCATGTCAAAGTTTGCGTCCACAGGATCCACGGATACGATCATATCGGGCAGGATTCCATTGGTTACCAGGGCTTCCACGGTTCTGCTTCCTGTAATGATGAAGCACTTTTTAAGGGCCTCCTTATCTTTAAGCATATCCCTGATGTTGGAATCCAGGGAGGGGCCTCCGGACACAACAATGGCCGGAACGTTTCGGTTTGTAAATATATAATGGTGAAGAGGCGTGCACTCATTTAAGACCTTCATATTCGCAATCATATTCTGAATGAATATGTTTTTAAAACGCTTTGCCAGATCCACCTGTGAAGCGGCATTTATCAGAGTCCAGTCCAGATGTCCGATGAGGCAGTCATATTCCTTTTTATAAATCCTGGCATAATTCCCGAAGGCATAAAAATATACATTGTTGATATTTTTAAAGCTGATGGTCTCATTAAAGATTTCCTTTACCAGAGTTTCCTTAAAGGGAAGGAGCCGGATATGATCTGCTATATAGGGCTGATACTTTTTATAGATTGCCTGGTTTGGTTCAAAAATGATCACTCTGTTTTTCTCGCAAAGCAGGTTCATGAGTTCCAGAAGATATTCACCTGTGTCAATTCCAAATATAAAAATCAGGGAATCAAATTTTAAATCTTCTAATGTTTTGGATAACTGGCCGATCTCTTTTTTATAATGAATTCTATCCGCCAGAAAATGAAACTCCTTGTCTTTCTTAATGCGGTAAACATGATATCCGTCTGATGTTTTATATTTTTTCATAACAACCTCCCTGGGAATAAGCAATTAATTTATATTGTCCTCCGCTGATTCTGGGCATGGATATTCCATAGGAACCATCTAAAAGCGTAAAGGTTACGCCCAGACATTTTTCCGTGGAGGGAGTGTGGGAATCATTGATGTAACGGATTTCAACTGCTGCATTGGGCAGCGGTTTTCCTGTGGGACTGTATACGATTCCCGTAATTAAAATAAACGCATGATTGGATAATGTAACATCTGCTGTCAGTATTCGGGAGCAGATGATCTGGCATCCTGTAAACGTAATTTTTGATGACATTTCTCTGCCTCCTTTGTTATAAAATAATATCTTTGGTAAGAAACTTACCTCTTACCAGAGGTAAGTTTCTTGAAAAATTAATGACTATAGAACTTAAATCTAAGCTGTACGCCGGCTCTGCAGGTAATTCCATAAGTTGCACTGGCATCTGTAAAGGTGATACGGCTTGGTGTGTCAGTAGTCGCTCTCGTACTTTCCCAAACAGCTACTGCGCCGCTCGGTAAAATGGTGTTGCTAAATAATGCGGTTCCTCTTACCAGAAGTAATCCCCAGCTGGTGGTGGAAAGATCGGCAGGAACCAGCTCCGCTGAAACAGCAGAAGCCGCCCCTATGGTTTTCACAAGAGGTCTATAGTTAGCCATAATGAGGCCCCCTTTTTTATTGGTTTTAGAAATACGTATTTCTTATATATAGTATGTCTACATAATCAGAAAGTGAAAATTGGGAGAAACCAGGGGGGAGAAGAGAACCATAATCGTAGAAATGACTCCGGAATTCATGGGAGTATTAAGGAAATTGACGCGAAAAAAGACCGCTGCCCGTCTGACATTGCTTGTCAGCCGGGCAGCAGCCTTTCATCATTTATGTTAAATTCCGGAAGCCTGTTTCAGCGTTCCGGATTATTTTTTAGGTTGAGCCGGCAAAGAAGTCTTTCAGGACAACTCCGCCGACTTAGTAAAAACATATGTATGCGGTGCTCTGGCCACCCTATAGGTTTTTCTATGTTTATATTATTATGATACAGGAAAAATGTGAAAGAAATTTGACTAAGGTCTAAAAAAAGTATGAAATGAATGAAGAAAATCTGACAGAAATTGGTAAATAATACAATCCGTTGTTGCAGATAATATCATATAGCGAAAAATTCCCATTAAGCAAAAATAGTATTGATTAATCCCGGAAGTTATGATATTACTATACTAGTTAGCCAAAACTAACCAAATGGCGTCAGGATCGATGACCGGGCCCTTTGAAAAGCAAACTGGGAAACAAATAATAAATGTGGAGGTATGGATATGTTACTTGAAAGGCATCTAATTGAACATTGTTCCCCAACTTTAGCTTCGTTAAAAACAGCAAACCTGTTCAATCATTCCTTCTCGTCAGAAGAAGAACTGGAAAAACAGCTGTCCGATTTAAACGGTCAGCTTGGAAAAAAAGGAATTACCCTGCTGCTGCTGTATAAGCGCAGGAATAAAGCACTTATCTATGTTTTCAGGAAAAACCGCCTGCAGGCTGATTTGAACCGGCCCGGAGTAGGAAGGTTTTTAAAGAAATACGGCTATGAGCACATGGACGCGGATTATGCCCTTGGCGTGCTGAAAAAAAGGCTGGAAGAGGAAGAATCATTTCCTCATGAGATCGGTATTTTTTTAGGCTACCCTCTGGGAGATGTCATCGGGTTCATCCGGAATGAAGGCAAGAACTGCAAATGCCTTGGGTGCTGGAAGGTGTACTGCAATGAATGCGAGGCAGTCAAAACATTTGCCAGATATCAGAGATGCCGGGCCGTGTATTCGCGCCTGTGGCAGAGCGGAAGATCTGTCTGGCAGCTTACAGTGGCGGCTTAAGAAAGCCGGACCCTGCAGCAGGCCGGGGTCATTAAAACTGAAGGTGAGCAGGCCGCGGAGGATTTGACCCCGCAGGCAGCCGCCAGGGTAAAGGAAGCTTAACCTTGGCCCGTTGCTTTCACAAGAATATAGATTAAAAAGAAAGAGGTAGGAGAGATGAGTAAAATTGCGGTAGTATATTGGAGCGCCACCGGAAACACGGAGGCTATGGCCAATAAGGTATTGGAAGGCGCAAAGGAGGGCGGCGCAGATGCGTCCCTGTTCACGGCTTCAGAGTTTAACGGAGACATGATGGATGAATACGACGGAATCGCTTTTGGCTGCCCGGCCATGGGAGCAGAGGAATTGGAAGACGGAGAGTTCCAGCCCATGTTTGACAGCTGCATCCCTAAGCTTTCAGGAAAGAAGATCGTATTGTTTGGCTCCTATGACTGGGGCGACGGAGAGTGGATGCGGATCTGGGAGGAAACCTGCCGGGATGCAGGAGCAGTCTTCGCCCATGATTTCGTGATCTGCAACAATACTCCTGACGCAGACGGAGAAGCAGAGTGCGTGGCTCTTGGAAAGGCCCTTGCTTAAAAGAAAGCTTAAAATAAAGGAAAGAAAAAACATGGGTTTGGAGGAATTCCGCCCATGTTTTCTTTTTGGACGCCTATGATATCGGAGACACCCCTGGAAATGGAGAACGGCGTGGTAACCGTTCTCTATTTTTATGAAAAAGAAGAGGGCATCCCCCAAGTCATTTCATGACTTTTGGAACACCCTTTTTAAAGCTCACTTTTATGACCTATCCGAGAATCGAACTCGGGTTTCCGCCGTGAGAGGGCGGCGTCTTGACCGCTTGACCAATAGGCCGTTTTCTCTGTCATCTCTGACAGCTTCATTATAATACCATAGGAAATTCAGTTTGTCTACACTTTTTTTTGTAAAATAAAAAATTTGTCAAAACCGGTTCCCATATGCTATACTTTTCTGGAACTGAAAGATGAAAGGAAGGCGATAAAATGGAGCGTAAAAAACGGGAAATTCAATATGATTACCTAAGGGCTCTTGCGGTCTTTGCCGTCATCATGGTTCACGCCATTCCTGGGGAAGCGGTCAATTCCCGGCAATGGCTGTTCTCCGCGGCCCTTACTCCGGTGCTTCTGGCATTTGTGGGCATTTATTTCATGATAAGCGGCCTGTTCATCTTAAAATCCGGTACAGAGGATATTCCGGGCTTTTATTGGAACCGCTTCCGGGCTATTTTCATTCCCTTTGCATGTTACAGCGGAATCTATTACTGGTATTACAAAATATATCTGGGAGAGGACCGGCTGACCTGGCAGGAGCATCTGGGGGCCTTTGTCAAAGATCTTCTCACAGGAACCATTCCCATGGCCCCTCATCTGTGGTTTATGTATGCCATCATGGCCCTGTACTTATGCGCGCCTTTTTTGTCCCGTATGCTGAAAGCCATGAGCGATAAGGAATTAAAGCTTTTTCTGGCTCTGGTGCTGATTGTCCAGGCGTGTCTCACCTATTTGCCCTCCCTTGGGCTGGAGATGGGAGAGAGCCTGGAATATATGATATTTAAAGGCTGGTTCATCTATTTCATTCTGGGATACGCCTGCAGCCGCCTTTACAGGAGAGGCTCTTACCTGCCCTTTGCCCTTTTGGGCATTGCCGGCTTTGCCATTACCATGATTCAGAAATGCTTTACCCCGTCTTTCACGCCGGGCATCCACGATATGGCCCCCACCATGACGGCAATGACTGTTGGGGGTTTCCTGTTCTTTGAAGAGTTTGGGAACCGGCGGCTACCCTTTCTGGCAGAGGCTGCCAGCTTTATCAGCCGTCACAGCTTTTCCATTTACTTAATCCATTATCTTGTGTTGGGACAGATTGCCGAAAAGCTGGTGGAAATGACCCCTGTCAGGCATTTCTATGTGCCTGAAATCTTTTGCAGTACAGTCCTTACTTTCCTGATTTCCCTGGCCTTGTCCTGGATTCTGGACGGAACAGTAATAAGGCTTTTAAAAAGAGGGACAGGCAGCTTAGGACCCGGAAAACAAAGCAGATAAGGAGAGAATTTGCCATGGCTCAGAAAAATACCTGTGAATACTGCATGTATTACAATTATAATGAGGAATACGAATACTATGAGTGCGGGATCAATCTGGATGAGGATGAAATGATGCGGTTTTTAAGCAACAGCTTCCGCGGCTGTCCCCATTTTAAATTCGGGGATGAATATTCAATCGTGAAAAAGCAGATATAATTCCGAAGCGGTAAAAAGCCTGCCCTGGCCATGAAATAATCCATGCAGGGCAGGCTTTTATACAGTCACATCACTTTAGATACGGTTCATATCAATGGTAATTTTCAAATCTTTCTCTGTCTGTTCCTCTGCTGCCGCATGACCAAGGGCCACGCTGAAGAGTGCCTTATAGCCCTCCGGAACGGCAAGGCTCTTCTTTAAGTCTGCGTCTGCCTCTACCGTCATACCTGCGGCCCATACGATAACGCTGCCAATGCCTTTATCAACCGCTGCCAGCATCATATTTTCGGCAATACAGCCTGCGTTGACATAGTCAATTCCGGGAACCTGTGCTTCCTTTGAGGAGATAAGGACTACTGCAGGAGCACCGTAGAAGGGGTCTCCCTGGCGGTTTGTGGCCTGGGCTACCCCGCCGGACAGCTTACCCAGGGCTTCCTTATCCTGGACCAGGGTCAAATGAAGAGTGTCATACCTGCCCATGCCCACCGGCGCTGCACATCCTGCGGCCAGAATATTATTCAGAATTTCCTCCGGCAGCTGTTCTCCTTTGTAGGCTCTTACGGATTTTCTTGCTGCAATAACTTTATTTGTTTCCATTTGAACACACTCCTTTTGTAATGATTTATGTTACAATATTATCACTGAATTATTGTAATGTCAATGATTACAATTGAAGTTTTTTATAAATTATGATACAATGAAAGAAGAAAAGAGGTGAAGGTCAGATGCGTGTCAGCACACAGTTTCCCATTGCGGTTCATTCCCTGCTCATGATTGTGAGCTTTCCCGATGTAAAGATAACAAGCGATATGGTTGCAGAAAGCGCAGGCTGTAATGCTGTAATCATCCGGAATATATTCACCAAGCTGAAAAGGGCGGGGTTGCTGGATGTAAAGGCGGGACGGGGAGATACGGTCCTTGCGAAGCCGGCGGAAGAGATATCCCTTTGGGATATTTATACGGCGGTTGAAACGGACAAGACGGAAGAGATCTTCAAATTTCATGCCAATATGTCAGGAAGCTGCCCGGTCGGAGGCAATATCCGGAGCCTGCTGCGGGGACATTTTGAGGATGCGGTGGACGCCATGAAGGAGGAGCTTTCCTCAGTGACTCTGGAAACCATCAGGAAAGAATTGCAGGAGAGAGTGGATGAAAAAAAATCTCCCTAAAAAAGGGAGGAGCCGGTATCCTCTCGCAGGATACCGGCAATTATGAAAAAAATTTTATCACAAAGTATGTTGGCAACATCTTTTTCTGATGTTTTTAGTATACCGGTTAAATATGAAGAAAGTTTGACCTGGCTGTAAAAGAAATATGACCATACTGTGAACAACCTTATAGTATATTTATTATAGTATATTTATGGATCAGCGGGGCAGCACGTCTGCCGGAATACCGGATTTATAGGCCTTGCCGTTCAGCATTTTCTTATGCTCTTCCTGCGCCTTTTTCAGCAGCTCAGGATCGGTCAGCAGGTCATAGGCCGTAGCAGCAAGGACCTTACCGGCTGCTAGCAGGCCCTTATGGGCCACAGAGGATTTACCGTTTGCCACCCATTGCCAGGAGTGGGGCGCAGTTCCCTGGGGCTCGCATCCTAAAAATACCTGAGCGGTGGGCACCACCCAGCTGACATCGCCCACATCGGTGGAACCGGAAGTGGCGTCGGAGAAATGCAGAGGAGCGGGGAGGTCAAAAATGGGGCTCTGGGCCAGCTTTACAATCTCTTCCTCCGGTAAATCCGGGAAAAGATTTCTGGCCCTGTTATAGAGGCCCTGCTTTGCAGCCTCGGAAATCGTATTGAAATAAGCTTTTTCGTATTCTGTTTCCTCTTTCGTTAAGTTCAGGGAGCCGTGAGCGATGAGGTTTTCATTCATGGCGCAGGACAGGGCCCTGTTTGGAATATAGTTGGCGCATGCGGAATCAAATACGATCTCAAGCTCTGTTTCCGTCATCATGGCTGCGCCCTCTGCAATCTTACTGACACGGTCAAAAATGGTTTTGGCTTCCTCCAGCTTTTTCGCACGGATAAAATAGTAGAGACTGGCGCTTGGCTGCACCACATTGGCTGATACGCCGCCGGCATCGATAAATGCGTAATGAATGCGGGCCGTTTCCACAATGTGCTCCCGTAAGAACTGAACGCCGATGTTCATCAGCTCTGCAGCATCCAGGGCACTTCTTCCCAGCTCAGGCGCGGCTGCCGCATGGGCTGCAATTCCCTTAAAATTATAGTAAACCTGATAAACCGCAAGGCTGCTGCTGCTCCAGATACCGGAAGAATCCATGGGATGCCAGGTGAGGGCAGCGTCTAAATGGTCAAAAACCCCGTCCCTTGCCATAAATGACTTGCCGTAGCCGCTTTCCTCAGCCGGACATCCGAAAAGCTGTATGGTTCCGGGAATTTTGTGGGCTTCCATATAATCCTTAATGCCCACAGCTCCCGCAAGGGCCCCTCCGCCCAGCAGGTTATGTCCGCAGCCGTGGCCGTTTCCCCCTTCCACCCAGGCCTTTTTCTCTGCCAGACCTGCAACCTGGCTTAGGTTTGCCAGAGCGTCATATTCTGCCAGAATTCCGATTACCGGCTTTCCGCTGCCGTAGGAGGCAATAAAGGCACTTTCCATATGAGATATGCCTTTTTCAATGGAAAACCCCTCTTTCTCCAGAACACGGCAAAGGCTTTCAGCTGATTTTTCCGTTTGAAACCGGGTTTCGTTGGCGTCCCAGATCTGGTCGGAGGCCTCAGTAAAAAGCTGTTTCTTATTCTCAATCAATTGTTCCATTTCCTGCTTTGCATTCATGCGTACACACCCTTTCTGAAAATATGTTTGAAATATGTTTGTATTTCTAAGACCATTATATGGTATATTTTAAAAGTAAAAAATGCTTATTTTAGCAATTTGTATCCTGTTTTTTGCAAATCCGGGGAAATTATATGTATTTTACACAAAAAATACCACTCTATTTTTGCTCTAATAGAGTGGCTGGAAAATATAAAGCTTGCAGGCGTTTAAGCTTAGGACTGTTTTTACCGCGATTTCATTCTGTTCCGCCTGTATTTTGCTCACGATGAACTGGGGAATTATGGTCTTTATCAGATATTCCCGGGTTTCCCGGTCAGGCTCCAAATCACCGCCGGCCCGGAGCATATCGTTGTAGATGCCTCCGTGGTCCTTGCTCAGTTCGTATTGCCGGATCTTATAGGTTCTGTTTTCAAGGCCCTTTAAAATTACGGTAAATTCCCTGGACTGGCTCTTTAACCAGTATTCATCCACAGAATACAGGGGATCAAAGTAATTGGAGTTAAAAATAAGAAGCTGAAGCTGTTCCCCGGCCCTTGTCAGTAAGTATCCCTGGCCGCTTTTCAGAACCTCTCCTCCCATGTTCTCTAAAAAGGAGAGGCAGTAATAAAGAGGCCGTTTGATCTGCTCATATAAGTAGTAAACCGACAGGATTCCTTCCCGCCGCTCCCTGCTTTCTCTGTCCTTTGAGGCCATGTTGAGCCAGTAGCCCACGCCGCTGACCCCGCTTTGGGACAGGCTTATCATGTTTTCCATGATGAGGGCCGCCCGGAAAAAGCTTCCGGACAGGACGCCGTTTTTACCGGATAAGGTGTTCCATTCGGTGAGAAAGACCTCTGCTTCGGAGTTCTGGGAGGCCTGGGGACAGTTGTTTTTCAAACGGGATAAAAGCCCTTTTAAGGCCTGATGGACATTTTCCCCATAAAAACGGAGCACGGCATCCTCGTCATAGGCTGTTGGTTCCATATCATCGGGTACAGCGCTGAAGGAATAGAAGTCAGGGATACAGCATTTGTCATATTGGGGCTGGAGAAAATGCTCCATCCGGCTTTCTTCCTTCTTATTTAAGTCTGTCAGGGTAAAAACCCCTAATTTGATTCCGGGAAGAAAAAACTTCACTTTCCTGTAAAAATACCGGTACAGGGCTTCCTCCAGTTCGGGGGATAGCTCCTGATCCTGGAGCTGCCATTCCAGATACCAGTTCTCCATGGCCTTTTGGCCGTACCGGTTTAGGAGCTCCCGAAGCAGCTGAAGCTGTAAATCGCACCAGCGCTTTCCGGTTTCCAGGCTTGAGACGGATTTGGGGCACTGAAGCCGGATCATGGGAAGCAGCCGGAGATTTTCCAGGGAATCAAACCATTGATGGATGAGAGAACGCCTGATGTCGTAGGGCTCATCCTGCCTTTCCTCCTCCCCGGGCTGAAAGCAGGAGAAACGTACCAGCTGGAAGCTTAATTTCTGCTGCAGGGCTTTAAGCTCTGCCTGGACCACCTTGTCCATGGCCAGAGCCCCTGCGCCGACGTTAATGATTTTCTTTAAGGGAGAGAGGCGGGAAAGTGGAACGTCAGGCACTTCCAGACGGAGGACCTCGTTAATGACGGCGCCGTCATGGGGAATATCCTTTTCCACCATGTACCGGGCAATATCCTGAAGAGCTTTTTTTCTTTCCAGCACCTGATATTCGGAGCGGCCCTCCGCGCACAGGGAGGAAGGGTTATTTAAGAACTTTTTCCTGTACTCCTTCGGCGTGGTGCCAAATTCTTCTTTGAAAGCCTGGTGGAAAGCCTTTCCATTGACGAAGCCGTTGTTCTGGGCGATCCGGATGATGGAATGATCGGTCTGCCGCAGCTCCTCTGTGGCGTGGACCATGCGGACCCGGTGGACGTATTCGGTGAAAGTCATTCCCAGCTCTTTTTTAAAGATTCTGGACAGGTGGTGATAGGACATAAATTCTTCTTCCGCCAGCTCCTTTAGGGACAGCTGCTGGCTGTATTTGTTGCGTATGGTTTCGGTGATGTGCTGCAGCCGGTTGTCGGAGGTGGCCGGGGAAATATCCGGAATCGTGCTTTCCACCTGAAAATCCTTTAATAAACAGGCCAGGAGAGAATAGAAGTGCTGGTTTACTTCCACCGGATAATCGGGACCTTTTCTCAATTCCGCCAGCATCAGATGGGCCACCTTTTCTCTTAAGGAGTTATAGCTTCCCCTTTGGGTTTCTTCCATCTTCTTTGTATTGCAGAAAAACCGCTTGGTCCAGGCCTCTCCGAAATAGCTCTCTATTTTGCCTTTGGAGATGTTCAGATATAAGGTGATATTTTCTCTGGTGCTGGTTATTTCGTACTGTTCGGAGGAATTTACAAGGAGCATGTCCTCGGATTCCATTGAAAATATTTCTCCGTTTACTGTAACATCGGCCTGGCCGTCCAGGATCAGAAACAGAGTAATTCCATCGGAAATCTGGGGAAGCATGCGTTTTATTTTCATCAGTATAATTTGAAAGGGGAATTGATTCTGTCCCATAGGCATCCTCCTGGCTTATTTTATTAATTTCCGAAGTGATAGCTGTCCAAAAGCTGCTTTTTCATGTGCCAGAGCTCCATGGATAAGTCAACATAGACCTCATGGGGGTTTACCAGACGGCGGGATTCATCCCACAGCGTGTCCAGCTCTTTTTTGCAGTAGGCCTGAATGTCCATAACCGGCGGGGTCTGGTAAACGCATTTCCCTTTTTCAAATATGGGAACCAGAAGATCCCTCATAAAATAGGTTTTAGGCGCCAGGAGAGTTTTCTTCCATGTCTCAATGGGGTCAAAGAGAAGAAGAGAATGGTTTTCATCAAAAAGCTCTCCCTCCAGGCAGATCAAATCAGCGATGATCTTTCCCGTTTCCTGGCTGTAGATCCTCTTAATGGCCTTGTTGCCCGGGTTGGTGATCTTTTCTGCATTCTCGGAAAGCTTGATTTTCGGGGAGAATTTACCCGTCTTCTTATCCATGATAGCCGCCAGCTTGTAGACGCCGCCAAAGGAAGGGGCGTCCCCGGAGGTGATTAAGTTGGTTCCCACTCCCCAGGAATTGATGGTGGCTCCCTGGATTTTTAAGCTGTTGATCAGGGTCTCGTCAAGATCATTGGAAGCGGAGATGATTGCATCGGAAAAGCCGGCCGCGTCCAGCATCTTTTTCGCCTTTTTGGAAAGGTAGGCCAAATCCCCGCTGTCCAAGCGGATGCCGTAGGAGGTGAGAGGAATGCCGGCCTCCCGCATTTCCTTAAACACCTTGATGGCATTGGGGACCCCGGATTTTAAGGTGTCATAGGTGTCCACCAGCAGCAGGCAGGAGGTGGGATAAAGCTTGGCGTAGCTGCGGAATGCGGTCAGCTCGTCAGGGAAGCTCATGATCCAGCTGTGGGCGTGAGTTCCCTTTATGGGTACGTCAAACATTTTCCCGGCCAGCACATTGGAGGTGCCGATGCAGCCGGCAATCATGGCGGCCCTTGCGCCGTAAACTCCGGCATCCGGTCCCTGGGCCCGCCGCAGGCCGAATTCCATGACCCCGTCCCCTGCCGCCGCGTAGACGACCCGGGCTGCCTTTGTGGCGATGAGGCTCTGATGGTTGATGATGTTTAACAGGGCTGTTTCAATAAGCTGGGCCTCCATAATGGGGGCAATGACCTTTACCATAGGTTCTCTGGGAAACATCACCGTTCCTTCGGGAATGGCGTAAATATCGCCGGAAAATTTAAAATGCCTGAGGTATTCCAGAAAATCCTCTTCAAAAAGGCCTGTGGACCTTAAATAATCCACGTCATCCGCTTCAAAGCGAAGCTCCTTGATGTATTCAATGACCTGTTCCAAGCCTGCGCAGATCGCGTACCCGTTGCCGCCGGGGTTGCTGCGGTAGAAGGCGTCGAATATTACGGTCTCGTTGGCATTTTTTTCCTTGAAATACCCCTGCATCATGGTTAATTCGTAGAGGTCCGTTAATAAAGTTAGATTGCGCTGGCTCATAGTTTTTCCCTTTCTTCTTCCGCGCCCATGCTTTTTGGGCATATAGGTATACCCGCAGGGTGCTTCTTCTTTCGCGCCCATGCTTTTTTGGGCAAATACTTTTCACATATTATACCATAAGTTTACAAAAACAGAAAGGAATTGACAAAAAAATAACAATGCCTCAGCCTCCCTTATTCATCATCCATAGCACACAAATAATTGCAACTAATTAAATAGTCAAAATAATACTATACAATTTGAAAATTAATAAATAATTTATAAAAAAATCGTAAAAAGACTTGCAAAATAAAATGAAATAGTATATAATAAGGCCATAAACAAAAGATAACCATTTTCAAAAAACACAGAAGATGGCAGAAAAGAAAAGGGGGTTGATTCCACCGAAAACATAAGTTTCGCCTGATTTATCTAAATATGAGATCAGGCAATAGGAAACCCGTTTCACTTTAGCAAAAAACGTACCAGGCGATGAATAAATGCGAAAGCATGGATGAAGCCGAAACGAAACACCTGAGGGTGTGCCTTTATCCCCAAAAAATATGGGCGGAAAAATGAAAATCTATTAATCTCTTATATGCCTATAATTCGTTATAACTGCAAGGAAATATTCATCGGAAAGGTCATTTGAAACATGAAATTGATTTCTCCGGAAGAAAATTCCATAATGCAGGCACATAACAAATAGAAGAATGAAATCAAAGAAGCAGAGAATGCAGATGGTAGATGAGAAAGAGCTGAAGGAAACGGAAAAAAAGTTCATATAGAGCATCCAAAGAAATGCCGAAGTAAAAAACTAAAAGAGAGGTATTTAAGAACCAATGGATGAAAACGTGTAGAACGGGTATCGAAATTCATGAAAATGATTCGGTACCCGTTCTCGTTGTGTCCTGAATCTGCAAAACCTGTCTGTTTCTTAATAAATTTTAAGGTTCCTTTTTTGAGAGATTAAGATTCTCCCTGTAAAATATTCCTGTACAAAGAGAAAAGGGAGGATTGCAAAAATGAGTCATTCAACGCAAACACCGGCCAGAGACAGAATTCATGCCTTGCTTGATGAGAACAGCTTTGTTGAAGTAGGCGGCCGGGTCACCGCAAGGAATACAGATTTTAACATGACGGATAAAGAAACTCCTGCTGACGGTGTTGTTACCGGCTACGGTACCATAGGGAGCTGCCTTGTTTATGTGTACAGTCAGGACCCGTTGGTGCTGGGCGGTTCTATGGGTGAGATGCATGCAAAAAAGATAGCAAAGCTTTACGCCATGGCAATGAAGATGGGAGCTCCTGTGATCGGTCTGATTGACTGTGCCGGTTTAAGGCTTCAGGAGGCCACAGACGCCTTAAACGGCTTTGGCGAAATCTATATGAGCCAGACCCTGGCTTCCGGTGTGATCCCTCAGATAACGGCAGTATTCGGAACCTGCGGCGGCGGCATGGCTGTTTCCGCGGCAATGGCTGACTTCACCTTTATGGAAACAAAAAAGGGAAAGCTGTTTGTCAATTCCCCCAATGCCATCCGGGAAAGCAGCATGGAAGCATGCAATACCGCTTCCGCAGATTTCCAGAGCAGGGAAACGGGAGCGGCAGATTTCACCGGTGAAGAGGGGGAGATCTTAAATGGAATCAGAACTCTTATCTCCATTCTTCCTGCCAATCGGGAGGATGACATGTCTTATACGGAATGCAGCGATGATTTAAACCGCCTGTGCCCGGAACTGGAAAATTATACCGGGGATACGGCTGCTGCATTGACCCGGATTTCTGATAATCAGTTTTTTCTGGAGGCCAAAAAGGAATATGCACCTTCTATGGTAACCGGATTTATCCGTTTAAACGGCATGACAATAGGCTGTGTTGCCAACCGGACCGAAAATGGGAAATACGAAGCCCTTTTAAGCGCGGAAGCCTGCGAAAAGGCCGGGGAGTTTGTCCGTTTCTGCGATGCTTTCAGCATTCCCGTTCTTACTCTTGTGAATGTAAAAGGATATGATGGGGCGAAATGCTCAGAGAAACGAATTGCAAAAGCAGCGGCAAAGCTTACCTTCGCATTTACCGAAGCAACAGTTCCTAAGGTGACGGTCGTTGTGGGCCGGGCCCTTGGAACAGCATACCTGACCATGAACAGCAAGTCCATCGGAGCGGATGTGGTTTATGCCTGGCCAAAAGCTTCCATCGGCATGATGGAGCCAACGGAAGCCGTTAAAATCATGTATTCGGATGAGATAGCAAAAGCGGAAGAGGCCACGGCCCTGATCAGCCGCAAGGCGGAGGATTACAGTCTCCTTCAGTCCAGCGCCCTTTCTGCGGCCAGAAGAGGATATGTGGATGACATTATAGAAGCCGGTGAGACAAGACCCCGTGTGATTGCCGCCTTTGAGATGCTGTTCACAAAGAGAGAGGATCGTCCGGCAAAAAAACATGGCACGGTTTGATGAAGAGGTGACAGGTATATGAAACAAAATCTAAAACGAATCCTATTGGGTCTTATTATAGCAGTCAGCACCCTTTCCCTGTCCGGATGCGGCAAAGCCGCCTCCGGTTTCCCCACAGGGCTGGGTGTTATGATTGCTGCTGTATTGGTTTTTGTCATCTCCCTGCAGTTCCGGAAAAAAACGGAAGACGGGACCGATGACAGGGAAAAGGTTCCTGCTCCGGCGCCTTTCTCACCCCCCTCCCCAAGGGAAGAGGAACTTGCAGATGATCCGGAACTTGCGGCAGTCATTGCCGCAGCAATCGCAGCCTCTGCAGGAGGCCGGCCGGGAGACCTAATTGTCCGCTCCATCAAACGGGCGCCAGCAGGAAGCTGGAGAAAAGCTTAATCAATCAGGAGGATCAATATCATGAAAAATTATAGAATCACAGTGAATGGCAGGGCTTATGACGTAATTGTAGAAGAGGGCCCATCCACAGGAATTCCGTCGGCAGTAACCCAGGCTGCACCCCAGGCCCAGGCTTCTGCACCCCAGGCGGCCTCCCAGGCCCAGGCTGCTGTTCCCCAGGCAGCAGCCCCCACAGCGCCGGCAGCAGCTCCCCAGGCTGCAGCTCCGGCCTCTGGAAACACAGCTCCTTCAGGCAAGGAAGGCTCTGTATCCGTAGCAGCTCCTATGCCGGGCAAGATTCTGGGCGTCAAGGCAAGTGTTGGACAGTCCGTAAAAAAGGGAGATGTTCTGATTATCCTGGAAGCCATGAAAATGGAGAATGAAATCGTAGCGCCTTCCGATGGAACTGTTGCCAGCATTCACGTGGCAAACGGCGATTCTGTGGAATCCGGTAAAACGCTGGTGACATTAAATTAAAGCTGTAGGCACCGCCAAACAGAAAGCAGGCGGATTTTCCGGATTACAGTGAAATGATAATAATCAGGAGGTAAGACAATGGCAGAAATAGAGAAAAAGCCGGTTAAGATTGTGGAGACAGCTCTCCGTGACGCTCACCAGTCTTTGCTCGCTACAAGAATGACAACCAATCAGATGCTTCCCATTGTGGGGAAGATGGACCAGGTTGGTTACCACGCAGTGGAGTGCTGGGGCGGCGCGACCTTTGACGCATGTCTCCGTTTCTTGAAGGAAGATCCCTGGATGAGGCTGAGAAAGCTGAGGGACGGCTTTAAAAATACAAAGCTTCAGATGCTGTTCCGCGGACAGAACA
>JAEZFK010000069.1 GCA_023437715.1 Bacillota bacterium | reverse complement strand
TGTTCTGTCCGCGGAACAGCATCTGAAGCTTTGTATTTTTAAAGCCGTCCCTCAGCTTTCTCAGCCTCATCCAGGGATCTTCCTTCAAGAAACGGAGACATGCGTCAAAGGTCGCGCCGCCCCAGCATTCTACTGCGTGGTAACCAACCTGGTCCATCTTCCCCACAATGGGAAGCATCTGATCGGTTGTCATTCTTGTAGCGAGCAAAGACTGGTGAGCGTCCCGGAGAACGGTTTCCACAATCTTAACCGGCTTTTTTTCAATATCTGCCATTGTCTTACCTCCTGGTCATTGTTATTTTACGGGAGAACTGCCGCAGACCGGCGGCTTCCCTCTGTTTCCGGTTAATTTAATGTAACTAATAACGTGCCTGATACTACGGAATCACCGGAGGCAACGTGAATGCCTGCCACAACTCCGTCGGAAGGCGTTACGATTTCGTTTTCCATCTTCATGGCTTCAAGGATGACAAGAACATCGCCCTTCTTTACGGCCTGCCCCGGGCTGACCTTAACATCAAGGATCTTACCTGGCATGGGAGCCTCTATTCTTACGGAGCCTTCCGTTCCTGAGGAAAGGGGCTTTGATGCGGGGGCGGGAGCCGCTGCTGCAGGAGCAGGTACAGGGGCCGCTGCAGGAGCTGCTGCTCTAGGGGCGGGCGCTGCTGCAGGGCCTGATGATGTCTTTTCTTCTACGGTTACGTCATAAACATTCCCATTCACTGTAATTGTATAATTTTTCATGATGATAATCCTCCTGATTAATTAAGCGTTTTTCCATTTCCCGGCCGGTGCGCGTCTGATAGAGCGGACGACCAGATCATTTGGCGAGGTTCCTGTGGATGCTGCGATTGCTGCTGTAATAACTGCTACAAGTTCCAGATCTTCTGAAAGATTTCTTTCCTCTTCCCTTTCCACGGTCTGGACTGGGACATCCAAAACAGGACCGGGTTCCGGGGCCGCCGGTATGAAAGCAGGCTTCTTTTCCTTCTTTGATACGGCAATATATTTATACAGCCCAAAGAGGATCAGTCCAAGGATTATGACGGCAACCCCAATAGGACCGTTATACTCCCCCTTTCCCAGCCTCTCGCCTGTTGTATACTCCGGTGAAAAATCCACACTGATGACCTTGGTAAGCCCAGGATCGGTTGTAATGGAAAAATCCATCTCTCTCTTTTCAAATACCGCATGGGCCGTTGCCATATAGCCGTCGGACGTGCTCTTTACAATAGCTTTATCCTCCACAGACACCAGAGCGCCCAAGTCATTCCTTATGCTCTGCCAGGTATCCGCCCCGGATGCAAGGGCCTCATACTGCGCCTGGCCTTCCGTCCTTGTCTTAAGTGCAGCAAAATCCTCGTCCTGTAAACCGGCAAAAAAATTTAAATAGTCAGCCGGAAGCTGTTCCAGCTGCGGGCGGACGCTTTCGTCAACCTCACCGGTCTTGGCCGTGGTATCACTGACGGTACCAGACTTGCCGCATGCAGATAGCGAGAAGAGGCAGACTGCCATAGTAAGTCCCAATACGATTCGTTTCACGTTCAGTTTCATATGCCTGTCACCTCATTCTAAATCGTGCCATGTTTTTTTGCCGGACGATCCTCTCTCTTTGTGAATAACATTTCAAATGCCGCAATCACACGGGCTCTTGTTTCTCCGGCTTCAATAATGTCGTCAACATATCCTCTCTTTGCCGCGGAAAGGGCGCTGGCCTGGAGAAGCCGGTAGGTTTCCGCTTTCTCTTTTATAAGAGACTTTCCGTCCTCTGCCTTCTTGATTTCCTCCCCATACATGATCTTCGCCGCTTCCTCCGGCTCCATCATGCCGATGGCCGCCTCGGGCCAGGCATATACCACGTCCGCGCCGATGGATTTGCTGTTCATGGTCAGATACGCGGTTCCCAGGGCCTGCCCGATGACAACCGTCACTTTCGGAACTGTCGCATTGGCAAATGCATAGGTAAGCCTTGCCGCTGCTTTGGCAATGCTCTTTTCCGAGCTTGTGGTAGCCTCATATCCTTTCACGTTCACCAGGGTAAGAACCGGAATATTGAAGCCATCGCAAAAGCTCACAAATTCCGCGGCTTTCCGGCAGCCCTCAGAGGTTAAAAGAGGGGCATATTCGCCTGACTTTAAGCCGCTTTCATCATAGGATTCGGTCCTGTTTGCCACACAGCCTATGGTCCTGCCGTTTAAGCGGATAAAGCCTGTAACCATGGATGGCCCATATTCCTTTCTGGTTTCCAGAAAGAACTCTCCGTCGGAAATCCGGGTCAGGGCAATGGCCGTATCTCCCGCATAATTGGACAGATCCGGGCAAATACGGTTTAAATCGTCAAGACACTCTCCGTAAGATAAATCATCCTCGTTATTGGCGGGAAGAATGGAAACAAGGGCTCTGATCCTTTCCAGAACTTCCTCTTCCTCACCTGCAAAATCCACCATTCCGGCTTCCCGGCTCTGGAAATCGGCGGAGGAGGTATTGCATTTTTCCGTATAATTTTCATAAATGGCATTGGGGGAATTGACGAATAGTTTACCGCTCTTTCTTTCCATGAGGGTAAAGTCTGATAAGGCTGCAGAAACAGCCATGCCGCCGCCGCAGGTTCCGAATATTGCTGTTATTTGAGGAATTACGCCAGAAGCCAGAGTCTGGCTCATATAGATCTCTCCAAAGCCGTTTAAGGCGTCGGTAGCTTCCTGCAGCCTTAAGCCGGCGCAGTCTGCCAGACCGATAACAGGAGCCCCTGTTTTCATCGCAAAACCGTAAAGTCTTTTGATCTTTCCGGCATGCATTTCGCCTACAGAGCCGCCCAGAACTGACGCGTCCTGGCTGTACACATAAACAAGGCAGCCGCCGATGGTACCGTAGCCGGTAACCACACCGTCAGCCGGAGTTTCCCTTGCGGTCATGTTAAAATCAGTGGCCCTTGCGGTAATGTGCCCGCCGATTTCAACAAAACTGTTTTCATCAAGCAAGGCATGAATTCTGTCTCTTGCCGATGTTTGTGTTGAATTACTCATTTTGCAGTCCTCCATTTTGTAATATTTATAATAATCCTGCTAAAAAATGTTTCGCAGGAATATTGAATAACATCAAACCACATCAACTCTAATTGTATAATTAATTTTGACAAATTTCAAGTTCTTTTTGGCATAATAAAAGCAGGAAACGATGAATTTCTCACAATCCATTGTTTCCCGCCCTTATAAACTTCAGCATTTTTACAAAACAGCCTGAGAGGTCACTCTCTGATCTCCGTTATTCCCATGGTTCCGTCAGGCATTTCCTTAAATGTAATGTTTGACTCCCCTTCACCCAGGACCACTCCCTGCTCCTTTATATCCAGATCTGCCGTATCCACATTGGCTACAGATACCATCAGGTCATCTCCGAACACCATATCGGGATTCTGCTTCACCAGATCATCCCGTTTCTCAATGGTCAGGGTATCCTGATCTCCTGTGATAAAAACACAGGGATAGCTTAACAAATCTGCCAGAGCCTCTAAGTCCCGGTCCGCCACGGCCTCCTGAATCTTCTCGGCAAAGGCCTCCGCCTTTTTATCCGGATCGGCAGCTTCCGTGCTCTCCGGAATCTCCGCTCCCGGCCCTGCCTGCTCCATATCCTCACTCGAGACAGAGCTTTCCGTTTCCTCTCCCGCGCTTTCTTCCACTGCGGCTTTCTTCATCAGTCCTGCTTCTGTCTCAGCTTCTGTTGCCTGAGAAGAAGCTTTTTCCACGTCCGCAGTCCCTTTTCTTCCGCAGCCTGCCGTAAAAAGCGCCGTCAATAAAATTGCAAAACAGATGCAAATGAACTTTTTCCTAAACATTTCCCTGGTTCCTCCATGCGCCGATTACTGCTTCGGGCACAGTATAGCACCGGTCCAGATTGGAAGTCAAGAGGGTTTCAAAAAACGTAAATCTTAGTCACGTTTCCGTAAGAAACTGGAAAACTTCTTCCATATTTTTTTATTTATACTCCTTGTGAAGGGTAAATCCCCTTCCCTTCACCTCGTTTACCTGATTGATGACCATGAAAGCGCCCGGGTCAATTGCCATAACCAGATCGCTTAAGCGGGAAAGCTGCCGCCCCGACACCACGGCGAGAACCGTATAGGAGGGCTTCCTCAAATGACCGCCCTCGCTGGAAAGCAGGGTTGTGCCCCGGTCCATCTGGGACTGGATGGCCTGGTTGATCTCCTCATATTTTTCGCTCATGATCTTGACCTGCATCTGGTTGCGGCCGATTAAAAGTACCTTGTCAAGGACTGTTGTGTACAGAATCACCAGCAGAATTCCGTAAAGGATTCTCTCCTTATCGGCAAATATCATCTGGGACAGCAGGATCAGGCAGTCGAATATGGACATGGTCATGGAAACGGGCAGTTTCCATTTTTTATTTATGATCAGGGGAGGGATATCCATTCCTCCGGTGGAGGCTCCAACCCGTATCACCATGCCGATTCCGGCTCCCACCAGCAGGCCGGAAAACACAGTGCCCAGCATCCGGTCCCCGGTCATGGCCACCTGGCCTAACAGCTTTTCAAATACGCCCAGAATAAAGGGATAGTAAAATGTGCTTATTAAGGTTGTAAAGGCAAATGCCTTTCCCAGGACCAGAGCTCCCGCCCCAAACATGAGAATATTAAAGGCTCCGACGAAAACGGCCACCGGAACGCCGAACTGGTAATGGGCCACCAGTGCAAGTCCCGTAGTTCCTCCTGTAATCAGGCCCCCCGGCAGGATGAATAAGGATACGGCAAGGGCATAAATGGTGTTTCCGGCCAGCACCGCTGCAACTTTTTTCATATTCATACTTCTGTAACTTCCTTTCCTACTATAAACAAACATTTTAACTATACCATGGGTTAACATTTTCTACAATTTATTTTCCCCTTTTTTTATACTGCAATTTTGTGTTATACTATATTCTGACATACATATTAAGGAGGCAGCCCATGGAACTTTATCTGATTGTGTCAGCAGTTATATGCATCATCTGTATTTTAGCCAGCAACCTGTCCTATAAAATAGGCGTACCCTCACTTCTGCTTTTTATCCTGCTGGGTATGATGTTTGGAACAGACGGAATTTTCCGAATAAACTTTTCCGATTATGGTCTTTCAGAATTTATATGTTCTGTTGCTCTCATCTTCATCATGTTCTACGGCGGGTTTTGTACAAACTGGAATGAAGCAAAGCCTGTAGCCGTCAAATCCATTATACTCTCCAGCGCGGGTGTGGTCCTCACCGCGGCACTGACCGGCTTATTCTGTCACTTCTTTCTAAAAACCTCCCTGCTTGAAGGCCTGTTAATAGGCTCTATTTTAAGCTCCACGGATGCAGCAAGCGTCTTTTCCATACTTCGGGTAAAAAAACTGAATCTGGTGGGCGGCATGGCCTCCATCCTTGAGGTGGAAAGCGGAAGCAATGATCCTGTCTCCTATATGCTGACAATCGTTGTCCTGGGCATAATGAACGGCAATGGGTCTCCGTCTTCTGTTGCGGCTACCTTTGGGGCAGAAATTCTGTTCGGGCTGGTTTTTGGCGCAGCCGCCGGACTGGCAGGAGGCTTTATCTTCCGCATGGAGCATTTCCGTTCCCGGGAAATGCGGCCTATTCTGGGCATGGCCCTGGCACTCTTAACCTATGGCCTTTCCAACGAGGTTGGAGGAAATGGGTTTTTAAGCGTATACATGGCGGGAATCATCATCGGAAACAGCAAGATCCACTATAAGATAGAGCTGGGCCACTTCTTTGACGGAATCACCGGAATGATGCAGATTGTGCTCTTCTTTCTCTTAGGCCTTCTTTGTTTTCCTTCCAAAATCGTACCCGTAATCTTTCCTTCCGTCTGTATCATGGCATTTATGCTGCTTTTAGCCCGTCCTCTGGCGGTATATCTCATCCTTCGTCCCTTTAAGGTCCCTCTGCGGCAGCAAATGCTCATTTCATGGGCAGGGCTGCGGGGAGCCGCTTCCATTGTATTCGCCATTATAGCCGTCCTGCACCCTGCCGCTTTAAAGCTTGATATATTCCACATCGTATTCTGCGTCTGTCTGCTTTCCGTAGCCATTCAGGGGTCCCTGCTGCCATGGATGGCTAAGAAATTAGATGTGATCGGGTCCACGGACAATATTTTTAAAATCTTTAACGACTACAGGGAAGACCCGTCGGTCCACTTAACCGAAATCCATCTGCCGGAGGGCCATCCCTGGGTAAATCACAGATTAAAGGACATTGTGGTGGCAGACGGCATGATGGCCGTCATGATTTTAAGAGAGGGGAACACCTTAATTCCCAAGGGTGACACCCTGATGCTGGCGGACGATACTGTGATCTTAAACAGCGCGGCCTACACCGATGCAGGCATAAAGCTTCGGGAGGTACAGATCGGGCGGTACCATCCATGGGTGAATAAAAAAATCAGCGACCTTACGCTCCCCGATAATACCCTGATATTCCTCATCCGGAGAGCAGAAAGCTCCCTGGTTCCCGATGGGCAGACTTATATAAGGGATGGGGACTCCCTGATATTAAATGCTTAAGATCCAGACGCCAAAAAACGGCAGCCTTTACACTGCCGCTTTCTTCATATTTACAGCTCTTCCCCGTTAGTTGCCGTCACCCTCTGAAACCATGAAAAGCTGTCCTTTTTTATTCTTTTTCCGGACCCATTTCCCAGATCGTCCTGATCCACATAGATAAAGCCGTAACGCTTGCTCATTTCAGAGGAGGAACAGCTGATAATGTCAAGAGGCCCCCATGCATAGTATCCCCTTAAATCAACGCCGTCCTCAACAGCCAGCTTCATCTGCTCTATGTGGGCCTTATAATATTCCACACGGTACGGATCGTGGATCGTTCCATCGGCCTCCAGCTTATCATAATAGCCGCAGCCGTTTTCCGTAATATAAATCGGGCACTGGTACCTGTCGTAAAATTCATTCAGCATATACCGCAGGCCCACGGGATCAATGGACCAGCCCCAGGTATTTGCCGGAATCCCGGGATTCCGGTAAGCGCTGTTATCCTTCTCAAAGCTTTCCTTATCAACAATCCGGGTATAATAATAGGAAAAGGAAAAGAAGTCGGCCGTATTCTTTAAATCCTCTTCGTCCTCAGGTCCGAATGCAATGTCAATGCCTCTTTCCTCAAAGAAATGATATGCATAGCCCGGATACCTTCCCCGCAGAAGTACATCTGAAAAAAAGTATTCCATTTGATTATGCCTCATGGCTGCCAGCACATCCTCCGGTTTGCAGGACGCCGGGTAGCTGGGACCTCCGCAGAGCATCATTCCGATCTGGAGATCCTTATTTAAGCTGTGCGCATAAGCTGTCCCACGGGCGCAGGCAACCATTTCATTATGGGCCGCCTGATATTTTGCTTCAAGGACATTCTCCACAACGTCCTCAGGAACGCCCAGATGATTAAAAGATTCATGGACAATCAGGTTGATCTGATTCACTATGATCCATAATTTCACCCTGTCCCCATACCGGTCAAACAGAGTTTTGCAGTATCTATCAAAGTGACCGATCACCTCCCTGGAATACCAGCCCCTGTATTTTAACGTTAAGTTTAAGGGCATTTCATAATGGGAAATGGTGATCATGGGTATCATCCCGTTTTTAATGATTTCATCAATGAGCCGGTCATAGAATGCAAGCCCTTCCTCATTGGGCTCCGGGTCATCCCCGTTAGGATAAATCCGTGCCCAATTGATGGAGGTTCTGTAGGTGTTAAGCCCCAGTTCTCTCAATAAAGCTAAATCCTCCCTGTAGGTATGGTAAAAATCAATCCCCCACCGTTTTGGAAAAACCCGGTCTTTGCTTTCCAGGGCCTCCCTGATGTATCCGGTTGTAACCTCCCCATTGTATTTTTTATCCACAGGAATATTGTCCACATACTCATTAATGTCCGCCACGCACAGCCCTTTTCCCCCTTCTTTCCATGCGCCTTCCATCTGGTTGGCGGCAAACGCCCCTCCCCATAAAAAATCCTTTGGAAATGTTTTAGGTGCTTTTTTCATTATATCCGTCTCCTTCCACCGTATTTGCTGCTTTTATTTTAAGGCCTGGAAGTATTCTCCAGAGCTCTTATCCTCTCCTCCAGGGTTTCAAAAAGATTAACTACCTGCTTTGCCAGATTGATCTCACTGTAAATAGTCATCAGGGTATCCTGGGCATGAGCAAACAGGATATTGTATTCAAATGCCTCTCCGGCAATGGCTTTCTGGATACAGTCAGTCTGTATCCGGTGGGCCTGGGTTATTTTAAAATCCGCCTCTTTCATATTCGCTCTGGCTTCATCCTGATTTCCCGCAGTCAGGCAGTCCACCGCTTTTTTACAGCAGAGACGGGCATCTCCGGCATACATGATGATCTCCATGGCATGTTCTACTATTTTCTCGTCCAAATTTCTTCGTATAACCGGT
This sequence comes from Bacillota bacterium, assembly GCA_023437715.1. Lineage (GTDB taxonomy): Bacteria > Bacillota > Clostridia > Lachnospirales > Lachnospiraceae > Lacrimispora. Next base: position 43,808 of record JAEZFK010000069.1, on the reverse strand, counting down.
TATCCAGGTTAAAGATAACCGGCTATTTTCCTTTCTCCCAACGGTGTTTACCTGGGTATTTATGCTTTTATTTTGTATTAAAACATCTGTGTGTTTAAATGCCTGCTTTTTCTTTCTTCCCGGCTTCCTCTGCCTCTTTCTTCAGGATGCTGGCTTCATAAGCCTTGTAAAACGGATACCAGATCAGGGAAGATACTGCCAGGGATATGAGCAGAAAGAGCACCGCCCGGAAGGATCTGGTGGAAATCCAGGTTGAGATCGGATAGGGGCAGTACCATAACTCAAACTGTACCCGTGGAATGGGGGCAAAGGCAATTATCTTGCAGGCAAACCAGGTCAGCAGAGGAATAATAATTCCCTGGAGCCACATGGGAATCATCAGGTAGGGGTTCCATGCAATGCAGCCGAAGATAACAGGCTCATTAATATTAAAAACACCGGGAATCAGGCAGGCCTTTCCAAGGGATTTTAATTCTCGTGAGCTGGATCTCATCAGCATGAATACCAATGGCAGGGTACATGCAATTCCTCCGACCCACATATAGGTGCAGTAAACCAGCCCCTCCGTGAAAATGTACATATTGGCTGCCGTTGCCGTACCGGCGGTGACCAGGCCAAGGTTTGCCGTAATGGCCGCCAGCTTTACCGGCTCGCTGACAGGAGTCAGCACCCAGCTTGATATGCCCATGGAATAAATAAAACAGGTGAGGAACATAAAGAAGGTAAAGCCGTACCACGTCTGTAAAAAGTTCTGCAGGGGCATAAATACAGAAAGAATGATCCGGTACAAATCCACCCTCAGCACCAGTACAATGGCCCAGCCTGCGCAGATGATGATGCCGATGGGCAGTAAGGCATCAAACCACTGGCGGACAAAATCGGGGATCGCAGAATCTTCTTTAAAAAATGTAAACTGGGCAAAGGCGCCCATAACCATCCCCACAAAAATACCTGTAATAATGGCGCAGAACATCCCGCCTGCTCCAAGAGCCGCATGGCCGAAGCCAACCGTTGCATCCGCTTCCAGCTCCGGCGTTACCACCATCATGAACAGCAAAAGGCTGGAAAGGCCTGCAATCAGCCTCTGCTTGCGGAAACGCTTTTTTTCACAATAATTGAAAGGGATCAGGAATGCAACCAGCAGGGATAATTTCCCCATGGTCCAGCCAAAGGGTGTCCAGAAAGAAAACGGAAGACTTATGTAATCCTCGATGATGGCCAGGCAGCAGAATACAGACCCCAGGAAAATAAATGGCAGAATCTGCATGATGGAATCTTTAATGGTGACAATCCAGATCAGGTTGTTGATCTTATTTAACTTGTGGGCAAAACTGTTTTCAAGCCAATTGATAAATTTTTTCATACCACTTCTCCTTTTTCTTTTTCCTTTGATCTTATCTTGTTTTGAATAATTCCAGTATCTGGTCCACCGCCATATCTCCGTTTAACCTGGAATAACACTCCTGGGAAATCAGAGCGCATTTGATATCATACCCCTCGATATCCTCCTTTATGGAATCCAGATTCGATGCAAGATGGGGGCCCACCAGCAGGCAGTTAATATCCTCCACATAATTTAAAATTTCGGATTCGCTTCTGGCATTCACTTTCATGGGAATGCCTCTGGCTGCTGCCGCCTTTCTGATATTTGCGGCCATAAAACCGCTGCTTGCGCCGGAACCGCAAACGAGTAAAATATTGTAACCATCCATAATACCTGTCTCCTTTTATTTTTAATGGAATTATACGCGCCTTGGGCCATCAGGGTCAAACCGCCTTTTTCACCCTAAAGGTGAAACTGTCTGCACTTCACAATCCGGTTATCTCCAATTACATAGAAAAAGGCCGGAAGCACCTCCCGGACTTTTCAAATGCTGCCTGCTTTACAGTTCTTTCTGAAAGAATTCCAAAAGCCTGGATGAGGCCATTTCCTGATCAGGACCTTCGCAGGTCACCTTAACCGTCTGTCCCCGCTTCACCTGCAGGGCCATAACCGTCAGTATTTTCTTTAAATCAGCCGTCCTGCCGCCGCATTCCAGCTTTATGCTGCTGTCAAAGTCACAGGCCAGCTTTACAAGCGCTCCGGCAGGCCTTGCATGGATTCCATACGCATTTTTGACTGTATATGTGAATTCTCTCATACTCTCTTCCTTTCCATACTTCCCGGCAGAACTTAATCAAATCAATTATGCAGATAAACCTATTCTTAGTCAAACTTTCTTTTTCACCCTCCCTGTGCAAAAGCCTGTCCCGTCAGGAGCAAAGTAGAAATTGACTATAACAGTATGGAAGAATATAATGAAGTTATGAACGAAAAATGCATGCAATTGATAAAATTCTTGTTGGAATCAAAAAAATGGGTCACATCATCGGAACTGGCCGCAGAACTGGATGTTTCTGTGCGGACGGTTAAAAACTATGTCTCCGAGCTGAACACCATTTATGCGAATCTCATCACCTCCTCATCAAACGGATACCGGATCAATACGGAGGTGGCAGCCAATGCCATGAACGACAATCTTCCGCCCATTCCCCAATCCAACAAGGAGCGGTCCACCTATATCGCAATCCACCTGCTCCGGTCCCAAAAGCCCCTTTCTTTCCTGGACTTATGCGACACGCTGTTTATCAGCACTTCCACCCTGCGAACCGTGTTAAAGCGCACCAGGCGCCAGCTGGGACAGTACGATCTGGAGCTGAACATATCCGGTGATTCCCTTGAAATACTGGGCAGCGAAAAGAACAGGCGCAGAATGTTAAGCTCCATTATATTCGAGGAATCAAATTCCGCCTTTTTCAATATGGATGTGATCCAGGATGCTTTCGATAATATTGACGCTGATTATGTGCTGGATGCCATGAATGAGACACTGCTGGAAGGCCGGTATTATGTAAATGACTTTTCCGCATTTAATATCCTGCTTCATATTATCATTGCAATAGACCGGAATTTGAATCAGACAGGGGAATGCATTAAGACAGAGCTTCCGCCATTCATCCCGGCTCATGTCTATGATATGGCAAAAAGCCTGGCGGAAAAGCTGGAAAATTATTTTCAGATTACTTTCCAACCGGGTGAAATTTTTGAATTTTCCCTGCTGTTTTACACCAGGGCCGCTTCCATTGCAGTTGATACAATCAATGAAACAAATTTAGAGGAATACATCGGCAGAGAATGCATGGGCCTTGTGAAAGATATTAATCACATGCTGCTGGCCGATTATGGCATAGAACTGACAAATACAGAATCCATGGTCCGATTTGCGCTTCATATCAAAAGCCTTTTATTGAGGACCAGAACAAAGAATTATAACAGGAATCCTCTTACGGATTCCATCAAAACCTCCTGTCCGCTGATTTACGATGCAGCGGTTAATTTAAGCAGCATCCTGGCGGAAAAGGCCCATATCACCATGATTGATGATGAAATTGCATATATTGCCCTGCACATCGGAAATGCCCTGGAAACCCAGCACGCTTATGAGTCCAGAATAACCGTCATTTTAAACTGCCCTACCTATTACAACATCAACCTGGAGCTTCACCAGAAGCTGATGGAGCGCTTTCACAATGAAATCATTATTTCCGACGTCACAACAGCGGAAATGCAGCTTGACCACTATCCGGCCGCTGATTTAATCCTGTCAACAGTTCCTTTAAACCTAAGCAGGAAAACACCCAGCATTATCATCAACCCCTTTATGGCTGCAGCAGACGGGGCCATTATTGAGCGCGCCATTTCCCAGATCAAGGCGGAAAAGAAGCATCAGCTTTTCTTTAAGGAAATCCGTAAGATCATACTTCCGGAATTTTATGAGCACTTGGCAAGGCCAATGTCAAAGGAGGAAACCATCCATTACATGTGCTCAAAGCTGTATAAGGCCGGCTTTTCCAATGAAAATTTTGAGGCTGCAATTTTAGAGCGGGAAAGGCTCTCTTCCACTGCGTTTATTAATTTTGCCATTCCCCACACCATGAAAATGTGTGAAAACAAGTCCTGCATGTATATCCTAATTAATGATGAGCCGGTGGAATGGGATGATAATTCCGTTCACCTGGTTATCATGCTGTGCTTCAGTGCAGGGGACCGCCAGATCTTTAACACCATTTTTGAAGCCCTATCCGTATCGCTTTTAAACCGCAGCATGATTCATGACATACAGCAGACCAGAAGCTACGAAGATTTCATTCATATTATCTCCAAATACAACAGCAGGGAAAGCTTTTACTTTCCCCCTGATACCTGATCCTGCTGTTGTTTTTTCCGCCCGCCTTTCTCCCTTAAAAGCAAAATGCTATATAGAGGCCAGCACCTCCTCAAAGCCCGGCATTGATAAATATTTAACTAATATATTCTTTAAGCACCATACCCTGGTCAGCCGCCTGGATCCTTCCGTCAGACAGACCGGATATGTCTTTACCACATCCCCGTTTAAGCGGTAGATAACAGAGCCCACTGCCTGGCCCTTTTTCACTGGAGCGGTCAATTCCTTTGGAAGCTCCATGCTGACCGTAACGTCTTCGTTGTCGGCCAGAAGAAGATTTAAGCTTTTCTCCTCCCCTTCTCCGATGGCACAGGCTACCGTCACCGGGTCCTCCAGACGGCCGGAAGAGGGAATCCCTTCCTTTACAGGAATCTCCGGCAGGGCCGGTTCCTTATAAACGTCTCTGTAATGGAAATTATCCATGCCGTATTGAAACAGCTTCCTGGCGTCGGACCATTTATAGGATTTATGGGGCGGCCAGCCGCAGCCCAAAAGGGCAATGGTATAAACTCTTCCGTTATCCTGGGCAGCGCCCACATAGGAATACCCGGCTCCTCCCGTAAATCCTGTTTTCCCGGAAAACACCCCGCTCATCATGGACAGCAGCGAGTTATGGTTAATGCAGTTAAAGGACCTTTTTTTCTCCAGATCGGAAAAGAAATAGTCCTGAGTCCCTGTGATCTCCAAAAACTCCTTCTTCTTGGGAGACTGTCCGATGCAGTAATCCATGATCCGTGCCAGATCCGCCGCCGTGGTGGAATGCTCCCTCACCTGTCCATCCTTTTCTTCCTTGGCGTCCAGTCCGTTGGGCGTAATAAAATATGTATCCGTGCAGCCTAAGTCCCTGGCTTTCTGGTTCATGAGCTCTGCAAAGCCTTCCCTGCTTCCTCCAATGTGCTCCGCAATCATCATGGCCGCATCGTTGTGGGATTCCAGCATCAGGCTGTAGAGTAAGTCCTTGAGCAAAAACGTCTCCCCTTCATAAACCCCCAGATGGACCTTGGGCTGGGAGGCCGCATTCTGGCTGGCCGTCACCGTGTCGGAAAGATTTCCATGTTCCAGGGCCAGGATACAGGTCATGATTTTCGTGGTGCTGGCCATAGGGCGGGCCAGATTTTCATTCTTTCCATATAAAACGCGTCCGGTAGAGGCATCCATTAAAACTGCCGACTGGGCATAGAGATTTAATTCATCTTTTGTCTGAATCGATACGTCCTTTTCTCCTGTCACTTCTTTCTTTTCCGTTTCCTCATATACGGTCTTATTTTCCACCGGTTTGACCGAAGCCGGGCTCATTTCCATAAGCAGGGCAAAGATTGCCACTGCCAGCAGCATTCCTATGGCATACCTCATGAAAGAGCCTCCCCATGAATTTATTTTATCCTATTCCGAAATTTTTTTAATTATTCCCTTTACTTTCCGAACATACATTCGTTATAATAGAATCAGAAAGGAGGGGCTCTCATGACACCGGAACCTTTGGTTTTTCACATTGACGTAAATTCTGCATACTTAAGCTGGGAATCCGTGGACCGTTTAAGAAATGACCCTAAGGCGCTGGATCTGCGGTCCATTCCCTCGGCAGTAGGCGGCGATGCGGCCTCAAGGCATGGAATCGTCCTTGCCAAATCCACACCTGCAAAAAAATACGGGATTACCACCGGCGAACCCATTGTCCAGGCCCTCCGCAAATGTCCGTCCTTAACCGTTGTTCCCGCCCGTTTTGAAATATATAATGAATACTCCCACAGAATGATGACCCTTTTATCCGATTATACCCCTGATATTGAAAAGTTCAGCATTGACGAGGCCTTTCTGGACATGACCTCCACCATCCATCTCTTCGGCCCGCCCTTAGAGGTGGCAAACCGCATACGGGAAAGGGTTTTTCAGGAGCTGGGCTTCACGGTCAACATCGGCCTGGCCCCCAACAAGCTGCTGGCAAAGATGGCCTCTGATTTTAAAAAGCCCAATCTCTGCCATACCCTGTTTCCCGACGAAATCCCTGCAAAGATGTGGCCGCTTCCCATCCGGGAACTGTTTTTTGTAGGCCATTCCGCCCAGAAAAAGCTGGAGAGCATCGGCATTCACACCATCGGGGAGCTGGCCGCCTGCAAGGTGGATCACCTAAAGCCTCTCCTGGGAGAAAAGTATGCGGTTTTGATCCACGGATACGCCCGGGGCATTGACTTATCTCCGGTAGAGGAACGGGAGCCCTTAAACAAGGGCTACGGAAACAGCACTACCCTGTCCCATGATGTGGAAGACTTTGACACCGCCTGTCAGGTTCTTTTATCCCTAAGCGAGACTGTAGGAGCCAGGCTCCGGTCGGACCGGGTCCTGTGCGACTGCGTCTGCGTGGAGATCAAGGACTGGGACTTCCGCTCCCAGTCCCACCAGATGACCTTGAATGCCCCTACGGATTCCACCACCGTCATTTACGAGAACGCCTGCAGGCTGTTAACGGAGTTCTGGGACCGCACCCCTCTGCGCCTTCTTGGGGTCCGGGCCACTAAAATCACAGAGGATGGATTTTACCAGATGAATCTTTTTGAGTCGGAGCAGGCCCGTAAGATGAAAGAAATGGAAAAGGCGGTGGACCATATCCGGGACAAATTCGGAACCGACAGCGTAAAAAGGGCCAGCTTTTTAAAAAAGGATTCCCTTGTGGACCATGCGGCCAGCAAGGGGAAGCATCTGCACCGGTGATTTGGAGGATGGCGGAGGCCTTTCAGCCCCCGCCTCTCTCCTTAAATTCCAATCCCGGCCCTTGCTTTTTCATACTCCCTTGACCACTCCAGGCAGCGGAACTCCTGGGCCCTTGGATCACTTTGGATGAAGTCAACCATTCTGTCCATCATGTCAACGGACCAGACATCCACGTCAATGTCTGCGGTGGTGTAAACGCCTTTCTTAATCATATCAAAGCCGAAAAGATCTTTCGCATGTAATTTCTTCGCCTCTGCAATGACCATCTTTACCTGATGGCAGGGAATGAATATCACGCCTCCCCCGTATCCATATACGACGTCTCCCGGCAGGCATACGGCACAGCCGATTTTAACCGGCGTGTTAAACCCGTTCATGACAAAATTCCTGATGGGCGAGGGATCAACTCCCCTGTAATAAAGCTGCAGCCCGTCAATTTTTTCAATCTGTTCCAAATCCCTGATGCCGCCCCAGATAACAGCGCCTCCTGTTTTGGTCTTGTTTCTTATTGCCGTGGAAAGATTTCCGCCTACAAACGTCCCTTCATAGATTTTATCATACATATCAGCCACAACCACATCCCCGTCATACAGGATGTCGATCACCCACTGGTTGCAGGTGCCCTTTCTTCCTTCCGACCTTCCAATCTCTTTCACCGTTTCCTCCAGATCCGGCCTTGCAGGAATAAAGGAAGCCGTCACAGCTCTGCCCACCAGCTTTCTGTCGCTATGTAACCGGTAAAGCTTTTCCTCAAACTGATTCAAGTAACCGGCGTTGTAAAGGGGAAACCATATTTCTTCCAGGGTCAGCTTCTTAAGGGCGTCCAGATCCTCATCGGAAACCCTGGGGCGTCCGTCCGGAAGCCTCTCTCCTTCCCATTTTGAGGTCAATTGTATGACATCTTCCTTTACATTAAAGTGCATGATTTCATATCCTCTCTTTCCTTTTTTTATCAGACGGGGAAAATCTCAGCTCCAGCATCTGTCATGGGAATAATCCCCGTCCCATTCCGTTGTCGGCAGCCACATTCCCGGATAATCGGGATGCAGATGTTCCCGGATCACCTCGTCGTTTAATTCTTCAATTCCAAAGCCGGGCAGATCCGGCAGCTTAATATATCCGTCATCCACAATGGGACCGCTTACGTTCCTCTTAACCAGGTTCTCCCACCAGGGCACATCCACCGAGTGGAATTCCAGTGCCAGGAAGTTTTGTGTAGCTGCTGCCACATGAGCTGCCGCCAGGGCGGAAATCGGCGTCTCCGCCATATGAATGGCCATTGCCACGCCGTAATCCTCCGCCATATCTCCCACCTTCTTCAGCTCCAGAACCCCGCCTACCGTCAGGATATCCGGATGTATGACGGAAACTCCGCCCTTTTCCAGCAACGGCTTAAAGTTCTCTTTCAGATAAATGTCTTCTCCGGTACAGATCGGCACGGATGTGGACTGTCTCAGACGGACATACTGGTCGGTCAGCTGCCAGGGGATCATATCCTCCATCCAGGCAATGTTGTATTTCTCAACCCGCCTGGCAAGCCTGATGCAGGATTCCACCCCAATATGTCCAAAGTGGTCAATGGCTAAGGGGATCTCATAACCGATCACTTCCCTTACATCTTTTACATACTGCTCCAATATGTCATAGCCGTGTTCCGTCACCTGTATGCCGGTAAAGGAATGAGGAATGTTCTGGCTGTCATACCAACGGTTTCTCTTCATCTGCTCCTCTTCACTTAAATTTCTTCTGACCGCGCTGTAGAGTTCCGAAGACTCTCTTAATTCCTTTATAAAGCCAAGGGGTGCATTGAGGGCCCCCGGCTCTCCATATAAAAGGTCAATGCCCAAATCCATTTTAAGAAATGTAAAGCCTTTGTCCATTCTGGCCTTTAAGGCTGCACCCATTTCCTTTCCGGTATGCTTTCCCTCTACATCCGTGTCCGCATATACTCTCACTCCATCCCGGAACTTTCCGCCAAGCATCTGGTAGACCGGTATGCCATAGGCTTTTCCGGCCAAGTCCCACAGTGCCATCTCAATGGCGCAGACACCGCCGCCCTGCCTGGCATGACCGCCGAACTGCTTGATTCTTCTGAAAATTTTATCAATATTACAGGGATTCTCACCCAGGATTCTGCTTTTTAAGGCCAAAACAAAATTCCTGGACCCTCCGTCCCTGACCTCTCCGTATCCCACCATGCCCTGGTTTGTATAAATTTTAACCATGGTACAGTGCATGGGGGCATTTACAATGTCCACCACTCTTAAATCCGTAATTTTCAGCTCAGAAGGTCTTGAATTGGTATTCACCCTGTCTAAAATAGTTTCATATGTCTCCATCATTTCCTCGCTTTCCCGCTTACAGCGGCACAAATTTTTCCCTTTTTAACTTTTATTTCACTCCGCCGTCCGCCTTTCCCGAAACCAGGGCGCTCTGGGCAATGATATAGATGATCACAACCGGCACGGACGCAACCACACAGCCTGCCATAATTCTTCCCCAGTTAATGATATCCCCGTACTTCCAGCTTGAAATGGCCACCGTGGCGGTCATCTCCTTAAGGCTGGTGGTCATAATCATGGCGTACAAATATTCATTCCATGACATGGTAAATGCGAAGGTGGCAACCACCGCGATCCCCGGAAGCGCAATGGGAATAATGATATTTTTCAGTGTCTGAAGTCTGGTGCAGCCGTCAATTAAGGCCGCTTCCTCAAGGGCGTAGGGAATGGAACTGAAATAGCTTCTGAGCATGTAGCAGCAGTATGGAACCACAAAGGTGGGATAAATGACCAGCATTGCCCACCTTGTACCGGCCAGGCCCAGCTTGCTCACAAAAATGTACATTGGAATAAACATAACTGCGGTAGGCAGCAGATAAGAAATAATTACCGCACCGCTGAAAAATCTTCTTCCCGGATATTTTAACCGGGTCATGGCATAGGAACCGAAAATGCTGATCAGCAGGCTGACCGCCGTGGTGATCAGGGCAATGACCAGGCTGTTTCTGATGTTGACCAGAAAGCCGGCATTTTTGATTAAGTCCGTATAATGAGAAGCCGTGGATGTAAAATGAAACAGGGACGGCCTTGCCTTATACATCTCATTGTCCACCGTAAGGGAGGACTTGACCATCCAGTATATGGGGAATAGGGTCCACAAAAGCCCGAGGACCAGAATGAAATATGTAACAGCCAGCTTCACCGTTCTTTTCCGCTTTTTTGAAATCATAACCGGCACCCCTCCTATTCATCTTTTTTGGCAATTCTCGAGAAAAATACCATAATCACAATTAATATGGGAATCACAGAAGCCGCCACAGACAGGGCCCGCCCAAAGGAATTCTGTATAAAAGCCATATCATAAGTATAGGTAGAAATAACGCTGGAAGCGTATAAGGGGCCGCCGCCTGTTACCAGCCATACATTTTCAAAATCATTAAAGGTCCATATGGTGGAAAGCAATACGGTCACTTTAAGGACATTTGATATGGATGGAATTGTGATATACCGGAATTGTTTGAAAATGCCCGCTCCATCCACTGTGGCCGCCTCATAAACCTGTCTGTCCAGGGTCTGCATCTCCCCTAAAATACTGAACATGAAGAAAGGCACTCCCCTCCATATGTTGACAATCATTGCGGAAAATAATACGATCCTGGGGTTTGACAGCCAGGCGATAGGAAGGGATACGATTCCTAAATTGATTAAAATACTGTTAATGATCCCGTAGGTGCTGTCATACATCCACCGGAAGGTCATTGCCGCAACCATGCCGGGCAGAGCCCAGGGAATCAGCAGGGCGGTTCTGAAAAAGGCCTTTCCCTTAAAGCTCTGGTTCAGCAAAACAGCCCACAAAAGACCCACCAGCAATTTCACAGCAACACAGCCCAGGGTATAAACCGAGGTGTTTCTTAACGATTTCCAGTATACGGTATCGGAAAACAGATTCACGTAGTTATCAAGGAAAATAAAATGTTCCCTGGAACCAATTACCTTATCTGTAAAGCTCCAATATAATGCGCGCAAAAACGGCAATCCCGTAATTATAAATATTACTATAACAATAGGAATCATTAAAAGAAGCCCGAGCCTTCTGTCTTTTACGCTTTGTGATACGGTTCGTCTTTCCTTTTCCATAATAAAGACTCCTTCCAACAGGCGGAGCGGCGGAAAGGCCGCCCCGTCTGATCCACATCATTCTTAAGCTCTGTTTTACTTATATACTTCTTTCAACGATTTCTCTAAGCCTGCCACTGCCTCTTCCGGGCTGGCGCCGTTGACAAGCATGTTCTGAACAGCCTTTACACACAGCTGGTTGCTGAAGCTGGTCATGGCCTTGTCATCAGAGGGAGCCGGGTAATAGGTGTTTACGGTCAGCTTTGAGGATTCCAGCCAGGGCTTATTGGTGGGGACCTGCCAGAATTCATTCTGGTCAAAGCCTTCGATGACCGGCTGCCACATGGCGCCCATAATCTCAATCATTGCTTCATAGTTGTCAAGATCGGAGAAATAGTAACGGATAAAGTCCTTTGCCGCCTCCGTGTTGGCACCGGAAGAAATAATGCCAAAGGTATTGCTTCCGCCTAAAACATAGGTATCTCCGCCAGGCCCTGCCGGATAGGGGATCACCTGGGTATTGTCAAGGAGCTCAGGATTATCCTTTTTCATGGAAGCGATGACAGAGCCTGAATTGCAGACCACCCCGGCAGTTCCTGATAAATAGGCCTGGTTATTCCAGCTGTCATCTCCCGTCACCGCATCTGGGGAAATTAGTCCATCCTGATACAGGGATTTAATAAATTCAAAAGCTTTCACGGTTTCCGGAGAATTGACAACCACAGTTCCGTTTTCATCCACCGTCTTGCCGCCCCAGTCGAGAATAATGGTGCGGACAAAGCCTTCCGCGTCCCCGCCTCCCGAGGCGCCCATGGCAAAGCCCAGGGCGTAAAAGCCGTTCTTCGGATCATTGACCTTTGCCGCCTGCTCCTTAAGCTCCTCCCAGGTCTTTGGCATGCCCAGGCCCGCCTTATCCCAGACATCCTTTCTCACATACATGCCGGGAGCGAGAAAAGCCAGAGGAACCATATACTGCTTGCCGTTCATTAAGCCCACCTTCATTGCCGCATCCGTAAATTTAAATTCCGACATAATGTCACCCACCTCCGCCAGCTGGTTTAGGGATCCGAATTGTCCCACCAGGGTGTTGTCTCCCACAATGAGATCCGGTGCATTGCCCGCTTCAATGGCTGCCATTAATTTCTGCTTCATGTCGCTGGAAGCTACGTTTACATAGTCAACCTGCACATTTTTCTCCTTTGAGAATTTATCAACCATGTCTTTCATCAGGGCCGCATACTCCCCTACGTATTCCGCCTTATCCCAGAATACCAGTTTTTTTGTTTCGCCTGAAGGGGCGGCCTCTGCAGTTTTACCGCTTGTTTCTGCCTTTTCTGTTACCTTTTCCGCTGCCGGGTCCGAACCCGTGCCTGGGGCTTCCTTACCGGAATTACATCCTGCCAAACATGCTGCGACTAATGCTGCTGACATCAATACAGACAATAAGTTTTTTTTCATTTTCTTCCTCCTCAATGAAAGAATTATTTTAGAGCAGCTGTCGTCGTTCCAATGAAGAAATCAAGAGATATCATCTGGGAACGAAATTCTAATGTAGGATTATAAATATTTCTCAGTAGTTTTTTAAATGCGATTTCTGCAATTTCTCCGGCTCTCGACTCAATCCTGGTCTGGTTTTCAATGCTTGAGCTGTTTCTTCTGTAGTATTCAATGTTCACATAGGAAAGATCCTCCGGGACTGAAAGCCCTAAATCCTGAACAACCATTAAAAAGGGCTGGCGCACTGCAGATGAAATAATGTAAGCGGTAGGCCGGTCAGGCTTTGCTAAAACCTCTTTCCAGATGTCGTATATCTCCTGATCCGTGGATTTTACGGGAATTCTGATGCTTTGAACATCATCGCTCCCCAGCTTATACTTTTCGCTGATACTGCTGATGGCCCTTCCTCTTACCGCCTCAACAACACCGATGTCAGACTGACGGAATATTCCGATTTTTTTATGTCCCAGCTGAATCAGGTGTTCCATCGCATCCTCTACCGCCTTTTTATGGTCTGACGCAACATAGCGGTAATCGTCGTACCCGTCAATTTTTCCAACGCATACGTAGGGGATTTTAGCCTCTTCAAATTCCTTGAAAAACAGATCATTCTCCTGTAAATCAAAGATAATAAAGCCATCTACCATGGAAGAGGCCATACCCTTTAAGAATAACATCTCATTGGTCCGATCCGATCTGTTTCTGGAATAAATCAGGATATTATATTTCATGCGTTCCGCAAGCTTTTCAATTGAATGAAAAACCGTAGGATAATACATGGAATCAAACAAATGAGTAAGATTTCTCGGGATAATCAGACAGATCGTCTTGCTTTTTTCCTTATTGGGCAGCCGTCTTGCACTGAGGTTCGGCGTATACCCTAATTCCTTAATCGTCCTTTCAATCTCCTGCTTTGTCTCTGCAGCCATTCTTTCATATTTGCCATTGATATAATTTGATACCGTAGATTTTGAAACTCCTGCGTGCTTTGCCACATCTGAAATCGTTATATTGGTATTTGCCTTCATTTTTTATTGCCTCTCTTTACCATATAATTTAGTAAACTGTTCTAGTAAACCGTTTTATAAACAGGTATAAAAAAATGGAGTCCAACATGCCTGAACTGACAATTCCATATGCAACCGGCTATTTTGTTTGTAAATCGATCTACTGTGAAAACGAATTAATTCTTACTCTGATTCTATTCCAAAACTGTCACATTTGTCAATGTCTAGTTTTGTCGATCCGTCACTTATTATATATTATTACCTAATTTCTTTTTTATTTTATACATTTATCACATATGTTTGTGTGCTGTTTCAGACGGTTTTATAGCTGAAAAAGTATTCACAACTGCCAAAAGAGGGGTTCTGCAAAAAGTGCAGCACCCCTCTTTTAAATTAACCGCTTACTTTAACCGTTCTCTTTAATAATTCTCTTTTCTCACTTCAAAGAAGCTCTGGCTCATACCGCATACAGGACATACCTCCGGCGCCTTTTTTCCCATTACAAGGTGGCCGCAGACCCTGCACTCCCACATGCACTCCTCACCCTTTTCAAATACCTGCTGCATCTCCACGTTTTTCAGCAAGGTCCGGTATCTTTCCTCATGGGTTTTCTCAATGGCCGCAACTCTTCTGAATCTTTCCGCCAGTTCGTGAAAGCCTTCCTCTTCCGCATCCTTTGCGAACCGGTCGTACATGTCGGTCCATTCGTAATTTTCCCCTTCTGCCGCAGCCAGAAGGTTGGCAGCCGTGTTGTGGCCCAGATGGCCTAATTCCTGGAACCATAATCTCGCATGCTCCTGCTCATTTCTTGCAGTCTTTAAGAATAATTCCGACAGCTGGTCATAGCCTTCCCGGCTTGCAATGGCTGCGAAATATGTATATTTATTTCTCGCCTGGCTTTCTCCTGCAAAGGCTTCCTGCAGATTCTTTTCCGTCTTGGTGCCGGCATAGCCATTCTTCTTATCTGTCTCTTCGATCTTCACAAACTTTGACGCAGGCTGGTGACAGATCGGACATTTAAAATCCTCTGTTATAGGTCCCTCATGAACATAGCCGCATACTGTACAACGCCATTTTTCCATCTCTTCATTCTCCTTTTCCTTTTTCTTATGATGAAGCAACTCTATAAGCCGTTCCGCCGCATCCCTTGGAAAGGCTTCATCTGTTTCATCCTCTAAAATATTATGTAAAAACTCTCCGGCCTCCGGGCTTTGCGGGAGCATATATCCCGCCTCCCGCAAAGGATCTTCCGCCATAGTGCGGTTGGATCTGGCAGCCGCCTCTGCCAGTTGTCTTTCAACCGGATTCTCCGTAGCCGCATACGGTACATACATATTTCATTTGTTTACTGCCTTCTCGTATTTAGAAAACAGCAGTGAAAGGTTGTGCACCATTTGTAACAAAATCACGGCTTTGTGGAAATACTTTCCAATCGCATGTATATTATACCCCTATTACAAGTATGAGTCAATTTTAACTGAGTATTTTGCAGACTATTTCATATGTTTTTATACCTTTTTATTTATATTATTTAATGGTTCATTTCTTTTCTCCGGAGCCACAGCCGTGTTCTCCGTGGCCTCCGCCTTCATGCCCATGCCTATGGCCGTGATGAGAGCATTTCACATCGGAATCATATTCCAGCCGGCCGTTTAAGTAGGCCTCCACTGCCTTATCCGCATCTCCCGATACGCCGCCGAACAGCTGAATTCCCCGCTCCTTAAGGGCAGCCTGGGCGCCTTCGCCGATTCCGCCGCAGATCAGTACATCCACATTCCGGCCGGATAAAAAACCGGAAAGAGCGCCATGGCCCTGTCCGTCTGTGTCCACAACCTGACTGGAACTGATCCGGCCGTCTTCTGCGTCATACAGCTTGAACTGGCCGGTATGGCCGAAGTGCTGAAAAATCTGTCCATCCTCGTAAGTCACTGCAACTCTCATAATCTTACCTCCTGAATTTATGCTAAAACAGCGGCGTAATTCTACTTTTAAAGCTGTCCCCCAATTGCCTTAAACCCTTCCCCGTAAACCTCATTGGAGTCGGTGATAATGAGGAACGCCTCCCTGTCTGTCTCATGGATGACCCGCCGGATTGGAACCACCTGGCTGTTATTGCAGGCGCACATGATCACCTTCTTTTCATTCAGGGAATAAGCTCCCTGGCCCTGAAGGAAGGTACAGCCCCTGCCGGTGGCCTCCTCGATCTTCATGGCTACCTCCGGTCCATGGGAGGTCACCACAAACACCAGCTTTCCCGCACCCAGACCGTATATGATCTTGTCGATTACCATGGTGGTCACAATGGAGGAAAGCATGCCCAGGATGACCGCATCCAGATTGCGGAATACAAAACCGCCCGCAATGATTACGATGGCATCCACCACAAGGGAGATCTGTCCGATGGTCAGGTGGGGAAACAGCTTGCGGATGGCCATGACCAAAAAGTCAGTTCCTCCGGTGGAACAGTTTCTCAGATAGACAAGGGTCAGCCCCAGACCGGAGAAAATTCCGGTGCAGGCGGAGGCATATAAGGGATTACCGGAATAAACCGGCAAAAAAGGAACCACATAGTCCAGCACAAGGGCAAAGATCACCATGCTTTTTACGGAGCGGATCAGGAAGCTCCTCCCTAAAAGCCTGTAGCTGACCAGCACAATGGGAATATTTAAGACGATGCTGGTAATTCCCATGGGAAGCCCGAACAGGTACCGCAGGATCAACGCAATACCGGATACTCCCACTGGTGCGAACTCCGCGTTTACCGCAAAGTTGTAGATTCCGATATTGAATAAAAATGCCCCTGCAAGATCGCATAACAAATCGATCCCCAGCTCCCTTGGCGAGTATTCCTGCTTTCTAGCCATCATGGTCATGGTTCCTCCGTTTCTATTATCTTTCTTCCTTTTTACAGGAAATAATCCTCGATTTCAAATTCCTTTTTTCCAATTAAAATACGTTTGATGTAAACGCTGGTTTCTCCGTCCTCCTCGGTGCAGATGCCAATCGCCTGAACACGGGCCTTTCCATAGGATTCCGTCAGACTGATTTCCTTATCCCGGATTCCCTTGTCCGCCAGCGCCTCCGCCAGGTCCAAAAGGACCTCTTCCACATCCTCTTCCATATGGTTCTTTTCAAATTCAATTTCCAATGCTTCATAAATATCATTATTTAACATATTTCCAAGCCCCTCTTTCGTTATTCTTTAGGCCTATTATAACCTATAGAATCTCCTTGTCAATCACTGAGCCCCGTGATAAAATCCATTTATGAAAATGAACATGAATTATACCATACCGCATACTTTAAAGGAGGTTTCCGTCCTCCGGTTTCTTTTGGACCAGGGGTATTCCCAGAGCCTGATCCGGCAGCTTAGGAATGAAGAAAAGGGAATTACCATTGGCGGAAAAACCGTATATACGACCCACATTCTAAAGCCAGGGGAGATTCTCTCCATAAATTTGGCGGAAAAGGAGAGCTCAGAACATATTGTGCCCACTCCCATGCCGATCCATATCCAATATGAGGATGAACATATTTTAGTGGTGAATAAGGACGCAGGCGTTCCCATCCATCCCAGCCAGGGAAATTTCGACAATACCCTAGCCAATGGAATCGCCTGGTATTTTAAGGAAAAGGGGGAGCCGTTTATTTACCGGGCCATCAACCGGCTGGACCGGGATACCACCGGGCTATTGATTCTTGCCAAAAATCCCTTGAGCGCCTGCATTCTTTCGGATATGGTCAAAAAAAGAGAGATTCACCGAGGGTATCTGGCCCTAGCCTGCGGGAAAATACCGCCGGAAGGCGTGATTGATGCCCCCATCGCCAGGGTGGAGGGCTCTACCATTGAGCGGCAGGTGGATGAAACCCGTGGGGAACCGGCCAGAACCCGCTATAAACGGCTGTATTACGATGAGACAACGGATCATTCTCTCGTGGGGCTCTGCCTGGAAACCGGCAGAACCCACCAGATACGGGTCCATCTAAAGCATATCGGCCACCCTCTGCCCGGAGATTTCCTGTATCATCCGGACTACCGCTATATCAGCCGTCAGGCGCTTCACTCTTTTCGGCTGGATTTTCTTCATCCGATAAAAAAGGAGCCGCTTTCCTTTGAGGCGCCCTTGCCGGAGGATATGAGGTTTATTGGAATCCCATCTGCCGAAGCTCTGTGGGATGATGATTTTTAATGTCACATCCACCGCAGCCCCTTTGGGTAATGGTTCTTGAGAATTCCTCCGGCCAGCTTTGCAAAGCCAATGGAAAAGCCGTCAACAGTCACCAGAACCCAGCCCTTTTTGTCCAGACATGAATTCGGCACCATTTCCTGGGAAAGGGTTTCTCCCTTAAGATATTTCACGATTTCTCCGCCTGCTGCCGGAAGCTCCACCCATTGCTTCACTTCTTCTTTCTTAAGAAAAAGGGCCAGCCCATGGGAAGGCTCAAACCGGTTCTTCTTCACGGTTCCCAGGTGAAGGCCGGGGCGGAGAATCTTCATGCCTTTAAAATCAATCATTTCCGGCGGCACAAAATAGAGCTGTTCCCCAAAAAGAATGTATTCTTTCCGGCAAAGAAGCTGTTCCGGCTCCGCCAGCAGCTCTCTTACAAATATTTCCAGCTCCTTCTTCACCGACTGATCCCTTACATAGGGAGGAAGTGTCTGCTTTCTTTCTGTTATCCCATTTCCCGCTTTTTTCAGCACAGCCAGATAATGGCCTTCTCCTTCTGTTTTGTGGGGCCAGATGCGGAAAGTTTTCTCCAAGTCCCCCAGCCCTGTTTTTCCCCACTCCGGTCTTCCCGGGTAAAGCCCTGGTTTCTTTTCAGCGGCTTCAATGGAAAACTCCGGATGGGAAAGGAGGAATTCCTCTATGACCTGTTCGTTTTCTTCCGGGGAAAAGGTACAGGTGGAGTAAACCAGCCTTCCGCCCGGCTTCAGCATGGAGGCGGCATGGAAAAGGATCTCTCCCTGGCGGGCGGCGCAGGCCTCTACATGCCGGGGGCTCCATTCCAGTCTGGCGGCCTCATCCTTACGGAACATCCCCTCCCCGGAGCAGGGCGCATCCACTGCGATCCGGTCAAAAAATTCCGGGAAACGGCCGGCCAGGCTTTGGGAATCCTCATTCGATACCACAGCATTTCCGATTCCCATGCGCTCCACATTCTGGGAAAGTATTCTGGCCCTGGCAGGATGGATTTCATTGCTTAAAAGAAAGCCCCTGCCCTTCATCCGTCCCGCAATGTGGGTGGTCTTTCCTCCGGGAGCTGCGCAAAGGTCCAGAATCCTTTCCCCGGGCTGAGGGTCTAAAAGCTCTGCAACCGCCATGGCGCTGGGCTCCTGGATGTAATAAAGGCCTGCCTCATGATAGGGATGCTTTCCGGGCCTGTCCTCCTGCCGGTAATAATAGCCTTCCCTTGCCCAGGGAATTTTCTTTAATTCAAAGGGGCTCAGCTCTTCAAATTTCTCAGGGGAAACCTTTATAGGATTTATGCGGAGCCCCTGAACCCTCTCCTTTTCATAGCTTTCCATAAAGGAATCGTATTCCTCTCCTAAAAGCCCTTTCATCTTTTCCCTGAATGCGTCCGGTAATTGAATCATTGTTTTTCCTCTGAATTTTATTTTTGTAAAAGGTGTTATTATTTTCAAAGTAAATGGAAAAATATAAAGAGATAACTTCCGGGAGGTGCCCTATGCCCTTAATATCCATAACCGCTTACTTCATAATCCCCGTATACACCCTTCTTTTTGCCTGGAAAACCGACTGGTTCACCATGAATTTTTCGGTCCTTGGAAACCTTTCTTCCAGGAAAAATCTGTTTCTTTTATGGGGAATTATCGTCGGCGTTTATTTTTACTACGTTTTAAAAAGTATCATAAAGGGACTGCCCCGGAACAAAAAGGAAAAGGCGGTCAGCGGGACCGCCCTTTTCTTCCTCAGCCTGGCCGTCCTCACGCCTTATCTGCCGGACGCCCATCCCTTTCCTGCCGTTCTCCATGTTATTTTTTCATTTCTGGCATCCATCTCTCTTATAATCTGCCTCTACATGGTCATCTGGAAGCTGTACTGTATGAATCAGGCCGCTTACAGGAATTTTTTAATCTGTCTGAATGTTATTACAGCCCTGTCTTTTCTGCTGTTTCGCCTGGCGGGAATCGTAAGCACGGCTCTGGAAGTGTTTTTCGTGCTGTCCAGCACCCTTCTTCTTCAAAAGCTGTATCTTAAGGTCACCGCCCGGAAAAAACGTTGGAGAAGAGCTTAAGGCCGGATGATCTGACCCGCTCCGGCCAGCTTCTCCGCGATCTCATACATGTTGGTAACGCCTCCGACTCTCAGCTTATCGGTCAGCTCATAATAGTTTAAGCATGTCCCGCAGGTGAGGATTTCCACTCCCTGGGCTTCCAGGCTCTGTAAATCCTCCAGGGACTGTGAGCCTTCCACGGACAGCCTGGCTCCTCCGTTGTAGAGCAAAATCGTTTCAGGAAGATTTTCCAGCTTGGAAAGGGCATAAACAAATCCTTTCATCAGAATCCGGCCCAGCTCCTCGTTTCCGCTTCCCATCTGGTCAGAGGAAAGAACTGCCACAAACCCTTTTTTCCTGCTGTCGGGAATGCATGCCTCTTCTGCCGCCTCGCCCATATTTTCAGGCTCCCCGCTTACATGAAACAGGATTTCAAATTCCCCATCCGCCTTTTTTTCAGAGGCAGGGGCAAGTCCTGTATACTGTCCCAGCTTCATCACGTTCTGCACCGCAATCTCATTGTCCACAAGAACCTTCAGGGTTCCTTCCTTCATATCCTTTAATGCTTCTTTGGCCTTCATGACCGGCATCGGGCAGGCAAGACCTCTGGCATCAACAATCTTTTCCATAAAATATTCTCCTTTCCTTAATGTGTTGCATCTAAAACCGGGACCTGTCCTTAAAGGACCTGCCCCGGTCTTTTTCCTCTTTATTCCTCGTCTTCGCCTACCAGCTCATCGTACTCCGCATCATCAAGCATTTCATCAAAGGCGTCCGCTACGATCTCGTATTCTTCGTCATCCTCGATATTCTCAAGATTCGGCTGTCCATCTTCTCCCTCTGAATAACGGTACAGATAAACCTCTCCCTCTTCTTCTTCCTCCTGGCCTTCCATAGGAAGCAATGCGATATAATCTCTTTCACCTGCCGTGAAAATGGTAAGCACTACGCATTCCAGCTCTGATCCGTCATCCAAGGTCAGCGTAACTGTCATCTCTTCCTCTGTCTCCACATTATCTTGCTCTAAATTAGGATCCTGTGCCATCCTGATACCTCACTTTTTCTTAATCTTATAATCACGGCGCATATCTGCACCTGATTCCACTCTATCAGACAATTCGCCAAAAATCAAGATGTTTCGCCGTTAAAATTCAATCCCCCGCCTTGCCATGATCCCCCGGTCATAGGGATGCTTTACCTTTTTAATTTCCGATACGTAATCGGCCGCTTCCATGAGCCGCTCCGACGGGTCTCTTCCTGTCAGAACCACTTCCAGCTCTTCCGGGCGGGAGGTTAGAAAATCCAGAACCCGATCTTCCTCCACAAGGCCGAAATTGCACACCGCCATGATCTCATCCAGGACGAGAAGGTCAAACCCGCCCTTTGCCGCCTGGTCCAGAGTAGTTTCCAAAAGTTCGGAATAATAGACCTCTGCCTCCGCCTTTTGTTCCTCCGACATTTTAGAAAAAAAGCCGAAGCTTCTTTCACAGGGCGTGACCTTGATTTCCGGCAGCTGCCCCAGGGACTTTACCTCGCCGGAATTGTCGGTTTTTAAAAAACGGGTGATTAAAACCTTTTTCCCGCAGCCGGCTGCCCGGACGGCCAGCCCAACGGCTGCAGTGGTCTTTCCCTTTCCGTCTCCGCAATAAATGTGTATACAGGATTTCATTCCTTCCCCTCCTTATTACGTGCGTTCCAGATACTCCCTGACAAACCTGGAAACCTCCTGCTTTTTGCTGTATCTCTCCCTCACGTAATTGACGTGAAGCCTTTCTTTGGCCCTGGTCATTGCCACGTAAAACATCCGTCTTTCCTCCTCCATATCCGCCGGAAGCACGGCCTTATGATGGGGTGTCACGCCTTCATTGGCATCCAGAATGTATACAATCCGGTATTCCAGGCCCTTGGAGCTGTGCATAGTCATGAGGGCCACGCCCTCGGGATGGCTTTCCCCTGACTGGCTCTTGGCCTTCAGCTCCTCCCCGTATTCTTTCATGTGCTGAAACCACTGGTCAAAGGACGGATAGCCTGCGGCGCTTTCCTGGAGCTGGTCTAAGACCTCTAAAAGCTCCTCCGGCTTCATCCGGCGGTACTGGGCGTATTCCCGGAGATAATCGTCATATCCTACCGCTTTCCGGATATAATTTACAGCTGCCACAGGAGCCATGTTTTTTATCATTTTCAAATCATATTCCAGCTGCTCGATCCGCTCCACCATCCAGCCCCTGTCCTGATAAAAGGATTTGACCGACTCCCAGTTCACTGGATTTAAGTCCAGGGCGTCCCGGCTGACATAACGGTTGGGGCGGTTGATGATGGAAAGGACATTGGCCCTGGATAAATCTCCGGACGCGGCCTGAATATAGGCGGTCACATTTTTGGATATCCAATGGTCATAAAGGTTGGGCACCGCATCCTTCATGGAAAAGGGGATATTGTATTCCATAAGCTTTTCAATCAGCAGCCTGGGGCCTAAATTGGTGCGGTACAGGACAGCCATGTCCTCCCAGGGATAGCCTGCCCGGTTATAGTCTGTGATTTCTTTAACAATCTCCGTGGTTTCTTCCTGAGGGTCCTGCCACATTCTGGTCACCACCGGCTTTCCCTGCCCTTTTTTCGTGACGATTTTCTTTGGAAAACGCATTTCATTGTGGGCGATCAGCTTTCCTGCCGTTTCCACAATCTCTCTGGTGCTTCTGAAATTGACGTTTAAAAGGACCTTTTTGGCTTCGGGATAATCCTTTTCAAAGCCCAGCATGATCTCCGGCTTCGCTCCCCGGAAGCGGTAAATGGACTGGTCGTCGTCTCCCACAATGAAAAGGTTGTTCTCCGGCCTTGCCAACATCCTTATGATCTCATACTGGACCCGGTTAATATCCTGAAATTCATCCACCAGAATATACCGGTACTTTTTCTGCCACGCCTCCAGAATGTCCTTTCTCTGGGTAAAGAGCTCATAGCACATCACCAGCATATCGTCAAAGTCAATGAAATTGGCCCTGCGCAGCCGGTCCTCATAGCCCTGGTAAAGCTGTTTGAAAACCTCTTCGGAACAGTTCTTTGAGTAATAATGGTCAAGCCCGATCATTTCCCCTTTTACGGAGCTGATTTCCGACAGAATGGAGGTCACAAATTCCGCTTCATCCTCCACCTCCACCTGGCACTTATCCATCTCCTCTTTTATGTATTGTACCCTCTGATCCTCTCTCACTATACTTCCGGCATCGTAGCGGTAAGCAAATTTTAAGATGCGGAAAAATACGGCATGAAAGGTCCCAAAGCTGACCGTGGACGGATTTCCGCCCATAAGCCCCTCGAACCGCTCTTTCATCTCCCTGGCCGCCGCTTTGGTAAAGGTGATGACCAGAATATTTGACGGATTTACCCTGTATTCCTCAATCAGATGGCGGATTCTGTGGGTGATGGTAAAGGTCTTTCCCGATCCCGGCCCCGCAAGGACCAGCATAGGGCCCTTGTGATGGAGAACCGCCTCTTTCTGGGCTCCCTCATAGATGATCTGTTCTTCCACGTTTTCCTCCATTCCCTTCCTGTACTTTGCATATGGGGCAAGCAAAAGGGGCTGCTGCTGCAACCCCTTCCTCTTACTTACCGTTTATTCCGCCTCATTGCCCAAAAGCTGGATTCCCTTTCTGATTCTTCTTAAGGATTCTTCTTTTCCAAGGATCTCCATGATCTCCGTAGCGCCTGCCGGAGTCATCTGCTTTCCTGAAACCGCGGTACGGATGGGCCACATAACAAAGCCTGTCTTATACCCTTTTTCAGAAACATAGGCTGAAAGCCTTTCATACAGGGCATCGTTGCTGTAATCCTCCTGGGCCTCCAGTATGGGAAGCACCTCCTGAAGCAGGGCGAGGGAGGTTTCACTGTTGGTCTTCATTTTCTTATTGGCGTACATGGCAGTATCATAATCCGGCAAAGCCTCAAAGAAGTCAATATGATCCGCAATATCCGGCAAAATCTCAATTCTGGTCTTGACCATGGCAGCGATCTTTCTGAGATTCAAGTCTTTCTTAATTACAGCCTTGAGATAAGGCTCTGCCAATGCATAAAACCTTTCCATATCCATGGATTTCAAATATTCGCCGTTCATCCATTTCAGTTTTATCATATCAAAAACAGCCGGGGACTTGCTGATATTCCGGTAATCAAACTCCCTGATCAAGTCCTCCAGGGAGAAAATCTCCTGATTTCCCACAGGGGACCAGCCTAAAAGAGCCACATAATTCACCACAGCTTCGGAAATAAAGCCCTGTTCGATCAAATCCTCATAGGAAGCGTGTCCGCTTCTCTTGCTCAGCTTCTTGTGCTCCTCGTTGGTGATGAGAGGACAGTGGACGTAAACAGGAACCTCCCAGCCGAAAGCCTGGTAAAGGCGGTTATATTTGGGGGATGAAGATAAATATTCATTTCCCCTTACCACATGAGTAATGCCCATGAGATGGTCATCTACCACGTTGGCGAAATTGTAGGTGGGATATCCGTCGGATTTTATCAGCACCATGTCGTCCAGCTCTGAATTATCCACGGTGATGTCACCGTAAATCTCATCGTGGAAAGTGGTGGTTCCATCCGTTGGATTGTTCTGTCGGATGACATAGGGCATTCCTGCCGCCAGGTTGGCTTCCACCTCTTCCCTGGAAAGATGGAGACAGTGCTTATCATAGGTCATGATCTCCTGTCCCTCTACGGTCTTCTTTAAGGAATCCAGTCTTTCCTGGGTACAGAAGCAGTAATAGGCCTCTCCCTTTTCCACCAGCTTTTTGGCATACTCCAAATAAATGCCGGAAGCCTGACGCTCACTCTGGACGTAAGGGCCTACGCCTCCGTCCTTATCCGGTCCCTCGTCATGGATCAGTCCTGTCTCTGCCAGGGTTCTATAAATGATCTCGACAGCGCCTTCCACGTAACGCTCCTGGTCTGTATCCTCAATCCGGAGAAGGAAATCGCCCCCCTCATGCTTCGCGATTAAGTAAGCGTATAATGCGGTTCTTAAATTTCCCACGTGCATGCGGCCCGTAGGACTGGGCGCGTATCTTGTTCTTATTTTACTCATTTGAACACACTCCTGTATCTTCATTCTTATGATGCCTTGCAATGGGTCCATTATATAACGAACCCAGGGAAAAAACAATGATTTCACCGGAATTTCTCCAGCCTTTACCCCTCTCCCGGACCGACAGACCAGACATCAGGGCCTGAGTCTCCCGGCGGGGAAAACTGGACTCCGCTGTCATCCGGCTCTTCATCTCCCGGGAAGACCGCCTCTGTGGTCTCTCTCGGTTTCGTCATTCCCGGCCCGATCTCCTGGGGCTTTCCCGCCGTCTCTTTCGGCAGGGAGGAAACATAGCTTACAGCTGCATCCAGCTGCTGCTTTAAGCTTTCATAATTTTCCGTCCCGTTTAGCTGCTCCAGCAGGGAGTAGGCAGTACTGATCTTTTCATCGGTACTGTCATCCCGGTGGCTCTGACCATTGAATTCCGTGATCAGAGTCAGGATCTGGGCAGCCGCCTGGTCCACCGCCTGCTGGGAGGCCTGCATGGACTCTAAGTTCTTCTGGGCCAGGGATTCGGATTTTTTCCTCTCTTCCTCTTCATTCCACTTAGCGGTATCAGCCATGGCCGCAGCCTCTGCCACAGAGGAAAAGAGGTCCTTATTTCCTGTTTCCACAGTGGTCTTTTCTCCTCTGGAGTCCACATTCCAAAGGGAAACGGTGGCAGGCATATCCCAATCCTCTGCCGGTAAGTCTTTGTTTATGGATGCCATGAAGTCATGCCAGATCTTTCCGGAATAGGTTTTGCCGTAAACGCCGGGCATTGCCTTGGGCGTATCATAGCCCACCCATATGGCTGTGGTGTAATATTTTGTGTAGCCGCAGAACCAGGTGTCCTTGTTGTCGTTTGTGGTTCCGGTCTTTCCGGCTGCCGGAATGTCAAGTCCCAGCCCAGAGCCTGTGCCGTAGGGCTTATTTAAGGTCCCCTTCAGCACGTCAGTGAGCATGTAAGCCGTATCCTCTGTAAAGATCCTCTCATCTCCCTGGCTTCCCTTATAGACCTCTCCGTCATACTGGCTGATGATGCTGGTAATGCAGGTATTGTTGCTGTACATCCCCTTGCTGGCCAGAACCGAATAACCCTTTGCCATATCCACAACTCTGGCGCCTTCGGTAAAGCCTCCGATGCTCATGCTGTTGTTTCCGTTATCCTGATAGCTTAAGCCTACAAAGTGCATTTTCCCCAGGTACCGGATGCCCGTGTCAACGCCGATATCGGCTAAGACCTGCCAGGCCACCGTATTTAAGCTCCTGTTTAAAGCCTCTCTGACAGAAACATTGCCGAAATAGGTTCCGCCGCTGTTTTTCGGCCCCTTGTCAAACAAATGGTCATTTACCAGCCTGGAAGGATAGTAATATCCCGTTTCAAAGGCCGGACCGTAATCGATCAGAGGCTTTATGGTGGAGCCGGGCTGGCGCTTGCTTAAAAATCCCCGGTTAAACTCATCCTCCGTGCCCCGGCCTCCTACAATGGCAACCACATAGCCGGTCCGGTTGTCGACGCAGACCGCGGCTCCCTGAAGGGCGAATTTCCCGTTTTCCTGCAAGTCCTTAAAGCCTTCCAGGCGCTTGTCTATGGTGTCCTGCAGGGAGGTCTGAATATCCGTTTCCAGACTGGTATGTATCTCAAATCCGCCGTTTCTTATCATATCGCTTTTCGTCTGGTAAAGCTCCTGGTATTGCTCTTTATAGGAATCATAGGCGGCCTGATTGTTAAAAACATACTGGAAAGCAAAGCCGTCATTTTTCATCAGCTCCAGGGCAGCACAGTATATGGCATAGCTGGTCTGGTAGTTTTCCTTTGTTCCGCCCTCATAAACCTTTGCCACTGTAAGGGGCTGGGCCTTCGCCTCGTCCCTTTCCGCGTCGGAGATGAACTTGCACACAGCCATATTGTCTATGACCTGGTCCCTCTTTTTTTGGGCAGCCTCCGGATGGGCCACAGGATCATACCTTGACGGATTGTTGCTGATTCCCGCCAGGGTGGCCGCCTCCCATATGGTCAAGTCCTTTGCTTCCTTGTCAAAATAATAGCGGCTTGCCTCCGATACTCCGTAGCACCGGTTGGCAAAGAAATTGGTGTTGCAGTAAAATTCCAGAATGTCCGCCTTGGAGTACTTCTCCTCCATTCGGGGCGCGGTAAAAAATTCCGTCAGCTTTCTTTCAAGGGTTCTCTCCTGGGTTAAATAGGTGTTTTTTATCACCTGCTGGGTGATGGTGCTTCCTCCCTGGAGGACGGTGCCCTTGTTTTTCACGTATACCACTGCGGCCCGTAAAAGGCCCATGTAATCGATGCCGTGATGCTTATAAAACCGCCTGTCCTCCTGGGCGATGTATGCGTTTTGAAGATTCTGGCTGATATCTCCGATGGGAACGTACTCGTAATGCCCTGAATTAATGGTCCCGATGATGGTTCCTGTAGAGTCATAGATCCTCGTATCCGTAGGCTGGGAGAAATCCGTCTTTTCCGTATTTTTTATAATGGAATCTGCCTTTGTCTTACAGGCCATGATCTCATTCTGATATTTTAAAAATACGACGCCTCCGGCAAGACAGCCTAAGACCATGACTGTCAGAAATGCGATAAGAATGACCTTAATGGGACGGAAAAATATAGCCCAGGCACTTCTGCGCTTCTTCTTGTGTTTTGCCATATCCATATGCCTCCTTCCTGCTTTGCACGCAAAGCAGACTCTCGCGGTGAGAAAATCCTTAAGAATTTCCTGATATATAAAAACGGGAAGTCTCTTTATTCAAGACTTCCCGTTTGTTTGCAGAGCTGATGACGGGACTCGGACCCGTGACCTCCTCACTACCAATGAGGTGCGCTACCACCTGTGCCACATCAGCATCTTTTTGGTTCTCCGTTCGAACCTCGTATATCATAGCATGAGAAAATCTGTTTGTCAACGCATTTTTATATTTTTTACTAAAATACATAAAATTACAAAAACTTCAAATAAATGGCTCTCTGCTTTCTTCTTTTATGCCCCGTCTGCCCTGCTTCATCCTTTTATAAAATACCCTCATAGCTTTTCCTGAGCGTATCACAGGACTTGCCAAACTGTTTCATTTCGTCCTCTGTCAGAGACAGGGACAGAATCCTCTGTATTCCGTTTTTATTGATGATACAGGGAACCCCTGCGTAAACCTCTGACTGCTCGTATTCTCCTTTTAACATGGCGGATACCGTAAAAACACTGTTTTCATCGCCCAGAATGGCCCTGGTGATTCTGGTAAGAGCCATGCCGATGCCGTAATAGGTGGCCTGTTTGGCTTCAATGATCCGGTAAGCGGCTCCCCGGACTTCTTCCTCAATCCGCTTTAGCTCCTCCCGGCATACCATGTCCTCCTCCCCGCCGCTTCCGCAGAGGGAAAGAATGGTTTTCGTGGCCACCATGGCCTGACTCCAGGGCACAAACTCGCTGTCTCCGTGTTCGCCCATGACGTAGGCATGAACATTTCTCGGATCAACCCGCAGGGATTCCCCCAGCAGATACCGAAGCCTTGCCGTATCCAGAGCGGTGCCGCTTCCTAAAACACGCTTTGGATTAAAGCCTGAAAGGGAATAGGTGATCCTGGTCATGATGTCCACAGGATTAGTTGCCACCAGAAATATCCCATTAAAACCGGATTCTGTTACAGGCTGAACAATGGACTGAAAGACGGAAGCATTGCGCCGTAATAAGTCAAGCCTGGTCTCCCCCTGCTTCTGCGCCACTCCGGCGCAGATCACCACAATGTCCGCATCCGAGCAGTCCCTGTATTCCCCTGCGTAAATTTTCATGTGAGAGCCGGAAAAGGCAAGGCCATGATTTAAGTCCATGGCTTCTCCCTCCGCCCGTTTCCTGTTAATATCAATCAAAACCATTTCATCACAGACACTCTGATTCAGCATGGAATACGCATAGCTCATTCCAACCATTCCCGTGCCCACCAACGCAACTTTTCTTTTATCTGTCCTCATATTCCAACCACTCTCCTGCCATTATTACAGATAGTGTATCTTTCTGAGATATAAACTATACGCACCTATACCATCCGGTCGATCTTTTTCATCATCAATTCGCTGTTACTGCTGTAGATAACCGCATTTTCCTTGGTGATCCGCCCTTCCCTGTAGAGATTTAAAAGGCTTGCATCCATGGAAATCATGCCCTCCGCCTGCCCCGTGGCAATGACCGAATCAATCTGATGGGTTTTGGATTCCCGTATCATGTTCCGGATGGCATTGTTGAAAAACATGATTTCAAAGGCCGGATAAACGCCGCCGTCCACAGTGGGAATCAGCTGCTGGGAGATCACGGCCTGGACTACCATGGAAAGCTGCATCCGGATCTGCTGCTGCTGATTGGGCGGAAAATTGTCAATGATGCGGTCAATGGTATTGGCCGCTCCCACCGTATGAAGGGTGGATATGACCAGATGGCCTGTTTCCGCCGCGGTCATTGCAATCCGTATGGTCTCATAATCTCTCATCTCCCCCAGCAGGATCACATCCGGGGCCTGGCGCAGGGCTGCACGCAGGCCGGTCACATAGCTGTCCGTATCCGTCGGAACCTCCCTCTGGGTTACCACGCTCATCTTATGGCGGTGGAGATACTCCAAAGGGTCCTCCAGGGTAATGACGTGGACATTGCGGGTATTGTTTATCTTATCAATGATACATGCCAGGGTGGTGCTCTTCCCGCTGCCGGCGGGGCCGGTCACCAGAACAAAGCCCTTGGTCATCCTGGCCACCTCCATTACGGTCTCCGGAATGTGAAGCTCCTGGTAATCCGGCAGCTCAAAGGTCACCACCCGGATTACTGCCGCCAGAGTCCCCCTCTGGCGGAACACGCTGGTGCGGAACCTGCAAAAGCCGGGCAGGGCAAAGGAAAAATCATCATCCCCATGCTCATTTACCTTCTCCATGCTCCGGTTCCCCGCCAGCTGGTAAAGCTCGGGAATCAGTGATTCCATATGGGCGGGAAGCAGCTTTTCCTCATCCTGGTATTCAATTCTGCTTCCTATCTTATAAGAAAACGGCATGCCGGGCACCAGAAAAATATCAGATGCTTTAAGGGCCACCGCAGAGCTCAGCATTTGAACTAAATTCATGTTGTTCCTCCGTTCCATACCGGCATGGAATTATCAATTTCAAAATCTTCTGTCTGTATCACTTTCCACTGGGAAACGGTCACTGCCTCTTCCCCGGTGAACCGTGGCACCAGCTCAAGGAAAAGGGCCTGTGCTCTTTCCATATCGATTTTCATGACCACGGTCCCTTCCTCCGGCCGGTAGTATTCTCCCAGCTCCTGCTCCAGCAGCCGGCTGCATACCGCAGGATCCGAGCTCTGCGCCCGGACCGCGGACACCTTTTCTGTGACCATGCGGTAAAAATCCTCTCCCAGGCTGTCCGCCCGGTAGTATTCCGTAACGGCCCCTGCATTGCGCTCCGCCAGATTCCATTCGCTTTTGGCAGTGCTTAAGGAAAGCATTCCAAAGGTAACAAGGCACATGAGAATAAAGATTAAGATAAGAGAAGGACTGCCTATGGTCATTCCGTTTCCCGTTTCATTTTTCGCCATACTCCACCTCCGTCACTGAACCGCCTCATGTCCGGCAGCCTCAAGGGCATATATCTCTTTCCCTCCCTGGCTTACAATTACTTTTATCATGTTTTCGGGGGCCTGCTCTGCTTCCGCCTTAAAAACGGCCGCTTCCGCTTCACAGGGTTCCCCCTGAGCGTCAAACCACATTTCTTCGTCTCCATCTCCTGACGCGATTGCCTTTAACCGTTTCTGCAAGCCTTCCTTTCCCTCCGACTTCCATACCTCGGTCACGGTTTGGGCCACCTGCACGCTGCGGTTTAAATCCACCGCTTTCCGGCTCATGGAATCGGCTTTCACAAAGGTTTCAATGCAGATGGCCGCACACAGGATGAAGAACAGAATGACCACGATCATCTCCATCAGGAACATGCCTGAATGCTGCTTTCTATTCATTGCCCGAACCTCCGCTTCTTAAGGAAAGCCGGAGGCTGCCCTGGCCTTCTGTTCTTATATAAAGAAGATTGCCGTCCATTTCCATGGAAACCGGACTGCATTCCAAGATTTCATTTCCGTCTCCAACACCCAGGCCGCTTTCCGCATCGGTGAACAGCTCCCATAATTTGCCGTCCTGATAGTAGATTTCTGTCAAATAAACCGCGTCCTGAATCTTCTGCTCCAGCTTAAGGACCGGAATCCCATCCATTTCCGTCAGGGATACGCTTCCTGCCTCATCCCCCTGCCTCACCTTATTGGCGATATAGCTTAAAGCCACGTCTCCCCGGTAGGTGTTCTCTGTCCTGGCATTGATATTCTCATAAACCCTGCCGCCGATTAAAACAGAAAACAGGGCGCAGAGCACAAACACAAGAAACAGCAGAATGGTAAACAGGACACCGGCTACACCGCCCTGCCTGATCTCATTTTCTTTCATATCCTGCCCCCCTTACTGCTCATGGGGATTGACCGTGATATCAGGCATGAAGTTGGAAGCGAAACCGCTGTAAAATACATCATACCGTTTTTTGTCAATCTGTATCCCATAATTTTCTTCCAGATACTCCACATTGGGAGGATATCTTCCTTCTATAGCATAGCACTGAACCGACGCCCTGCGTATGGCATCACGCAGTGCCTCGGCTCCTCTTGCATCCGCTTTTTTTGAAAACATAAGAGTCCCTGATACGAAAAGGGCGATCACGCAGAAAAATACCGCCAGGGACGCCCCATAGCCCAACAGCTGCTTCGGAGACTGCAGTCCTTTTTTCATCCAGTCTCCCCCCTATCCTATGGCCGACAAAACGCCGATCAGAGGAAGCATGACGGACAGCAGAATAAGCCCTACCGCTACGGCCAGTACCGCCACCACCGTAGGCTCAAACCGGCTGACCATGTGCCCGATAGCCGTATCAGCCTCTTCCTCATAGTTTTTGGAAACCTGCTCCATCATGCTGTCCAGGCGGCCGCTTCTGGCTCCCACCTTTATCATCTGGACGTAAAAGCCCTTAAACAGGCCGGTATTCTTCATGGCGGAATAATAATCCATTCCTGCTCCCAGCTCTTCGCTGCAGGCTCTTATTTTTTCTTCCACCCTCTGGTTTTCCACCAGATCTGCCGCCAGCTCCATTCCCTTTGCAAGGTCCAGGCCGCTGTGGAGCGTTAAAGCCAGCACAGAGGTAAACCGGCGGTTTGCAACAGCAAGAGCGATGCGGCTTCTTCTCTTGATCCAGCGGGTTAAAGCCTCCATAACATGGACTTTCTTCCCCTGCCTGCCAAAAAGCCACATAACCAGGACCGCAAGACCCAGAACCAGCCCAAGGATCAGAGCTCCGGCACAGAACAGGCCTCCAAGCCTAGTGGCTGCAATGGAAACAGGAGACATCTCCGCCCCCAGCTGCTGATATACATTCTCAAATATGGGCATGACCTTTGTGAACAGCACAAACAATACCGTCAGCAGCATAAAGATCATGATGACCGGATAGGTGACCGCGTTCTTTATGTTTTTCATGAGAATATGCTCTTTTTCATAATATTCTGCCAGAGATCCCATAATCTGATCCAGGGTTCCGGTTTCCTCCCCCAGCTTTGCCATACGGACCACATAAGAGGGATATCCTCCTATGCTTTCCAGCACGGTTGAGAAAGGGCTGCCAAGCTCTGCTTCCTCCGCCATCTGCAGAAGCCTTTTCCTCTCTTCCTCTCCCTCCGCATCCTCCGCCATAACAGACAATCCCTCATCAAGAGGGATCGCTGCATGGAGAAGAATGGATATTTGGAGGCAGAAAGCGGAAAGTTCCCTGGCGGAATACTGTTTTTTCGCTCCCTTTATCATCTGTAGTTACTCCTTTATCACATGAAGTTCTTTTGTATTAGTATGTATATTTCGCCTTATAATTGGAACTGTTCTGAATATATTCCTTAATGGATGGGTCATTCCCTCCGGAAGAAGCAAAGGTCGGGTCCATAAGCTTCCAGTCGGTTCCGTCAAAGTAAATGATGTTATCCACCCAGCCCTGACCGTCAATATAGACGTTTACCCAGGCATGATAAAGACTTCCTGTGTAGCCCACCACAAGCTTTGTGGGAATGTTCTGGGACCGGAGCATGGCTGTCATGACGGCGGCATAATCAAAGCAGATGCCTGACTTTTTAGCCAGCACCTGGTCCACATTCGGCAGATAGCCGGCCTGGACCGAATTGGCCAGCGCCGTATCATAGGTGAAATTGCCCACAACGTAATTATAAACATTGGCCACCACGCCCAGAGCATCGGCAGCAGGAGCCGCTACTTCCGCCCCTTTCTTTACCACCTCGCTCCCCGCAGAGAAGTTCACATACTGGTTCGGATAAAGGAAAGGCTCAAACTGGTCCGCAAGAGCCACATTAATATCATTGCTGGACTTTACGGCGTACTGTGTCCCCTGAACCTGCTCCAGAACCCGGATGGTGTACTTTCCGTTTCCTTCTGTCAGAGGAAATACTTCGTAGGAAGACCTGGCATTTAAATCATAGTTATAGGTCTCCCCTCCGCTTTTTATGACCTGTATCTTTATTTTAGAGGCGTTGCCGGTATACTGGACCATCACATAGCCATGGTTCGCATTGGAAGCATCCAGTTTTACGGCGCCGTTGACAAATGAAACGGTTCCCGGGGCCTGAGGCACTTTTACCACACTTCCCGCCGGCTTTGAATACAGAGGCACTGTCTGATCTTCAATGCTCACCACAGTCTTCCACTCAATGCTTTCCTCTGCTGCGGAGGTCACACTTGCTTTGGCATTTGATGCGCAGCCTTCTATCGAGAACAATATGGCTGCACAGGCAGCTGCCATAACTGCACCGTTTTTTTTCTTCATATTATCATCTCCTCATCTGTTATTGCAAACGCTGCCTTACAATCTCATAGGCCAGCACCCCTGCCGCCACAGACGCATTGAGTGAATCAATGTCGCCCTTCATGGGAATGGATGCCACCATATCGCATTTTTCTTTCAGAAGCCGGCTGACGCCGCTTCCTTCGCTGCCGATCACAAGACCCATGGGCCCCTTTAGATTCAGGCGGTACATCACTTCCCCTCCCATATCCGCACAGACGAACCACATGCCCTTTTCTTTCAGTTCTTCCATGGTGGCCGTTAAATTGGTGACCTTTGCCACAGGCGTATAATTCAAAGCGCCGGCAGAGGTCTTTGCCACTGTGGCCGTAAGCCCTACGGCCCGGCGTTTCGGAATAATGACGCCGTGGGCCCCCGCCAGATTGGCGGTACGGATGATGGCCCCTAAATTATGGGGATCTTCGATTCCGTCTAAGAGGAAGAGAAAGGGCGGTTCTCCCTTTTCTTCGGCTGCTTTCAGCATATCCTCCACCTCGGCGTATTCATAGGCCGCCGCATGAGCGATGACCCCCTGGTGATGCCCTTCCTCAGACATCTGGTCCAGCCGCTCTCTTTCCACAAAATTAATGATGGTGTCCGTCTTTTTGGCTTCCCGGACAATGGACTGGATAGGCCCATCGGAAACGCCTTTCTGCACATACAGCTTATCGATGGTCTTCCCGGAACGGAATGCTTCCAGCACCGCGTTCTTTCCCTCTATTGTAAATTCCTCAATCATTCAGTTCTCCTATCTTTTCAAGTCCTTTGCTCACCAGCACTGTCAGACGGCTTAAGCTGTCCGTTAAATATAAGTAGCCGCAGAGCGCTTCAAAGCCTGTGGCCGTCCGGTAGTCGGCTACTGTGGCGTGCTTTGCCGTGGTGGCGGATTTGGAATTGCGCCCCCGCTTGTAAACCGCAGTTTCCTCGGGGGTCAGCTCCTCATCTTCAATAAGCTTCCGGATGATCTCTGCCTGGGTTCCGGCGTTGACCAGCTTTGCGCTCTTTTTGTGCATGTTGTTTACCTGGGTGCTTCCATGGTTCATCACCTTGGTCCGCACCATCACTTCATAGACCGCATCCCCGATATAGGCCAGAGCCAGAGGGGAATAGCTGTTTACATCCACTTCCTTAAGCTTCAGGGTTTTTTTGAAAAACTCTGTTAAATTCTCTTCCATTTTACACCTTCCCTGGTGTCCTCCAGCACAATGCCCTTTTCCAGAAGCTTTCCGCGGATCTCGTCGGCCAGCCCGAAATTTTTGTCTTTTCTGGCCTGCTGCCTGGCTTCAATCATGGCTTCAATCTCTTCATCCAGGATTTCCGGTTCCTTTTCCGTAATAATGCCTAAAACGCCGCAAAGCTTATCAATGGTTTCCTTCAAATAAACCACGTACTCCTTCGGGCTGTTTTCATCTGCGGTGGAATTGCTTAATTTTACCAGCTCAAAAATTGCGGAAATGGCATCGGCCGTGTTAAAATCATCATCCATAGCGGCCTCGAATTTGGAAACAAGGCCATCCACAGCCGCTTTATCCTCTTCCCGGAAATCTCCCGGCTTGGCAGATGCCTCTAAGTCTCTCAGCTTATCCACAGCCGTCAGTATTCTTTCCAGACCATTCTTTGATGATTCCATCAAGTCGGCGCTGAAGTTTAAGGGGCTTCTGTAATGGGCGCTCAGCATGAAAAAGCGCAGAACCTGCAAATCGTATTTTTCGCTGATCTCCCTTACGGTGAAGAAATTGCCCAGGGATTTTGACATCTTTTTATTGTCAATATTTAAAAATCCATTGTGCATCCAGTATCTTGCAAACTCTTTTCCGTTAGCGGCCTCACTCTGGGCGATCTCATTTTCATGATGAGGGAAGATTAAATCCTCTCCGCCTGCGTGAATGTCGATCTGGTCGCCTAAATATTTCTTTGACATGACAGAGCATTCGATGTGCCAGCCAGGCCTTCCCTCGCTCCATGGGGACTCCCAGTAAGGCTCCCCTTCCTTTTTCGGCTTCCAGAGCACGAAATCCGCAGGGTCTTCCTTTCCTTCCTCCCCGGTCACCTTGATCTCCCGGAAGCCTGACTGAAGGTCTTCCAGATTCTTATGGGACAGCTTTCCATATCCTTCAAAGGATTTTGTCCGGAAATAAACGGTTCCGTCGGCTGCCGCATAAGCGTGGCCGGAAGCGATCAGCTCCTGAATCATATCCAGCATGCCGCAGATTTCCTCTGTTGCCAGGGGATTTCTTGTGGCCGGCTTAACATTCATGGCCTCCATATCCTTTTTGCACTCTTCAATGTAGCGCTTGGAAATGACGTCTGCGTCCACCCCTTCTTCGATGGCCTTTTTAATGATCTTATCATCTACATCGGTAAAATTGGAGACAAAGTTAACCTCATAGCCCTTATATTCAAAATATCTTCTGACCGTATCAAAGACGATGATAGGCCTTGCATTCCCTATGTGGATAAAATTATACACCGTGGGCCCGCAGACATACATCTTTACCTTTCCAGGCTCCAGGGGCACAAAATCTTCTTTCTGTCTGGATAAAGTGTTAAAAATCTTCATATTATCTCCCTTTCGTCTATCCTGTTATTCTCTGCTGCTATCTCGTGCAGCCTCCGCAGCAGCCTCCGCAGCCGGACGGCATGGTCCTGTCGTCATAGCAGTAATCCTCAACCGAGGTCAGCAAAACGATTGCCTGGGAGGAAATCCCCTCTCCCGCTCCCGTAAAGCCTAAGCCCTCCTCTGTGGTGGCTTTTACATTCACCTTATCCACAGAAAGATTCAAGGCGTCTGCAATATTTTCCCTCATCTGGGGACGGTAAGGCAAAAGCTTGGGCCGCTGGGCGATAACCGTGGCGTCAATATTTTCCACCACATATCCCTTTTCTTCCAAAAGCCCGGCCACCTGCTTTAAAAGCTCTATGCTGGATATTCCCTTATACTGGGGATCTGTATCCGGAAAATGCTCTCCGATATCTCCCAGAGCGGCCGCGCCTAAAAGCGCATCCATGACCGCATGGACCAGGACATCTGCATCAGAATGGCCTAAAAGTCCCTTTTCATAAGGAATCTTCACGCCACCCAATATCAAGTCTCTTCCTTCCGCTAATTTATGCACATCATATCCCTGTCCGATTCTCATAATTTCCTCCATTCTGCAGCCTTTTACGGCACAAGCAGGTCTTTCTTTCTTCTATTATATACAATATATATTCTATACACCTTTTCTAAACAATCATCCGCAATTTTTTGCCAATGCACTGGATCTCCACATCGCTCTGGCAAAAACAGCTTTCTCCGTCTACGTGGACCGCCATAGGGCTGTCCATGTGGATCACGGCCTCCTCGCAGGAATAAGACCTGGTCCCTCCGACCGAAGATTTCCTGCCCATAAGAGAAGCAAAAAGCACAGGCACCAGTTTTCGTTTTTTTCTGCTGTTCATAATGCAGATGGACAGCTTCCCGTCCTCAAAGCTGGCATCAGGCGCAAATTTAAAGCCTCCGCCCTCATAAGGATGGATATGGACGGAAATAAAATAGGCATGGTTAAACTCCACCTTTTGGACTCCGTTTAAGAGAACATATCCTTTTGACGGCTTTGCCAGGGCCAGCTGTTTCACACCTATAAGGAGATAGACCGCCTTTCCCATGTGAAGCTTATTTAAAACGCCTTTGGATTTGGAATAGAGGATGTTGTGGCAGACTGCCGCATCCATTCCGATCCCTGCACTGACCATAAAACGCCGGTGGAATATCTCTCCCTCGCCGTAGGACAGCACCCCGTAATCCATGAGCTTGTAGTATTTGGGATGTAATATCTTTTTCAAACACTTGACAGGATTTTTCGGGAGCTTTAAGCTTCTTGCCAGATCATTGCCTGATCCGGCCGGGATATACCCCAGAGTAACGGAACCACAAAAAGAAAGGCCATCCAGAATCTCATTGACCGTCCCATCGCCGCCTACAGCAATGATAATTGTCGAGTTTTTGCAGCCCTCTGTCAGTTCTTTTGCAAATGCTGTCGCATCTCCGGGCTTCTCCGTAAGATAGGCCCGGTACTCCACACCACATGTTTTCAGCGTTGCTTCCAGTTTTTTCCAAACGTGTTTTCCCCGTCCACAGCGTGAGTTCGGGTTTACAATAAAATAATACATGGAATCCCTCCGCTTTTTACTGTCTATAAGTATAGCATAAAATAAGAAAAATGAATATAAAAAAATAGAAAATGACATCAGCGGTATATCTTGGCGCGGAGTGCGCATCCCCCGGAGGATTTTTATCGTATAGGGCGAACTTTCCCATACGATAAAAAGACCTTGTAATTGTCGATTACAAGGTCTTTTAGTAGCGGAAGGGAGATTCGAACTCTCGACACCACGGGTATGAACCGTGTGCTCTGGCCAACTGAGCTATTCCGCCATATTTAATTGTTCTGACAGATATTTGTCTGTCAATGGGACCTACAGGGCTCGAACCTGTGACCCTCTGCTTGTAAGGCAGATGCTCTCCCAGCTGAGCTAAGATCCCAGTGCTTGTCAGGAGCTTTTATTTTCTCTCGTTCCCGACTGCTTCATTAGTATAATATGAATTGTATTAATTGTCAACACTTTTTTGTCAATTTTTTTCTTTTTTTACAATGTCTTGTAAAACCCTGATTCCTGCGAGGTTTTTCCCACTTATCCCCCTAAAAAAATATTTATAATTCGGAACTATTTCACTTTTTTTATGAAATTGAATAATATGGTAAAAGGAATATAAGTAATAATTAGAGGAGAGATAATGTCAAAGCAAAGCACTGCTACTGAAATAAAAGATGATGAATCCATATTAATCCAGGTAGATAAATATTTTGAGCGACTGATGAATTTTATAGAAGAGCGAAACCTGGAAGATATAAAAGCAGGGATTAAACAAAATTTACACTACGTTGAGGAAAAAGATGCCCCGGCCTATCATTCAATTATTAATTATTACAACCATTTCAGCAGCTTATGGGGGGCCTATGACCCGGATAAGGAAATATATGATCTTGTAAACAACCGTGCTGATGCATTAGTGAATCATAAAAAAGATTTTGAATGGCTATATGGGCAGCTTAGTGATTATAGATCTAAGAAAATTTTGTTAAATATTCTTTCCTATTGGCTTAAGACCGATAAAACGTTGATCGATGATATCTGTGATAAATGTTTTAGTCAATATTTTGATTTTGATTTGATACACTGCGATCACAACGAAGTTTTCGTGGATATGGGAGCTTATATAGGAGATACTCTCATACAATATATAAATATGTTTGGTAAAAATTGTTATAAGCAAATCTATTGTTATGAAATTGTCCCCAAAAACGTACAATTTATTTATAAAAATATAGAATTATTTAAACTAAATAATGTTTTAGTGTGTGAGAAGGGCGTAAGTGATAAGACTGGTTTCATGTATTTAGAGGAAGATGGTATTTCTTCTGTCCGTCAACTTGCAGATAATGGTACTCTTAAAGTTCCGACAGTTTCAATAGATGAAGATATTGAGGGTAAAGTAACTTTTATTAAAATGGACATTGAGGGTGGAGAAGAAAGTGCATTATCAGGGTGCAGAAATAAGATTGCCCAATATCATCCCAAATTAGCATTGAGTGCTTATCATAATCATAAAGACCTGTGGAAATTAGCACGTATTATTAATGAAATTGACCCGTCTTACCGCTTCTATCTGCGATATTATGGCTATGCTCTGGTTCCCACAGAATTCGTATTGTATGCATTGTAATAACCAGATGCCAGACGGTTGGAATAAATTATATAAACCTTCAGTCTGATGTAAATAAAATTACACAGCCTGAAGGTCTATTATTTTCTTATCCCAGTCGTTTTCTTTATTTTAAAAATACGGAATTACTGTTATTTTTATTCTCTCTCACTTCCAGCTGGGAAATGCTGTGTACAAACTTGGAAAACGTGGAGTAACCGTAATCCTTTACTTTAAAATCAGTAAATTTACGATGCATTCCATTTCCAAGAGCAGCCAGCTCCATTCCATTCTTACCACTGCCTTTTACCAGTTTTACAGCATAATCATCAAGTTCCTGCTTTCTGGTACGGTTGTCCTTCATACGGACAGTCACCACATTGCTTGTCTTTCTCAGTTCAAAACTATCCATCTCTTCCAGAAACTTGGACAACGAGCTGTATCCGTAATTTCTCACGTCAAAATCCGAATATTTTTTAACAAGACGGTTGCCGATTTCTCCCAGGCCAGTTGCCTTGTTCTTATCCTCATTCTCCAGAATTATGGAAGCAATATCCTGTTCAATCACTTCTTTTCCAATGGCGCCACCGCCAGTTCCCTCTTCGTCCTGATCCAGTAAAACTTCAAGATTGGTAAATACGGTACAGGCAGCACGGAAAGACTTGGGTGTTTTTTCCTCTCCCATTCCAATGACTTCCTTACCTGATTCCCGCAGACGGCTGGCAAGACGGGTAAAATCGCTGTCACTGGAAACAATACAGAATCCATCTACGTTATCCGTATAAAGCAAATCCATAGCATCGATAATCAGAGCGGAATCAGTTGCATTCTTTCCTACTGTATTGGAAAACTGCTGAATCGGTGTGATGGAATTCTCAAGAAGCTCCATCTTCCATTTGCCCATCTGGGCGCTTGTCCAGTCACCGTAGATTCTTTTGTATGTAATTACTCCGTATCGGGTCATCTCATCCAGAATACACGTAATGTACTTGGCGGATATATTATCCGAATCAATCAAAACTGCAAATTTCTTATCACTCAATCGTCTGCTCTCCCGTCATAATTGTTTTAAATTTTATGTCAATTCCCTTGACTTTGTCTCTATTATATTTCATTTTTCTCATTATTACAATAACATCACAATGGGTAATCTGGGATAATTTTTGCAAAGTAAATTTTTAATTTCGCTCCATAATAAAAAAGAGTTAAAGAATTCATCAAAAGAAGGGAGTGTTACTATGAATTCAGTAGCTGTAAAGGAATGTGAATGTGAAACTGCAACACCCAGCAAAACCGTAGCATTAGCCATAGCAACCGTTCCCATGCAGCCTTGGGAACAGCCTTACGATCCTAAAACTGCTTTAAAACACGGAACCATATTCCCCAGTCTTGATTTGCCATTTTACGTAACAGGAGGGGAACAGCCATGATTGATCAAAAGAACCTGCTCAGTCAGATAACTGAAATCAGCTTTACCGTAAATGATTTAAACCTTTATTTAGATACCCATCCTCTCGATGAAAACGCTCTGAACGCTTTTAAGGACGCGATGACCCAGAGGAAACAGCTTCTTCAAACCTATGCAGATAATTTTGAGCCCCTCACCATGAACTGTATCTGCCCTGACAGCAACAATAAGACTAAATCACACACAAAATATCCGGATCAGAGACATTTTACCTGGAGTGACGGACCTCTTCCATGGGAAGGAGGTGTATTCTGATGTGGACCTATGAAAAAAGACTGCAATTTCCTGTAAATATAAAAAATACCTGTCCCAAAACAGCTTCTCTTATAATCAGCCAGTTTGGCGGACCTGACGGAGAACTGGCAGCTTCCATGCGTTATCTTTCCCAAAGATATACCATGCCATGCAAGGAAGTGGGAGGACTTTTAACCGATATCGGAACGGAAGAGCTGGGGCATTTGGAGATGATCTGCTCCATTATTTACCAGCTTACAAAAAACCTGACCATTGAACAGGCAAAAACGGCTGGTTTTGATGCTTATTATATCGATCATACTACCGCTTTATGGCCTATGGCTGCCGGAGGAGTTCCTTTTAATGCCTGTGAATTTCAGTCAAAGGGCGATGCCATCACGGATCTGATAGAAGACCTTGCTGCAGAGCAGAAAGCCAGAACCACTTACGATAATTTGATTCGTATGATTGCAGATCCAGATGTAAGAGAGCCCCTTAAATTTCTGCGGGCACGGGAAGTAGTTCACTTCCAGAGATTTGGTGAGGCTCTGGAAAATATAAAGACTACGTTAAATCCGAAAAACTACTATTATTATAATCCTGAATTTGACAAGCAGTTTGTAAAGAAAGAGATGTAAGATTCTATAATCAAAAAATCACCTTTCGTTGCTTATTAGTAGCGAAAGGTGATTTAAATCTATAGAATGTTAACGCTGTTCTTCATAGCTGTATTTCAACAGCTCATATATTTCATCTGTTACCCGATCATCTTTATAATACTCATCAAGAAGGCTGATGATTTTCGCTGCATATTCCGACGGAACCGGACGTGCTGCAACTGCCTCATGAAAATCCTTCTTCATATCACTGACCATTTCCTTTTTCTCCGGAACAGGCAGACCGTAGATCTTATAAAGCATACCCATAGCCGCACACGCCTCATTGGGGGATGTTAAAGGCGCATTTTCAAACCTGGTTTTAATTTCTACAGCCTGTTTATTAATATAAAATACCATAATATTTTGATTCCTTATACATTTTTCACTAACGCAATGTCAATCAGGGTGAGTTCCTTCGCTCTGTTCTCCATACTGGTTACAAGTGCTGCTGCCGTATCCAGGGACGTAAGCACGGTTACTCCGGTTTCAATGGCATTTCTTCGGATCACAAATCCATCCTTGCATCTGTCTGCGCCCTGAGGCGGTGTATCGATAACCAGGTCAATCTCATGACCCAGAATCAGATCCAGGAGGTTGGGGGACTCCTGCTCCAGCTTGCGCACCTGGAATGCCTTGATTCCGTTATCGTTTAACACTTTGGCGGTTCCAGCAGTAGAGAAGATCTTGTAGCCCTGATCTTTAAATCTGCGGGCTATGTCGATAATCTCTTCTTTATCAGAATCTTTTACTGTTATGATCATGTTCTTATGCTTTGGAAGCTTGATACCTGATCCTGCAAATGCTTTGTAAAGTGCTTCATTAAAGGTCTTTGCAATTCCCAGGCACTCTCCGGTGGATTTCATCTCAGGCCCCAGGCTGATATCTGCGCCACGGATCTTTTCAAACGAGAATACCGGCATCTTAACCGCGATATAATCTGCTTCCGGCTGAAGTCCTGGCTTATAGCCAAGCTCTTTTATGGTATGACCGCAGATAACTCTGGTTGCCAGGGGAACAATGGGGATTCCAGTCACCTTGCTGATATATGGCACCGTACGGGAAGAACGTGGATTTACTTCGATGACATAAACATCTTCTCCGCTGACAATAAACTGAATGTTGATCATTCCCTTTACATGAAGTGCTCTTGCAAGTCTTCTGGTATACTCTACAAGCTTGTCCTTGATGTCTTCATTTAAGCTCTGAGCGGGATATACAGAGATGCTGTCACCGGAGTGAACGCCTGCACGCTCGATATGCTCCATGATTCCCGGTATGAGTATATCTTCTCCGTCACAGACTGCATCTACCTCGATCTCTTTGCCTACGATATATTTATCTACTAAAATAGGGTGTTCCTGAGCAATCTGGTTGATGATAGCGATAAATTCATCGATATCCTGATCGGAAATAGCGATCTGCATTCCCTGACCTCCCAGTACGTAGGAAGGTCTCACGAGAACCGGATAACCAAGTTTTGCAGCTGCCTTCTTAGCCTCTTCTGCTGTATAGACGGTCTGGCCTGCAGGCCTTGGAATCTGACATTCTTCCAGAATCTTATCAAACAGTTCCCGGTCTTCTGCCGCATCCACATCTTCTGCTGCTGTTCCAAGAATGGGAACTCCCATCTTCATCAGCGCCTCTGTCAGCTTGATGGCTGTCTGGCCGCCGAACTGTACCACTGCTCCGTCTGGTTTTTCAATATCAACAATGCTCTCCACATCTTCCGGAGTAAGGGGCTCAAAATACAGCTTATCTGCAATGTCAAAATCCGTACTGACTGTTTCCGGATTGTTATTGATAATGATAGTCTCATATCCTTCTTTGCTGAAACTCCAGGTACTGTGAACGGAACAGAAGTCAAATTCAATTCCCTGACCGATTCGGAT
>JAEZFK010000061.1 GCA_023437715.1 Bacillota bacterium | reverse complement strand
TACACTCCTGTTAAGTAGTCAAGCTACAGGGAAAAATCAAAAGTCCACAGTATCTGAATGTATTATAACCACGATATTAAAAAGAAAGGAAGTTATGGTGTTTTGCTTCTAAAAACATCATACAAGGCTGAAATGAATAAAATACTTGATAATAAGTATTACGACCTGATTATCAGTAATTCCTTAGTTCCTATCTATAATACCACTGACAATATTTCAGAGCTGAATGAACTCCATTCCCTGCTTCACATTCCAATTGATGATAAGGGCGCCTGTGACTTAGGGGAAAACGCCTATCATCTCTTTCCCAAATTATACACCCTGGAAGCTTCCGTCAGCGTGGAAAAATCCGGCATTGGGTCTGTCCAGCAGAGCCCTGGCTTTGGCGTCCTTGGAAGAGGAGTGATTGTGGGCGTGGTTGACACGGGCATTGATTACCGCCATCCGGCATTTATGTTTAATGACAGGACCAGCAGAATTCTTTCCATCTGGGATCAGACCGCCGAGGAAGGAACGCCTCCCAGGGGTTTTTCCTTTGGAGCGGAATACACAAAAGAGAACATTAACTTTGCATTGCTTTCTGATGAGCCACTGTCCATTGTTCCGGTTGTGGACACTAACCGTCACGGAACAGCCATCGCAAGCATCATGGCCGGCCGGCCCGATGATGAACATTCCTTCAGCGGCGTAGTTCCGGATGCGGATATGTTGGTTGTAAAACTGAAAGAGGCCAAGGAAAATTTAAAAAAATTATTTTTTGTTCCTAAAAGCGCCCTTTGCTACCAGGAGACTGATATCATCCTGGGAATCCGTTTTCTGGTTTCCACCGCCCAAAGGCTGAACCGGCCTATTGCCATATGTATTGCCGTAGGAAGCAGCCAGGGGGGCCATGACGGCAGGGGGCCTCTCAGCGCCTATTTAGAACGTCTGGTACAGTCTCCAAGAATCGGCATTGCGGTTTCCG
This sequence comes from Bacillota bacterium, assembly GCA_023437715.1. Classification (GTDB taxonomy): domain Bacteria; phylum Bacillota; class Clostridia; order Lachnospirales; family Lachnospiraceae; genus Lacrimispora. Next base: position 19,030 of record JAEZFK010000061.1, on the reverse strand, counting down.
CAGGAAATGAAGGGAACAATTTAAGACATTATTACGGCGACGCCCAGATTTCTCCCTATATCAGTGAATTTAATTTAAGAGTGGGCACTTATGACAAACAGTTCTCCATGGAAATCTGGCCTTACATGCCCTCAAGGATTTCTGTTTCAATTTCAACGCCATCCCAGGAAACTTCGCAGGTCGTTTCTCCCGCACTGGGCGTGTGCCAGAAAATTACTTTCCAGTCAAGCCAGTCCACTCTATGGGTAAATAACATCAGCCTTGAACAGGAAACCGGAGACCAGGTGATTTTAATACGGTTTGAAAACATGGATCCGGGAATCTGGTCCTTTCAGATCACCAACTCCGAAGATGAGGCCTTTGGCTATCACTGCTGGCTGCCGGCCGGAAACCTCATATCCAATGAGACATTTTTCCTCGATGCAGACCCCAATACCACTATAACTTCTCCGGGAAATACCCTGCATCCCCTGACGGTCACCGCCTATAATCAACTGAATGACAACATTATAAATGAATCAAGCCGGGGCTACACAAGGCTGGGGCAGATCAAGCCGGATGTAGCAGCACCGGGCTTCCAGGTCCCCTGCGCAATTCCCGACAACCAGTACGGCACCATAACCGGCACCGGAGCCGCGGCGGCTCATGCGACGGGAGTCATAGCCATGGTTTTGGAGTGGGCCGGCAGCAGGGGAAATTACACTGCCGTTACCGGAAACCAGGCGAATCGTCTGATCATTCGCGGAGCCAGAAGAAACAGCGGCGATGCCTATCCCAACAATATATGGGGGTATGGGCAGATCAATGCGGAGAAAGTATTTAACCAGCTTGGCGACAACATAAGGACAGAGGCTCCAGGCAGCCAGCAGAATTCTGAGAGTTAAAAAGTTTTAACCAAGGGGTGATAATCTGCATTATGAAGTCTTGGACCGGAGGGAGGGTTTTCCATAACCCGCCCTCCTACTTTCTTTCCTCCAATTCTTTCCTGATCCTGGGACTGATTCCCCTGCGCTCCATTTCGGCTATGATTTTTTCGAATTCGTCCGGCGGGGCGGAAGGCACCTCGGCTGATGAGCTGGAATTTTCAAACCGGTCAAATTCCTTTGCTGCTCTTTCCTCCGACTTTATTTCATTTTTTTTGTTCCATATCCTTTCCCAATAATTCAAATTATCACCTCCATGAAAATTATATAATGGTTGGAGCGGTAATGTGGGGAAAAAAGAAAATTTATAGGAGGGATGGGCCGATATGCAGGGCAATTACCCGGTAAACTAAAAAAAGAACAAGGCATATTTATATACCCTGTTCTTTCTCAATACTAAAGCAGCTTATTCTTTTTTTAAATTAATGATTTTCTGGCTACCGAAGCTCCGGCCAGAACTCCTTATTTACTTCAACCAGATCATCTAAAATCTTCCTGGCAACCTCTCCGCTTGGAACGGTTTTGGAAAGGGTCAGCGCCTGCCACAGCTTTTGATAGGATCCCTCTTCCCAGGCTTCTACCACCAGCTTTTCTACTGCAACCTGCTGTTCCATCAGCCCTTTCTGGAAGGTAGGGATTTTTCCCATGGACAATGGCTCAGGCCCGTTCTTTCCTACAATACAGGGAACTTCAACCATGGCATCATCATCAAAGTTTGAGATGGCCCCGTCATTCTTCACGATCAAAAGCATGCGCTCTCCGGTGTTGAATGCGATGGCCCGCGCCAGATCCACAATAAAGGAGGCGTGATTATCCACATGGAAGGCGCAGCCTTCTGCCGTTCCTTTATCAATGATTTCCTGAGCTGCCGTAAATACCTGTTTCTCTCTTCCGGCCATGACCTCATTGGCTCTCGTATAGTTCTTATCCGAATGCGCCACCACATAATCCTGGCAGAGATAATACTTTAAGTAGGTATTGGGAAGAGTATCAGGATCAAGGGCATACACATCTTTCACTTTCCTGTAAGTATCCTGCCAGCTTGGGTCCTTATGCTGAAAGTCAACGGTATTGACCACATATCCGTTATCCTTCACATAAGCTTTCAGCTTTTCCATCAGGCCGTTGCCGTCTTTATCCGTAATACTGGTCCACCATCCAAAATGATTTAAACCGTAATAGCGGCAGATCATTTCTTTCCTGTCCTTCAGGCCCAGTATGGTGGCAAAGCTGCGCTCAATTCCGATAGGCATGTCGCATATATTAATGATCCTTGCATTGGGACGAAGCTTTCTGGTAGCTTCCGCCACAATGGCGGCAGGATTGGAATAATTCAGCATCCAGGCATTGGGAGAATACTTCTCCATGTAATCCAGCAGCTCCAGCACTCCGCCGATGGAACGCATGCCATAGGCAATTCCGCCTGGTCCGCAGGTTTCCTGGCCAACCACATGATACCTTAAGGGAATCTTTTCATCCAGCTCCCTCATGGCATATTTCCCGACACGGATATGGGCCATAACAAAGTCCACGTCCGCAAACGCCTTTTCCGGGTCTGTGGTGTAGGAAAAGCTGACCTGGGGAAAACGTTCCTTTAATAAAATCTCACAGGCCCTGGCAATGGTTTCCTGTCTCTCCTTATCGTTGTCATATAATTTGATCTGCCGGATGGGAAAAGTATCCATATGGTCCAGAAGCATCAAAATAATTCCAGGTGTAAAGGTACTGCCGCCTCCGGCTATCAATATGGAAAAGTTCTGTTCTTTCTTCACGCTATTCACTCTCCTGTTCTTTTAAACCAGCGTTTCCATGTAATCTTCCAGCATTTTACGGAACTTATTGACATTGGTCCCGTAAATGATCTGGGTCTCATTTCCCCGCTTAACAACTCCCTTGCTTCCGGTTTCCTTCAAAAGCTCCTCGTTAATCTTTTCCATATCCTTCAGCTCCAGGCGCAGCCTGGTGAAGCAATTGTCGATCGATACCAGGTTTTCTCTGCCGCCGATAGCTTCCATTATCTTCTTTCCGGTCTCCAGGTCAGACTGGCGGGAGCCGCCCTGCTTCTTTTCTTTATATTCGTTTTTGGTTATCAATGCGATATCTTCTTTATCATCCCGTCCCGGAGTTTTGATATCGAATTTTAAAATGTACCAGGAGAATATGAGGTAATAAAGGACCAGCAGCACGGCGCCGACCAATAAGAACATGGGCCAGTTGGTTTTAGCCGCTCCGGCAGGAACATTATATAGGAACACATCGATGATGCTTCCCATGGTACAGCTTGTTACGTTTAAAAGATATAAGGCCACCAGTGCAAAGCCTGTCAATACAGAGTGAATCAAAAACAGCATGGGGCTGACAAATAAAAACGTAAATTCAATGGGTTCCGTAATTCCGGTCAGTGCGGAAGTCAGAATCGCAGGAATGAAAATGGCTTTTGCCTTATTTTTCTGTTCCGGTTTCGCACACCTTAACATGGCAAGGCCGGCGCCTGTCAGACCGAACATTTTCGCAATGCTTGCACAGGCAAATACGGTGGTAATGCTCAGCTTTGCAGTATTGGGATCTGCAATCTCAGCCAGAGCAATGTTTCTGGCTCCTGCGATCACCTGTCCGCCAATGGTGGCAACGCCGCCTAAATCAGTGTAATAAATTACACTTTCCAGAATCTGATGCAGTCCTGTGGGAATCAGCAGGCGGTTTAAAAATCCAAACACAAAGAATCCCGGTGCTCCGGAGGTTCCGATAAAGTTTGTCAGGCCGTTAATCGCGGACTGGATGGGCGGCCAGATATAGGTAAAACCGATGGACATGGCCAGCATAATGGGAATCATCACAATAAACACAAACTTTGTCCCGCCATATACGGAAAAGATATCCCCTAAGTCTTTGTCACAATAGCGGTTGTGTACCAGGCCCGTCACAACTCCGATAATAATGCCGATGAAAACTCCGGCATTTATTACCTGAAATCCCAGCATCATTGCCTGACCGGTTGCCCCTCCCGTGGTTTCGGACAGTCTTCCTGTCAGCTTTAAAAAGGATTGCTGGGAAGCTAAGTAAACAAACAGTGACATAAATGCAACCAGAGCCGCATGCTCTTTCTTTTTCTTTGCCAGTCCGAATGCAATGCCAATGGCAAAAATCGGACCTAAGTTGGCGAAGATAGATAACAGTGCATCGTAAATTACCTTAAAGGGAAGGTTGAGCCAATCCTGCTTTAATATGGGCAATGCGTTGGTAATATTGGCGTTGGTAAAAATATTGCATATTACCATGACCATGCCGATAGCCGGTAAGTATAACACGGAGGAGATCATTGCCTTTGAAAACTTCTGCAACCCTCCAATAATATTATCTTTCATGTTTTCCTCCTGAAAAGCGATTCTTGTAACACGTGCTTGGAACCTAGGCTGGGACCATCGTATCAAATCTTTCTTTTACATTCAATAGTTCCGGGGCATTAAGGCAATAATCCTCCATTTAGGTATTTTTCTCAGAAAACAAGATTTTTCCCAGGCTCCCGTGCCCGCATTATCTCTTGTCAGAGAGAAGCAGACTCTCGGTTTCTCCTTTATAAAGCATGTACTTTATCAATAATATTTCCGTCAGCATGAAGAATAACATGGAGGTCTCATAATTATCGTTTACTGCGGAATCGATCAGAGAGGTTCCCGCGTAAAGGGTCTCGTCACTGAGCCTTGCCAGAGGATTGATCTTCATCTTTGTAATGGCAATCAGCGGGATATTCCGGATTTTCACCTCTTTGGCACAGGATACCGCCTGCTCCGATTCCCCGGAATGGGAAATGATAATCACTAAATCTTCATGGGTAAGCATATCGAGGATGGGAACCATTTCCCCCTTTCCCTCAACCGTATAAATGCATTTTTTCATGTAAATGAATTTTCTCTGCATTTCCCTGGCAACGCTTGTCTGCATGCTTCCTGTCCCATAAGCAAATACCCGTTTGGCCTCATAAATCATCTGGCAGACCTTTCTGAAATCTCTTGATTTAAAATCATCAATCATCCGGTGATAATCGTCGCAGACCTCTGTCAGCATATCCCGTTCTGCCTTGGAAACGTTTTCTGTTTCCAGCTTTAAATATACTTTAAGCTCGCTGTATCCATTTAAAGAAAGTTTTTGTGCAAATCTCAGAATACTGCTTCGGGAAATGTTGCACCGGGCAGAAAGCTCATCAATGGTCATTTTACTGCATTCTTTTTTATGGTTGCTGATGTACTGGCATAAATAAAGATCGTTTTTATTTAAATTTTCATAGTATTTATTGATTAATTCGCTCAGTGTCATATTCTTATTCTGCCTCCTGCCGCTTTTGCGGGTCGTTCTTTGCTGATTTTTGTCTGTCTGCGGATTCGTTTTTATTATACACAATTTGGAAATTTCAAACAATTATATTTCTATCCTTATTAAGCTCATTTGATGATTGATTCATTTCTGCTTTTGTTTAAAGTTTAACAATCCTAAGCTATGTCAAGTGGTGGGAATCTAAGCCGGAAAATCGGCGGTATGAGAAATGTACCCCATAAAAAGGGAGGAGCCGGCAAGAGGGGGATCCTGCCGGCTATATGAAAAAAAGTTTTATTTAAAAGGTTATTGGCCTCTTTACAATTATTAATATACAGGGAAAATGTGACGGGAGTTTGATGGAAATGTGAACAGTTTGTGAAAAGAAATCGACTTTCCCGGGTCATGCCTGGGAGCTTGTTTCCTGATTTCCATACAGGCAAACCCGGTTGCGTCCAGATAATTCACTCTCGCTTTCAAGCTGCTTCACCTGTTCCATGGTCTCTCCGGGAAGCAGACGGATTCAATGATCTGATCCCTTTGACGCCTCAGCAGCGGCGTCCCTATTTTCTGTCCCCGGACTCCTATAAAAGCGGATTTCTGTAGGATGGATATAAAAAAAGAAAATATTCAAATATCTCAGAAATTGGTTCAATTCTCAGCGGTTTGATTAATATATAGTTATTATACTATTTCTATCAGATTGGAGATTCCGATTGAATGATTTTTATCCATATTTAGGTTACGAAGAGGTATGCCAGCAGGTTCCTGTCCAGTTTCCCCCGCAGCATCAGCCGGTACAGCCGGGACTGGAAACACTCATGGTTCCCAAGCCTGTTTTTGACAATCCCAACTATATTGGGACAGGGAAACTGAAAGATAAGGTAGCGCTGGTGACCGGAGGAGACAGCGGAATCGGCAGAGCCGTATCCCTGGCATTTGCCAAGGAAGGGGCGGATGTCAGCATTGTCTATTATGATGAGCATGAAGATGCGGAGATAACAAAATCCTATATAGAAGCCCAGGGAAGAAGATGCCTTTTGATCTCAGGAGATGTACGGGATGAATCATTCTGCCAGGATGCCGTATCCAATACGGTTTCAACCTTAGGCGGCCTTGATATTCTGGTAAATAATGCGGGCGTGCAGTTTCCCCAGAACGGCATCCAGGATATTTCCGTTGAGCAGCTGGCGCTCACCTTTGAGATCAACTTTTTCGGCATATTCATTATGACTAAGCTGGCCCTGTCCCATTTAAAAGACGGCAGCGCCATAATTAATACAACATCCGTTACCGCTTATACCGGAAATGAGCAGCTCATTGATTATTCCAGCACCAAAGGCGCAATCGTCAGCTTCACCCGTTCAATGGCCCGTTCCCTGGTGTCGAAAGGCATCCGGGTAAATGCAGTTGCGCCGGGACCGATCTGGACACCGCTTCAGCCTTCCAGCTGGCCGGCCGACTATATTCCGACGTTTGGTTCCAACACGCCAATGAAAAGGGCGGGGCAGCCGGTTGAACTCGCTCCTACCTATGTGTATCTGGCAAGTGATGATTCTTCCTTTGTAACAGGCCAGGTTCTTCATGTGGATGGGGGACAGTCCATGCAGTCATAAAGAAGATTTCCCTAATTGATTTTTCAGGAAAGAGATGATATACTAAGCTCAATCTTTATTCTGTGATGATATATTCAAGTATCGCAGAAAACGAAAGGAGTTGTTGTTTTATGATGGTCGCTTTTAAGGTGGTTTTCGTCTAAAACAAAATATAGGGCAGAGCAATTTTCTTTTCGGTGTGCAGACACCTTCTATTGCTGTGCCGTTTTAAGTAACCTTTCGTGAATACTGTATATTTCTACGGGCATACGAACAGGTATGCCCGTGTTTATTTTGACACCTGCATTACCTTGACGAACCGCGGTTTGCAGCTTTAAGAAGGCTGCTTGCTGCGGTATTTTTATGCCCTTTTTTGTATGCAGATTTATAACGAAAGGAATGTTACACCAGTAAAATATCAATTGCATTGGAGGATAAAAAGATTGAATTTAACAGATTACGGATTTATAACGTCAACGTTGTATTCCCTTAATATGCCGCAAGGCGAAGCAGCCGGTATTCCGGCAAGAGTCACTGCCGTTCACAAGGAACGGTATGAGCTTGTCTGTGAATACGGCCCGGTCTTTGGAAGACTGAAAACAGGCGTTTACTATGCCGATGGAGGAGAGAGCTTCCCCACAACAGGAGATTTCGTGCTGATAAGCTTTAATCAAAGCGGTGACAGCCAAATTATAAAAACATTGCCCCGCAGATCGTTCTTTTCAAGACGTGATCCGACGCCGGGACGCGGCGAGCAGGCGGTTGCCGCAAACTTTGATTATGTGTTTATCATACAGTCTCTTAATCTCGATTTTAACCCAAAGCGTTTGGAACGCTATATCACACTTGCGTGGCAGTCGGGAGCAACACCGGTGATTGTCCTGACAAAGGCCGATCTGGTCGGGGATTTCTCCAGGCAAATGCGCGGGGTTGAAAAGGTCGCATCCGGTATCGGCATATATGCCGTCAGCGCAATGAGCGGAGCCGGGCTTGACGCATTGGCGGATTATCTCAAGCCGGGTAAAACAATTGTATTCCTGGGCTCGTCAGGTGTGGGCAAGTCAAGCCTTGTCAATGCACTGGCAGGCCGGGAAATTATGCAGGTAAACGAAACCACACCACCACCCACAGACAGCTTATTATGCTCGACAGCGGTGTGATGATTATCGACACTCCCGGCATGCGGGAGCTGGATGTGCGGTCAAAGCAGCCATTGAAAACGGTAATTTGCCCCTCGAGAGATGGAACAGCTATTTAAATCTCAGGCGCGAAGCTGAATTCACTGACGACAAAGGCGCTTATCTGCGGCAAAAACAGCAATGGCATAAGGAGATTGTCAAAAGGAGCAAACAAATGAAGAAAAATGGGGGGATTAGGAAATAAATATATCTTCGAGGCTTGAAACGTATTCCTTTGGGTAAGCGTAAAATTCACACCTCATATAAAAGCAGACATCTTTCCGCATAGTTGGGAATCGATGTCTGTTTTTTAAAATAACTGTTTATAATCTTATTCATCTGTACGGCTTCATCGCCCCTGGCGTTATTTGTGAACTTTATTAAATATCCACAAAAAGATTAATGAACCTATAAAAGCAACAAAAAGACTCCTGAGATTAAAGCCGGTAATGCCTGCTCCGCCCAGAAGATTCATAATGAATCCGCCGATAAAGCCGCCAATAATACCTACACCAATATTTGCGAATGCACCCATCTTTTTATTGTTTCCGGTGACCATGCTTGCAAGCCAACCGGCTAAAGCACCAATGATAATCCATCCGATAATTCCCATAAAGCACCTCCTGACTTGATTAGTTTTCTAAAATCAATAAACCTGAAAATAAACTTTACTTTCTGTGTTGTATAAGAAGAATTTATGTCAAGGTAAAAATCACTCCATTCGTTTTATCACCCCTGCCTCCTAAAGGGCTGCTCATAATTCCGGGAAACAGATATTTCAAAACTTATTCTCTGTCAAACAAATAATAATATACCTGAGAAATCATAAATGACCTTATCATTACAGAAAGATTTTCCGGATATGCTGAACAATAAAAATTCGTGCTGCATTTCCTGTTGTATGGTACCGAAAAATAAAAACACCGGAATTCCTCGTAAGCACAAGGTTTTCCGGTGTTTTTTTATCATATGTAAAACTGCGGGTAACAGGACTTGAACCTGCACGGTCTCCCACCAGAACCTAAATCTGGCGCGTCTGCCAATTCCGCCATACCCGCTGGCACAACATGTATGATACCATCTGATGAAGAAAATGTCAAGGATTTACAGCGCTCCATCCCGGTAAGCGGAGGGGGATATTCCCAGCTTCCTTTTAAAGCTGGTGCTGAAATAATACTGGTTGGCATACCCGCATTTCTCGCTGATTTCCTTCAGGGAAAGATTGGAATTTTTTAAATACTGGCAGGCGGCGTCAATCCGCGCCGAGGTAATGGTATCGCTGATGTTCGCTCCGGTATTTTTCTTAAACAGGGCGCTTAGGTAAGCGGGGCTGACATTGACGTATTTTGAAATATCCTGAAGGCACAAATCGCTGTGCTCATAATTTTCCCTGATATAGGAAAGGACTGAGCTGCACAGGGAATCGTGATAGGTTTTCAAAGAGGAATCCAGCTTCTGGCAGGCCATGGTGCAGAGCCTGTACAGCCAGGAAAAAAACTGGTCTCCGGTGGTAAAGGTATCCAGGCTGCTGTATGCATTGACGATGTCGTTTTCCAAGTCCCCGGCATCAATATTCAGTTCGTAGAGGAACTTTAAAATCCTCCCCAGCAGGGAATAAATCCGGATGAATACCAGGTTTTTGGTCTGGTATTTTTTGAGCAGATCAGAGGAAAATTCCTTAATCCACTGTTCCAGTGCAGGATAGTCCTTCTGGCAGATGAGCCGGATCAGCTCGTCCTCCCTGGGATCGGAAAAGGGTTCCAGGGTCAGGTTCTGCCCCAGAGCTTCCTTTGCGTCAAAGACATTTTTCTGGGGAAAGAAAAAGCGGTATTCCAGGGCATGGACGGCGCTTTCATGGGAAAGGCGGAGGTTCCATAAATCAGAGGCCACATTTCCGATGCCGATGTTTAAGGAAAGATCCGTGTTCTTGTATTCCTTTACCAGAAAGGATACCACCTTGTGAACCGACTGGAGAAAATGATCGGGATTGGAGCTGTTCTGGCAGAGAATCAGGGTCAGGCCGTCAAAATCCCTTAAAAGGTAATAAAAGTCAAAGATATGGCAGTACCGTTCCAGGGAATCATGGACATTGTACAGCAGGATTTCATACTGGGCAACGCCTATGACGGCTTTCAGCTCCGGGGCATTTTCAATATTGAGTACCACTACATCAAAGAATCTGTAGGATAAATCCAGATTTAAATATTCCATATAAGAGGTCAGATGATAAGCCGCTTCCTTGCCGGAATAATGAATGAGGTCCCGGAAAAACTTCTCTGTCATCAGGGGGCGGCTCTGGTTTAAAAGCTCCATATTCTTCTGTTCCTGGGTGATGAGGGCGCAGGCGCCCCGTATTTTTTCCGTCAGATAACCATAGTCAATGGGCTTTTCAATATAGTCATAGACGCCGATGCGTATGGCCTGCCTGGCATAGTCAAACCGGTCGTAGGCGCTGATTAAGATCACCTTTACGAAAGGGTTGAAGCTGACCGCCAGCTTGCTCATGGAGATTCCGTCCAGATCCGGCATTTCGATGTCCGAGATGATGATGTCTGCCGGTTCCTCTTCCATGGCCTTGATGGCGGACCTCCCGTTGTACCGGATGTGGATTACCTGGGCGTTTAAGGCTTTCCAGTCAATATTTTTTTCAATTCCCTCCGCTGAAAGACAATTGTCGTCTACAATCATGACCTTCTTCATTCCGGGCTTCCCTCCATCTGTGCAAATGTAATTGTGATACGGGTGCCCTGCCAGGGCTGGCTGTCGATTTCTATGTGGCCGCAGCCATATAAGCTGCTGGAAATGCGTGCATTGACATTTAAGATGCCGAAATGCTTTTCATAATATACAACCTTGCTCTTTAAATCCTGTTTCAGCTCATTCAGCCTGTTTTCCGGAATCCCGGCCCCGTTGTCTTCAATCCGGATGATGACCGTATCATCCCCATAGACCCCTTGGATGCGGAGACATAAGTTAGGCGTCCGGTCGGAAATCCCATGAAGGATGCTGTTTTCCAGGAAGGGCTGAAGGGTGAATTTACAGATCATGAAGTTTTCTATTCCCTCTTCCAGATCAATTTCCCAGGAAAGATCGCTGCTGTGGCAGAGTTTTTCCATATTTAAATAGAGGGAGGCAATTTCAATTTCATCCCGGATGGTGATCAGCTCCCCGGATTTGCTTAAGGTCAGCCGGTAAAAACGGGTCAGATCTCCGATCATCTGGCTGGCAATATCAAGCTTTCCCAGGGACTGGCAGGTCTTAATGGAACCCAGAATGTTGTAGAGAAAATGAGGATTGATCTGGGACTGGAGAAGCTGGTATTTCAGCCGTTCCTCTTTCAGGGAAAGGTCCAGGATGGAGCTGACATTCTGCCGGATGGTGGTCTGCATCTGCTCAAAGGTCAGGCCAAGCTGGTCAATCTCATCGTAAAGCTCCTGATCCCTTGGCCGGGGCAGCGGCAGCGGCTCAGCCGTCTGGATATTCTCACTTAAGCGGAAGCTTTTCATGGCTCTTGACAGAAGCCTGACCCGTTTGGACAGGTTTTTGCTGATCAGAAGGATGGTGAGGACTGTCAGGGGCAGGGACAGCAGCAGGGTGATGAGGATGGTGCGGAGCAGGACCGCGGTACCGCCTGCAATATAGGACTTCGGAATTACAGTGACCTGGAGCCACTGGTTTTCCAGGGGAAGGACGTAGCAGTAGGAATTATTTTTCTCAAAGTAAGAGCTGCCGGAGTGAATATTTGTTAAAATATTATCAATATCCGGCAGATGATTTTCCTCCATCTTTTGGGAGCCAGCAGCCAGGGTTCCGTCCGGGGTCAGGAGAAAGCTGGTGATTTCCGTGTTTGAAAAGGAGGCGGAAAGCATGTCGGAGAATTCCTGAGTATCGATCATAATAAAATAAACGTATTCCAGTTCCCCGGTTCCCTGGTTGACCATGGACCGGCAGCAGATCACTGCGTCGGAAGCTGTTTTATCAGGGGCCAGGACAAGAGGAAGAGCCACCTTTGGGCGGAAGAACCAGAGAGAAGAGCCGCCTAAATGGGACAATTCATTAAAGGACAGGCCATAATCCCCGATTGCACTGGCCGGATAAAAAAACAGCCCTTCCTGGCTTCCAAATTGTCCGTCCTTTAAAAAGATGCAAATATGATAAAAATTAAAGGTTGATTTATAAAGAGAGATGTTATTGCGAACGTCGGAAAGCTCCGAAAGGCGGGCGGAAAGCTCCAGCCGGTCGGATTTGCCTAAGATATACATATTGTACTGAATGGCGTCAGCCACATTTTCAGCCTGGCGGATTCGGCCGTTGATCTGAACATGGAGCTGGTCGGCGGCCAGTACGGCGGAATCCACAATCTTGTCCCGGGCAATGGAATAGGAAACCATATAGGAAATGCAGCCGATGGCGCTTAACGGTATGAAGGTGCACAAAAGAAAGGCCAGCAGCAGCTTTGCCCGAAAAGGGGAAAATACAATCCGCAGCCGCTTTATCATCTTTTTCATAAGACCCGCCTCCCTGGAATTCTCGTTTCGCTCCAATAATCATTATAAAGTGATCTTCATTATAAAGAAACTGAAAGAACAATTCAAGAAAGAAAAAAATAATATAAACGAATCAAAATATATTGTATTTTGACAAAAAGAGGTTTCTGCTATCCTAAAGCTACCAATGAAAAACAAGTTTCATAAAACGAGAAGGAGGATTTTATTATGAGAAGAAAGCAACTGACAAGCCTTGCCCTTGCGGCAGCCATGGTATGCGGGCTTTTATCCGGCTGCAGCGGTGCTTCCGGCAAAGGGGCGGAAAGCTCCGGCAGCACCCAGACAGGAAAGATGGAGGAGGAGAAAAAAAGCGGGGATTACGATCTGACCCTTTACACCATCAACACAACCGATTCGGACTTTCCCACCTGGCTGGCCAATGTGGAAGCGGCCACAGGGCTTAAGATCAATGCGGTGGCAGCGCCTACGGACTCCGACACAAGGCAGCAGAAGATTACCACCATTCTTTCCACCGGAGACGCCAGCGTGGATATTCTGGAAATCAACGATGAGATGAGCGCATCCTTTAAAAATTCCGGATGGCTGGAAGGTTTAAACGATACGGTCATGACCGAAGATATCCGCGGCCAGTTCCCTCAGGGCTATTTGGCGGATATGATTACGGATAAGAACGGCCAGGTCATCGGCGTACCCGGATATTCCGGCTATCTGGCATTTTGGGTGAATCAGCAGATCATGGATAAGGCGGGAATTACCTCCCTGGATACAAAAGAAGACTTTATGGCCTACATGAAAGCGGCATCAGGAGACGGCAAATACGGCTACGGCGGTTCCTGGGAAAAGACCTATGTTTTTAATGAAATTGCCCAGTTCGTCAATATGTTCGGCGGAGATTACTTAGACTGGACCAACCCGGCCAATAAGGAAGCCCTTCAGTTCTTAAAGGATATGGTAAAGGACGGCTACACGCCCATTGATCAGATTGCAGACAAATACGAACAGATGAATCCTAAATTCAATGACGGCAAGTACGGCAGCCTGTTCATGTGGGGGCTTGGAACCGATTATCAGAAGGCAGGAATGCTGGGAGCAGATAAGATCCATATGGCTATGGTGCCCAAGTTCTCCGACAAGAGATATATTTTTACCGACTCCTGGAGCTACGTGCTGAACAAGGCCTCAAAAAATAAGGAAGCAGCCATTAAATTTCTGCAGTACATGGCCAGCGAAGAAGGCATGAAGGCCTCCTACGAAGCCTTTGACCGGTATCCGGCAAGAAAAGACGTGGCCGAAAAGGTCGTACCGGATACGGATCCGGCAAAGGAAATGTATTCCCGATATGCCAGCGAGTGCGTAGTCAAGGGACGTCCCATGCTTCCTCAGACCATGGAGTTCATTTCCGCCATGGGAACCATTTTCCAGTCCTGTATGAAGGATGAAATCACTGTGGATGAATTCTGCAAAAAGGCTCAGGATTATGTGAATACATATAATAAGTAAACACCCTGCGGGTGTACCATGATGCCCAAAAAGCATGGGCAAAAACAAAGAAAGGAGGCGGCCTGTATGGTTACCAGAAAATCACAATATTGGATCGCCTGGGTACTGATCCTGCCCGTACTGATTATCCGCGGATTTACCACCCTTTACCCGATTATAAAAACCTTTGTAAACAGCTTTTTTGATATCAGGGTGCTGAGCGGGGTCAATGAATTTACAGGGCTAAACAATTACCTGAATATATTTAAGGATGAAAAGGTCATTACCACCCTGCAGTTTACGGTGACGTTTGTGATCATTTCCATGGCGTTTCACATTGTTTTCGGAGTGGCCCTGGCACTGATTTTAAATATGCGCTTTAAGGGCCGCCGCTTTTTAAGGACCATCGTATTGATTCCCTGGGCCATGCCGGCAGTTGTAATCGGCATGGCTGCAAAATGGGCCTTTAACAACGATTACGGCCTTATTAATGATTTTATCCGGTGGTTTGTTCCGGGATTTCAGATGAACTGGCTCATCAATACGGGAACGGCCAGGGCTGCGGTCATCGCCATGGACTTGTGGAAGGACCTGCCGTTTTTCGGCATTCTGGTTTTGTCGGGACTGCAGTTTATTTCCGGAGATATTTATGAAGCGGCCAGGGTGGACGGAGCAGGTGGAGTCCAGTCATTCTTTTACATCACGCTTCCCATGATCGCAAAAAATGTGCTGACCCTCTGTATCCCCTTTACCTTATGGAGGCTCACCAGCTTTGACCTGGTTTATTCCATGACCTCAGGCGGGCCGGGAGAGGATACCTCCCTGATCGCCTACCGGATCACCATGGAGGCCTTTACGAACTTAAACGTGGGATATGCTTCGGCGCTGGCGGTTTTGCTGTTCTTAGTAATGGCGGTATTCAGCTTTATGAACCTGAAGTTTATGAACCGGTATGAGAACTAGGAGGAGATCAAATGAAAATGGATTCCGATGTAAAATATAAGGTATACAGAGGAGGGGTGGCTGCAGGGAGATGGGTCCTGTTCACTGTGGTTGGATTTTTGATCCTGTTCCCCGTATACTGGATATTTATCTCCTCCATAACCCCGCCGGGGGAGTTGTTCAAGATGCCCATCGACTATCTGCCGGATCATCCGACCCTGGACAGCTACCGGTTTCTGGTTGAAAATGTAGGGCTGATTTCTAAAATCGGCAATACGATAGTGATCGTCGGAATGACCCTGGTAGTGGGCACCCTGTTTTGTGCCATGGGCGCTTATGCCTTTGCCAGATTTCAGTTAAGGGGCATCCGCCTGGCCTTTGCATTCATAGTGGCCACCATGCTGATTCCTGAGGTGGTTACGGCCCGTCCGCTCTATGAATTCATGCAGAAGGTACATTTATTTGATACATATCAGGGGCTGATCCTGCTGTATGTAAGCTCCATCATTCCATTTACGGTCCTGATTCTCAGCAATTTTGTGGGAGAGATTCCCGTATCCCTGGAAGAGGCCGCCTCCATTGACGGCGCAGGCTTTGTGCAGAGGCTTTTCTTCGTGGTTCTGCCCCTGATGAAGCCTGCCCTGGCAACGGTATGTATCATTAATTTCATCACCTGCTTAAACAATTTCTTTACACCGCTGTATTACTCCAACGGCATTCAGGTGTTAAGCGTTGCAATCGTACAGCTTCCGCTGCGGGATAACATGTACGGGGTGCCCTGGGATTTGGTCAGCGCCATGGGCTGGATCATCCTGCTTCCCATCATTTTATTCGTGGCAGTTTTTGAAAAACAGATTATGGACGGCATTATGGCAGGGGGCGTGAAAGCGTAGATCCTGCCGGAATGCCCGGGCAGTAAATTGGAAAGGAGAATAGAATGATACAATCAATTTTTGGAGGGCTTGGCGCTCTGCCTCTGGCAAAGCATGGAAAGAGCCGGGCCATCAATGGAGAAAATCCCTATGGGGAAAAGGGAAAAGGCGGCACAGCCGCCAGCCATTTAGGCCCCTCACGGAAAGGAGCCCCCTGTATCCGCGGCCTTTTACCGGGAAGCGTGACAACTCTGGCGGAGATGGAAGGGCCGGGCATTATTCAGCACATCTGGATTACCGTAACCGACAGGACGGAGCTGGATTATTATGTGCTGCGGGATCTGGTGCTCCGCATGTACTGGGATGGAGAGGAATCCCCATCCGTGGAGGCGCCCCTGGGAGATTTCTTCTGCTGCGGGTTTGCCAGAGGCTGTCTGGTCAATTCCATGCCCATAGTGGTCAATCCCGCCAGAGGCATGAACTGTTATTTCCCCATGCCTTTCCGGAAAAAGGCGAGGCTCACCATAGAAAACCAGCATGGAGCTGAGGTTCCCGCCTTTTTCTATCAGGTGGATTACTGCCTGGTGGATGAGCTGCCGGAGGATACCTTATACTTCCACGCCCAATGGAGAAGAGAGCGGTTGACAGAGAAGCAGAAAGACTATATAATCCTTGACAATGTAAAAGGAAAAGGGCATTATGTAGGTACCTATATGGCCCTGACAACCCTGGAGCGTTACTGGTGGGGAGAAGGAGAAGTGAAGTTTTATCTGGATGGGGACGAGGAATATCCCACCATCTGCGGCACAGGGACCGAGGATTATTTCGGAGGTGCATGGAGCTTTGGGGCCCAGATCGGTGGAAAGACCGTGGAAACCACATATTCTACGCCGTTTATGGGCTATCCTTACTATTCCGCCCATGATGACAGCGTACACAATAATTACCATAATGATGATATCATGCCCCAGAGAGGCTTTTACCGGTGGCATATCATGGACCCGGTGCTGTTTGAAGAGGATATCCGGGTAACCGTTCAGCAGATAGGAACCTGTCACAAGGGAAATTTTGAGCGGCAGGATGACGTAGCAAGCGTAGCTTATTGGTATCAGACCTTACCTCACCAGCCGTTTCCGCCGCTGATGGAGAAAGAGGACCGGTGGCCCAGGTAGGGAATGCTTTGGTCTGATCCTTTGCAGAAATGAAAGCGGAGTGGGGTTATGAAATTCCAGGATTTAAAGAAACAGTACAGACACCGCATTCTCAAAATATTTATGGCTGCCCTTACGGCAGCCTGTTTCTGCCTGGCCGGCCTCCTTGGGGCCTGTCGTTTCGCGCCCCGCCATGCGGAACGGATAGAGACGGAGGCGGACAAGCCGGATGACGGTGATTACACAGACGAAATCACCATTATGCACGTGGATGCCGGCAAGAAAGAGTTTAAAGCATTTCTTTCAGAAGCGGAGAAGACGTTAAATATGCGGATTCATGCGGTGGAATGTCCCATTAATGCAGATTCCAGGCACGCCAGGATTTCCTCTCTGCTGGCTGCCGGAGATACCTCGGTGGATGTCATAAGCGTAAATGATGAAATGATAAGCGAGTTCAAGGGAGCAGGCTATCTGGAACCTCTCCAGGGAGATGTGATGAACGAGGAAACTGCCTCCCATTTTCCCCAGGATTACTTAAAGGAAATGGTAATGGACGGAGATCAGATATATTCCGTTCCCTACATGATGGATGTTCTGATGCTGTGGGTCAATGATACTTACTTAAAGAAAGCGGGGCTTGAGGATGTGAGCACGCCGGAGCGACTGGACCATTTTTTGTCCTGTGATTTTGGAGAGGGGCACTATGCCTATGGCGGGTCATGGGAAAAGACATACGTTTACAACGAAATAGGGGAATTTATCAACCTGTTCGGCGGGGATTATTACGATTGGAGCGATCCGAAAACGAGAGAGGCCATGGAGTTTTTAAAAGGCTGTGTGGAAAAGGGCTATTCCCCCATGGAACAGCTTCTCGACCAGTATGAGCAGACAGGGGAGAAATTCATGGACGGGAAGTATGGACTTGTATTTTTATACAGCGGCACCATGAATACCTTTGCAGATGCAGGGGTCTATGGAAAGGACCGGATTCATCTGACACCTCTTCCTGCTCTGGGCGGCCGCACCACATACGTTGCTACGTGGCAATACGTGCTGAACAAGGCCTCCCGCCATAAGGAAGCAGCCCGAAAGTTCCTGGCCTATGCGGCCAGTCCGGAGGGAAGCAAAAGCTATGCGGAAAAGATGAAGCGCATGCCTGCAAGAGAGGATGTGATCTGGGAAGAAAATTTCGATTTCCCGGGATACGAGGAAATGCGCAGTTACTTAAAGTCAGCCAGCCTGCAGGCAAGGCCTATCCCCAAAAATCCGATGCAGTATATTTCCGATCTGGGAACCCTGTTTCAGAGGTATGTCACCGGGGAAATGGAGCTGGAGGAGTTCTGCGAAAGGATGCAGCAGATGGTGGATGAGAATATGGGGAACACAGTGACGCCGCATCCGGCGCAAATACGTGGATCAGGAGTTTAATATTATGGCGGAATTATTCAAAAATGTTGACTGCATAGAACTGTACGTTTCTGATTTGGATGAGGGAATTAAATATTACTGCGATGGCATGGGGTTAAAGCTTTTGTGGCGCGCTGAAACCTCTGCCGGTCTGGGCATGGAAGATGATGTGGCGGAAATCGTTATACAGACAGACCGAAAAAGGATGAATGTGGATTTTAAAGTGGAGTCGGTAGCTGATTCCATCGAAATGATTACAAATGCAGGCGGAAAGATAGTTTATGGCCCGTTTGATATACCCATTGGAAAATGTGCGGTGATACAGGACAAATGGGAAAATGAATATGTGATTTTAGATATGACTAAGGGAAAATATGTAACAGACGAATCAGGGAATGTTGTGGGTGTGAGCAAAAATCCGCAGCAGGAATGATTGAACTGCCGGATCGAAGACAGAAGAGAGAAGCAGCACAGGGCATAGCCAATCATGACTATGCCCTGTGCTGTATTTGAATCCATTCATGAGACACCGGGGACTCGAACCCCGGACAACTTGATTAAAAGTCAAGTGCTCTACCACCTGAGCTAGTATCCCATACTGGGCTAGTTGGATTTGAACCAACGAATGCAGGAGTCAAAGTCCTGTGCCTTACCGCTTGGCGAT
>JAEZFK010000059.1 GCA_023437715.1 Bacillota bacterium | reverse complement strand
GGATTGACAAGGGCCTTCCGTAAATCGGATATGACCTCTTGCATACTGCCATAACGGTACTCCGGTTTCTTTTCGGTACATTTTAAAATTATATTTTCAAGCCCTACCGGAATGTTCTCATTATAATAACTTGGCGGTGTGATAGGGTCTTCCAAATGGGCCAGGGCAACCGTCACAGTATTATCGCCCTGAAACGGGACTCTGCCTGCCACCATTTCGTACATGGTGATTCCCAGAGAATAAACATCGCTTCTTACATCGCTGTAACCGCCTCTTGCCTGTTCCGGAGATATGTAATGGACAGAGCCTACTGCGGTAGCACTTAAGGTCTGGGAAGAGGCAGCCCGCGCGATTCCGAAGTCAGCCACCTTCACTTTTCCATCCCTGGCTATGATGATATTCTGGGGCTTGATATCCCGATGTATGATCCCTTGTTCATGAGCAGCTGCGATTCCCTGTGCAACGGAAATTGCAACACCAATGGCCTCTTTCACATCAAGACAGCCTTTTTTATTAATATAATTTTTTAACGTGATTCCTTCAATCAGTTCCATGACAATGTAATGGAGATCCCCTTCATCTACTACATCATAGATGTTTACGATGTTTGGATGGGAAAGGCGGGCAGCCGCCTGGGCCTCCATTTTAAACTAGCTGACAAAACCGCTGTCTGAACTGAATTCTTCTTTTAAGACTTTTATGGCTACAGGGCGGTTTAATTTATGGCACAGGGCCTTATACACATCTGACATCCCGCCGGAACCAATCTGGTCCAGTATTTCATATCTGTCCTGTAAAAATGTCCCCGGTCTCAAGATCATAAGCTTACCTCCCTGCCAATTTCGGGTTCAATCAAAACAACAGCTATATTGTCCTTCCCCCCATTGTCATTGGCTACTGTAATTAATTTTTCTGCCTTTTCCGGCAGCTCCAGTTCTGAGCAGATAATTTCTTCCATCTCAGCGTCCTCCAGCATGTTGCTGAGTCCATCGGAACACATGAGCACATAGTCTCCCGGTTCCAGGCTGACTTCAAAAAAATCAATCTCCAGCTTATCCTCTGTACCAACCGCTCTCGTTATAATATTCTTCTTCTCCCGGTAATCCCGGCTTCCCCGTTCCAGCTGGCCCAAGGACACCAGTTCTTCCACGTAGGAATGATCTTTTGTGATCTGTTTTAACTTGTTTCTCACCAGATACAGGCGGCTGTCCCCCACATTGGCCACATATATGGCAGCTCCGTCTATTACCGCCGCCACCAGGGTCGTGCCCATGCCGTTTAATTCCTGTTTTTCTGTGGATTCCTGATACAGCATGGTGTTCACCTTCTGTATCCCCTCACGGAGAAGAGGAATGGTTTCCGTCTCCTCAGCCTCTTCTAAATAGGAGACCAGATGCTCCACAAGGTATCTGGAAGCGTAATCTCCGGCCTGGTGGCCGCCCATGCCGTCCGCCACCAGGAAAAGGTTCGGCAGTCCGCCCACAGGCTCTGTGGAAGCATAAACGTAATCCTGATTAGCAGACCGTACCCTTCCCGTATCCGTCATAGCGCAAGCTATCATCGTTTTATTCTCACTTCCCTCTTTATTCCTGACTTTTTACTCCTGACTTAAAAAGCTCTTTCTCAGCTGTCCGCATGCGCCGTTAATATCACGGCCCATTTCTCTTCTTATAGTAACATTAATTCCGTTTTTTTCAAGAAGATTTTTAAAAGCTTCAATAGCCTGCCTGTCGGACTGTACGTAATCCCTCTCCTTAATGGGGTTTACGGGAATTAAGTTTACGTGTCCATGCTGATTCTTTAAAAGGGCGGAAAGAGCCGCCGCTTCCTTTAGATTGTCATTGACACCGCTTACCAGGCTGTATTCGAACGTGAGCCGTCTTCCGGTTTTCTCAAAATAAGTCCGGCAGGCCTCCAGCACATCCTTTAAAGGATAACGGTTGGCTACCGGCATCAGGGTCTTTCTCACCTCATCGTTTGGCGCGTGAAGGGATAAAGCCAGGGTGATCTGTAAATTTTCCTCTGCCAGCTTTAAGATTCCCGGAACAATGCCGCAGGTGGATACCGTCACGTTCCGCTGGCTGATGTTCAGCCCGTTTTCATCTGTGAGAAGACGAATGAACTGAATCAGATTGTCGTAATTATCCATAGGTTCCCCGGAACCCATGACAACCACATTGGAAACCCGCTCTCCGGTCAGCTTCTGGATCCGGTAAATCTGGTCCAGCATCTCGGATGGACTTAGGTTCCGCTCCAGGCCATCCAAGGTGGAGGCGCAGAACCGGCAGCCCATGCGGCACCCCACCTGGGAGGAAATGCAGACAGAATTTCCATGTTTATATTTCATCAGGACGCTTTCGATGACATTTCCGTCGGAAAGGCCGAATAAGTATTTTCTTGTTCCATCTATTTTGGAAATCTTTTCCTCTACCACCGTAAGGGAAGTAAGCGCTGCCGACTGCAGCAATTTCTCTTTCAAAGCTTTTGAAAGATTAGTCATTTCACTGAAATCAGCCGCCAGCTTCTGATGAATCCATTCATAAAGCTGTCTGGCGCGGAAAGGCTTTTCTCCTATGGACACCATATAGGATGTCAGTTCTTCCAGATTCAGTGATTTTATATCTGTTTTTTCCATTCCATGTTTCCTATTCCGCTATTCTTTATCCCTCTTTTGAAATGCCGCAATAAAAAATCCATCACAAGGATGAATTCCCGGCAAGAGCTGCAAATATCCCTGATTTAATGTATCCAAATCTATTTTTTCTCCCAATTTCCCCTCTAAATTTACAGGCTCAAAGGGAAAACTTTCAAGAAACCACCGTGCATTCTCTTCGTTTTCTTTCCTGTTTATGGTACAGGTGCTGAAAATCAGCTTTCCGCCCGGCTTCACATAGGCCTGAACCACCGAAAGGATATTTCTCTGAAGGGCAGCCAGGGTGTCTAAATCCTCCGGCTTTATCCTGTACTTTATATCCGGCTTCCGGCCGATGATTCCCAGGCCGGAGCAGGGCAGATCGGCAATGACGATATCCGCTTTTCCGACGGAACAGGGGTCCTGCACCAGGGCGTCCCAAAGCCTTGCCCGGATGTTTTGAAAGCCGCAGCGTTCAATATTTTCCTGTATCAGACTTATCTTCTGTTCGGTTAAGTCCCGGACCTCCACCATTCCTGTCCCTTTAAGCTTATCGGCAATATGAATGCTCTTCCCTCCGGGAGCACCGCAGACGTCGATGACGTAATCTCCCTCCTGAGGAGCCGCAATCTCTCCCACAAAGCCTGAACTTAAATCCTGCACCTGAATGTATCCCTTTTGAAAAGCTTCCAAGCCTTCCAGATGGTCAAAATGATCCAGATAGAGAACGCCCTCCGAAATACCGGATTCGGACACCTTTGCCCCCTGCATGTTCAGGCTTTCCAGAATCTCTTCCTTGGAAGCCTTTGCAAAATTGCAGCGGACCGTGG
Organism: Bacillota bacterium; assembly: GCA_023437715.1. Lineage (GTDB taxonomy): Bacteria > Bacillota > Clostridia > Lachnospirales > Lachnospiraceae > Lacrimispora. The sequence goes on along the minus strand of JAEZFK010000059.1, from coordinate 41,778 downwards.
TTCTGGCGCTGTTTAAAAAGGAGGCCATCATAATTCCGGCCTTCTCCTTTCCGTAAGCCTCTTCCCACATGGAAACGATCCAGGAGGGCATGGAATAGCGGACAGAATCATCCGGCCACTGTAAGCCCTCCTTGTTTCTGGAAATATTCCGGAGTACGCCGTTGACAAAGCCTTTCAATCCGGCAAATTTCCGTTTCACTGCAAGCTTTACCGCTTCGTTGCACACTGCGGAATCCGGCACCCGGTCCATGTAGAGAAGCTGATAAACCGACATCCGCAGAATTGTGCGGATGACCGGTTTCATTTTTTGGGTTTTTGTACTGGAAAAGGAATCAATGACGTAGTCAATTTGAAGCAGATACTCTATGGTTCCGTCTGTAATTCTGGAAATAAAGGCACGTTCCGATTTATCCAGGTACTGATATTTATTTAAGGCCTGGCGCAGGATTATATGGCTGTAGCCGCCCCGCTCCAGAATTTCCAGCAGGATATCCAGAACGATTTCCCTGCTGTCCGTCTCTTTAGTCATCGCTTCGTCTTCCTCCAAACAGGATTACAAGCCTTAAAAGCTGGAGTACCGTAGCTGCCAGAGCCGCCACATAGGTAAGAGCCGCAGCTCCTAAAACCTTTCTCGTATATCCCAGCTCCTGATCTCCCAGAATGCCCGTCTGTCCCAAAAGGGTGACAGCTCTTCTGGAAGCATTGAATTCCACAGGCAAAGTCACCAGCTGGAAAATAACCGCCAGTGAAAAGAGAATGAGGCCGATATTTACCAGAGGCGAGCCCAGTCCGCCGATGAAAACGCCCAGCAGAATAATAGGAAAGGCCGCCTGGGAACCGATATTTGCCGCCGGGACAATGGCTGCCCGGACCTTTAAGGGAACGTATCCCGAACTATCCTGCATGACATGGCCGCACTCATGGGCGGCTACGCCGATGGCTGCCACAGAGGTTGAGCTGTAAACGGAATCCGATAAATTTACTGTCTTGGATTTTGGATCGTAGTGGTCCGTCAGCTGCCCGCTGACGGCTCTGACCTGTACATCATAAATTCCCTGGGAATTTAACAGGCGCTTTGCCGCCTCCGCTCCGGTCATACCGGACATGCTTCTCACCTTTGAATACTTATTAAACGTGCTGCTCACTCTTGCTGAAGCCACCATGGACAAAACAGCACCAATGATGACCAGGATCCAGGTGGGATCCAAATAATATCCCAGCATACTGCCATAATACATAATCAGACGCTCCTTTCTTCACTGTCCCCCAGACGTGTCAATACAGTTCCCTCTTCAACCACATATCCCCGCAGGAATGCAGCTGTATCCATTCTCTTTTTTCCCTGCAGCTGCAGCTCTTCGATGGACAGGCTTCCCTTTCCCGTCTTAACCACAAGACGGCCCTGGCCTGCCTCCACCACCTGACCGCAGATGCCTGTATATTCTTTATCGATTACCGATGCGTTCCACACCTTAATGACCTTCCCGTTCCAGACGGTATAGGCGCTGGGCCACGGATTTAAGCCGCGGATCAGACGTTCAATGGACAGTGCATCCATGGACCAGTCAATATCTCCCATGGACTTTTTTATCATTCCTACGTAGCAGCTTTTTGAATCATCCTGGGGCGTCCTGACTGCGGACCCTTCCTCCAGCTTTCTTAAAGTTTTTAAAATGAGTTTGCCTCCGATGGCACTGAGCTTTTCATGAAGGCTGCCTCCTGTTTCCTTTTCATCCAGGGCAATTGCTTCCTGATCCAGCATATCTCCGGTATCCAGGGCTTCCGCCATCATCTGGGTGGTAATGCCGCTCTCCTTTTCCCCGTTGATGACTGCGTACTGTATAGGGGAAGCCCCCCGGTATTTGGGAAGCAGAGAAGCGTGGATATTCACGCAGCCGTAGGGCGGAATATCCAGGATGGTCTTTGGCAGAAGCTGTCCGAAAGCCACTACCACGATGACCTCCGGAGCCAGATCCGAAAGAAGCCTGACAAACTCCGGATCTCTTGCCTTTACCGGCTGGTACACAGGAATATGGTATTCCAGGGCTTTTATCTTTACCGGCGGCATCTGGACCTCTTTTCCCCTGCCTTTCGGCTTGTCCGGCTGGGTAACCACTGCCGCAACGTCATGCCCTGCTTCTACCAGAGCCTCAAGGGCAGGCACGGAAAAATCAGGTGTTCCCATAAAAACAACGCGCATATTTACTCTAAAACCTCCTCTTCTTCCTCTTCCGCAGTCACATCTTCCAGCTCTCCTTCCACCTTATCCACGAATAAATCTCCGTTTAAGTGGTCATATTCATGGCAGATGGCCCGGGCCAGAAGCCCTTCCCCTTCCAGTTCATAAGGCTTCATTTCTGCATTATAGGTTCTTATCTTCACGTAATTAGGCCTTGTGACAGTTCCTGATTTTCCAGGGACGCTTAAGCATCCCTCCGGTCCTGTCTGGCTTCCGCTGGTTTCTAAAATTTCCGGATTAATTAAAACGTACTGGTTGCCGTCTTCAACATCTATGACGATGATCTGCTTTAAAACTCCCACCTGGGAGGCCGCCAGGCCAACGCCGTTAGCATCGTACATAGTTTCAAACATATCTTCTATAAGCTCCTTAATTCGCGGAGTAATTTCTTTCACAGGCTTACAGTGTTTTCTTAAAATTTCATCTCCAATGGTTCTAATTTTTCTGATTGCCATTTTATCCTATCCTCTCATTATGAAAAATCGTATTGGACCATTACATGTTCAAACAAACCGGGATGGTTTTCTGAAAAAATATCGATTTGATCCCTGATTTTAATTAGTATATCATAGTTTTCCTGTTTCAAGTATAAAATTTTTCTATAGATATCATTAATTTTGTAAACCGAAGCCTCCACCGGACCGATGACCTGTATCTCCTCTTTCTCCGCAAAGGGGCTGATAAACCGGGCCGCTGCTTCCGACGCTTCCGTCAGGCAGTTCTCCTGACGGGAGGAAAACTGGACCGTCAAAAGGCCGCTTACCGGAGGATATTTCATCAGTCTGCGGTACGCCATTTCCTGTTGGTAAAATGCTTCATAATCCTGACTGGCAGCCGTCACAATGCTGTAATGCTCCGGATTATAGGTCTGGATTACCACATCTCCCCGTCTTGCGCCCCGCCCCGCCCTGCCTGCGGCCTGGGTCAGAAGCTGGAAGGTCCGCTCTGCAGACCGGTAATCCGGGGTGTATAAGGATAAATCCGCCGCCAGCACGCCAACCAGGGTCACCTGAGGAAAATCGTGACCCTTTACGATCATCTGGGTTCCGATGAGAATATCCGCCTCTCCTTGGGAAAAAGCCGATAATATCTCCTCATGGTCCCCCTTTTTTGAAGTGGTATCCAGATCCATCCGCAGAATCCTGGCTTCCGGGAACAGCTTCCTTGTCATCTGCTCAATCTTCTGGGTTCCTACGCCGAAATTGGCAATGTAGGGAGAGCCGCAGGTGGGACAGACCTTAGGCATTGGAATTGAATGGCCGCAGTAATGGCACACCAGACGGCTGTTATTATGAAGGGTCAGGGTCACGTCACAGTGAGGACAGCGGATGGCTTCTCCGCAGGAGCGGCAGGATACGAAATTCGCATATCCCCTCCGGTTGATGAAGAGCATAATCTGTTCCCGGTTCTTAAGCCTCTCCTCCATGAACATTTTCAGCTTCCGGCTGAAAATGGACTTGTTTCCTTCTTTCAGCTCCTGCCGCAGGTCCACCACAGAAACCTCCGCTAAGCGGCTGTCCTTTTTTGCCCTATAGTTCAGACGAAAGAGCTGATATTCTCCCCGAAGAGCCCTCGTATAGGCTTCCAGAGAAGGGGTGGCTGATCCTAAGACAAGAGAGGCGCCTTCCATGGAAGCCCTTTTTGCAGCCACTTCTCTGGCGTGGTATCTGGGAACCGATTCGCTTTTATAGGCGCTTTCGTGCTCTTCGTCAATTAAGATCAGGCCCAGTCTGGAAAAGGGGGTAAAAAGGGCTGAACGGGGACCGATCATAATGTCAATATCCCCGTTTCTGGCCCGTTCAAACTGGTCATACCGTTCTCCCGCCGATAAGCGGGAGTTGATGATGGAGACCCGGCTGCCGAATCTGCCGTAAAACCGCATGACAGTCTGATAGGTCAGGGAAATTTCCGGAATGAGGACGATTACCTGTTTTCCGTCTTCCACCACCTTTTGAATCAGCTCCATGTAGACTTCCGTTTTCCCGCTGCCTGTGATTCCGTGAATCAGATAGGTTCCGGTCACATGATTGGAATAATCCCGGCAGAAGCTATCCACGATGGCTTTCTGTTCGGGATTTAACACCACCTGATCTTCCTCTTTTACAGACCTCTTAACAGGATTCCGGTAGACCTCCTCGGATACAAGGGTCACCCAGCCGTTTTCAACCGCCGGCTTTAAGGTGGCCGGGGAAAGGTTCATCTGGTTGACCGCAATTTCATAGGGAATGACCGGATTTTCCAGAAAAGCCTGGAAAAGGCGCACTCTGGCCTTGTAGTTCTTCTTTTCTGCTTCCTGCAAGGCCTTTAAAAGCTCTTCCCTTTCCAGGAGACAGCGAAGCGCCTTTTTCTCTTTGGGCTTCACTTTCTGTTTTACGGGAAGCACCGTCTTTAACGCCTGATTCATGGTGGAGCCGTATTGCTCCTTTAACCACCACGCCAGGGAAATCAGCAGGGATTCCGCGGATACGCCGTCTTTTACAATCCCTGTGATTTCTTTAATTTTATCCGAATCATAATCCGCATGGGAAGAAATCTCCACCACATATCCCCTGCGCATGGAATTCCCCTTCCCAAAAGGAATGGTCACCAGAGAGCCCACCTCCACTTGGCCGAGGAACTGGGCCGGAATCCGGTAATCAAAGGTTCTGTCCACCTTCTCATGGGAAATATCAATGATAATCCGGGCAAACCGTTCTGTCATCACTTCACCTGTTTCTTCCAAAACTCCTCTGCCACCTGTCCAAGCCTCATGGTATTGGAGCCTTTAAAAAGCACGCAGTCCCCGTCCTTTAACTCCTCTTTTAAATAAGCCGTAAGAGGACCCTGTTCCATAAATTCCTTCACTCCGATGCCGGGAGCCTTTTCCCTTACACCTCTGGCGATTTCCTTTGCAAGCTCTCCGAGAACCACCACCTGGTCCACAGGATGCGCTGCAATATACTCCCCGATTTCATAGTGAAACAGCGGGGCATCCTCCCCCAGCTCTTTCATATCAGCCAGAACAGCAATACGCCTTTTAGCCTTTGAAATAGAGTTTAAAACCTCCAGCCCAGCCTTCATGGACACAGGGCTGGCGTTATATGTATCATCGATTACCGTCAGGGTTCCCGTATGGTAAATCTGCTGGCGGTTTTTAAAGCCGGTAAATTCTGAAAGACATCTGGCCGCTTTCTCCATGGGAATCCGGCTCTCGGAAGCCACTGCAAGGGCTGCCATGGCATTTAATACATTATGGGTGCCCATAACCGCCAATCGCACCGGAACTCTCTCCTGGCCGAAAACCGCTGTAAAAGCCGGAAAGCCCTCTTCCAGATGAACATCCTCCGCCCGGTAGTCGCAGTTTTCTCCGGTTCCGTAATAAATGGTCCGGCAGCCCTCCTTGGCCCTGGTATCCTTTAAGAGATCGTCATCCCCGTTTAAAAAGAGGATTCCTCCCTGGCAAAGCCCATCCTGAATGGTCAGCTTTTCCTTATAGATATTTTCTCTGGACCCCAGCTGCTCGATATGGGTTACGCCGATGTTTGTGATGAGGGCCATCTGTATTTTTGCAATTCTGGCAATGACGGTCAGCTCGCCCGGCTCGCTCATTCCCAGCTCAATGACTCCAATCTCGTCTTCTTTGGATATATCCGATATGGTGATGGGAACTCCTACCTGGCTGTTATGGTTTCCCTGAGTTTTAAAAACCCGGTATCCGGCAGACAGGGCGCAGGCCACCATCTCCCTTGTAGTGGTCTTTCCCACACTTCCGGTGATTCCTACCAGAGGAATGGAAAGGCGGTCCCTGTAAAAGCTTCCCAGAGCCTGAAGAGCCTTTTTGGTGTCCTTTACCCGGATCCATGGCTTTTCCGATTCCATAAAATCGTGCTCACTGGTAAGGGCTGCCGCTGCTCCCGCCTCTAAGGCCTGACCGATAAAGCGGTGGGCATCCACCTTTTCTCCAATGATGGGAACGAAAAGATCATTCCCTTTCATGGTTCTGGAATCAATGCTTATGTGTTCCAGGACCGTATCCTCACTTCCGCAAAGAAGCCTTCCGTCCGTAGCCAAAAGGATCTCCCTGACTGTCATATTTTCCATTACTTCCTCCATTGCCGCATATGCTTTTTCCGTCTACCGCGGAAATGCCGAAAGCCTTAAGTTTCCGGCCCCCGGCATTGCGCATCCGCGTGATTTTCTATTTTCTGTATTCCTGTAAAGTATTCCTATAAACTCCTATAAAGCGAGCTTCCCTACTGTCCGAAGCACCTCTTCCCTGTCTGAAAAATGGTGGCGCACTCCGTTGATCTCCTGATAATCCTCATGGCCTTTTCCGATAATTGCAATTAAGTCGCCGGGCTGGGCATTGGCGATGCTGTAGGAGATAGCCTCCCGCCGGTCCGGAATCTCTATAAACTTTCCTCCGGTCTTTTCAATGCTTTCCCTGATATCTCCAATAATGTCCTCGGTTTTCTCATATCTGGAATTATCCGCAGTGAGAATGGTAAAATCCGCCAGCCTGCCTGCGCTGTCCCCCATGGAGGTACGCCGGTCCTTGGAACGGTTTCCGCCGCAGCCAAAGACGCAAACAAGGCGTTTCGGCCGGTAATCCCGCAGAGTCGTTAAAAGGCTCTCCATGCTGACCGCATTGTGGGCGTAATCCACGATCACCGTACACTTTTCTGAAGTGTATACAATTTCCATGCGGCCGTTGACGCTTAAATGCTCCAGCCCATGACAGATTCTGTCCTTGGGAAGATCAAGAAAGCTTAAGACGCTGACTGCGGCAAGGGCATTGGCTACGTTAAACCGGCCGGGAATATTGACCCGTACCGGAAGCTCATAGCTTCCTTTCACATCAAACTCCAATCCCATGAAATCGGACTGGGCTACGTAACGGATATTTTCCGCCTTAAAATCAGTTCTTTCCGTTTCCATGGAAAACGTATAAAGCTTACAGGGAACATCCTTTACCACTGCCTCAAAATGCTCATCATCCTTATTCATGATTCCCACCTTGCAGCAATGGAAAATCCGGGATTTATAATATAAGTACTCTTCAAAGCTTTCATGTTCATCAGGGCCGATATGGTCAGGGGAAATATTGGTGAACAGACCGTAATCAAACACAATCCCATCTACCCGGTGCATCTTAAAGGCCTGGGAGGATACCTCCATGACCATATACTCGCATCCTGCTTTCTCCATCTGGCTGAAAGCCTCATGAAGCTGGTAGGACTCGGGGGTTGTGTTCACCGTAGGAGTCACCTCCTGGCCGATGACAATTCCCGTGGTCCCGATCATTCCAACTTTTTTTCCGCAGGCCTCCAATAAGGTCTTGATCATATGGGTGGTGGTGGTCTTGCCCTTTGTTCCGGTCACGCCGATGGTCACCATCTTTTTCGCCGGATAACCAAACCGGGCGGCCGATAAATGGGCCAGGGCCTCTCTGGCGCTATGTACGAGGATGGCAGTCACGCCCTCCGGAATCTCTGCTTCCCGTTCCACAACAAGAACCTTGACTCCCGCTTTTACCACCTGGGGAATAAATTCATGGGAATCGGTTCTGGTTCCCATGGTGCAGACAAAAACAACTCCTGCCCGGGCCTTTCTGGAATCGTAGATAACATCCTCAACCTCTATATCCAGGCTTCCCTGAAGCACCTCATATTTTAAGTCCTTAAGCCATTCTTTAAATTTCATAAATTCCTCCAAATCAGAACAATCCGGTGATCATTCCATCTTCATTTACGTCAATATTATCAGCAGCCGGATTCTTCGGAAGTCCCGGCATGGTCATAATGGCTCCGGTCAGAACCACCACAAACCCGGCGCCAGCGGACACATAGGCATCCCTTACCGTAAGCTCAAAGCCTTCCGGCCGTCCCAGCTTTGTCTGGTCATCGGATAAGGAATACTGGGTCTTTGCCATACATACCGGAAGATTGCCAAAGCCCATATCCTCAAACTTCTTAAGGGCCTTAAGTGCTCCGGGAGCATAGGATACGCTGCCGGCACCGTAGATTTCCTTTGCAATAGTAGCAATTTTTTCTTCAAGCCTCATCTCATCCGGATAAATCGGTGCGAAACGGCTTTCTTTCTTTTCCAGGGTATCAAGGACTTTCCGGGCAAGCTCTTCACCGCCTTCCCCTCCTTTTTCCCAAACCTCTGACAGGGCGAATTCACAGCCTCTCTCCTCACAGAACTTTTTGACAAAAAGGTGTTCCGCTTCTGTGTCGGTAACAAAGGAATTTAAGGTGACAACTACAGGAACGCCGTATTTCTGCATGTTTTCCATGTGCTTTTCCAGGTTGACAATGCCTCTTTCCAGGGCCTCTAAATTTTCTTCCTTCAGCTGGTCCTTCGGCACTCCTCCGTTGTATTTAAGGGCCCTGACAGTGGCCACCAGAACAATGGCGTCGGGCTTTAAGCCTGAGATCCGGCATTTGATGTCCAAAAACTTTTCCGCTCCTAAGTCCGCGCCAAAGCCGGCCTCCGTCACCACGATATCCGCCAGCTTTAAAGCCGTCTTCGTGGCCCGCACGCTGTTGCAGCCGTGAGCGATGTTTGCAAAGGGACCTCCGTGGACAATGGCCCCCGTGTGCTCCAGAGTCTGGATCAGGTTAGGCTTTAAGGCATCCTTTAAGAGAGCTGCCATAGCCCCTACTGCATGAAGCTGGGCCGCTGTTACAGGCTCTCCAGCATAATTATATGCCACGATGATCTTTCCCAGTCGTTCTTTTAAGTCTTTCATATTATCGGACAGGCAGAGAATGGCCATGATCTCCGAAGCCACGGTGATGACAAAGTGGTCTTCCCTTACAAAGCCTTCCGCCTTGGAACCCAGGCCCACCACTGTATTGCGCAGGGCTCTGTCATTCATATCAAGGCAGCGCTTCCAGAGGATCTGACGGGTGTCAATCCCAAGGGCATTTCCCTGATGAATATGGTTGTCTAAGAGAGCGGCAAGCAAATTGTTGGCGGAGGTGATGGCATGGAAATCTCCTGTAAAATGAAGATTTAAGTCTTCCATGGGAACCACCTGGGCATATCCGCCTCCAGCAGCTCCTCCCTTAATGCCAAAGCAGGGCCCAAGGGATGGCTCCCGCAGGGCGATCATGGCTTTTTTGCCCATTTTGCCGAATGCTTCTCCAAGGCCTACGGTTGTGGTGGTCTTTCCTTCCCCCGCAGGAGTCGGATTGATTGCCGTCACTAAAACCAGCTTGCCGTCAGGACGGTCCTTGATCCGCCCCCAGAGCTCATCGGTCAGCTTTGCCTTGTATTTCCCGTAAAGCTCCAGCTCCTCTTCGCCGATTCCGTAGGAAGCTGCCACTTCCTGAATGGGCTCCATTTTCGCCTCCTGGGCGATTTCGATATCTGTTTTCATGGGATAATCCTCCTTCTATGTAAATGACTCCAGCATTTCCTCAAATTCTTCTATGGTCATCAGCACCTTTCTCGGCTTGGTGCCTTCCTCTTCTCCTACCACTCCGGCCTCCGCCAGCTGGTCCATGACCCTGGCCGCCCGGTTAAAGCCTATTTTAAACATACGCTGCAGCATTCCGATGGAAGCCTTATCCTTTTCAATGATAAACCTTCCCGCCTGGGCAAAGTATTCATCCCGGTCATTTCCTGCGCTCCTTACCTCCTGGCCTGGGGAGGCAGATGTAATCATGGTCTCCACCTCCGGGCTGTAATCGGAGGTCATGCCCTGCTCCGTCAAAAAGTCCACAACAGCCGAAACCTCAGAATCCGATACAAAGGCGCCCTGCACCCGCATGGGCTTTGGATAGCCTGCAGGATAAAACAGCATGTCTCCCTTTCCCAGAAGCTTTTCCGCACCGTTCATGTCGATAATGGTTCTGGAATCCACACCTGAGGAAACGGCAAAGGCCACTCTTGAGGGCACATTTGCCTTAATGAGTCCGGTAATGACATTGACCGAAGGACGCTGGGTGGCGATGACAAGGTGAATGCCCGCCGCCCTGGCAAGCTGGGCCAGACGGCAGATCGCATCCTCCACCTCGCCGGGAGCCACCATCATAAGGTCTGCAAGCTCGTCGATGATGATGACGATCTGAGGCATTTTTTTCGGCTTGTTCTCATCCTCAATATCCTTTAAGCTTTCCACCTTTGCGTTATATCCCTTGATTTCCCTCACATTGTACTGGGCGAATTTATTGTAGCGGTCCGTCATCTCAGCCACCGCCCAGTTTAAGGCTCCGGAAGCCTTTTTCGGGTCCGTCACCACAGGTAGAAGCAGATGGGGAATTCCATTGTAAACGCTTAGCTCCACCACCTTTGGGTCCACCATAATCAGCTTCACATCCTCTGGGTCCGCCTTGAAAATGATGCTCATGATCAGGGTGTTGATGCACACGGATTTACCGGAACCTGTGGCTCCGGCAATGAGAAGATGGGGCATCTTGGCAATATCGGTGACAACCACCTGGCCGCCGATGTCCTTTCCCACCGCAAAGGCGATCTTGGAGGAGTGACGCTGAAAGCTGTCCGCTTCCAGAATATCCCTTAAGTATACCATGTTGTTTTCTTTATTGGGAACCTCGATCCCCACCGCCGACTTTCCGGGAATGGGGGCCTCAATTCTTATGTCTGCAGCCGCCAGGCTCAGCTTGATGTCATCGGCCAGGCTTACGATTTTGCTGACCTTGACGCCCTGCTCCGGATGGAGCTCATACCGGGTAACGGACGGACCGCAGCTTATGTTGGTCACGGTGACGCCGACGCCGAAATTCTGTAAGGTCTGCTGCAGCTTAATGGCTGTTTCCCTGTATTCCCTGTCGGAAAATACGGATGCCTTTCCTTTTTTAAGCAGGGTGAGAGGCGGGAATTTATATTCCTTTTTCACTACCTCCTGCTTCTTCCGTATCTCCTGGGAAACGCTTAAATCATCATCCTTTGCAGCCTCTTCCCGTTTCTTTTCCAGCTTCTTTTCAAGAGCCGTCCGGTCGCTTTCTATGATCTTTCCGGAGGCGGTGACCATCTGCACCCTTTCCTCGGGAATGGAAAATGTATCTTCATCCTCCACCACTTCCATTTCCTTTAAGGTTCTGGTCTCTTTCTTCATATAAACAGGTGCAGGCCCAATCTCCTCATCTGCATCAAAGGGAACGGAATCATCATCCTCTTCTTGCACCGGCGAAATGCTTCCACGGAAAATATTCGCCGGATTAAGCTCATCCGGTGCGGACGGATGAACCGGCTCCGCAAGAAAGTCTTCTTTTGCTTCCCAGAGCTCTCCTGCCGCCAAGTCCTCCTCCGGCTGGATTTCTGATGAGGTCCGGGCAGCCGCTGACAGCTGGTCCGCCTGAAGAAGAATATCCTCTTGGAAATCTTCCCTTTCCTCCATGGCATCCAGCTTTGTGGCATCTAAATTCACACCGCGAAGCTTCTGCTCCTTCCGGAGACGCTTTCGTTCCTCCTGGCGCTCCGCGTGGATCTCCAAATGAAAGTCCACATTTTCCCTGGCATGGCGGTAGGCCTTGCCGCCGCCCATTTTTATGATATTTACGAAAGATTTTTCCGTAATACAGACAGCGGAAATAATGAGCAGAACACCTGTAACCAGATAAGCTCCCACCACACCGATAATGGCAGCCAGCCCCTCGGCCAGGAGGCCGCCTAAGAGACCGCCCCCTTTTCCGCTTACGGATGCTTCCAGATAAATATCAATTAAGGTTTCTCCGGTTTTTACTCCTAAAAGGAGCTGTAAAAATCCGCACAAAGAAACCAGCGCCAAAATAAAGGACGCCAGTTTAAAGGATGCCCGCGGATTCCCCCGGTTGGAAAGGTAAAATGCTATTCCTGCAAACATCAGGACAGGCGCAATATAGCCGATTCCGCCGAATATTCCGAGCTGCACGCTTCGAAGAAAATCTCCCACCACTCCGCATAAATGGAAATTACTTAAAAACAGAATGGCTGCCGCAGCAAATGACATGATAATCACTACTTCCGAGTGGATGAATTCCGGTTCCGGCAGAACGACATTCTTCCTGTTGGTGCTTCTCGTTCCAGCCCTTTTTCCCTTTGTCCCTTTTCTGTCTGTTGTCTTTTTCTTTGTTGTCCCAGGCACAATTCTTCCCCCTTCTATCCATTGGTAACAGTATACAAAAAAATCAGAAGAATTGCAACGGGGAGAAAGATTTTATCGTTTCCTGGGCTCTGCCTCATCCATCATCTCATAAAGCTTTCTTAAGGCATCCTTAATTCCGCCCACTTCATTAATGAGCCCTTCCTTTACCGTTTCCTCGCCTACCAGGACGGTTCCCAAATCCCTGGTGAGCATTTCCGTATTCAGCATCAGGCGTTTTAACTGGTCGTAGGCAATTTTTGCATGGTTAGAAACAAAGCTTAAAATCCTGTCCTGAATCATTTCAAAATATTCGTAGGTCTGGGCAGCGCCGATGACCATTCCCGTCATCCGGACCGGATGGATCATCATGGTTCCAGTGGGCACAATAAAGGAATAATCCGTGCATACGGCCAGAGGAACGCCGATGGAATGGCTTCCTCCAAGGACCAGGGAAACCGTGGGTATGCTTAAGGAAGCGATCATCTCCGCTATGGCAAGCCCTGCATCCACATCCCCGCCCGAGGTGTTTAAAAGAACAAGAAGCCCGTCTACGGAGTCGTCATCCTCGATTTCCGCAAGCTTTGGAAGAATGTGATCGTATTTCGTGGCTTTGCTGTTGCCGGACAGATTTTCATGGCCTTCCACCTCTCCGATAATGGATATTAAGTGGATTTTCCGCTTGTGGGCATTGTCATCCAATGTCATCTGGCCGTACTCCTCAAGCTTTTCATCCTCTTTCTGCTCAATGTCCTTTTCCGTCTTCTTTTCATCCAGGCTTTCCGCCGGCTTTTCTCCGTTGGAAGACCTGTTTTTTCTGTCATCCTGTTCTTCGTCCTGGCTGTTCTTTCTATTATTATATTGATCGTACTGATGTTCTCTGGTCATAAGAAACCTCCTTTTGCGAATTTGATCGTTCCCTTATGATGTGGAGAAATCCATGAAAATATGCCTGAAAATCAGAAATATAAGGCGTTCTTCATGGACCGCGCCTGTTATGGTCACAATATTTTAGTTGTGATTATAACAAGTTATTGACTTAGATACTTTTCCATGATAAACTACCAAACAACGAAAAAAGTCACATTCTATTGCCAATGAAGGCAGCGCCGGGGAAATCCTTTCGCGCTGCCTTTGTGTAAAGGGATGCTTTTAATCTGGAAAAAAGGAGAGAATATCGCATGAACAGCTTTTTCATCGCACAAACTTTTGGTAAATCCTCAAACTGGACGGATATTCCAAACAATTTATTCAAGGAGTACAATGTAAAAAAGGGGCTCCGCAATGAAGACGGCACCGGCGTCAGAGTGGGATTAACCCGGGTATCCGATGTTGTGGGATATGAGATTGAAGACGGAAAAAAGGTCAATGTTCCGGGAAAGCTCTATTACCGCGGCATTGAAATCAGTGATCTTGTAAACGGAAAACAAAATTCCCGGTACGGCTTTGAGGAAACTTCATTCCTACTCCTCTTCGGCTATCTCCCCTCCAAAAAGGAGCTTACGGAATTTACCAAGATTTTGAGCAGCCAATATCCTCTTCCCGATGAATTTCTGGAGAAGAACATGCTCCGCACCCCTTCCCGCAATTTAATGAACAGCCTTCAGCAGAGCATTCTGGCTCTGTATGACTACGACGAGGACCCGGACAATGTAGATCCCTACCAGACGCTGCTGAAAGGGATCAATATCCTGGCAAAGCTTCCTACCCTTGCCGCCTATGCTTACCAGAGCAAGATTCATTACTATGACAGGGAAAGCCTTATCATCCACTATCCAAAGCCTGAATATTCCATGGCGGAAAACCTTCTTTACATGCTGCGCCGGGACGGATCTTTCACAGAGCAGGAGGCCGATCTTTTAGACACCATGCTGATGATCCATGCCGATCACGGCGGCGGCAACAACTCCACCTTTACCAATGTTGTGATCTCCTCCACCGGAACCGACATCTATTCCGCCATCTCAGCTTCCATCGGCTCCTTAAAGGGACCAAAGCATGGCGGCGCCAACATCCGGTGCAGTGAAATGATTAAGGCCATTGAAACAGAGATCGGCATAAAGGCCACGGAAGCCCAGATGAAGGAGGTCATACATAAAATACTGGCAAAGGAATTTTATGACAATTCTGGACTGGTCTATGGCCTGGGCCATGCGGTTTATACGGTTTCCGATCCCCGGGCGGATTTATTAAAGGTCTGCTGCGAAAAGCTTGCAAAGCAGAAGCACAGGGAGGATGAATACGAATTCCTGACAAAATTTGAAAAAGTTGCCAAAGCTTGCCTGGCCGGGAACGGAAAAACACTGTCGAACAATGTGGACTTCTACAGCGGCTTCGCTTATAATATGTTACAGATACCGGAAGACATGTACACGCCTTTATTCGTCTGCTCACGCATGTCCGGCTGGCTGGCGCATAACATCGAAAATAAGCTTTATGACGGAAGAATCATGCGTCCGGCAACAAAATATGTGGGCGAAACCGTTCCCTATAAAAAACGAGAGGAGAGATAGTATATGGTGAAATTGTACGATGGCGGGGCTTACCTTATTCATGGAACCCAGCTGATTCCGGAGCAGGAAGCAGGAAAGGCAGCTGCCCTGACGGGAAAAGCTGCGAATAAGGAGGAAGCCAGAAAGGGCACCATCGCCTATTCCATTTTAAAAGAGCATAATACCTCCGGGGATATGGACCATTTAAAGCTGCGCTTTGATTCCATGGCTTCCCATGATATTACATTTGTGGGGATCATCCAGACTGCCCGTGCTTCAGGGCTTACGGAGTTTCCTATACCATACGTTATGACCAACTGCCATAATTCCCTGTGTGCCGTAGGAGGCACCATTAATGAGGATGACCACGTATTCGGCCTTTCCGCCGCGAAAAAATACGGCGGCATCTTTGTTCCGCCCCATATTGCGGTCATTCACCAGTACATGCGTGAAATGATGGCAGGCTGCGGAAATATGATTCTGGGCTCTGACAGCCATACCCGTTACGGCGCTTTAGGCACCATGGCCATCGGAGAAGGAGGCGGAGAACTGGTAAAGCAGCTTCTTCGCGATACTTATGACGTGGCCTATCCGGGAGTAGTTGCCATCTATCTCACCGGAAAGCCCTCTCCTGCCGTCGGCCCTCATGACGTGGCTCTTGCTATCGTGGGAGCGGTATTTAAAAACGGCTATGTGAAAAACAAGGTCATGGAATTTGTGGGACCGGGTGTGGCTTCCATGGATACGGATTACAGAAACGGTGTGGACGTCATGACAACGGAAACCACCTGCCTTTCTTCTATCTGGAGAACCGATGAAGATACAAAGGCATACTTAAAGCTTCATGGCCGGGAGGATTCCTATAAGGAGCTGAATCCGGCTGATGTGGCTTATTACGACGGAGTGGTCCACGTGGATTTAAGCTCCGTTAAGCCCATGATCGCACTTCCTTTCCATCCAAGCAATACCTATGAGATTGATGAACTCAATGATAACCTGGCAGATATATTAAGGACTGTGGAAAAGGAAGCAGAACATATTTTAGGAAGCTCCAAGGCCAGCTTATCCTTAACCGACAAGATTTCAGACGGAAAGCTGATGGTTCAGCAGGGAGTAATCGCAGGCTGTGCAGGCGGCAATTACAACAATGTGATGATGGCTGCCCACATCCTGACAGGGAAAAACTGCGGAAATGATATTTTCAATTTATCCGTATATCCCTCCTCCCAGCCGGTATACATGGATCTGGTGAAAAAGGGCGCAATCACCGAGCTGATGGCCGCAGGCGCTACGGTAAGGACTGCATTCTGCGGCCCCTGCTTCGGAGCAGGGGATACCCCTTCCAACAACGCTTTAAGCATCCGCCATACCACCAGAAACTTCCCCAACCGGGAAGGCTCCAAGCCGGGCAGCGGACAGATTTCCTGTGTGGCTCTCATGGACGCCCGTTCCATCGCCGCGACAGCTGCAAACGGCGGATATCTTACTTCTGCGGAAGGCTATGTGGAGGATTACCAGGTTCCGGCCTATGAATTCGATCCCTCTTCCTATGAGAGAAGGGTATATCAGGGCTTTGGAAAGGCTCAGGCGGAGGCAGAGGTTATCAGCGGCCCCAACATCAAGGACTGGCCCGCCATGAGCGCTCTTGGGGAAAACATCCTTTTACGGGTATGCTCCAAGATCATGGACCCTGTTACAACCACCGATGAGCTGATCCCTTCAGGGGAAACCTCTTCCTACCGCTCCAACCCTCTGGGCCTTGCGGAATTCACCCTTTCCCGGAGAGATCCGGAATACGTGGAACGTTCGAAAAAAGTCAACCAGTGGGAAGAGGCAAGAAGAGCCGGCTCCTGCCCCTTAGAGGCCGATGCAGACCTGGAAGCGGCATTTAAAGCCCTTCGTACCTATTTGAACCAGCCGGATTTAAAGGCCAGAGAGACGGAAATCGGAAGCATGATCTATGCGGTCAAACCGGGAGACGGCTCTGCCAGAGAACAGGCTGCAAGCTGCCAGAGAGTTCTGGGCGGACTTGCAAACATCGCAAAGGAATATGCCACCAAGCGCTACCGCTCCAATGTGATGAACTGGGGAATGCTTCCTTTCCTGCTGGATGAGGAACCGGATTTTGAAGTGGGCGATTTCATCTATGTTCCCGGCATCCGGGCAGCCCTGGATGGAGATATGGAACACATCCCGGCCTATGTCATCAAAAATACGGACGGAAATCCCATACACGAAATCAACCTGCACATCGCTGACATGACCCCGGAAGAACGGGCCATCGTAAAGGCAGGATGTCTCATCAACTATAATAAAGATAAAATGGAAAAAGCAGCAAGCTCCGCAGAATAGAAAACCCGGGAAAGAATCGATTTTGCTTTCAATTCTTTCCCGGGCTTTTTTAATCCTTTTTCAGTCTTGTAGCCATGGCCCTTAAGTTTTTCCGGCTTTTTATGACTCCGATGCAGGGAACCGGCCCTTCCATGAAGCTTCGCAGCGCATTCATAAATCCCGGAGCAAAAAGCTCCACGCCGCCGATTTCATCCATCAGGCACAGCTTTTTATTTGCCGAAGACCGGAGAAGCTCCACGCCGGTGCTTTCAAAAACTTCAAGATCTTTTTGAACCCCCATTTCTGTCCGTTCAAGAAAGATATTGGAGAGGCCTTTCTTATACTGAGCCTGGGAAGCCCATTCCTCATAAGCCGGCACCATGCGAAATGCCATAGTTCTCCCCTCTCCGTCTACCAGACGCTGGGTATAAAAGCCTCCCATGGTTTTATGCCAGGGCTCCAGGCATTGAAAAAGAAGGGTTGTTTTTCCCTCTCCGGAATCGCCTTTCAAAAAAAGTGAATCTCCCATTATTTTCTCCTTTTCTCTTCCCGCCGTTTCTAAGCCATGAAAATAGAAAACCCGGTCCAGGCCTGATTAAAATTACAATCAGCGCCCGGTCCGGGAACATTTTCTTAGTCTCCCAGCATATTGCGAATTCTTACGGGAGTGCGGTAATTCCATGTTGATATTTTTATTCCGGTCCGCTTGCTGGCCGCATGAACGATCTGGCCGTTGCCGATATACATGGCAACGTGGTTGACGGTTCCGCCGCTGCTGGCGTAGAAAAGCAGGTCTCCAGGCTTCATTTCGCTGGATTTCACAGCCTTGCCCATACCGGACTGGGAACCGGAATAATGGGGAAGTCCGATGCCGAAATGGCTATAGACCGACATGGTAAACCCGGAACAGTCCGCCCCTTTGGTCAGACTGGTGCCGCCCCATACATAGGGATTTCCTAAAAACTGCAGGGCGTAGTTTACAATCTGAGTCCTTAAGGAAGCCTGGGCATTGGCCTTTTCTTCCAATGGAGAGAATTTAATGGCCTCCGGCAGGGCATAACGCACATCCACAAAATCTGTGGATACGAAAGCGCTGCTGTCCTCCTCCAATTCGATCTCTATCCAGCCGTCAATCTGCTTTAACACAGGATACTTCTCATTGTTGGATATCTGGGTCCATATCTTTGCATCTGTGGAAGGCTCTGTCCTGGCATTGAGCATGTCCGTGTTGACGATGGCCATGAGCTCCGCCACCTGCATGGCTTCATCCTTTGCCGCCTGGCCGGTGAGAATATAATCTGACTTCACGTAGCCGGTAATGTTTCCTGACTGGATCTTATACCATCCGTCATCGGTGGTTTTCAGAATATTGCCTGCCGCCTTGCTTGGCATTTTGCCTATGATTTTGCCGTTTTCATTGGGCTCTTCTCTCACGTTTAAATAATTATCCACGTCGGAAATTCCAATATTTTTATACAGATTAAAGACCATGGCCTTTAAGTCCAGCTTCCTGGCCTCATTCAGCCCATATTCCAGCTTTACATAGTCTGAAGATAAGTATCCCGTAGGAATCTGCACCCAGCCGTCGCCCTGGCCTACCACTTCGTACCGTTCATTCAGCAGGGCCTGGCCTACCACGTCAGCGCTTGTAGATGCCTCTTTACGGATGTTTAAATTGTCGGTCTGGACAACGGCGCGCAGCTTTACCAGATCCTTTGCTTTCGTTTTCGCCTCGTCTCCCGTTAAAACGTATTCTGAATTAATATATCCTTCAATGCCGCCGGAAGAAATCTTATACCAGCCGCCATCAACTGTTTCCAAGATCTCACAGGCGCTGTCCCCCTGGAGCTTTCCGATTACGTCTTCTTCTGTCCCCGGAGCCTTTCTCACATTTAAATAGCCGGATACCTGGACAATTCCCAGATTCTTATAGGAGGCCACCACCTTCTCTTTTTCTTCCGCTTCCTTTGCTGCCTGGGCCTCTGAATCTGTGGCCAATGCTGCCCCATTGAGGGAATCTTCTGATTTCAGGGCAATGGCGTCTGATGCCGTAGCCAGGCCTGACGCGTCTTTGGCTGAATTCTTCTTTATGGCAGCACCTGCCGCCGCGATCACTGCCACGCAGAGAACTGCCGCGCCTCCAGCCACCAGGAGCTTCTTATAATCATTCTTGTTTCTTTTTTTTCTTGCTTTATCCAAACGGATTACGTAATCTTTTTTTTCGTTATTATTTTCCATTCTGTACTTTCTCTCCACCGTCATATATTTTGTCGGAAAACCGATTCATACTATGGGCCTATATGCAATAGTATAGCATAATCTGTCATTTTTTGCGATATCTGGGCCGCAAAAAATTATTAAGATTATGTTACGGGCAAAGGGCAATATATTAAAATAATGAGACATTTTCTGAAAAAGAAATAAAAACAGAACCGGAAACGCGCGCTCTGCACCATCCGGTTCCATGACTTATCCCTTTTATTTTGCAAGTATCATACGGTCGTTGGAAAACTCCTCACCGCTGGCCTCTTCAAACTTTTTTAGAAGGTCCTCTACTTCCAGATTCATTTTTTCTTTCCCTGACACATCATAAATGATCCTGCCTTCGTGCATCATGACCAGCCGGTTGCCGATCTGGATGGCATCCTTCATGTTGTGGGTGATCATCAGGGTGGTCAGGTTCTGCTCCTTCACGATCTCCTGGGTGATCTCCAAAACCTTTCTTGCTGTCTTGGGATCAAGGGCTGCCGTGTGCTCATCTAAGAGCAGCAGCTTGGGCTTTTGCAGGGTTGCCATCAGCAGAGTAAGGGCCTGCCTCTGACCTCCCGAAAGAAGTCCAACCTTATTGGTCATCCGGTCCTGAAGTCCCAGACCCAGCTTCATCAGAGCATTGTGGTAATAAGTCTTTTCATGGGTCTTGATTCCCCAGGCGAGCCCTCTGCTTCTTCCCCGGCGGAAAGCCAGAGCCATGTTTTCCTGAATTTCCATATCGGCCGCAGTTCCCATCATTGGGTCCTGGAACACTCTTCCGATATACTTCGCCCGTTTATATTCAGGATCTCTCGAGATATTGATTCCGTCAATCTCAATTTTTCCGGAATCAATGGGGTATACACCGGCGATCATATTCAGCATGGTGGACTTTCCGGCCCCGTTTCCTCCGATTACCGTAACGAAATCCCCTTCATTCAGGTGAAGATCAATGCCGCACAGGGCCTTTTTCTCATTAATGGTATTCTTATTAAAAGTCTTTCTCACATTCTTAATATCCAGCACAGTTATTCTCCCCCCTCGGTATAGGATTTTTTGATCCTCCATTTATTTACCATAACAGGCACACAGAGGGCGATTGCCACGATGGCAGCCGATAAGAGCTTCATATCATTGGCATCCATACCCATTCTTAAGACCACGGCACGGATCACAAAATAAATCACGGAACCTACCACCGCAGAAGTCAGTCTACTTCCGAAAGAACGGAGTTTTCCCATCAGCACATCTCCGATGACGATGGCAGCCAGGCCGATAACAATGGCGCCGGTTCCCATTCCGATATCCGAATATTTCTGGCTCTGGCAGACCAGTCCGCCGGAAATTCCCACAAGACCGTTGCTCAAGGTGAGGGCCAGAAGCTTGGTCCAGTTGGTGTTGACTCCCTGGGCCCGGATCATGGACTCATTGTTGCCCGTGGCGCGCATGGCGCTGCCCACTTCTGTGCCGAAAAACCAGTAAAGCAGAACGATCATGACAACTGCAAACCCGATTCCGATTATCAGGGCGGAGATCTGCTTGCTTAAGCCGGTTAAATCTATGAACCTTGACATGATGGTGTCTGTTTTCAGCAGAGGGACATTGCTCTTTCCACCCATGATCCTTAAATTGATGGACCATAGCCCGATCTGGGTCAGAATACCTGCCAGAATCGCAGGTATTTCAAAGACGGTATGTAACAATCCTGTTATTGCTCCTGCCGCCATTCCCGCCAGAGCGGCCACTACCAGAGCCACCCAGGGATCCATTTTAAAGTTTAGGATCATAACCGCACACACGCAGCCGCCCAGAGCAAAGCTTCCGTCCACAGTCAGATCCGCAATATTCAACAATTTATAGGTGATATAGACACCTAATACCATAATCCCCCACAGAACGCCCTGAACAACCGCATCCTGAAGAGATATAACTAAACCGTTCATCAATCATTCCTCCACGTATTTTCTCTTTTTACCGGTATAAATGCCTTACATAAAAAATGATGAATCATCCTTTATGTAAAGCATCTATGGGCAAACAGGCGGGCCAGTAACATGGACTCCGCCTGCTTTCCTGTTTAGAACTGCTTGCTTTATTTAAGGCCGGATACGTCGATACCCAGTGTCTTTGCTGTCTCTTCGTTTACTGTAAGCTTGCACTTATCCTTTGGAAGATATTCAATAGGCATTGTGGAAATATCCGCACCGTCTTTTAAAATCTTTACTGCCTGCTGGCCGGTTAAGTAACCCAGCTCGTAATAGTCAATACCGTAAGTAGCAAGACCGCCGGCCTTTACCATACCCTCTTCACCGCAAATGGTAGGAATGCCGTTTTCATTGGCTACCATGGCAACGGTTGCCATGCCTGCCGCAACGGTGTTATCCGTAGGAGCATAAATAGCGTCTACCTTGCCCACCATGGAGGTAACCACTGTCTGAATCTCATTGGAATTGGATACTGTGTAATCAACGGCTTTCATGCCTGCCGCCTCAATGGCTTCTTTGGCCATAGCTGCCTGGATCTCGGAATTGGATTCTGCGGAGCAGTAAAGAATGCCTACGGTCTTTGCATCCGGAAGAATCTGCTTTAATAAATCGATCTGCTCCTTGACAGGAGTTAAATCAGAGGTACCGCTTACATTCCCCCCTGGATTGTCATTGGCCTGAACCAGGTCCGATGCCGCCGGATCCGTAACAGCTGTTACCAGAACGGGAATATCGGTTGTTGCGCCTGCTACTGCCTGAGCTGCAGGTGTTGCGATGGCGAGAATTAAATCATCCCCGTCATTGACCAGCTTGCTGGCAATGGTCTGGCAGGTTGGCTGGTCGCCGGATGCGTTCTGCTGATCCACGGTATAGTTAAGTCCTGCATCGTCAAGGGCTGCGATAAAGCCCTTATTGGATGCATCAAGGGCTGTATGCTGTACCAGCTGAAGAACACCGATCTTAAACTGCTTTCCGTCTGCCGTCTTTGCTGCCGTGGACTCTCCCCCGGCTGTTGTCTCTGCCGCCGTTGTTGCCGCTGCCGTAGTGGTCTCCGCTGCTGCGGTGGTTTCTGCCGGCTTGCTGCCGCATGCCGATAAGGCCATGGCCATGACTCCGGCGAGAATCAATGATAATACTTTCGCTGACTTTTTCATAATCTTCTCTCCTCTTCCTTTTTAAAGCTAGTCTTGTGTCGGACTTAATTCGTATCATACTACAAAAAATACCCTTCGTCAATTTTATTACTTTAAAAATTTGAATTTTTAACTCGTTAAAGTAAACTTTTGTCATAATTGCACTATTTTATCAATCATTCATCTTGTTTATTATGCAAAAAACCGGAGAACTTCATTTCTCCGGTTTTACTGATTGAATCCTCCCAGAATACAGCACATTTGGTCAAAATATGTTTTGAGGAGTTTTTATTTGGAAACGAGGGTGAAGCCAACGCTGTTTAAAAAGCGCTGAAAGCCTTCCCGGCCCGCTTCGTCGCATTTGTAAACTCCGGCATCCTCTAAAACCTGCTGGAATACGATACCGACTTCATTTCTTAAAATTTCATCCACGTTTTCTCTGGTGATTTTATCATACTTTTTGAGGAAAGCCTCCGCCCAGTCCCCATGCTTTTCTATATCTTCATTTTCCCTTATGTTTTTGCCTTCTACAATGCAGTCGGCTAAGAGATTTAATTCTGTCTTCAGTCTGGATGGCAGGACTGCAAGTCCCATAACCTCAATCAGGCCGATGTTTTCTTTTTTGATGTGGTGAAGCTCCTGGTGAGGATGGTAAACGCCCAGAGGAAATTCTTCTGTGGTGATGTTGTTTCTCAGCACCAGATCCAGCTCGTACATCCCATCTTTCATTCTGGCAATGGGGGTGATGGTGTTATGAGGCTCTCCGTCGGTCTCCGCATAGATGAAAGCTGCTTCATCTGTATAGGTTCTCCAGGCATCAAGGACTTTTGTTCCAAGCTCAATTAAATCCTCCGGGTTCTTGCTCCTGGTACGCAGGACGGACATAGGCCATTTTACGATTCCGGCTTCTACGTTTTCAAAGCCTTCCATGCAGAAACGGGCTTCCATCGGCGCTTTTGCCATGGCAAACTCATAGTTTCCGCCCTGGAAATGGTCATGGGAAAGAATGGAGCCACCCACAATGGGAAGATCTGCATTGGAGCCCAGAAAATAATGGGGGAACAGCTTTACAAAGTCAAACAGCTTCACAAAGGTTTCCCGCTCTATTTTCATCGGAATGTGCCGGCCGTTGAATACGATGCAGTGCTCATTGTAATAGACATAAGGAGAATATTGGAATCCCCACTGGCTGTGATTGATTTCCAGGCGTATGATTCTGTGATTGTTTCTGGCCGGATGGTTGGTCCTTCCCGCATAGCCTTCGTTTTCCATACAGAGCTGGCACTTGGGATAGCCGCTCTGCTTTGCCAGCTTGGCTGCCGCAATGGCCTTGGGGTCTTTTTCCGGTTTGGAAAGGTTTACAGTGATATCTAAGTCGCCGTATTTTGTAGGGGTTATCCAGCGCATATCCTTACTGATCCGGTAACGCCTGATATAGTCGGAGTCCTGGCTTAATTTATAGTAATAGTCTGTGGCAGACCGGGGGGACTGGCTGTGATAGAGGTCCCAGAAACGGCGCTCGATCTCGCTGGGTCTGGGCATCAGGCAGTTCATCAGCTTTGTGTCAAATAAGTCGCGGTATGTAATGCTGTCTTCTTCTATCAGGCCTGTTTGGCTCGCGTAATCCAAAAGCTCCTGTAAGACGGATTCAAGACGAATTTCTTCCGCGGAGCTCTCCGGTTCCTCGTATTCGTCCATATTCATTGCCTCCAGAATCTGGTTGACTGCGTAAATACGGTCTGATTCCTCCAGAAGTCCTGTATCCAGCCCGTATTGCACCAGGTTTTTAATTGCTTCGTAAATCATGCTCTGTTCCTCCGGTTTTTCGAT
Organism: Bacillota bacterium; assembly: GCA_023437715.1. Lineage (GTDB taxonomy): Bacteria > Bacillota > Clostridia > Lachnospirales > Lachnospiraceae > Lacrimispora. The sequence continues at coordinate 17,446 of JAEZFK010000059.1, read as the reverse complement.
GAAATATCTTTTATTATAACTTTTTTATAAAAAAACTGATTCGTCCAATAATCATTCCTCCCAAAATACCAATAACAAGACCGGCGGCTGTGCCGGCCAGAAGAAGCATGGGGAGGTAGAAAAATACGCCTGCCTGCTGGACTACAAAGGCAGCCACGCAAAGCTGGCCGATATTATGGAATATGCCGCCAAGGATGCTGGTTCCCGTCGCTCCGAACCACTTTCTTTTTCTGCACAGGACCATAAAAAGAAGGCTTAAGCCCCAGCCCCCAAGACTGTAGAACATGGCAAACAGATTGCCGAAAGTGAAGCCTACCAATACGATCCGAAGCAGGGAGATCACCACCGTTCCTCTGATTCCTACCGTGTAAAGGCCAACCACGGTCACAAGGTTGGCCAGTCCCAGTTTCACGCCGGGAATCCCCATGGAAATGGGGATCAGGCTTTCTACAAAGCTGAGAACAAAGGACAATGCGATGAGCATCCCATATAAAGACGCCATATGGGCCGGTTTATTTGTTCTCATAACGGCTAGCCCTCTCTCTTATCCCCAAGGAAAAACAGGGCCACTGTGCCGGGGCCTGTGTGGGAGCCGATAACCGTGCCGATGCTGTTTATCAGTATTTTCCCCTTAAGCTTTGGAAAGCGCTCTTCAATAAGAGCCGCCACTTCCTTTGCATCCTCTTCACAGGCAGAATTGGAAATGAAGCATTTTCCGTCATATTCCCTTCCGCCGTCCGCATGAAGCTCCATCATCCTGACGATTTCCTGGATGGCTTTTTTCTTTGTACGGATTTTCTGGCGGGGGATCAAGTGCCCGCTGTTATCTATGTCCATAAGGGGACAGATGTTCAATACCGTACCCAGCATGGCGGAGGTGGCGGAAATCCTGCCTCCCCGTTTAAAGCTTGTCAGATCTGTGGAGAAAAACCAGTGGTGGATGCGGAGCTTGTTGTTTTCCACCCACTCCAGGAGCTCTTCAAAGGAAGCGCCCTTATCCCGCAGATCCGCAGCCGCGTCAACTAAAAGCCCGTAGCCGGAAGCAGCCGCAAGGGAATCCACAACCACGATCTTCCGCTGGGGATAGCGGGCCTGAAGCTCCTCTCTTGCCACACAGGCGGAATTATATGTTCCTGAAATTCCGGAGGAAAGGGTCAGATGAAGCACATCCTTTCCGGCTTCTAAAAACGGTTCAAAAAAGTCACAGTATTCATTTACATTTACCTGAGAGGTCACAGGCGTGGCTCCCTTTGCGATCCGGTCATAAAATTCGTCAAAGGGGATGCTCTCCCCGAAATCATCGGGATAGGTGACGCCGTCCATGGTGTAATGGAAGCATACATAGGGAATCCGGCGCTTTACAAAATATTCCTTCGGCATGTCTGCGGTAGAGCAGCATGTTAAAACAAAACTTTCCATATTTTTATCTCTCCTGTCAGTTACTTGCTACGGTTCAGACATCACCATAATTCTGCATGGCTGAACTGTAACCATTTTAACACATCTTTTCCTGAATTGGAATCTTTACAGTAAATTCCGTTCCAACATCCAGCTCGGAATGAACGTTTATGGAGCCGTGATAGAAATTTACGATATGTTTGACAATGGAAAGACCCAGGCCGGTGCCGCCCTGCTTCTTGCTCCGCCCTTTTTCCACCCGGTAAAAGCGTTCAAAAATCCGGCTTAGAGACTCCTGAGGAATTCCCATGCCGTTATCCTTTACCTGGATGAGCACATTCTGATCCTCTTCCGTCACCCGGACCCATACCTGGCCTCCGGGCTTGTTGTATTTTACCGCATTGCTGATGAGATTTCCCAAAAGCTCCGCCATCTGCTGTCCGTTGGCGTAAATGCACAGAGGCTTGCAGTCCGTATGGATGACAACCTGGTGGGAAGCAGCCAGAGGCTTTAAGGATTCAATAATATCATCCAGCACAATGGAGAGGCGGACATCGGTTTTTAACACCTCCGCTTCCTTTGTCTCAAGCCGTGAAATCATCAGGATGTCGTTGATTAAGTTATTCATATTTCCGGCTTCCTTTTTGATCCGCAGCAGAAAGTCCTTTTTCTGGCTTTCATCCTGAATGATCCCGCTTTCCAAAAGCTCCGCGTAGCCCTGGATGGAGGTGATGGGAGTTTTCAGTTCATGGGAAGCGTTGCTGAAAAATTCCTGGCGTATCTGTTTTTCAAGCTCAATCTGATTTAAATATTCCTTTACATTCCCGGACATTTTCGTCATGGTTTCCGCGATGATGTTGATTTCCGGGTACTGGTAGGTTTCAAAGGAAAGATCTGCATAATCCCCGTTTACCTTTAACATTTCCTGGGAAAGTTCCTGCAGGGGCTTTGTTATGGATTGGGCAAAGTTATCCGCCGAAAATGCGGAATACAGAATGGCTACAAGAAAACTGAGCAGAATGGCGGGCAGCAGCAGAAATAAGTATTCTTTCATGCCCGTATAAGGAATTGCCATCCGAAGAATATAATCGGACTGCCCGGAGAGAATGGCGGCATAGAGCATGTTTTCCTTTAAGGTCTCCGAATAACGCCTGGAAACACCTGCCCCCTTTGCCAGGGCTTCTCTCACTTCCGCCCTGTTTAAATGGTTATCCAAAGAAGCCGTGGATACATTTTCCGTATCAGCCACGACCGTCCCATCCAGCCGTATAATGGTAAAACGGCTGTGATTTTCACTTAATACCTGCTGCAGGTCATCGATTTCCGCTTCTAAGTCCCCGGAATAGTCCATTACATGGTCCATGACCCTTAAGGTGTACAGCATGTCCTTTCTGGAATTTTTAAGCAGGGCGCTGCCGGAGGCAACATAAAAAATGCAGCTGCACAGAATAAGAACCACCAGAATTATCTGGATAAATTTTGCAAAAATTGCTTTTCTCATATTGGAGACACTACTCCTCTGTTTTGATAAAACGGTAGCCTACCCCGCGGATGGTCCTGATGCAGGAGCCGCCGTTTTCTCCCAGCTTCTGCCTGAGGGTACGGATGTGCATGTCCAGGGTTCTTGTCTCCCCATCATAATCGTATCCCCAGATATGGTTGAGCAGCTCATCCCTGGTGACCACCTTGTTGTGGTTTTCCATTAAATACTGAAGCAGTTCAAATTCTTTCAGGGTCAGTTCCACCTTAAGGCCGTCGCAGGTAACTTCTCTGGTCTTTTTATTCAGGCTCAAGCCGTATTGCTCCAGCTGGTCCTGGGAATCCTGGCCCCGTAAGCTGCGCCGCAGAAGGCTGCGGATTCTGGCAGCCAGTTCCATAACGCCGAAAGGCTTGGTCATATAATCATCGGCTCCTCCATCCAGTCCTGCCACCTTGTCAAACTCCCTGTCCTTGGCGGTCAGGACCAGAATGGGCATATCCTTTAAAGCTTTGTTTTTCCGTATCCGGCCTATGGCTGCCATCCCGTCCATTCCGGGAAGCATTAAGTCAAAGACTGCAAGATCCGGCTTGTCGGATTCAATATTTTTTAGGGAATCCTCCGCCGTCTCAAAGGCGGATACCTGGTAGCCAAAGCCTTCCAGGGCGATCTTTATTAAATCCCTGATGTTGTCGTCGTCTTCAATTACATAGATTCGTTCCATCGGTTCTCCCTTTCATCCAAAAGTTATGTAAGTATTATATCAAATCTATGTAAACTATCATGCGCATCAATGTAAAATTTATGTAAAATTTCCCCTTAATGTAAAATTTCCTTATAAACCCGAAGCACATTGCCATAAAAAACAGCCTCGATCTCATGATCCAGGAAGCCGGCTTTCTTCATGGCGTTCTCTAAGGCCGGTAAATCCGACGGGGATTTCATTTCTAAATTTCCGTCAATACCGTCAAAATCAGACCCCAGTCCGATGCACTGGATTCCTCCCACCGCTTTCATATGCTTCATGTGGGAAACCATGTCTTCAATCCGGCTGAGAGCGCTCTCCCCTTTCTTCCAGTCGTGAAGAAAATCGGCGCAGTAATTGATTCCTGCAACGCCTCCCCGGTCGGAAAGCATTTTTATCATCTCATCGGTTAAGTTTCTGGGATTGGAGGCTATGGAACGGGCATTGGAATGACTGGCTACAAAGGGCTTTGTGGTATGAAGAAACACATCCCTGATTCCTGCATCCGACAAATGGGAGATATCAATGATCATGCCCAGGTGTTCCATTTCCTGTACAAAGTCGATTCCTTTCTCCGTAAGGCCCAGCTCTGTCTCCGGCTCAAAGAAGGTCTCCTCATTCTCCACCCGGACCCGGTTGGGATGACCCAGCTCATTTTTATGGTTCCAGGTCAGAGTCATCATCCGCACCCCAAGGCGGTAGAAATTCCTTAAAAATGCCAGCTCTCCCTGGCAGACACCGCCCTCTTCAATGGTGAGCATGGCGGACATCTTCCCATCCTGCCGGTTTCTTTCAATGTCCGAATAGCAGGTCACAATGCCGATCTGATCCTGATATTTCTCTAGCTCCGTATAAAATAAGTCCACCAGCTTCATGCAGTATTCAAAGGGATGCTCATGGCTGCTTAAATTGGTAAACAGGGCAAAATTCTGAAGACAGTAATCCCCCTTTTTCATCCGCTCCAAATCGATGTGGCAGTCGTTTTTTAATATGGAATACTCTTTTCCTTCCTCCTTTCTGTAAAAAAGCTCTGAAATGGTATCACAATGCATATCAACAACTCTCATAATCTGTTCCTTTCTATTCAGCCATACATCCGCCTTTTCAAAAATATGTCCGCCCCGCCAAATTATGAATGGCATGGCGTCCTTCCCACACACAAAAGGAGCAACCCTCAATGAGCTACTCCTTCCGTAACTATGCAAATAGTATCATCAATAGAACACATTTGCAAGAAAATATTAAATTTTACTCGCTGCGCAAAGCATCAATAGGATTTAAGTTAGCCGCCCGGCTTGCCGGCATATATCCAAACAGAAGGCCGATACCCACGGATACGCTGAAAGAAACAATAACCGCCCCAGGTGTAGGCGTGGCATCCATGCCCATGGCTGTGCCAATGATTGTGGTAGCTATGGAACCTACGAAAATGCCGATAACGCCTCCCAGAGAACTGGTAACAGCCGCCTCTATGACAAATTGCTGCATGATGTTCCTCTTTTTTGCCCCCAGGGCTTTCCGGATGCCGATTTCCCTGGTCCGCTCCGTAACGGATACCAGCATGATATTCATAACGCCCACGCCTGCAACCAGCAGGGAAATGCCTGCGATGCCGCCCAGCATCATGGACATCATGGTGATCATGGAATTTAAGGAGTCTAAAAGCTCGCTCATGGCTGTGATCCGGAATAAGTCTTCATCCTTGAATATTTCCATAAGAAAGCTGGTAATGGCCTCCTTTGCCTCTGTGGTGTGGTCCATATCAGCCGTCGCAAACACATAGCTGCTGATATTGGCACTGCCGCTCATAATGGCGGCGGTGCTGTATGGAAGATACAGCACATCATCAGAACCGCCGGCTTCCAGCTCACTGTCATCCTGTCTGGAAATCACGCCTACAATCCGGAACGCATAGCCGTTTATTTTAACCGTCTGGTCAATGGCCTGTTCCACGCCTCCGTATAGGTCCCAGGCCACATAATAGCCTACGACGCAGACCTTCTGTCTGGACAGAATATCAGAATACTGAAGAAAACGGCCTGCATCCAGGGTCTGGTCCTTCATATCCAGGTATTCCTCGCTGACTCCGGTGACCGATGTGTCAGTGAGGGATTCCGTGCCGTATTTAATGGTGGAGGATAAAGTGACCTTGGGCGTCATCTGGGCAAACAGATCCCTATGGTCTCCATAAAAATCATACATTTTATCCACATCCACGGACCTGGAGGAAAGGTTGGATACATTGACATTAATCTGGTTGGTCCCCATGCTGGCAAACCGCTCCGTCATATAGGACATCTGGCCGTTTACAAGGCTCACCAGGATGATGACCGACGCAACGCCTATGATGATTCCCAGCATGGTGAGAAAGGAACGCATTTTGTTGCCCCAGATGCTCTTAAGGGCCATTTTAAAGGATTGCAGAATATTCATTTACGTCTCCATCGAAATTAATCTTTCCATCGTGTACCCGCACCACCCGCCTGGCCTCCTTGGCAATGGCGCTGTCATGGGTAATCATAACAATGGTGTTGCCTTCGTCGTTCAGGGTTTTTAAGAAATTTAAAACCTCCCGGCTGGTTTTGGAATCCAGAGCTCCTGTAGGCTCATCAGCCAGAATCAGGGATGGGCTTCCTGCCAGTGCTCTGGCTATGGAGGCCCTTTGCTGCTGGCCGCCGGAAAGCTGGTTTGGAAAGTTTCTCCACTTATCTGCCAGCCCTACCCGCTCCAGAGAAGCCATGGCCCGTTCTCTCCGCTCTTCGTTTCCGGCCCCGGCATATAAAAGGGGCAGTTCCACATTCTCCAGCAGATTCAGCCGGGGAAGAAGATTATATTGCTGAAAGATAAAACCGATCATTTTATTGCGGATCTGGGCCAGCTGGTTATCCGACATGCTTCCCACATCCTCTCCGCCAAGAAGATATTCTCCGGTGGTGGGCACGTCAAGGGCGCCTATGATATTCATGAGCGTGGATTTTCCGCTCCCTGACTTTCCCACGATGGCCACAAACTCTCCGCGGCAGATAGTCAGGGAAACTCCGTCGCTTGCGCGGACCTCTTCCTCTCCCATCTGGTATATCTTATGGATGTCTTTTAATTCAATCAAGGGCTCTGCCACGATTTCACCTCCTGCTGCCATCATCCGCCGTTTCGGCTGCCGGTTCCGGTTCCGCTGCCGCTTCCACCGCTTCGGTTACCGCCGCTGCCGCTCCAGTTTCCGCCGCCTGCGCCGCCGGGACCGCCCATTCCGCCCATGCCACCGGGCATCATGACGGTCTGGTTCGTACTGACTGTGGATTCCGCCAGATAAACCTCCTGGTTCTCTTCCAGGCCTTCGGTGATTTCTACATAGTCCTCGCTGATAAGGCCGGTGGTAACCTCCACCTTACGGAAGCCTGCCGGAATATTCCCCTGGGCCTCTTTTACCGTATCATCCTTTACATAGACTTCCTTTCCTCTCATGAGGGCGTCTGCCGGAATAGCCAGCACATCCTTCGCCTCCGACAAGATGATCACGCCGTCCACGTTCATGCCCGGGAGCAGACTGTCCATTCCGTCGTTTAAGGTGACTGTGACCGGATAGTTGGTAACGCCTTCGGAGGTGGAGCTTTGCAGGCTCACGTTGGTGACCGTGCCGGAAAATGTCTGGCCTGAAACCGCATCAGCGGTGACGATTACGTCCTGGCCTACTTTTACGGATTTTACATCAAGCTCATCCACCGACATCTCAAAGGTATAATTGGACATATCGTAAATAACCGCAAGGGTTGTGCTCCCGCTGGAGCTTTTGGTGATCTTATCCCCTGCCTTTACGGTCTTTGTGATGACCCGTCCGGAGATGGGAGCCGTAATGGTGTAATTGTCATAAGTATCCTGGGTGCTTTCCAGCTTGCTCTTTGCGGACTCCAGGGATTCCTCTGCCTTTTCCAGGTCGTCTTTATAGGTGCGGATCAGCTTATCCGCAGATTTGCTTTCCATGGTAAAAATTGGGGTTCCCTTTGTCACATAGTCCCCTTCATGGACCAGAAGGGTTCCTACCTCCACACTGGCAGCCAGATCGGCTTTCATGGTGGTTTCCAGCTTGGGCTCAAAGGTAGCTTCCATGGTGCAGACAAAATCTCCCACAGATGCCGTGGCCGCGGTTTCCGTTGTAAGGCCTCCCGGATTTGTCACTTCAATGGTGACATAGCGGACGATTCTGCCTCCGGTTAAAGTCACATCCATGTTGCTGACAGAGGAAACCACGCCGGAGATCTGCTCCCCTGTATCCGTAAGGGTTAAAACCGCCCCGGCTCCGGCCCCTATCTGGACCGCTTCTGCCGACAGGAACGGAACCTTGATCTTCATGGTCTTATCGTCATATATGGAAGCGATCTCCCCGCTGCTGCTGATCTTATCCCCTTCCTTGATGGACAGGGTCTTTATGTAGCCGTTTTCCGTTGATTTATAAGTATTGCCGCTATAGTCGCTTAAGGCGGAATTATAATCAGCCAAAGCGATATCATAGCTTTCCTGGGCTCTTTCCAGGGAGTTATTCACCGATGTCATCTCCGATTCCATGGAGGAGGTATCAATCTGGTAAAGGACCTGGCCTTTCTCCACTTCGTCCCCTTCTTCGAAATCTGCGGAAACCACCTCTCCCTCTACCAGGGAGGTGATGTCATAGGTGTCTTTGGGCGAAATCGTTCCCGAGGAGGAAAGCTGGGAAGTGATATCCTGCCTTGTCACTTTCGCGGTCTTTATGGTTTTCGCTTCCGCGGAAGCCGCTTTGGACTTTTTGGCGCCGTAGACCGCTGCCGCCGCTGCCAGACAGGCAAGGACGATAATCAGGATAATCAGAAGCTTTTTCCCTTTCTTCCGGCCCTTTTTCCCTTTTTCTTTTGAAAATAATTTTTGGATGATTTTCTTCATTCCGGCTTCTCCTGTTAATCTTCGATATAGTCAATGACAGTCCGGGTCTCGTTTCCTTCACTATCCGTGGACAGCGTGTAAACCAGGTTCACCGTATCGCCCACCCGCAGATCCCCATAGGAGGAAAATGCGAACTGCATATCCGTGCTGGTAAGCTCATAGGTATTGCCGTCATCCAGTATAATGGCGCTGGGAGTCATTAAATCGGAAGAGTTGTACACAACGTTGGTGATCTCACCGAATACGGCAGACCTGCCGCTCTCATTTTCAACTCCAACGGTGTAGAGCCAGACGGTTTTGGAAAGGCTGTGGTAATAAACCAGGACGCCGTCAGAGCTTTCAAGAGCAGAGGTTATGGCATCGCTGGAATTGGAAACAGCTTCCCCGTCCAGGTAGACATTGGCTGTGCTGAGCTTAAAGGGCAGATAGGAATTGAGACGGCTCTTGCTGTCTACAACCTTTGGCCCCTTTAGGCTGTTGTCCACCATGGTAAATGGATTGATCTCCCCGTCCTCCGTCAATTCGCAGTCCAGACTGGTTCCAAACATGGTGCCGGACTTCGTATCTGTTTTCAGCAGGTTATAAAATAAATTGATACAGTCATCCCTCTTTAAAACCTCCAGGGCTTCCTTATTTAGGTTGTCATCCAGTTCCAGGAAATGGTACTTGGAAAGCCTGGAGCCTATCTGGTCTCCGGTAAAATCGGTATTTGTATACCCTAAAAGCCCCAGAACGCCTTTTACCGCATCCTGAAGGGTAATGTACTCATCGGGCTTAAAGTTTCCGCCCAGATACCCGTTCATCCAGCCCTGCTCCGCCGCAATGCGGATGGAGGCCGCATACTCGCTGTCCCTGGGCACATCGGCGAACACGGCAGTGTTGCTGTTCCCGCTTACCGTGCTCCGGTACGGGGAGGCATTGACCAGCATGCTTGCAAATTCTCCCCTGGTCACCTCCGCATCCGTATTGGTAACGCTCATAATGCCGGAAACTCCGATTACCTTTTTTCTTAAATCAAAATTCGTTGATGCCTCCGCGGTTATGGAGTTTACTGCCGTTGCAGTTAATACAAGAACCAGGGAAGCCGCCATTCCTCGTCTGTTCATAGGGTTCTCCTCTCATTTTCTATCGTCATGGAAATCTGTGTTTTATTCTAACAGGCTCATATGTCTGTTTTGTGAAAATTTGCTGAAATTAGTCTGAAATTTTTAGTCCGTCATATTTTACCAGTTTTACCTGAAAATAACCTGAAATCAGGTTTCAGCATATTTTCAGCTTAATCCTTTATAATTTCAAATAAATGTAAGATTGCTTTAGAAAGATTCTCAATTTATAATAGTCATAGAATAGTGAACGCCATGCCCAAAGTTCACGGGCGGAAAAGAGGAAACATGAGAGTATTAATTGTAGAAGACGAAGTGAGACTGGCCGATGCCCTGGGACAGATTATGAAGGAACAGCATTATCAGGCTGATATTGTGTATAATGGGACCGACGGCTTATATTGCGGCTTATCCGGGGAATATGACGTTATTGTCCTGGATGTAATGCTTCCGGGAGAGGACGGCTTTCACGTGGTACGCAAGCTCCGGGAGGCCCATAACCAGACGCCGGTCTTAATGCTGACCGCCAGGGATGACATCCGGGACAAGGTGACCGGCCTTGACAACGGAGCCGACGACTATATGACGAAGCCCTTTGTGCCGGAAGAGCTGTTAGCACGCATCCGGGCCCTCTCCCGCCGCCAGGGCGAAGTCATCGTGGAAGAAATGAATTTCGGGGATCTGGTCTTAAACCTGTCCGCCAATGATTTATGCTGCGGCGCCAAATCCATACATCTTGGCTTTAAGGAGTTCGAGGTGCTGAAAATCCTTATGAGCAATTCCGGCAAGATCATTTCCAAGGACACCTTAATTTCCAAGGTATGGGGAAATGATTCCGACGCAGAGGACAACAATGTGGAGGCCTATATTTCCTTTCTCCGCAAGAAGCTGAACTTCGTGGGCTCAAAGGTGGAGATCGGAACGGTCCGCAAGGTGGGCTACCGCCTGGAGGAAACATCATGATAAGGAAATTAAGGGTGCAGTTTATCCTTATAAACATGACCTTTGTCATCAGCATCCTGGCTGTTGTCCTGGGCTTGTTCTACTATACCGGAGCAAAGCGTCTGGAGCGCCAGATGAGCATGAGCATAATGCAGGCCATTAACCAGGACCGTTCCGGCGCGCCGCCTGACAAGGTGGAATTCGGGCGCAGACCTAAGGAAAACCCGCCTCCGCTCACTCCGACCTTTGTAGTGACCTTAAACAGAGATCAATCCATCGAAAACATCCGGGAAAACAACATTACCGTTACCCAGGAACTGGCCTCCACCCTCGTCCAGCTGGTAGAAGCAGGCGGCTCCTCTGACGGCGTTCTTAAGGATTATTCCCTCCGCTATATAAAGATGGATACAATGGACGGCACGAAAATAGGGTTTGGGGATCAGAGCTATGAATGGAATAATTTAAAATCACTGCTGATCAACTGCCTGCTGATTTTCTCCGTGTCCGTCATTCTTTTCCTGATTTTAAGCCTTTTCCTTTCCCGCCTGGCCGTAAAGCCTGTGGAGACCGCATGGAAGCAGCAGAACCAGTTTATTGCCGATGCCTCCCATGAGCTGAAGACACCCCTTACGGTTATCCTGGCGAATTTACAGATTCTCTCCTCCCACAGGGAATCCACCATCAGGGAACAGGAAAAGTGGCTGGATAACACAAAGGAAGAAACCTCCCGCATGAAGCAGCTGGTGGAGGAACTCCTTTTTCTGGCCCGCTCCGATGCCGGAGCTGTTCAGGCAGTACAGATCACCAGGCTTCCCCTGGATTTCAGCGATATCGTGCTGAACGCGGTCCTGCTTTTTGAATCCGTGGCCTTTGAGCATAAGGTCACCCTGGAAAATGATATTGACCCCGGCATCACCCTGGAAGGCTGTGAGGCCCAGCTAAAGCAGGTGGTCACCATTCTTTTGGACAATGCCTGCAAATACGCCGGCAGGAACGGCTCTGTTTCCATCGGGCTGAAAAGATCTCCCCACCACGCTGTTTTGACCGTACGGAACACCGGAGAGCCCATTCCTTTAGAAGAACAGAAGCATATCTTTGAACGGTTTTACCGGACAGACAAGTCAAGGGTCCGCAAGGAAGGGGGATACGGCCTGGGCCTTTCCATCGCCAAGACCATTATTGACCAGCACAAGGGAAAAATCACGGTTGCCAGCGCTGCGGAAACAGGGACCATCTTTACCGTTCAATTACCCATGTAGCCTTTGACAGCCATATCCATAAGAAAGGAGCCATTCCAAAAAAGAAAGCTTATTGATCTTTCTTTCTGGAATGGCTCCTCTTTATTTCGTCACAGTAATTCCCTGTTCTTCAATTTTCTTTCTTATATTGAGCATCCGCCCGTCGGTTTCGGCGATCACATCGGCACATTCCCGAAGCTCCTCTCCGATTTCCTCTGAAAGGTCTTCCACTTCCTTTTTGTATTTCAGCTGATGGTCCAGACTGGCCCAGAAGTCCATGGCAATGGTCCTGATCTGCACCTCCACCCTCATCCATTTTTTCCGGTCGGAAAAAAATACGGGAATCTCCACAATCATATGATAGCTGCGGTAGCCGTTCTCCTTTGGGTTTTTGATATAATCCTTAATGGCAATGACGTGTACATCATCCTGACGGATGAGCATTTCCGCCACCGCATAAATATCATCAAGGAAAGAACAGATGACCCGTATTCCGGCCACGTCATCCAGATTTTCCATCATGGACTCCAGGGAAATGGGAAGCCCTCTGCGATTTAACTTTTCCACAATGCTGGACGGCCTTTTTACCCTGGATTTTATCACTTCAATGGGATTTCTGGAGTTCCTTACGGACAGCTCGTCATTTAATACCTCCAGCTTTGTCTTTAGCTCCCGGATAGCGCAGGTATACATCATTATGGCTTCCTGAAACTGGTAAGCCTGCTTTATGAGGGCATCTGGCACCTGGACCAGATCAGGAACGTTTACGATGGACTGGTTCAGCTCGCTATTGGGATTCATACTAATATTCATTTTCATACCTCAGGCATTTAAGCTTTCTCAACCGCCCCAACGGCTTCATCCAGCCAGGGGGCCTGTAAATATTCGGCAGTACCCTCATCCACAGCTCCTGCGATCTTCGGATCAATGGGAATTTTTGCCAGCACGGTCAGGCCGTGGGTTTCCGCCACATCGTCAATATGGCTTTCACCGAAAACAGCAATCCTCTTGCCGCAGTCCGGGCATGATAAATAGCTCATGTTTTCAATCAGGCCGAGAATGGGAATGTTCATCTTCTTCGCCATATTGACTGCCTTTGCGACGATCATGGAAACCAGTTCCTGGGGAGACGTGACAATGATGATTCCGTCTACAGGAAGGGACTGGAATACGGTCAGGGGCACATCTCCGGTTCCCGGAGGCATGTCCACAAACATGTAATCAATGTTTTCCCAGAGAACCTCCTGCCAGAACTGCTTTACAGCGCCTGCGATCACAGGACCTCTCCAGATCACTGGATCTGTCTCATTGTTTAGGATTAAGTTTGCCGACATCACTTCAATTCCCGTTGAGGTAGTCGCCGGGATCATGAGGCCGTCCGGAGTCATTCCTATGCCCTGGTCCGTCAGGCCGAACGCCTTTGGAATGGAAGGACCGGTAATGTCCGCATCCAGAACGGCTGTCTTATATCCTTTGGCATTCATGCGCACAGCCATCATGGTAGTTACCAGTGATTTTCCTACTCCTCCCTTTCCGCTTACAACACCGATCACCTTTTTCACCGTGCTGGACGGATGAAGAGGCTCCTGGAAGCTGGTCTGCTCTCCCTGCCTGCTTGTGCAGCTTTCCCCGCAAGTATTACAATTATGAGTACAATTCGCATCACTCATGGTTCATTCCTCCTGAAAATTCTGATCTGAAATTCTGATCTAATATATAGAAGACGGCATTTTTTAAGCCATCCTTTTCTATCGGGTCCGTCACATATCCGGCTGACTTTTTGACCTCATCGGTGGCATTGCCCATGGCAATGCCAAGCCCTGCCCCGGATATCATGGATACATCGTTATGCCCGTCGCCGATGGCGGCTGTCTCATCCATGGAAAGGCCGTAATGCTCTGCCATACGGCGGATGCCCTCCCACTTGCTCCCGGATGCCGGAATCACATCCCAGGCAAAGCCGTCATGCCAGCTGATGAATTCACAGCCCGTCAGCCGCTTCGCCAGCTTCTGCTTCATATCTGCTGAAACATAGGGAATCATCTGGTATATCTTCTGGCTTCCTGCCCGTTCCACGTCCACAACCGGCGGAATCCTGGTTCCGATTCCCGCCTGAACGGTCTCCACCATCTGGTCTACCATATTGATGTACATGCGGTCCTTTTCCATGAACAGGCACGGAAAGGGCTCTTCCTTTAAAAGCTCCAGGGTCAGCCGGACGTCAGCCGGGTTTATGGGAAGCTCATAAACCACCGTTTCCCCGCAGTAGCAGTACTGGCCGTTTAAGGTCACATAGCCGTCAAAGACAATGCCCTCCAGCAAATTCTCTTCTTCCATTTCAAGGACATGGCGTCCTGTGGCCACAAACAGCAGAAGCCCCGCCTCTTTGGCTGCCAGAAGCGCCTCCTTTGTGCTGTCCGGTATCTTTCCTGTGTTAAAATCACGCAGAGTTCCATCAATATCAAAAAAAATGCCCTTAATCGGCTTTTTCATCATCCTTCATCATTCCTTCTTAACGGATTTTCCATGCAAACACTTAAGATTATAGTATAAAACAACTGGTTTTGTCTATGAATTTCAGAATAAAGAGCATTGCATAAAAAAAGCCTGCGGCCCCCTTTCCGGCACCGCAGGCTTTTTCTTTTACTTTAATCCCGCCGGTCTTACGCCGCGGATGGTCCGAAAGACTCCCATAGTCTCCATGGCCTTTGTTATGGAATAAAAGATCATGGAATCAATGGGCCACATGACCAGATTCTTCAGCGCTCTGGCCGGAAGCAGCACCATGAATCCCTTTCCATAAAGGATGGATAAGCATAAGGTGTTAAGCAGCACATTGCAGATCAGCATGACCAGCAGCTTGGAAACCAGAACCCGTTTTAAAGTGATGGGCCTTTTGTAAAGCATACAGCCGTACATGACACCTGCAAGCATTGTTACCAGGGTCAGGCCGGGGAAAAAGGCTCCTACAGGCTTTAACAGATACTTAAGCACATCCAGGCTTCCTGAAAACAATCCGCCTACTACAGGGCCGAACAGATAGGCCGTCAGTTCATTGGGAATGGAAGAAAAACCAATCCTGATGTAGTTTCCAAGATTAATGGAAAACATGCCAAGAACAACGGCTATGGCGGCAAACATGGCAGCGGTGGTGATGGTTCTCACAGACTTTAATTCTCTGTAAGAATCGGTGAACAAAGCAGCGAATTTTTTCATAAAAAAATACCTCCTTTGCAGACCTCAAACTACAACCGGAGATAATATACCTATCTTCTGATGCAGCGGGATGCGACTCGTGTACCGCAAGAAAATCTTTTCGTCCGGTTGACAACTCCCTGTTCATCCGGCACTTAACGCACACAAGTCTACTCTGCGACTTTAATATTATGTTTTGTAACGCCATCAGTATATCACAGTTTTGCCGGAATGCAAACATTTTTTTAAAACAGCCTTATGAACCAGCCAGGCGATCAAGATACCTAGAACCATTCCCCCAAGAACATCGGTAGGGAAATGCACGAACAGATAGAGCCTGGAAAATGCGATACAGGCCGCCAGGACCAGGAAAGCCTCCCCCCATCTTCTGTTATAAAGCCAGATGCTGACCGCTCCCTCAAAGGAGGCCAGCGTATGGCCCGACGGAAAAGAATAGTCCCTGGGATTTTTCACAAGAAGCGGAATGCTGCTGTCGATCCAGCACGGCCTTTCCCTTGCAACCAGATTTTTAAGGATCAGATTCCCTATAAGAAAGCCTGCCGCCAGAGACAGGAGGACGCACAGGCCCATGGGCCTTGTGGGACGAAAGCACAAAAGGACCAGGCCCGTAAGAATCCAGAACATCCCGTGGTCTCCCAAACTCGTCACATTCTTCATAAACAAATCCAGCCATTGGGTATGGAGAGACTGTAAAAAATATAAAATATCAAATTCTATTCCAGCCGCCATAAGCTCTCAGCTCCTTTTTTTCATAAAATCATTATACTGTACTCCCCTTAAAATTACCACGAAAAAATATTTATTATGTTAATAAAACATTTGACAAGCCGCAAAATTAAGTTTAGGATAATTCATAGTTGAAAATTCAACAGGAACTGCAGGAGGCGTTCACATGAAATACATCAGACAATTCAGCATTATACTATTCATATCCCTTGCGGGAGAGATCATACATCTGTTTGTTCCCCTTCCCGTCCCCGCCAGCATTTACGGGCTGATCCTCATGCTGACAGGCTTAAGGACCGGACTTATCCCCTTGGCCGCGGTGGAGGAGGTCAGCATGTTTCTCATCGAAATCATGCCTTTAATGTTCATTCCGGCAGCCGTAGGGCTTCTTGACTCCTGGGGAAAGCTTCGTCCCATACTGATCCCCTTTGTGGTCATCACCCTGTTTTCTACGGTTATTGTCATGGCAATCACCGGAAAAGTGACTCAGTTTTTTATGAACACATCTAAGGAAAGGCACAAGAACGATGAGTAACGCAATTAATAGTTTTTTATTTTTTGGAGCAGTTATCAGCATTTTAGGCTATGAAGCGGGTATCCGGTTAAATAAACGGTTTAAGCTTGCTATTTTCAATCCACTTTTGATCTCCATTCTGATCGTCATGGCATTTTTATCCGTATTTCACATCAATTACGAGGCCTACAACGGAAGTGCCAAGTATATCAGCTATCTTTTGACCCCGGCCACCATCTGTCTGGCCGTTCCCCTCTACCGCCAGCTGGAGCTGCTGAAAAAGCATTCCAGGGCCATTATTGCAGGAACCTTAACAGGGGTTCTCACCACCATGAGCACCGTATTTCTTCTGGCTCTCATCTTTGGTCTGAATCACCAGCAATATGTCACCTTTCTGCCGAAATCCATTACCACAGCCATTGCCATGGGCATTTCCGAGGAAATGAAAGGCCTTGTCACAATTACGGTTGCCTGCATCATTATAACCGGCATTCTGGGAAGCATGGTTGCGGAAACAGTCTGCAAAATATTTAAGATCACTGATCCGGTGGCAAAGGGCATTGCCATAGGCTCTGCCGCCCATGCGGTAGGGACGACGAAAGCCATGGAAATGGGGGAAATCGAAGGCGCCATGAGCAGCCTGGCCATTGCCACTTCCGGCCTCTGTACGGTGATTTTTGCTTCCATCTTTGCCAACTTTATATAAAAGCTTTTATATGAAAAGAGAAGAGATCCCGGGACCCCTTCTCTTTCTCTTAATAGTAATTGCCTAATGAAGCGATGGCACCGGCTAAAACAGTGGCATATACGATGACTGCCAGAACCGTTCCGACCACAGTGACAATTAAATTGGCTCTGCAGTAATTTTTACGGTTTTCATTTCCGTTTCCGAATGCCCAGATAATCATCATGATGAGATTAACACAGGGAATCATCATTACAATCAATGTGATGAACCATTCTCCCATGGACATTACACTCTTGTTCGGATCTTCCGACGGATAGCTGGCCTCCTGGTAGCTTACGTTGTTCTCGTTCTCCATACTTTCCCTTGTATGATGTTTTTAGAAGCAAAACACCATAACTTCCTTTCTTTTTAATATCGTGGTTATAATACATTCAGATACTGTGGACTTTTGATTTTTCCCTGTAGCTTGACTACTTAACAGGAGTGTA